>NZ_CP053840.1:2400000-3000000 GCF_013201665.1 Arcobacter venerupis | reverse complement strand
TTTATGACAATGATTGCTTTAATAGGATTAACAGAGAAAAAAAATGTAAAAAATCTAATTATTACAATGTTATTTTTAGAAATGACAATGGTTGGAGTTTTTGTTTCTTTAGATTTGATTTTATTTTATGTTTTCTGGGAGTTAACACTTATCCCAATGTTTTATGTTATTGGATTTTGGGGAGCAGAGAAAAGATTTTATGCAGCAATTAAATTCTTTTTATATACATTTACAGGTTCTCTAATAATGCTTATTGGGATTTTATATTTTGGGTATATTTTTCATGAAACAACAGGAGTTTGGAGTTTTAGTGTATTAGAATGGAATAGCATTGATCTTCCATTTGATTTACAATTATGGTTATTTATAGCATTCTTTATGGCTTTTGCTGTAAAAGTTCCAATGTTCCCTTTCCATACTTGGCTTCCTTTGGCTCATGGACAAGCACCAACAATTGGTTCAATTATGTTAGCAGCAGTTTTACTAAAAATGGAAACTTATGGATTTATAAGATTTTCACTTCCCTTGTTTCCAGATGCAAGTGTATATTTCGCAGGATTTATGGCAACTCTTGGATTAATTGCAATTATTTATACAGCGATGATTGCCTATGCCCAAGAAGATATGAAACAGATGATTGCTTATTCTTCAATTTCACATATGGGGGTTATTACTCTTGGAGTATTTGCTTTAAATGTTGAGGGAATTTCTGGTGCTGTTTATTTAATGATTGGACATGGTGTTGTATCAGGAGCACTATTTATGAGTGTTGGAGTTTTATACGATAGAAGAAAAACCAAGATGATAAAAGAGTTTGGTGGATTAGCACATAACATGCCAATGTTTGCTCTTGTTTATGCTGTTGTTTTAATGGCTTCAATTGGGTTGCCTTTAACAGTTGGTTTTATTGGTGAGTTCTTATCTCTTTTAGGATTCTTTAAATATTCACCAATTCTTACATTTATTGGAGCTTTAACAATTGTTTTAAGTGCTGTTTATATGTTATCTATGTATAAAAGAACATTTTTTGGAAGATTAAGAAAACCAGAGAATAAAATTTTAAAAGATATTCATGGAAGAGAATTAGTGGCACTTACTTCTTTAGTAGTTTTAATTATAGCTTTAGGAATCTATCCAAAAGTTATATTAGATCCATTAAATACATCAGTTACTCAACTTACGAAAGTAATGGAAGTAAAGGCTGTTAATGATAGTACAAAAGAAAAATTGAGTCTTTTAAACTCTACAGGGGAGGTTAAATAATGCTTGAACCTATAAAAATAAGTCTAGAAAGTTTAAATCTAGGAACTATTGCACCCGTATCTATAGCGATTATTGGAGCTTTGAGTATTTTATTAACGGATATTTTTAATAAAAATAAACATAAATCACTTTATGTAATTTTAGTTGTATTATTTTTGATTTTTGATTTATTTACTCTTTTAGCTTTTCATGGTGATCAAAGAGGAATGTTTGATTTAATGTTATTAGATGGAATTGCAGTTTTATCTCAATGTATAATAATTATTGGTTCAATATTTTTTGTATTTTTAGGATTATCAAAATTAAGACTTCAAGAGTTTAGACATGCTGAATATTTTGCATTGTATTTATTTGCGGTTGCAGGATTCCAATTTATGGTAAGTTCTGATTCTTTGATAATGATATTTGTTGGACTTGAAACATCATCACTTGCTTTGTATACAATGATTGCTATGCATAATAGAATGGTATCAATTGAAGCTGCAGTTAAATACTTTACAATGGGTGCCTTAGCGGCTGCATTTTTTGTATTTGCTGCAATGATATTTTATGCAATAACAGGTACTGTTGAGTTATCTCAAATGGCAGAAGTTTTAACACAAGAAGGTTTCTTATCCCATGAAAATTATGCTAATTATGTTTTGGTATTAGTTGGATTTTCATTTATGTTTGCAGCTATTGGATTTAAATTATCGTTATTCCCTTATCATATTTGGGTTCCAGATGTTTATCAAGGATCAACTTCTGCAATGGCAGGATTTTTATCTGTAATCCCTAAAATGGCTGGATTTGTAGTAGCCTTGAGATTTTTTGAGATATTTATTCATGCAAATGATATTATTATTCAAACTATGCTTTATGTAACAGTTATTTTAACAATGACAATTCCTAATTTAATTGCTTTACAGCAAAAAGATATTAAAAGAATGCTTGCATATTCATCTATTTCAAATGCTGGAATGGCAATGGCTGCAATTGTTATTGGAACACAACAAGCAACTAATGCTTTATTCTTATATTGGATTTTATTTACAATTACAAATTTTGGTGCCTTTGGAATGTTATGGCTTAATAGAGGAAAAGAATTCAAAGATTATGAATCTCCTTATAGCTTTAAAAAATTTTCAGGACTCGCACAAATATCACCATTTACAGCTTCAATATTAGGAATGTTTTTATTTGCATTAACTGGACTTCCTCCTTTTGCACTATTTTGGGGTAAAATGTATTTAGTTGCAAGTGCTGTAAATGCGGGGCATATTGCACTAGCAATTATAATTGTTTTAAACTCTGTAATTGCTGCTTATTACTATTTAAGACCAGTTTCATATATGTTCTTAAGAGACCCAGAAAAAGGTGCAAATGCAAGGTTTATGCAAAATGCAACAACACCTATGAAATCTGTAGTTGGGTTTGTTGTATTTTTAACACTTATTTCTATTTTATTAATAGATCCACTTTTAAATATTATTTCATCTTACGTAGTAAGCTCAGGTTTTTAATATTTCAAGATTCTAATCATTTATAAAAAATGATTAGAATTTATTGTAAAATAAAAACATGAAAAAAATTATTACGCTATTTTTACTTCTTTTTAATTTTGCTTTTTCAAACTCTTTGGGTTTAACTCCAATTGATATTATAATTTTAAAAAAAATAAAATCACTAACAGATGATAATTATATGAAATATACTTTAATGGCAATTGCAATAAAAGAATCATCAGTTGGCAAAAAATTAATCAATCCAATAAGTAATGATTATGGACTATTTCAATCAAATATTAAAAGTGTAATAAGAAGACAAAAAGTCCCAGATACAATGTTTAATAGACAATATTTTGCAAAAAAACTTGTCTATGATGTGGGCTTTTCAACTGCAAATGCAATTGTTGAAATTGACTTTTGGAGAAAAGTACACAAAGACAATTGGATAAAAATTTGGGCAAGTTATAATACTGGATGGCAATATAAAAGCGACACAGGTTTAGAATATGCAACATCGGTTTTTGATATAATTAAAAAGCTAAAATTTGAATATGATTTATAAAATAAGCGTTACTATAACCAAAAGATAAACCATAACTTGTTACAATCCCCCAAGAAAAAAATCAAGGACAAGAAATTGAAAACTATAAGTGTAGCTCATTCACCAGATGCTGATGATATTTTTATGTATTACGCCATTAAATTTGGTTGGGTTACTCCAAAAGATGCTAAGTTTGAAAATATTGCAGATGATATTGAAAGTTTAAATCAAGCAACATTAAAAGGTGAATATGACATTTGTGCAATTTCCTTTGCCTTATATCCTTTTGTAAAAGATGATTATGCTCTATTAAAAACGGCTGTTTCTTTTGGTGAGGGATATGGACCAAAACTTATAAAGAAAAAAGGTGTAAAGTTAAAGAAAAACTTTAAAGTTGCCCTTAGTGGAGAGTTTACAACAAATGCACTTTTATTTAGAATTGCTTATCCAGATGCAAGAGTTACCTATTTGAACTTTTTAGAAATAGAAGAAGCTGTTTTAAATGGAACAGTTGATGCTGGTGTATTAATTCATGAATCAATTTTAACTTATAATAATGAGTTAGAAGTAGAGCGTGAAATGTGGGACATTTGGGTTGAACTTAGTGGTGGAGATTTACCCTTACCCCTTGGTGGAATGTGTTTAAGACGTTCAATTCCACTTCACAGTGCAATAGATTATGAAAATACTTTGATAAAAGCAGTTGAAGTAGCAAATAAAAACAGACGTGTATTAGCCCCAATGTTATTAGAAAAAGGTTTGATTAGAGTTGATGCAGAAACTTTAGATAAATATTTAGATTTATATGCAAATGATAACTCAGTTAAAATGAGTGAAATTCAATATAAAGCCTTAGATAAATTGTATGAGTTAGGATATAAAAATGGCTTTTATGAAAATCTAATAAAAGCAGAAGATTTTTTAATTCCAAATGAGTATGCAGAGTTAAGAGCAAGATAATAGATGTTAAATAGTATAAGAACAATTGATTTTAAAAAATACTCTTCAATAAAAATAGGTCCAGTTTTAGATGTTTTAGAGATAAATGAAATAGGTGATTATAGTGATTATCAAATTATTGGAAGAGGTAATAATCTTTTAATTTCTCCAAATGTAAATAAAAATTTTGCAATTTTAGGTTCAGCTTTTGATTATATTAAGCAAGAAGGGAATCTTCTTTATGTAGGATGTGCAACAACATCAGGTAAACTTCTTACGTTTACAAGAAATAATGACATTGCAAACTTAGAATTTTTAGCCAAACTTCCTGGAAATTTAGGTGGTTTAGTAAAAATGAACGCAGGACTTAAATCTTGGGAAATGTTTAATTATATTCATAGTATAAAAACAAAAGATGGATATATAAAAAAAGAAGATGTAGAATATTCATATAGAGAAACTAAACTTGATACTATTGTTTATGAAGTAGTTTTTAATATTGAGTACGGTTTTAGTAAAGATATGTTAAAAGAGTTTAATAAAATGAGGGATAACCAACCCCGTGTGCCAAGTGCCGGAAGCTGTTTTAAAAACCCAAAAGGTGATTTTGCAGGAAGATTAATTCAAGAGATTGGATTAAAAGGACAAAGGCGAGGTGATATGAGTTTTTCAGAAGAACATGCAAATTTTTTAGTAAATTATGGTGACGGAACTTTTGAAGATGCGATATATTTGATAGAAGTAGCAAAGAAAAAAATAAAAGAGCAGTTTAATATAGATATAGAAGAAGAGATTATTATTTACAAGTAAAATTAATTTATTTATGTTAGAATGCAAACTTTAAAAATAATGAAGGTTTTTTAGTGAAGAATTTAGTAATAGTGGAGTCCCCAGCAAAAGCGAAAACAATATCGAAATTTTTAGGTAGTGATTACACAGTAATGGCCTCAATGGGGCATGTAAGAGACTTACCAAAATCTCAATTAGGTTTTGACCCAGATGATAACTTTAAACCAAAATATTTAGTATCAACAGATAAGAAAAAAGTAATAAGCGATTTAAAAAAACATATTAACAAAGATACAACCATTTACCTAGCGGCCGATGAGGATAGGGAAGGGGAAGCTATTGCTTGGCACTTAATTCCTGCATTAAAAATCGAAAAAAATCCTATAAAAAGAATTGTATTTCATGAAATTACAAAAGATGCAATTTTAGAAGCTTTAGCACATCCAAGAGATGTGGATCAAAATTTAGTTGATGCTCAACAAGCAAGAAGAATTTTAGATAGAGCCGTAGGATATGAACTTTCGCCACTTTTATGGAAAAAAGTAAGATATGGACTAAGTGCAGGTCGTGTTCAATCAGTTGCAGTTAGAATCATCGTTGACAGAGAAAATGAAATTAGAGCATTTATTCCAGAAGAGTATTGGAGAGTAAAAGCTGATTTTATTAATCCTGAATTAAAAGCAGAGTTGGCAAAAATAAATGGTAAAACTTCAAAAGTTGAAAATGAAGAACAAGCATTAAAAATTGAGGACTCTTTAAATCAAGGCATTTACAAACTTGTAGATATTGAAGAAAAAGATAGCACTAGAAATCCAGCAGCTCCTTTTACAACTTCAACACTTCAACAAGAAGCAAGTAGAAAACTTGGACTTTCAGTTAAACAAACAATGATTGTTGCACAACAACTTTATGAAGGGAATGTAGGTAATATTCCAGGCCACACAGGCGGTTTAATTACTTATATGAGAACTGACTCATTAAACCTTTCAACAGTTGCTACAACTGCTGCTAAAGCTGTAATTGAAGAAGAGTATGGGAAAGAGTATTCTCTTCCAAAACCAAGAGTTTACAAATCAAAAGCAAAAGGTGCACAAGAAGCCCATGAAGCAATCAGACCTGTAAATTTAGCTTTAAAACCAAGTGAAATAAAACCTTATGTTGAAAATATTCAATACAAACTTTATAGTCTTATTTGGAAAAGAACACTTGCAACTCAAATGGCTGTTGCAAAAATAGCAAATACAACTTATAAAATTGAAGCAGGGAAAAATAAGGAGTTTGAATTTCAAGTAAAAGGTCAAAGAATTATTTTTGCAGGATTCATGAAAGCTTATACAGAAGGTAGTGATAATCCTGAAGCTGCACTTGATAGTACTGAAAAAATCTTACCAAATATTAATGTTGGAACAATTTTAGAGTTAGAAAATCTAGAGTGTGAACAAAATTTTACAAAACCACCTGCTCGTTATACGGAAGCTTCATTAGTTAAAAAACTTGAAAGTGAGGGAATTGGACGTCCTTCAACTTATGCTCCAACAATTTCAACAATTCAAGCAAGAGAATATGTAACAAAAACTGAAGACAAAAAATTAATTCCGACACCAACAGGTGAAGTTGTAAATAGTTTTTTAGTTGACCATTTTTCTTATATTATTGATTTAGGTTTTACTGCAAAAATTGAAGAAGAGTTTGATGATATTGCACTTGGTAAAATTACTTGGGAACAAGTGATGAGAGACTTTTATGGTAGTTTCAAAAAAACTATTGATGAAAAAGAGACAAGTGTAAATAAAGAAGATTATTTACAAGTACGAGAAATTGGAACAGACCCAAAATCAGGAAAACCCGTTAGTGCCCGTGTAGGAAGATTTGGTCCATTTATTCAAATTGGAACAAAAGATGATGAAGAAAAACCAAAATTTGTGGCAATTCCAGATCATTTAAATATGGACACAATTACATTTGAAGAAGCAATGTTTTTATTTACTCTTCCTAGGGTTGTAGGTCTTGATGTAAATGGTGAAGAAATTAAAGCAAATATTGGAAGATTTGGTCCGTATTTACAAGTAAAAACTAAATATTATTCATTAAAAACTGACGACCCTTATACTGTTGATTTAAATAGAGCTTTAGAGATAATAAAAGATTTAGATGAAGCAAAAGAAAAGGCTACAATAAAAACATTTGATAAGGAAAAAATCCAAGTTTTAACTGGACAATATGGAGCTTATATAAAACAAGGTAGAAAGAATTTCAAAATTCCAAAAGGAATGGAAGCAAATGATTTAACTCTTGAACAATGTTTAGAAATAATTGCAAAAGATTCAAAATCTCCTAAAACAATAAAAACTATAACTGCTAAAAAAACAACAACAAAAAAAGAGCCAGTAGTTAAGAAAACAACAGCTAAAAAGACAACGACTAAAAAAACGACAGCAAAAAAGAGTGCTACTAAATAAGTATGAAAATTGGAATACTATCTGATAGTCACCTAAAAAGTGACTATACGAAAGATGTTATTGATTTTCTAAAAAAGATTAATTGTGAGTATTTAATTCATGCTGGTGATTTATGTATGGAAAAAAATCTTCAATTATTGGAAGAATCTGAATTAAAATATATTGCTGTTTTTGGCAATAATGATAGAAATTTACTTAATTTATCTTTTAAATATAATATAAAACAAGAACCTTATTATTTTAAAATTAAAGATACAACCTTTAAATTAATGCATTTACCTTATTATTTAACTCCCGATAGCCAAATAGTGATTTTTGGGCATACTCATATTTTTGAATGTGATTATAAAAACAAAACACTTTTTTTAAATCCAGGGGAAGTTTGTGCAAGGGAAAAACCTTTGATTGAGTGTGTACAACTAGAGGTTAAAGAAAAAGAGTATATAATCTCGCGTTATTTTAAAAATATTAATGAAATAAATTTTACGAAAGAAGAGTATAAATATGAACGATAATAATGAAGAAATATTCTTATGTGCAATTTGTAATGTTGAAAGTGGTACATGTAATGAAGACTGTAAATTCTGTACACAAAGTGTAAGATATAAAGCTGATATTCAAAGATATACACTTAAAAGTATAGAACAAATTGTATTAGAAGCTGCAAAAGCTAGAGCAAATGGCGCAGTTGGATTTTGTTTAGTAACTGCTGGACTTGGTTTAACAGAGAAAAAAACTAAATTTATTGCCCAAGCTGCACGTGCAATTAATAAAGAAAATTTAGGACTTAGATTAATTGCCTGTAATGGAACAGCTACAGTTGAGCAGTTAAAAGAGTTAAAAGCAGCAGGAATTAGTAACTATAACCATAATTTAGAAACATCAAGAGATTTTTATCCAACAATTTGTACAACTCACTCTTGGGATGAAAGATACCAAACATGTTTAAATGTTAAAGAAGCAGGATTAAAACTTGTTTGTGGTGGAATTTTTGGAATGGGTGAAACTCAAGAAGATAGAATTTCGATGTTAGAAGCAATTAATTCATTAGATCCTATGAATGTTCCTTTAAACTTTTTCCATCCAAATGAAGCTTTACCTATTGTAAAAAATACAATAAATAGAGAAGAAGCTTTTGATTTAATTACTTTGGCACGAAAAATGATTCCAAATGCACATAAAATTATGGTTGCAGGTGGACGTGAGTTAATGTTTGGTGATGAGCAATATGAAATCTTTAAAAGAGGAGCTAATGCTTTTGTTATTGGAGATTATTTAACTACAACTGGAAGAACACCTAAAGATGATGTTGATGCCCTTGAATCTTATGGTTACAAAATTGCTAAAAATTTTCACGTAATGCCAGACGAGAAATAGGAATAATTTAATGAGTGAAGAAATACTAATAATCATATCAATTTCGTTAATAATATTTTCTTCACCCTTAGTTTCAAAACTTTTAAAATTACCTACAATTCCTGTTGAAATTATGTTAGGCGCATTTGCTGCATATTTTGCTTTTATAGTAGATAATCCAATATTTCATCTAGTCGCAGAGTTGGGTTTTTTATATTTAATGTTTCTTGCTGGTATTGAAATTGACTTAAAAAAGCTTCTATGTATTTCTCCAACAATGCTAAAAAAATCTCTTTTATACAATCTTGTACTTTTCTCAAGTTCTGTTCTTATAACATTTTATTTTGATTTAGGAAAAATATTTATAGTTATCTTGCCTCTTATTTCAATTGGTGTATTAGCTGCACTTAAAAAAGAGTATGGAGATACTGAGTGGATTAAACTAGCATTTATTGTGGGTTTAATTGGAGAGGTATTATCAATTTTTGCTCTAACTACAATATCAGCTGCTTTAGAGTTTGGAATGGGCATTGATTTTTATAAAACAATGGCTTTATTTATGCTATTTTTAGTTGTTATGCTAATTATTTATAAGCTATTTCACAATTTCATGTGGTGGTTTCCTGAGATAAAAAACTATTTAATGCCAGAAAAAGATCATCAAGAACAAGATATTAGAATTTCAATGGCAATATTTTTCTTAATGATTACTGTTATGATGTATTTACATTTGGAAATTGCTTTTGGGGCATTTATCGCAGGTATTTTTATTACTACATTTTTTGAAGAGCATAATAAACAATTACCTCATAAATTAGAGCATTTTGGTTTTGGTTGGCTTGTTCCCATATTCTTTATTTCTGTAGGTTCATCTTTAGAAATACAAGCATTATTAAATTGGGATTTAGTCATTAAAGCATTATTGATAACTCTTGCTATGGTTATGATTAGATTAATAGCTTCTTTACTGTTTATAAAAGAGATGGGTTGGAATAAGTTCTTTATGTTAGGTTTATCACATTCAATGCCACTTACACTTTTAATCGCAGTAAGTACAATAGCATACAACAATCATACAATTACACAAGAATACTACTATGCATTTATTTTAGCTTCAATCCTTGAAGTATTACTTGTAATGATTGTTATTAGAATAATTACAAATTTAGTTTATTTTAGAAATAGTAATTAAATTGTCTTTATATGTAACATCAAATTTTGATGGTTTGTCACTTAATTCAATAGCAATTCTAAAATACCCTTCACCTTTATGATTCCCTACAGCAATTTTTGGGAAAGCACTAGATTCTAAACTATCTTTTTTTGTATTGAAATTAACTTTACCTTTATAATCAATGATAATCTTATTTTCTTTAACTATAGAGAATTTTTTAGAAACCTCATAAGAAGTAGTAATTAGTAATTTATTATCATTATATTCAAGCTTTAAAAATGGTAGTATATTTTTTGTAAGTAAAGCTTCATCATCAGCAACATCACTTCTTGGTTTTACATAAACAACTTGTGTTGGTTCAACATTTTTTTGAACTTCTTTTTTTACAAGTTCTTTTGCTTTTTGTTCAGTTTGTTTTTTTGTTTTTTGAATTAAAGAATCAACTTCTCTTTTTGAGTATGAATCATCCTCAATAACAGTAGTAGGTTTACTTGTTTTTTCTTCAACTTTATTTTTATTCTCATTTTGTGAAGAAATATTAAGCATTTTCTCTTGCATCTCTTGTATATAAGGAGCATCTTCCATAGATTTTTTTACAGCTTTTTCATCTAATTGAACTATCTTTCCAAGATCTTGGTCAAAAACTGTTGTTGGTTCAAATGGATTTTCTCTTGCATTCAAATTTAAGGCTAAAATAGATGTTAATGTAAATAAAAATAAAGTTTTCATTCTTCTGGCTCCAAGTTTTTTAATTCAAAATATTCTTTTTGTAAATAAGCATTTTCTTTTTGTAATCTTAAAATCTCTTCTTCGAGATACTCTTTTTTATATTTCAATGAATTATAAACTTGTAAAGAGTTATCCCCAAAAAGAATATTGGTTGCGTGATATGAAAGATATACTGTTAGTGCTAAAGAAAATAATACTATCAGTATAAATTTGTTATATACACGCATTTTTGCTATCATCAATCATTTCTATTTTTTAAAAGGTTCTTTCCCTAAATATTCACTATAACCAATTTCTGCACCAATTTCAAGAAGTCTATTGTATTTAGCAATTCTATCACTTCTTGCTGTACTTCCTGTTTTAATTTGTCCACAATTTAAAGCGACTGCGAAATCTGCAATAAATGCATCTTCACTTTCACCAGATCTGTGAGACATTACACAATTGTAGTTATTTCTTTGAGCAAGTCTGATTGTTTGCATAGTTTCACTAACTGATCCAATTTGATTTGGTTTAATTAAAATTGAGTTTGCAATTCCTTTTTTGATTCCTTCTGCTAAAATTGAAGCATTAGTAACAAATAAATCATCCCCGACTAATTGAACTTTATGCCCTAAAGTTTCAGTTAATATTTTCCATCCATCCCAGTCATCTTCGCTTAAACCATCTTCGATTGAAACGATAGGATATTTTGAACATAAATCAGCATAATACGCAACTAACTCAGCAGATGTAAGTTCTCTATTTTCTGATTTTAATACATAAAGACCTTTTTCATTGATAAGCTCAGATGCTGCAACATCAAGTGCGATAGCAACTTGTTCACCAGCTTTATATCCAGCTTTTTCAATTGCAGTCATAATAACTTGAATTGGTTCTTCATTTGATTTTAAGTTTGGTGCGAATCCACCCTCATCACCAACAGCTGTACTTTCACCCATTGAGTCAATAACTTTTTTTAAGTGTTGATAAATTTCAGCAGTTGCTCTTAATCCTTCATTGAAGTTTTCAAATCCAACAGGCATAATCATATATTCTTGGAAATCTACAGAGTTATTTGCATGTTCTCCACCATTTATGATATTAAACATAGGAACAGGCATAGTCATAGCATTTGCTCCACCTAAATATCTATATAATGGAATTTGTAATGAGTTTGCAGCTGCACGTGCAGTTGCCATTGAAACACCTAAAACTGCATTTGCTCCAAGATTTGAATAGTTATGAGTTCCATCAATATCTTTCATTGTAGCATCAATTTCTGCTTGGTTAAATGGACTTAATCCAATTAATTCATTTGCAATTGTAGTATTTACATTTTCAACAGCTTTTAAAACACCTTTTCCTAAAAATCTATTATCACCGTCTCTTAATTCTAAAGCTTCTCTTTTCCCTGTACTTGCACCACTTGGTACTATAGCACTACCTTTTGTACCATCACTTAATATAACAGTTGCTCTTACAGTTGGATTTCCTCTTGAATCTAATACTTCATCAGCGTATACATTGTCGATAAATACCACTTAGGTCTCCTAATTTCATAATTTCATAGATTATAGCTAAAATAAATTTGTTGTTTGCTTTTGTAGTTTTTGGTTAGTTGTTAAATTTTAGGTATTTTACCAAAGGAAAAGAGTTCCTTTGGCAGAGATATTTGTTATTCGTCTATTTCAGATGCATCTTCAAGATCATCTGTACTACTGCTAATTAGTGCATCATTAATTCCCATTGAATCAAGAATTTTTTTCTCAATCTCTTTTGCAATTTCTGGATTATCTTTCAAGAATACTTTTGAATTTTCTCTTCCTTGACCGATTTTTGAATCACCATAAGAGAACCAAGCTCCAGCTTTATCAACAATGTCAAGTTTAACACCATAATCAACTAATTCACCAGTTTTAGAGATTCCCTCACCAAACATAATATCAAACTCTGCTAATTTAAATGGAGCTGCAACTTTATTTTTTACAACTTTAACTTTTACTCTATTTCCAATTGAATTTTCACCTTGTTTAAGTGTTGCAATTCTTCTAATATCAAGTCTTATTGATGAGTAGAATTTAAGTGCATTTCCACCAGTTGTAGTTTCTGGACTCCCATAACCTGTCATTCCAATTTTCATTCTAATTTGGTTAATGAAAATTACTGTACAGTTCATTTTATTTAATAATCCAGTAATTTTTCTTAATGCTTTTGACATAAGTCTAGCTTGAACACCAACTTGTTGATCATCCATATCACCGTCAATTTCAACTTTTGGAGTTAATGCTGCCACTGAGTCAATTACAACTAAATCAACAGCACCACTTCTAATTACTGTTTCAAGTATTTCTAAAGCTTGCTCACCAAAATCTGGTTGAGAAACAAGTAAGTTATCTGTGTCAACACCTAAGTTTTTTGCATATCCAACATCTAAAGCATGTTCCGCATCAATAAAGGCACAAACTCCACCAGCTTTTTGTGCTTCTGCAATCGCATGAAGAGTAAGAGTTGTTTTTCCTGAAGATTCAGGTCCATAAATCTCAATTACTCTTCCTTTTGGTAAACCACCAACACCTAGTGCTAAATCTAGTCCTAAAGAACCTGTACTAATAGTTTCAGTTGGAACTACAACTTTATCTCCAAGTCGGATAAGTGTACCTTTACCAAATGTTTTATCTATTTGCTTTATTGCCAAGTCTAATGATTTTTTTTGATTTTCATTCATTTTATTTCCTATATTGGTATGTTCTTATTTTATGTTGGGATTTTAGCAGATTATTTATGAAGTAAAGATTTATATTACAATTTGTAATGTTTTTTATTTTAACTATTCTCTTTTTCGATTTTCTCTATTGTTTCAATAGTTTTAATATGAGAATTTACCCTTTGTTTCATAGTATAAGTTTTAATATGTTTTGCAAGTATTTTTGTATATTTTTTGTAATTTCGAGAATCCTTTTCTAAAGTTGATAATTTTTTTTGTATTTTTATAATATCAGATGGGATTGAATTATTTTGCATATTAAACAGGCCTTTTAAAAGATTTTATTAATTATTACATATACAAGATTAAAATATAAATTAAATGTAATCTTTGCTATTATATAAGTAATAAAATAAAAATAAAAGGCATTTTATATGTTTAATAACAAGAATATCTTAATAACTGGCGGAACAGGAAGTTTTGGTAAAAAATACACAAAAATTTTACTTGAAAAATATAAACCAAATAAGATTATTATTTATTCAAGGGATGAACTAAAACAATATGAAATGTCACAAGAGTATAACGATAAATGTATGCGTTATTTCATTGGAGATGTAAGAGATGGTGCAAGACTAAAAAAGGCAATGAAAGATGTTGATTTTGTTATTCATGCAGCTGCACTTAAACATGTTCCAATTGCAGAATATAATCCAATGGAGTGTATTAAAACAAATATTTATGGTGCACAAAATGTTATTGATGCAGCCCTTGATAATGGAGTTTCAAAAATCATTGCTCTTTCAACTGACAAAGCTGCAAATCCTGTTAATCTTTATGGAGCTACAAAATTAGCTTCTGATAAACTTTTTGTTGCTGCAAATAATTTAGTTGGAACTCAAGATACTCAGTTTTCAGTCGTAAGATATGGAAATGTAATAGGAAGTAGAGGTTCTGTTGTTCCATATTTTCAAAAACTATTACGTGATGGAACTACGTTTTTACCAATAACTGATGAAAAAATGACTAGATTTATGATTACTTTAGATGCTGGTGTTAATTTTGTACTTAAAAACTTTGAGAGAATGCAAGGTGGAGAGATATTTGTACCAAAAATTCCATCAATGAAAATGGTTGATTTAGCAGATGCTATGGGTCCAGATTTAGAGCGAAAAATAATTGGAATTAGACCTGGTGAAAAACTTCATGAAATAATGTGTCCTGCTGATGATAGTCATTTAACTTTTGAGTTTGATGACCATTTTGTAATAGCTCCTACAATAACTTTTACAAAAAGAAGAGATTATGATCATAATATTCTTGGTGAGAAAGGCTCAAAAGTAGTACAAGGATTTGAATACAACTCTGGAAATAATAAAGAGTGGCTAGATAAAACTGAGTTATTAAAGTTAATTAAAGAGATATAAATGAATTTTATACCATATGGAAAACAAACTATTAGTGATGATGATATTAATAGTGTAATTGAAGTTTTAAAGTCAGATTTTTTAACAACTGGCCCAAAGATAAAAGAGTTTGAAGAAGCAATTGCCAATTATTGTGGCGCAAAATATTGTGTGGCAGTTTCAAATGGAACAGCAGCTTTACATTTAGCTTCTTTAGTTTTACTTGAAAAAGATGAAAAAGTTCTAACTACTCCAAACTCATTCTTAGCAACTTCAAACTCAATTTTATATGCAAATGCAAACCCTATTTTTGTAGACATCAAAGAAGATGGAAATATAGATTTAGATTTATGTGAAGAAGAGCTAAAGAAAGACTCTTCGATAAAAGCAATTTATGTTGTTCATTTTTCTGGAAATCCAGTAAATCAGAATAAATTAAAATATTTAAAAGAAACATACAATATTAAAATATTAGAAGATTGTGCCCACTCAATTGGTGCAACATTTGAGGGAATTAAAGCGGGAAGTTGTGCTAATAGTGATATTTCTATTTTTTCATTTCATCCAGTAAAACAAATAACAACAGGTGAAGGTGGCTCAATCACTACAAACTCAAAAGAGTTATATGAAAAACTTTTACTTTTAAGAGGTCATGGAATGAGTCCAAGAGCTGATATCGCTCCTTGGCACTATGATATGATTGAACTTGGATTTAATTATAGATTAACTGATATTTCATGTGCTTTGGGTTTATCTCAACTAAAAAAGCTTGATAGTTTTTTATATCTTAGACGCTCAATTGCTAGAAGATATGATGACTTTTTTTCTAAAATAGATTTTATAAAACCTTTATATACTTTTACAAATAATAGTGCTTATCATCTGTATGTAATCAAAATAGATTTTGAAAAACTCAATATTGATAAAAAAGAGTTTGTTTTAAAAATGAGAGAGAAAAACATTGGTTTACAGCTTCATTATATTCCTATAAACAAACAACCATATTATAAAAATTTAGGGTTTGGAAATGAAATCACACCTCTTATGGATGAATATTATAAAAAAGCTATAAGTTTACCTATTTATCCAACTTTAACCCACGAAGAACAAAATTATGTTTGTGAAAAAATATTGGAAATTTTAAAATGAACAAAACAGTAGCAATTATTCCAGCTCGTGGAGGAAGTAAAAGAATTCCAAGAAAAAATATAAAACTTTTTCATGGTAAACCACTAATTGCTTATAGTATAGAAGTTGCTTTAAAATCTAAGCTTTTTGATAAAGTTATTGTTTCAACAGATGATGAAGAAATAGCTAAAATTGCTAAAGAATATGGAGCTATTGTTCCCTTTTTGCGTCCAAAAGAGTTAAGTGATGATTTTACAGGAACGGGAGCTGTTGTAAATCATGCTTTAGAGTATTTAAAAAGTGTTGGTGAAATTTATGCTTTTGTTTGCACTATTTATGCAACAGCTCCTTTTTTAGATGAAAAGTATTTAATCGAAGGTTTTGAAAAACTAAAAAACTCAAGTGCAAAAAATGCTTTTTCTTGTACATCAATGCCATTTCCAATTCAACGAACATTTAAAATCACGCAAAATGAAAGATGTGAAATGTTTTGGCCTGAAAATTTCACAAAAAGAAGTCAAGATTTAGAAGAGGCTTTTCAAGATGCTGGACAGTTTTATTGGACAAACTTGAATATTAAATCAAATGAGATTATATTTGGCAAAGACTCAATTCCCATAATACTTCCAAGATTTCTTGTTCAAGATATTGATACTTTAGAGGATTGGCAAAGGGCTGAAATTATGTACGAAGTTATACAAAAGGTAAAAGCATGAAAATAGGAAACTTTGATTTACAAAAAGATGGAACTTATATTATTGCAGAACTTAGTGCAAATCATAATGGAAGTTTACAAACAGCCCTAGAAACAATAAAAGCAGCCAAAGAAATAGGTGCAAATGCCATAAAACTTCAAACTTATACAGCAGATACTTTAACTTTAAATTGTAAAAATGATGATTTTATGGTTAAAGGTGGAACTTTATGGGATGGAAAAAGTTTATATGAACTTTATGAATGGGCAACAACTCCTTGGGAGTGGCACAAAGAGTTATTTGAGTATGCAAGAAGTTTAGATATAGATATTTTTTCAACTCCTTTTGATAAAAGTGCTGTTGATTTTTTGGAACAATTTAATCCAAGTGCATATAAAATCGCCTCTTTTGAAATAACAGATTATGAACTTGTAAGATATGTTGCAAGTAAACAAAAGCCAATTATCATTAGTACAGGAATTGCTACAATTGATGAAATTCTAGATGTTGTTAATATTTGTAAAAAAGAGGGAAATGAAAATATTGTACTTTTAAAATGTACAAGCCAATATCCAGCGCCACTTGAAGAGGCTAATTTAAAAACTATTTCAAATATGAAAGAGACTTTTGGAGTTGAGGTTGGATTTTCAGACCATACTTTAGGAGTAACAGCTCCAATAGTTGCAGTTACTTTAGGAGCAAAAGTAATTGAGAAACACTTTATTATTGATAAAAGTATTGGTGGAGCTGATTGTGAATTTTCATTGGACAAAAAAGAGTTTAAACTTCTTGTTGATGTAATTCGTGATACTGAAAAACTTTTAGGGATTGTTGATTATAGTTTAGATGAAAAAAAACAAAAACAAAGAAGATTTTCAAGAAGTCTTTATATATCTAAAGATATAAAAAAAGGCGAAAAATTCAGTCTTGAAAATATAAAATCAGTTCGACCAGGATTTGGACTTCATCCAAAATATTTAAATGAAATCTTGGGAAAAACTTCACTTAAAGATTATAAGTTTGGAGATAGAGTTGAAAAAAATACTTTTTAGATGTGATTCATCATCAACTATTGGTTTAGGGCATGTTAAAAGATGTTTGCTTTTGGCAAAAAGATTAAAAGAGTGTGATAAAAATCTAAAAATACTTTTTGCAACGCAAAATTTATATGGAAATATAAATGAAGAGATTTTAAAATCAGGATTTTCCATCTATTCTATCAGTGATAATAGTGTAAAAATGTTAGATTATTTTGTAAAAGGTTTAAGAATAAATCTTTTGATTATAGACTCTTACGATATAGATTATAAATTTGAAGAGCAAATAAAAATTCAAAATCCAACTCTAAAAATGTTAAGTTTTGACGATACTATAAATCCCCATAAATCAGATATGGTTTTAAATCATGGAGTTCAAGCCCAAGAAAAAGAGTATAAAAAATTACTTCCTAAAAAAACAAAACTATTTTGCGGAAGTGAATATACACTTTTACGTGATGAGTTTTTGGAGACTAAAAAAACAAAAGTTACACGAAATAGTGTTGCTATTATTTTAGGTGGAAATGATGTTTTAAATCTCTCTTCAAAAATTGCTAGTTTACTTTTGGAAATTAACAAAAAATATAAAATTACAGTTATAACAACAAGTGTAAATCCAAATATTAAAGAGTTAAAAGAGAATAAAAATATCGAACTTTTAGTTGATATAAATAATATGGCTTCGGTAATTGCAACAAAAAGTTTGGTGATAACTGCAAGTGGAGGAACTTTATTTGAAGTTTTGGCTTTAAAGAAAAAGTTTATAAATATTGAAGTTGCCTCTAATCAAAAAGTTGTAGATAAATTTTTGAAAAATAAAGGCATAAAAACAACAATAAAAGCCAAAGATTTAACAAAAGAAGTTTTAAAAACTAAAATAGATTATGTAAAAAAAAGTAATTGTTATAAAAAATTAACTCTAAAATTTGCAAAAAATAGATTGGTAAAAAAGATACTTAAAGAGTTAAAATGAAAATAGTTTTTAAGAATTATTCTACACTAAATGAACAAGAGTCTTTTGAAATATTAAATATTAGAAACAGAGATTTTATCAGAAAAAATATGATTACAAATGAAATCATAAGTTTAGAAAATCATACAAAATGGATAAATTCTTTAAAAAATAATTCAGATAAAAAATATTTTGCAGTGCTTAAAGAAAATGAAGTTTTAGGTTCTTGCTCTTGGGTGAAAGAAAAAGATGAATTTACTTGGGGAATATTTTTTAAAGAAGAAGTAAATCCAATAATTTCATCTTGTTGTGCTTATCTTTTTTTAGATAATTGTTTTTTTAATAACAAAATAAAAAAAATAGGTTCTTTAGTAAAAAAAGAAAATAGCATTGCTTTTAGTTTTAATAAAAACTTTGGTTTTGAATTGTACAAAGAAAATGAAGAGTATTTTTATTTAGAATTAGAAAAACAAAAGTGGGAAAATCGAAAAAATTCGAAATTACTAAAACCAATTAAAAACTATTTAGATAAAATAGATTTTAAATTTAAATAAAGAAGAAATATGCAAGATAAAATCGAAAAAATCATAATAGAAACATTAGTTGAATTAAATGAAGAGTTGGAAAATGAATCTTTAGAAAATCCAAATTCAAAAACAAAACTTTATGGTGCAAATGGTGGTTTGGACTCTTTGGCACTTGTTAGTTTTATAACAGATTTGGAAGAAAAAATCTCAGATGAGTTTGATAAAGAGATAGTTTTAGCCGATGAAAAAGCAATGAGTGCAAAAACTTCTCCTTTTAGAAATGTTGAAAGTTTAACTTTATATATTAAATCTTTATTGGAAAACTAATGAATCAAATCATAGTTATAACTGGAACTTCTAAGGGAATTGGAAAAGCTATTGCAAACTATTATTTAGAGCAAAATGATTTTGTAATTGGCTGTTCAAGAACTGAGAGTTCAATAAATCATCCAAATTATAGACATTTTTCTTTGGAAGTTAGTGATGAAAAAGCAGTTGTAAGTATGATACGAGCTGTAAAAAAAGAGTTTGGGAAAATTGATATTTTGATAAATAATGCTGGAATTGCTTCAATGAATCATATTTTAACAACTTCTGTTGAGACAATTTCTAAACTTTTTAATACAAATTTTATAGGAACTTTTTTATTCACAAGGGAAGTTTCAAAAGTTATGATGAAACAAAAAAATGGAAAAATTGTAAACTTTACAACAGTAGCAACTCCCCTTAGACTTGAGGGTGAAGCTGTATACGCTGCAAGTAAATCAGCAATTGAAAACTTCACCCAAACGGCTTCAAAAGAGTTAGCACCTTTTAATATAACTATAAATGCCCTAGGTCCAACTCCAATTGAGACTGATTTGATAAAAGCAGTTCCAAAAAATAAAATAGAAGAACTTTTAAATAAACAAACAATAAAAAGATTTGGAACATTTGAAGATATTATAAATGTAATTGAGTTTTTTGTGGATGAAAAAAGTAAATTTATCACAGGGCAAATCATTTATCTTGGAGGAGTGAATAACTAATGAACTATTTATTTGAAAAATTCAAAGAGTTTGAAACAAAAGATGCAATAGTTGTAGATGAAATCACTTACTCTTATGGTTTATTATTAGAGCAAATAAAAATTTATAAAAGCATATTAGAAAAGCAGATTAAACCCTCAAGTGTGGTGGCAATTTTGGGTGATTACTCTTTTTTTAATATTGCTTTGTTTTTTGCTTTATTTGAAAATAAAAATATCATCGTTCCAATTACTTCAACTATTTCTAAAATTCAAGATGAATATATAAGTGAATCTTTTTGTGAATACACAATTAAAACAATAAAGAGTGATTTAGATATTCAAACAATAGAACAAAATAGTTCTCACGAAATGATAAAAAAATTAAAGAAAAATCAAAATTCTGGGTTGATTTTGTTTTCAAGTGGAAGCACAGGAAAACCAAAAGCGATGATTCATAATTTAGATAATTTAATCAATTCATACAAAGATAAAAAAGCAAAATCTATGAATATGTTAGTGTTTTTAATGTTTGATCATATTGGTGGATTAAATACTTTGTTTAATGCTTTATGTATGGGTGCTTGTTTGATTATTCCAAAAAATAGAGATGCAAAAAATATTTGTGAATTAATACAAAATTATAAAATCATGGTGCTTCCAAGTAGTCCTACTTTTTTAAATCTGATTTTGATTTCAGGTGAAAATAAAAATTACGATTTAAATTCTTTACGAATGATTACTTATGGAACAGAAGCTATGCCTGAATCACTTTTATTAAAACTAAAAGAGAGTTTTCCAAAAGTAAAATTTTTACAAACTTTTGGAACAAGTGAAACGGGAATTAGTACAACAAGTTCTAAATCATCGGATTCTTTATATATGAAAATAGAAGATGCAAATCAAGAGTATAAAATAGTTGAGAATGAATTGTGGCTTAGAAGTAAAACTCAAGTTTTAGGATATTTAAACGCTTCAATGGACTCTTTTACAAGTGATGGTTGGTTTAAAACAGGTGATTTAGTCGAAGAGCTTGAAGATGGATATTTAAAAATTATTGGAAGAAGTAAAGAAGTTATAAATGTTGGTGGACAAAAAGTTCTTCCAGCTGAGGTTGAATCGGTGATTTTGTTTATGGATGAAATTGATGATTGTATGGTTTATTCTGAAGTAAATGTAATCACAGGTCAAACTGTGGTTTGTGATGTGGTTTTACATGAACCAAAAGAGAATATTAAAAAAATCATAAGACTATTTTGTAAAGATAAACTTGAAACTTTTAAGATTCCTACAAAAGTAAATGTGGTTGAAAAAACAAATTTTTCTGAACGATTTAAAAAAATTAGAATAAAGTAAAAAGATGAAAATAATAATTTTTGGAATAGGTATTGCTGGTCGAGCAATTTATCGACAATTACAATTTGAACACGAGATTGTTGGATTTATTGAGAATAATAAGAATTTGCATGGGACTTTGTATAACAACATCCCAATTTATGCTGTTGAAGAATTAAATCAATTATCGTTTGACAAAATTGCTATGAGTGGAGTATGGATTGAAAGTATGGAAAAACAACTTCTTGATTTAAATATTCTAAAAGATAAAATATGGCTTATTGAAGATAGTTCTTTAGAGTTTTCTACACATGATAGAATTGAAAACACAGATAATATTGTAAAAGAATTTGCTTTATTAATGCAAGAAAATAATATTTCATATTGTATTGAGGGTTCATCTTTATTGTGTTTATTAAGGGGACAAAATTTAAGTGATGTTCCCGATGTAGATGTTTTAATAAAATCGCAAAATGATTTAGAAAAGATTTGGAATTTAATAAATGAAAATGAATTATTAAAACAAAATCAACTTATAAAAGTAATTTATAAAGAAGATAGAATCCTTACAAAAAAAGATGAAATTGATAAAATAATAATAAAATCAAATTCAAATCCAAGCCAAACTGAACCAACAGTTTTAGATATTAATTTAGCTGTGGATATAGGTAAATATTACGTAATGGATTATGAAGCTGATTATTATTTGTATTTTAATAAAGAGTTTGTTGATGGTAAAAATTATTTTGATTACAAAGATATGAAGTTACTTATTCCTAATAATGCTCAAGAATATGTGAAATTATTATATGGTGAAAGCTGGAAAATACCAGCTAAAAAATGGTCATATAAAGATTATGGGAATTTATTAGATACACAGCAATTAATTGATTTTATAAAAAAGAACAAAACAGATGAATAAACAATATATATTTACACCAGGTCCTGTACCTATGTCAAAAAAGATTTTAAAAATTGGTTCTTTACAATTGCCTTATTTTAGAAATGAATATTTTTCAAAAATAGTTTTAGAATGTAAAAAAGATTTATTAACATTAACTAGTGCTCCAAAAGGCAGTGAAGTTATCTTTATGACAAGTTCAGGAACAGGAGCTATGGAAGCGGTTATTATGAATCTTTTGTCAAAAGAAGATAATGCAATTGTAATAAATGGTGGTGGATTTGGACAAAGATTTGTTGATATTTGTAATACTCATAATATTCCAAATTTTGATGTGAAGATTAACAAAGATGATAATATAAAGTTTGAAGAATTTAGTTCTATTCCTGCAAATGCCTTTATTGTAAATGCCCATGAAACAACTATTGGAAAACTCTATAATTTAAATAAGGTTGGACAATTTTGTAAAAAAAATAAACTTCTAAATATTGTAGATGCTATAAGTTCATTTGTAAGTGATGAAATTAATATGATAAAACATAATATTGATGCTTTGATTATTAGTTCAAATAAAGGGTTGGCACTTCCTCCTGGACTTGGGATAGTTGTTTTAAGCCCAAAAGCAGTTTCGAAATTACAAGAGATTAATTCTATATATTTTAATTTTAAATCATATATTCTTGATGTACAAAGGGGACAAACACCATTTACTCCTGCTATTTCAATAATTCTTCAATTAAATAAAAGATTACAAGAGTTAAAAAAACAAACAATTTCTAAAACTAATAAAAAAACAAAAAAACTAGCTAACTATTTTAGAAAAAATATAAAAGATTTACCTTTTGAATTTTATGTAAAAAATATGCCAAATGCAATGACCACTTTAACTCCAACTGATGGAAAATTAGCAAGTCAAATAATAAAAGATTTTGAAGAAAGATATAATATTATATTAACACCAAGTGGTGGAGATTTAAAAGAGAAATTAATAAGAGTTTCACATATGGGTAATATGAATAAAAAGTATGTTGATGTATTAATAAATGCTCTAAAACAATATTATGGGAAAATATAAATGAAAGTTTTAATAATGGCAGCTGGTATTGGTAGTAGAATTAGTAGGCATCTAAATGGACAACCAAAATGTTGTGTTAGAATAGGTGATATTGAATTAATTAGATATACGGTTGAGTTATTAAACAAAAAAGCTATAACTGATATTGCAATAGTTACAGGGTATAGTGAAAGTTTTATAGTAGATTCTTTAAAAGGATTGGAGTATAAATCATATAAAAACAATTTTTACGATGTAACAAACTCAATTGCATCAACATGGTTTGCACAAGATTTTTTAGAAGATAATGATGATTATATTATTATGAATGGAGATGTTTTTATTGAAGAAAAAGTGGTAGATTTACTTTTAAAAGAAGAAACCTCACCTTTATTTTTAAGTGATAGCTCAAGAATTGAAGATGCAGATTATAAATTTCAATGGAAAAATAATAAATTAGTAAAATTTGGAAAAGAGTTAAGTGTAGAAGAAACAACTGGCGAATATGTTGGAATTGCAAAAATCAATAAAAATGATATTTCATTTATGAAAAAAAGACTTAATGAATTAATAAGTGAACAAAAACATAATTATTGGTGGGAAGATATATTTTATAGAAGTTTAGATCAGAAAAATGTTTTTATTAAAGATATTAATGGATTATTTTGGGCTGAGGTTGATTATATTGAAGATTATGAAAGAATAAAAATTTATTTAGAGCGAGATAAATAGATGGATAAATTAAACCTAGAATTAATAGAAGCAAAAAAAAGATTAGTAGCTATAGAAGAAGAAAAAAAAGCTTTAGATGAAGAGTACAAATTTTTACAAGATAAAATTCATTTATATTTTGATAGTGATGAGTATGATACAGATGAAACGCAAAAGTATATAATTGGTGATTTTTGGTCAAAAGCTTATAAAAACTATAAAGATGGTGGATATATAACAAATGATGAATATATCTCAAAAGTCAGATTTAGTTATGAAGTTAAAGAATTAGAAACAATTATAAAAGAGAATATAAAAAATAAATCAAGAGCTTTGGATATTGGTTGTGGGAATGGAAGATATACTAAAGAGTTTGCAAAATTATTTGATAATACCGTTGGTATTGATTTATCGCAAGAGAGAATTATTCAAAATAATCAAGAAAATCAAAATCCTAACATAAATTATATATATGAAAATTTTATGACTATGAAAAAAGATGCTTTAGGTAAATTTGATTTTGTTTTTGTAGGTGATATTTTTATGTACACACCTGCTAATGATGTTGAAAATGTTTATAACAATCTTTTAAAATTGCTAAATAAAGATGGTTTTTTGGTTATTCGAGAGAGCACTTTAATTCATGGAAATAATGATTGGAAATCAAAAGGTTATGTGGCATATTATAGAAATGTAGATTTTTATAAAAGTGGTATTTTTGAAAAAACATTTGTAAATCTATATCGAAATTATGGTTATAGTTTATATTATTTGGATAAATATTTTAATATTTTTAAAGATGCAAGAAAAAATGTTGAAAATAATCCTTTTTTACTTAAAGATATTGTTCCAAAATTTGTTGATAAATCATTGAAATCTAGCCATTTTTATTTATATTTAGAAAAGAGTTTGTATAAAGGTAAAATGGATGAAAAATAATGTTATCGATTTTGTGATACCTTGGGTTGATGGAAATGATTTGGAATGGAAAATAGAGTTTAATAAATATGTGCCTAAAAATAAATTACTTAATTCAGAAGATAGATTTAGAGATTGGGATAATTTACAATTTATTTTTAGAAGTTTTGAGAAATGTACCCCTTGGGTTAATAAAATATATCTTATTACATATGGGCATTTACCTAAATGGTTAAATATTCACCATGAAAAATTAGTTATTATTACTCACAAAGATTATTTAGAGAAAAGATATTTACCAACATTTAGTTCTCATCCTATAGAAATAAACTTACATAAAATTGAAGGATTAAGTGAAAAATTTGTTTACTTTAATGATGACCTTTTTATCCTAAAACCTCTAAGTATAGATGAATTTTTTAAGAATAATTTACCTGTAGATTTTGCTATATCAAATATAATGCATGATGGAATCATTTCACATATTGTAATGAATGATATAGATATTATAAATAAAAATTTTAATAGACATGTTGGAGATAGATTGACAAAAAGAGGAATAATTTTAAAGAATTTTTTTAAATGGTTTAATTTAAATTATGGAATCTATTGTTTCCCAAATTTACTTTTATTATATTGGAAAACATTTACAGGATTTTTAATAAATCATTATCCTCAACCATTTTTAAAGTCAACATTTTATGATCTTTGGACTAAAGAAGAAGAATTACTTATTCAAACATCTTTATCAAAATTTAGAGATAATAGTGATGTCAATCAATATCTTTTTAGATATTGGCAATTAGTTAGTGGAAAGTTTTATCCAGGAAATATTAATAATATGATTAACCATAGAAAATATATTGAATTAAGAACCACGAATGATGCAGTAAAAATTGCACAGGATATAAAAAATAGAACATATAAAATATACTGTATTAATGATTCCACATCAAAAGGAAGATATACTAAAGAAACTATGAGTGATAAAGATTTTAACTTTTCTAAAACTATTTTAAATAAAGCTTTACTAGAGATATTCCCTGAAAAATCAAGATTTGAAATTTAAATCTTAAATGTTAAAATCTTACTTTCTGGGATATTGAAAGTTTTTATTAAATATTTTTTAATCTCCTTTTCTTTACCCAAGACACTAATTAGAATGTATTCAAAATTTAAAGATGATAATAAATTAGTTCCATATAATTTATCATGTATTATATTTTCATGATTTTGATCGATAATGTGAGTAATATTATTTTCATATTTATTGTAAATAATTTCTCCTATATTACCATATCCGTAAAGTACAAATTTTTTCTTATCTAAATCGTATTCCTGACATTGTAAATACAAATTATTTAATAGTCTAGTAAATAGTGAATTATTTGTTTTATTGTAGCTATTTAATCGTGTAAAAGAGTATGAATTAAATATATCACTAGAATCTTGTGTATATTTTGATTGAATAAATATATCTTCAATTCTAGCAATAATATTTTGACTTTCAGCTAATCCTCCACTTATAAAATTAGCTATGGCAAAATTTAAGTATTGAAATTTATAGTTTTTTATATAACATTTAAGGACAAAATCATAATCCCCTGCAATTCTAAATTCAGTTGAAAACTTTATTTGTTTCATGATAGATGTTTTTGTAAATAACGTCTGATGATAGCAAAACATATTTTGCATTGGATAATTAATTAATTGTTGTTTGTGATAAGTTTTTTCGTCATTTTCAATATAATATATATCACCAGAAATAAGATCTGTATCATTCTTTAGGCTTTTTATCACATTTAGAATTGTATTATTTTCACAAAAACTATCACCTGCATTCATAAAATTAATCCATTCTCCTGTTGCAACATTAATGCCTTTATTCATGGCATCATAAATTCCAGTATCAGGTTCACTAATCCAATAAGTGATGTATTTTTCATATTTCTTTATAATATCAACAGTTTTATCAGTACTAGCACCATCAATAATTATATATTCAATATTTGGATAATCTTGTTCTATGATACTCTTAATAGTTTGTTCAAGATATTCTTGTGCATTATAAGTTACTGTTACAATGGTTACTTTTGTTTTATTTGTATTCATTTTTATACCACTCATATATATTTTTTATACCATCTTCTATCTCAATTTTGTATTTCTATCCTAAATTATGAAGATTAGATACATTAGTTGATTTTCTAAAGAGCCATCTGGCTTATCTATGTTAAAAATTAATTCTCCTCTAAACTCTACAATATTTTTGATTAGTTCTGCTAATTCCTTTATAAATATATCTTTTGTACCAGCCAAAATAACATATTCTATTTTTTTAGTTTCAAAAAAATCTTTAACTTCTTTTTGATTTATTAAATCAAGTTCGGCCTATGTTTTATTCATTTTAATTTTACTCAAAATAACTCATAGTTTTATATCCACCATCTTTTAGGTAAACATCCTTTGTCATTAATTTTAAATCTGATTTCATCATATCATTTACTAAATCTTGTAAGTTGTATTCTCTATTCCATCCAAGTTTTTGTTCAGCTTTTGCAGGATTTCCTAAAAGTAAATCAACTTCAGTTGGTCTGAAATATCTTGGGTCTACACAAACTACATTTTGTCCAATATTTAGATGCGAAATATCTACATTTGAAGCTTTTGCTTTTTCTAAATCTAAAGAATCTATAATACCAATTTCATCAACACCAACATCTTCAAATCTTAAGTTTATTCCAGCATATGCAAAAGCAAATTTCACAAAATCTCTAACAGTTGTTGTTTGTCCAGTTGCAATAACCCAATCTTCAGGCTCAGAAGCTTGTAAAATCATCCACATCATTCTTACATAATCTTTTGCATGACCCCAATCTCTTTTTGCATCTAAGTTTCCAAGGTATAATTTATCTTGTAAACCTAAAGCTATTTTTGAAGCTGCTCTTGTAATTTTTCTAGTAACAAATGTTTCTCCTCTTACTGGTGATTCATGGTTAAATAGAATTCCATTACAAGCAAACATACCATAAGCTTCTCTATAATTCACAGTTATCCAATAAGCGTACATTTTAGCAACAGCATAAGGACTTCTTGGATAAAATGGAGTAGTTTCACTTTGAGGTGTTTCTTGTACTTTTCCATAAAGTTCAGAAGTAGAGGCTTGATATATTTTTGTTTTTTTTGTAAGTCCAAGAAGTTTTACTGCTTCAAGAATTCTAAGTGTCCCTGTTCCATCTGCATTTGCAACATATTCAGGTGTTTCAAAAGATACAGCAACATGACTCATTGCTGCTAAATTATATATTTCATCAGGTTGTACTTCTTGGATAACTCTAGTTAAATTCATAGAATCTGTCATATCCCCAAAATGTAAAATTAGATTTCTATTTTCTACATGAGGATCTTCGTAAAGATGGTCTATCCTATCTGTATTGAACAAAGAAGTTCTTCTTTTTATTCCATGTACAATATAACCTTTTTTTAGTAAAAACTCTGCTAAATAACTTCCATCTTGTCCTGTAATTCCTGTGATTAATGCTACTTTTTTTTCTGTCATATTATTTATCTTCTTCTTTTTTAAAATCATCATTAATTCTTACAATATCATCTACTTCTGTATATTCTCTAACTTGTTATATATAGAATTATGTTAATTATTTAAAAATTCCTATAGGATATTTTTCATATATCTTTATTTCCAACATTCTCTTAGTATTTTGTATTCATCTAAAATATTATAAATACCATTTAAAAAATCTTTTTCTGTCCAAGAATTAATGATATTTTGCCCCAGTAATATCTTATCAGTAACAATACTGTTATCTTCTAATATAGTTAAAAGATGTTTAACAAGACTATTTGGATCCTGCAGATTCATTAAAAATGCAGCTTCACCTACTTGTTCTCGTAGCCCTTCTAAATCAGAATAACAAACAGGAACATTTAAAGAAAATGCTTCTAAAGGGGGGATATTTGTTGGACCAAAATATGTAGGCATTACAAGTGCAATAGATTGTTTATATAAATTTGAAATTTCTTCTTCATCAACAAAGCCTAAATAGTGAACCTGTTTTTTAATATCAAATTCATGAGCTTTTTCTAAAATATAATTTAGATTGCCATAATCACTTCCTGTAAATATAGTATCAATTGTTAAATTATATTGTTCTTTTAATATCTTTAATGCTTTTAAAATATAAATATGATTTTTATGTGCCCAGAATTGAGCAGGATAATATATATAATTATTAGATATATTATATTTTTCTTTTATATTTATGTATTTATCATTATTCATTGTTTGTGGTAAGAATTTTAATATTTTAACTCTTGATTCATCTATTCCATATCTATAACAAATATTTTTTTTACCAAGTTCTGAATCAGTAGTGACTTTTATTGCTTTTTTTAATAAAGTAGTATATCTTTCTTCTCGTTTTTCAAATTCATTATTATTCCTAACTTCAGGAAATTCATTGAAGTCTCTGTGGCATAAATCCCAAACAGTCATAACATAAGGAATATTTATCAACTCTTTGGCTTTACTACTTGGTGTTAGGAAATAAACTAAGTCAATATTTCTACGAGTTAAAAATTCCTCCATAGAGATTAAAGTATCATCTTCTTGTCGATATTTTATAAATATAGTTTCAATACCCATTTCAGTATATTCTGCTACAACATTTCGGATATCTGTCATAATAAGAATATTTATATCGTTAAAATTTGCATTTAGTAATAATGAAATTGCTTTATATTCATATTGAAATCCACCACCAACTTTTTTAGATGAACTTATATAAAATGCAACATTTAATTTTTTCATTTTCTCAATATCCATACCGCATTCCAACTATTAAAATTAGGTTCAGTTTCTAGTAACCAGGTATATTTCTTTTCAAAAGTTAAATTAACTTTATCACAAATCATTTCTAATTCAGTATCAAAAAAATACCTCATTTTATGTAGTTCAGTTTTTTCTATTATTTCATTTGTATTTTTATCTTCTATAAATACAATATAGTTCACATCTACAATATTTTGTTGTGAATGTAAAATCGGTTCTGCCAATCTTGTAACTTTAATATTTTTATTTTCTAGTTTCTTTATTCTTGTTGTTGGTAAATCAGTTAAAACAGCTGGTCCATACCAAAAATCAAATATGAAAATACCACCATCATTAAGATGCTCTTTTGCTACTTCAAAAGCTTTAATTAGTTCTTCATTTGAATTTTGGTAACTCATCACATGAAAAAGAGAAACTATTACATCAAATTTTTTATTTAGATTCAGATTCGTAATATTACTATGGCTAAAATTAAGATTTTTTTCTTTTCCTTTTCGTCTAGTTTCAGCAATTTTTAACATATCTAAACTTAAATCAATACCATGAACTACATATCCTTTGTTACAAAAGAGTTCAGCATGTTTTCCTGTTCCACATCCCATATCCAGTAAAGTTTTAGCATTATTTGTATTTGATTTAATCAATTTATCAATATACTTAACCTCGCTTAGATAATCTTTATCACTATATAGTAAATCATAATATTGCGAGTATAAATCTCCAAATTGATTCATGTCAGTATCTCATGCATAATTTTAGATACTTCTTTTATTTGTTCTTCAGTAATAGCCATACCACTTGGAATATAAAAACCTTTTTCATATAGTTTTGAGGCATTTGAATATTCTTCATTTAGAAATAATCCCATTTTAGTAAATACAGGTTGAGAGTGCATAGGGTAAAAGAATGGTCTAGTTGCAACTCCTTTTGCTCCTAATTCTTTCATAACTTCTTTTGCTGATTTTTGGTATTCATTTTTAAGTGTAATAGAAAATACCCAATAGATATTTTCTGCAAAATCTTTTTGTTTTATTGGTAAATTTATTGTTTTAATATCTGAGAGAAGCTCTTGATACATAGCTCCTATCCATCTTTTTTTTGATATAAACTCATCTATTCTCTCAAGTTGAGCAACTCCAAGAGCTGCTTGAATATTTGTCATACGAAGATTCCAGCCTAGATTTTCATGAATAAATCGTTTATCACCATCAGAAGAAAAACAAAGATTTCTAAGGCTTTTGCATTTTTCATAAAGTACTTCGTCATTCACTAATACCATTCCCCCTTCTCCTGTTGTAATGATTTTATTTGGATAAAAACTAAATATACTTATATCTCCAAAACTTCCACACATTTTTCCATTATATGTTTGTCCATGCATTTCTGCTGCATCTTCTATGATTTTTAAGTTGTGTTTTTTTGCCAATTCTAAAATAGGATTTATATCAACGGGTAATCCATAAATATGTACAATCATTATTGCTTTTGTTCGAGAAGTTATTTTAGCTTCAATATCAGATGTTTTCATATTAAAGGTATCATATTCAGAATCTACAAGTATAGGTTTCGCTCCAGCTTTTACAATTGCTTGCGCGCAAGAAATTATAGTAAAACTAGGCATTATCACTTCATCATTTTTACCTATTCCTAAAGCTTCTATTGCCATTTCTAGTGCTGCTGTACCGTTTGTAACAGCTACTGCATATTTTCGTCCTACATAATTTGCCATTGCATTTTCAAATTTGTTTATAAAAGGACCTTCGCTACTTATCCAACCTGTATCTATACATTCATTGAGATACTTCTTCTCATTTCCATTCAACAATGGTTCATTTACTGGTATCATTATTTTATTTCCAATTTATTATTTGAAATATGTTCAAAACGAGTCTTGTCTTCTTCTCCTAAATAAGGGCCTTGTTTAATTTCTATCATTTCTAAATCTTCTAAGGCTTCAAATCCATGTCCACCACTTGCAAGTAAAATAACATCACCCTTTTCTAAAATAGTACTTTCTAAATATATTTTATCTTGACTATAAAAATCAACTCTTAGTTTACCTTTTCTTATAACAAGTACTTCTTGAGTTAGGTGCACATCTCTTGTTACTTTATTGTGAATATGTGCATCTATTTTTTTACCTTTTTTATGAGACATATATGCTAATTGTTGTGAATATTCATTAGGCGTGAAAAACTCAATACCATCTTTTTTATAATTATGTTTAATTATGATTGCTAGTTGTACATTATTATGAATTATTGTTTTAATCATTTATGAATTACCTTTATCTTTTATATTTCAAATAAATATTCTACTTCTTTATAGATATTTTCTTTTAAAGCTTTTTCTTTTAAAGAATTTATTTGTTCTTTCCATTTTAATTCTCCATGATATTTATAAAAATCATTTTTGAACTTATTTAGTATATATAAATATCCTTGAATATACTTTACATTATTTTTAGAGATAGTTTCACCATCATGTAGCATATATATGAATAATGGTGCTTTTATATGAATAAAATTACAGATCTTTGCTAACCTTATACTTGTATCCCACTCTTGAAAAGATTGAATATTTTCATCTAAAAATCCAATTTCTTCTAACGCTTGCTTTGAAATTAATAAGCTAGGAAATAATGTAGATGGTCGTAGTAGCAATTTGTCATAACATTTATATTCTGTCATTGGCATATTCCAAACCCATTTTTTATTTAGGTGTGTATCAAAACAATAACAATCTCCATGAACGAGAGTATATACATCAAAATTTACTTTTTTAAGTTCTCCCATTTGTAATTCAAGTTTATTATTCTCCCACATATCATCAGAGTCTAAAAATGCTATCCATTTACTTTTGGCTTTAGTTATACCTATATTTCTAGCAACTTGAGCCCCACTATTTTTATCAAGTTTAATAAACTTTATTAAATTATTATTTAATGATGCAACTATACTTTCTGTATTGTCAGTTGAAGTATCATCTACAATTATTATTTCATTTGGTAAAAGAGTTTGTTCTAGAATAGATTTTATACAGTATTCAATGGTTTTAGCACGATTATATGTTGGTATAATAACGGATATTGTTTCAGATTCTTGCAACATATCTTCTGTTTCCTTATAATAAAATTTATTTCTTAGCTATTACAAAAAAGCCAGCACTTTCAAGTGACCAACCTCTATGTTTATTATCAAGACAAGGAGCAATTTTCTGTGCAACATACCAAAATGGAATTAATAAAGCTTTTGTAAAAGTTTTACGCAATTTTGAGCCTTTTATCCATTTTAAACTAAAATAATTCATTTTCAAAAACCACATAGTAAAAAATCCTGTAATTGGTTGAATATGAATATCTTTGTATCCAGCTTTCTCAAACATATATTTAAGTCCATATGGAGTATAACGAAAATAGTCATAAGGTGCTTCATGAATACACCACATCCACGGAACTTGAAGTATTATAACACCATTATTTCTCAATATTCGATAACCTTCATTTAAAAATATTTGTGGTTCACAAAGGTGTTCCATAACTGATAAAGAAACAATTGTATCAGCGTAATTATCAGGTAGTTCAATTCTTTCATTTAAATTTGATATTACATCTGCTTTTGAATTATGTAAAGTATTTGTCCAATCAACACCAACATATTTGTCAGCATATTGTAAAAAGAAATCTTTATATGGTGCTGTTCCGCATCCTAAATCCACTAATGTACGTTTATAATATTTTGAATATTCTAACAACCATTTATCTATATTATTATATATGAGCCAATTGTAAGCTTTTCTATTGTTGTGAAATTTACTTGGGTTTTGCATTTAAATTCCAAAAAATGATTTTACAGTTTTGATAATTTTTGTAATAATAGAAGCTTCCAATCCATAATACATAGGTAACCTAATCAATTTTTCACTCTCATTAGTTGTAAAAATATCTTTTCCAGAAAATCTACTAAATCTTAATCCAGCTTCAGAATTATGAAGTGGAATATAGTGAAATACTGCATAAATATCATTTTGTTTTAAATATTCTATTAATTTTGTTCTCTCATTTAAATCTTTTACTTTTAGATAAAACATATGAGCATTTTGTATACATTCCTTTGGAATAATTGGAAGTTGAATTAATCCTTTATCTTCAAGATTTTTTAATCCATCATAATATTTTTGCCAACTATTTAATCTATTTTGATTTATCTCATCAGCAAATTCTAGATTTCCCCAAAGATATGCAGCACTTATATCATTCATAAGATAACTACTTCCAATATCTACCCAAGAATATTTATCTACCATTCCACGAAAAAATAGACTTCTGTTAGTACCTTTTTCTCTTATTATGTCTGCTCTTTCTTTAAACTTTTCATCATTTACTAAAAGAAGTCCACCTTCTCCAGCACTTGTATAGTTTTTTGTTTCATGAAAACTAAATGCTCCAAGATGCCCAATAGTTCCTAAAGCTTTATTTTTATATCTACTCATCATACTTTGAGCTGCATCTTCTACTACAAAAAGGTTATACTTTTTTGCTATGTCCATTATTCTATCCATCTCACAAGCAACTCCTGCATAGTGTACGGGAACTATAACTTTTGTTTTAGGAGTAATAGCTTTTTCTATTTTTGTTTCATCTATATTCATAGTATCTGGTCTTATATCTACAAAAACTATTTTAGCACCTCTTAATACAAAAGCATTTGCGGTGCTTACAAAAGTATATGAAGGCATAATTATTTCATCGTCTTTTTTTATATCAAGCAAAATAGCTGCCATCTCAAGTGCATGTGTGCAAGAGGTAGTTAGTAAAACTTTTTTACAGTTTAATCTTTCTTCAAACCATTTATGGCATTTTTTAGTAAACAGATTATCTCCACTTATACTAAAAGTTTGCATTGATTCTTGAATATATTTCAACTCATTACCAGCTATACATGCTTTTGAAAATCTAATCATTTTAATATCCTTTTAAAGCAAATCACTAGGAATAAGTTCTTGCATCATATCAGAATAGCCTCTTCCTTCTTCTGGCCATCTAGTATGAATCCAATCAGGGCATTGTTTACAAAAATCAAATCCTTTATAATTATTTGATAGATGAGCTTGTCTCAAATTATACATAAATTGACTTTGCCAAGCTTCTTTTATCGTAGTTTTGGAAAAGTGTACAAAGTGTGATTTATTCATCCAATCTGTCGGGCAATAAGATAAATCACCTTCTGGAGTAATAGTTAATCTCTCCCAAGGATATAAACAAGGTTTTCTCTTTATATATTTAAAATCTTCTTCCATTTTAGACTTAATTCCATTTTTTGCCCCACCAGCTGAATGAAGTCTACGTATTATTACAAAATCAGCTCCAGAATCATTCCAAAAATTCTCAAATTGTTTTGTTTCATGTATGTTTAATGGTTGTTCTACAAAACTTATGACAAGCTTTGTATCATAATTACCTTCTTTTATTAGTTTTATTAGATTTAAAACATTGGGTCTAACTTTATTTAAATCACCTTTAACTCTAATTTTTGAGTAGGTTTCATCACTAAAAGCATCTATGCTAATATCAAATACATTTACACCAGCATCAAGGAGCGTTTTAGCTTTTTTTTCTGTAAGTAAAACACCATTTGTAGTTACATTTATTCTTGTTTTACTGTATTTACCAGCATACTCTATCATCTCATCAAATTTTGGATGTATAAGTGTTTCGCCATTTGCTGTATATCTTATGTATTGACATATTCCCAATCCATCTGTTGCTACTTCATCAATAAGTTTTTTATGAAGTTCTACATTTAAATGTGAACCACTATAAGCATCTGTTTTTATAAAATTTGGATGTGGGCAGTGTATACATGCAAGATTGCAAAACTGTGTACTATCTACGATAATTTGTGAAGGGAATTCACTATTTAGATGTTTTTGAAATCCATACATTAGCATTTAGTTCCATTATTCATTATTGAGAAATGGTTGCATTGTTTACACTCACTATACTTTAAATTTTCTATATCTTCAGTTAATGCTTTTCTAGAAAGAATAATATCTTCAAATAAAATTTTTTTATTAATAAAAGGACATATTGAAGTAGTACCATCTTGATTAAACTTAAGAACATTATCAAAATAATTACATACTCCGGAAACTGGAGAATCTTTTAAAACGATGTTTAAATCATTTGATTTTTTTAATTTATCAATTATTAATTTAATATTGGTTTTATCATAGTGTCTATTATTTTTTTTTATCCATGGCTCATTAGCAAATTCATAATAAACATCAGTTGCTCCTAATTTCTTTGACAATTCAACAAATGCTTCTATTTCTTTAAAGTTATAGTTATTTATTATAAATGAAAAACGTTTTTTTTTGTTAGTGAGCTTTTTCACATTTTCTACTAATTTAGAGAAATTATAACCTGGTCTACACTTATCAAATACTTCTGCAGAAGCCGCATCAAAAGATATTGTAATTGTATCAAACTTATTTAGCACATCTACGTATTTTAAAATATTGGTCCCATTTGTAGTAATTCCAATATTAACACCTTTGCTTTTTAAATCTTTTATTAATTCAAAAAAATCAATAAATTTTGGATGTAAAGTTGCTTCTCCTAATCCAACTAAATGTATATAAACTAAATTATTCATTTTTTTAATTTTTTTTAAAATATTAGTAAAAACTTCTATTTTCATAAATTGTTTATCTATATTATCTTCAGAATTATAAGCGCAATTAATACATTTTAAATTACATACCGAAGAAATTTCTATGTCAACTGATTTCATTAAACACCTTTTTTTAAATATTTTTTTACATTAGGTCCCGTATTGAATATTAAGTCTAAAATAGTAACTCCATGCTCAAAAGGAGGGTACAGCTGTTTATACTCTTTATATCCACTATAATCCATCCATTCTACTTTTATATTATTTTTGTTTGCTAAATTTTCATCAAAATAACCTTTTGCAGCTGGTCCGCTTATATAAATATTTGCATTACAATATTTACAAATATCTAATAGTTTTTCAGTTTTTCCTTGTTGTGTTTTTAAATTAAATTCACTAGAGAATCTGATTTTTGTCTTAATCCCCAAAATTTGATTTATAGCCATTATAAATTTATAGTTAATTTGGCTTAAATACTCTTCATCACAATTTAAATAAAGCTCTTCAAACATATCCTTAAAGTCCTTAAAATACTCAGCTTTTACATAGTTTTGTGATATATTCTTCCAATGTTTTATATTCCACTTTTTATCATTTATTTTAGTGTCTTTTATCTTTTGTTCTAATTTTTTCTGATAAACAGGAATAGTAAGCCATTTTATACCTTGAGATGTTTTAATTTTATTTCTATTTCTCCAATCATTCTTTGTATACTGCACATCATCATAAAGTATAAACTCATCAACCATATTAATAAGGTCAAAATATCCTTTCCAAGGGATGTAGTTTGATTGTAAAATTGCTATTTTTTTCATTTTGAATTAAAAATTCCTTTCCACGATTCAATAAGAGAGTCTAATGAATAATATTTTAAAGCTAGCTCTCTATTTTTTTTTGAAATTTCTAAACTGATTTTTTTTAAATTAAAGTTTTTTATATCGAATATAGTTATATTGTTGTATTTTAGTTCTTTATAAAAAGAATTTTCTTTCGAAATATATACCTTTTTACCATAACCAATAAGCAATTTAATATTTGCTCCAGCTTGCTGTCTATTATTATTAAATATTGCTATATCAATATCTAACAAAATCTTTTTATATGCATCAAATTCTATAAAATCTACAATAGGATTAAATTTATTTTGAAAAATAGATGTAGCTTCTTTTATTATTTCATCTTTGTATTCTTTATTTCCATAATTTAGAGGAACAATTATTTCAATATTTTGATCTTTATATTGTTTCAGAATTTCAAATACTTCTTTATGTCTATTAGTATATGTAGCAGAATTTCCAATCAGTATTTTTAATTTCTTATTATTTAGTTCATTAGTGACATATTCAAAATCAGATATACAATTTGGATAATACTGACTAAAAAAAAAATTATTTGATTTAATTTCATACCTTTCTTTAAGATACTCTATATCATGTTTTGTAGCTGAAATATAATTTCCCATATTTTTTATAATATTATGTCTAATTTGAGACTGCTTTTCTGAAAAGTAATAATCTCCTCCCCACATAATCCAATAGCATTTTTTTAAAAGTTCTTGGTTGAAATATAGTAATATATCAATCTTATCTCTCCAAAGTCCATGTAATATTATTTTTTTTGCCATTTTCATATATTTAAGTAAAGTTATAAATATATCATCATCTGTATGTAAAAACTCTACTTTATGTCCAGGGGTTAGTCCGTAATCGTATTTTTCGCTTGTGATAAAAACATAGTGATGCTCAACTCTTTCGAAATACTCATCAACAAAATCTATGAATGGAGCTAGAAATTTATCAAGAATCATTATGTGAAGTATTTTATTTTGATTCATTTTTGTAATTCTATAGATTTTTTTATTCGATTTATAATCTCTTTGAAATAGCTATGATTTTTGTAACCTAATTTTAGGTGATAATAAACATATGCTTTTCTTGTTGATTCTTCTAAATTAAAATTTATATCTACAGAATACTTCTGGCTATCTGATTTAAAACTTATAGCATTAAAATTATTCCCATATTTATTTATATCATTTTTATCAAACCCTAGATATTCAAGATTATGTAGTAATTTTTGGAAGTATGTTTTATTTTGATTTTCAAACTCATTCAAAGTAAAAAATTTATTTCTATTGAGACTTAACGTTAATAAAGCAATATTATGTGATTTATATCTTAAAAAATTCATTATTGGTATTTCAAATTTATCTTTAAATGTCTTTTCGTAATTACTCAAATATACTTCCAAATTCTCAAAAATATCTTTTACATCGGTTAGTTCTATTAATTTTAAATTATTATTTCTAAACTTCTCTTTTATTTCTTTAATTGAATTTTTATCAAAATAGAAAGCTTTAAAATCATACTCTGGAAAATCATTCATAATTTGATTTATATACTCTACAAACTCTTCATCTTCTAAATTCTCTTTAGTAGCTAAAAATCCTACACAATTTGGTTTATACATATTTCTAAGTTCTTCACCTATAGGTTCATTTAAACTATAGATAAATCTTGTTTCATTAAATTTAGGATGAGTTGTATCTACTAATGAATAAGGAGAATTTTGCAAATTTTCTTGCGTTTCATGATTTTTAAAACTAATTAAACTTTTTTGACCTATATATTCTTCAGGCAAGTTATAACTAAATCCAAAACCATCTAATTCATAGATGTCTTCAATTTTTTGGAGGTGTTTATCTGCAATGATTGTATCAATTCTTTTATCATCTAAATAAACATCAACTTTTTGGATTTCGTCACTATTTACTTTTTTGCAAAAACCTAAAAAAGAAAAATAGTTTTCAGTATGAAGGACTCCGTAAGTTTTTTGGTTTTTAGATGGGACAATCATTTCTACCTACTTTATATTTTATTACTGATTTTATCGTAGATACTATTAAAGTCATTTAAAATTTTATTAAGTTGAGCGTTCAATATTTCATTCGCATCTGGCTTATTTTTAAGAAATGTATAATAAGGCAATATTAGCTTAAAATAATTATCCAAAATATTTATAACAATTGAATATGAGATGGTTTTTTCTAAGTTCTTAAAGTTTTTTAGAAAATCTTCTATCTTGTTAAATGATGACAATTTTTTTAAGATTTTTCGCTCTTTTTGTATCTCTTTTATATCTAAAGCATTAAGCTGTTGTTTATTGATTTGTTTTAAGGAACTAAGTAAAAAATCTTTTAACATAATTTTATCTATATCTGCACTATTTTCCAGAGGTAGATTTTTAATCTCTAAAGGAGTTGTATTTCTAAAATATGCACCATCTGAGAGATTATATATGTTATAGCTTTTGTCTAAAAACTGAAGTTTATGGCTTAAATGTTCAATCATCTCTGTATATTCCATAAATGTAGGGACTGTTTTTTGTAAATTTCCTTTTACATAAATGATATTATTTTGGAAATTAATACTATTAGAATTATTATTTAAATTTATTTTTCTTGAAGAACGATGCGTTCCAATATGTGTTTTTCCTGTTTTTGAATCAAGTGAAGCATCTACACCTAAAAGATATAACTCTTTTGCTCCTAATCTTAACAATATATCAGTTCCAATGTCTCCCACAGTTACGCCTGATAAAAAGCCAAAATCTCTAAATAATTCAAGGGAGTTTTGCATAAAAAAGACATTTGAATCTTTTATGATTTCATATAAATCTTCATCTATTTTGATTGAGCATAAAATTGTTGAATTTTCATACATTGATTTTTTTATATTAAATTGATCCAACATACAATCTTTTTGACCATCAATTAAAATAATAATATCAGGAACAATATCAAGTATTTGCAAATGTTTTAAAACAGCAGACGAAGCTACAATTACAAATTTATTTTGATTTGTATAAAGCCACTCTATATTTCTAGCAAGTGAAACACCAGCTCCTAAAAATAGGACTTTTTTCTTTTCAAGAAAATCATAATTTTTTGATAGATTTATAATTTTATTTTTACTTTCTAGAAAATATTTAAATCCTCTTTTTAAGCTTATTAGATATTCCGAAAATGGGTATCTCATTTGACTTGATTGGGTAAATTGTAAAGATAATCTATCAATTATTGCTCTGTTACTCTCATCACCTAATTCATAATGAATCAGATTGTTAAACTCTTCTTTATATTCTAAAAAATCATTTACTATTTTTTGAAAATTAAATTCATCTTCTGCAATGGCAAAAAAAAGTTTTGATGATTTTGCAAGAGTTGTGTAATCAGTCATAAACATTGAGAGTCTAAAAATCTCAATATTTGATTCAATTATTAAATATGATTTTGAATTAATACTATTGTGGAAGTCATTTATATGAACACCTAAAAGAGTTCCTATAAATACAAATTTATTTATTTCTGTACTTGTATTTGCAAAATTGTTTATGAAATCATTTATGTATAAATATGCATTTATCTCATTTTCATAGTGATTTCTTTTTTCATAAGGTTCAAGTTTTATTAAACTAAAAGCATTAGAAAATTCAAAATTATTTACTCTATTTTTTGCATCTATAAATGGGTCTTTATTATAAAAAGAAGTTTTGTTTTTTATATCAATTAATTCAAATCTATTATCAATAAATTCAATTGAATAATTTTCAATATTTAACTTTTCAAAAGCAACTAATCTTTCATATAAATTTTTATTATTTTGTTTTAAAAAATTTAAGTTATTTAAAAAAATTTGCTGTAATGTTTGTTGAATCTCTTCTAGTTCGTTGGTTTTACTCATTCAATAGTATAATATCTAACTAATTAAATAAAGGTTATAACTATGACACAAGCAGAACAAGATTTACAAAATGCATTAGTCAGCCAATATTTCGCTAATCTTGAATTTTTTAAAGAACATGATTTGGAACTTTTTAATAAACTAAATACACTTTCTAGAATGATTGATGAGAATTATTTTAAAGAAAATTTTGTTTTAGAATTTGTAAAAGAGACAGGTGATTTTGATATTTTGAATCTTGCTACAAATACCTATACTTATGGAAGAAATGCTAAATTAATTAATGAAAACTTTTTAAATAATTGTGATTTTAGTAAAAAATCAATTTTTGGAAATCTTGTAAATAATCTATATTTACCAAGAGAAAAAGATATTGAAATAAGTGATTCTAAGTTTGATGTTTTAGATAGAATTATCTATGACAATATGTCTGAATATGCTTCTATTTTAGGACATTGTTATTCAGATGATAAAGTATATAAAGATTTTGATAAATTTCTTTTTTTTGGAAATCTTCTAGGAACACATTTAAAGAATTTTCAAGAAAAAATGGCTTTTAAATGTTGTTTTATTTATGAGCCAAATCTGGAAATATTTAGATTGTCATTATTTGTGGCAGATTATAAGAGTTTAAATAATAAATCTCAACTTGTATTTTCAGTAATGGATGAAGAAGATATTTTAGTTGGTAAATTAAATCAGTTTTTTAGAGCGATGTTTATTTATTCAAATTACAATATTAAATATTACAAAATGATAAATGTAGAGGACAGTGTATTTCATAAAATTTTATCAGAATTATATCTATCAAATGGTTCAAGTTATGATTATACAAAACTTCTATTTGATACTTTTTATTCAGTTTCAAAACATATAAATAAATATAAGATATTAACAACAAAAAATAAATCTGCTAATTTTTCTTTAACAAATGATAAACCAACTCTGCTTATTGGTGCAGGTCCTTCTTTAGGTAAAAATCTAAAATGGTTGAAAGAAAATCAAGATAAATTTATATTAGTGGCAATAGGGGCAACATATAAAAAACTATTTGATAATGGCATAATTCCTGATATTGTAACAACAGTTGATCCTAACTTTCGTATTTTAAATAGAACGCATTTCAATTTAAATGATGTAGAACTACTAAAAAATACTATGGTTTTAGCTTCAATTAATACTCCCACAAAAATATTAGATAGATTTAATCAAGAAAAACTATTTTTATATGAAGTTGTTGATACTTTTAAAAATAATTCAAATGCTTATAATGGAATAAGTATTGGAGAAATTACCTTATCTCTTTTACTTGATATGAATGTGAAAGAGATATATTTATTGGGAACTGACTTGGCTTTTGATGAGAAAACAGGTTCAAGTCACTTTGAGGGATATGTAAATAAAAGAGAAGACTTTGAAAATAATAAATCAAAAGTTGATGAAGTTTTAGAAACAGGGAATAGTTCAAGAGAAGAGTTTATTCAAGTAAAAGGAAATAAAAGAGATAAAGTTGTAACCAATAGAATATTTGCTTTATCAATTAATCAATATGTTAGAATAATTACTCTTTTTAAAAAACCTTTTCAAAATATATATAATCTTTGTGAAGATGGTGCATATATTAAAGGTACGATTCTAAAAAATATAAATGATATAGAAAATTATAAAGATATAGAAATTAAAGATTTTTTATTTAGTAATTTAGAAAAGATAAGTGAATTTGGATTATTAAAAAATGAATTTGCACAATTAGATATAAAAATTAATAATATGAAATTTATTAGAAAAACTTTAAATGAACAATTTAAGAAACAGAAGAGTTCAAATAATATCTTAAAATTTAATGATAAATTTTTGATACTTTTAAATATTATGCTTAAAAAAAATGATAAATTCTTTTTATCTGTAATAACAAATTATTTTAATTTTGTAGTGCCATATATTAATTATAGTTTAAATGATAAAAATCTTGAGAATAGTGAAATAGAAAGTAAACTAAGTCAAATAGAAAATGTATTTTATAAACAAGTTGAAAATATAATAGATATTTATGAATCTTATTTAGTTCACATAAAAAAAGGGCTTAGATAAAATCTAAGCCCTTTAGTATGTTTAAGATTAATTACTATTGTAATAATTTTAATACATTTTGTTGAACAGAGTTCGCTTGACTGATTGCATAAGAACCAGCTTGAGAAATAATGTTCTGTTTGTTATAGTTTGCTGATTCTTGTGCATAATCAACATCTCTGATGATTGACTCAGCAGATTTAACATTTGTTGCCATTGTCATTAAGTTTCTTACCGCAGACTCAACTTGATTTTGAGTAGACCCTATTGACCCTCTATTTGTATTTAGAGTGTTAATTGCAGTATCTACTGTTGATTGTAAAGTTGCAGCTGAAGCCATTCCAAGAGATGTTATACTAGTCAATGAACTTAAACCATAAGCTGATGCTGATGAATTTACTTTAGATAACGTAATTTTACCTTTTGTTGCATCTTCTCCAACTTGGAAATCTAAAGCTTTAGCACTTGAAGATATCAAATCTGTACCATTATAGTTAGTAGATTTAGCAATATTATCAAACTGAGTCATTAATTTAGCAACATCAGATGCAATAGCTTTTCTACCATCAGTTGATGTAGTTGCTGTATTTGCTTGAATTAGTTTCGCTTTAACAGTATCAAGAATGTTTGATTGCTCAGCCATAGATTTATCAGCAATTTGAAGTAAAGTTACAGCTGAATTACCATTTGCAATACCTTGATTAATAGAAGTTGCTTGAGTTCTTAGTTTATCAGCAATTGCTAAACCAGAAGCATCATCAGAAGCTTTATTAATTCTTAAACCTGTTGATAACTTTTCTAATGAAGAAGTTAAAGTTTTACTTGTATTTTGTGCAGCTTCTTGAGCTGTTAAAGATGAAACGTTTGTATTGATTCTCATAATAAATCCTTTTTAATATGACACATTGTGATTTGACTCACAGCCGGTGACCTTCTTGTTTCTTTTTCAAGTCCCAAGCATAGAGAGGAAAAGTTTTTCTTCTCTTCGGAACCCATTGGTCCCTAATCTTTATATTGAAATTATTGCACACCATTTCTTAAAATTAGATTAAATTATCTAATCATTTTTAGAATTACTCCACTTTCTATATGATTTGTATATGCGAATTGATCAAACAGTGCAAATCGTACGATTTCATGGGTTTTTGTTAACTCTTCTAAATCTCTATGTAATGTTTCAGGATTACATGAAATGTATATAATATTTTCAAAATCTTTTGCCAAATTTCTTGTTGTATTATCAAGTCCAGATCTTGGTGGATCCATAAATATGGCATCAAAGTTATAATCTTTTAGATTTATGTCTTTAAGTCTATTGAATGTTCGTACTTCTTGAAGTCCTTGCACAAACTCTTCTGCACTCATTCTTAAAAATGTTATCTTATTTGTATTGTTTAAATCACAATTGTTTAAAGCTGATTTAATAGATGTTTTTGAAATTTCAGTTGCTAAAACTTTATTGAACTTAGTTGATAATGGAATTGTAAAATTTCCACCACCACAGTAAAGTTCACATAAATCTTTTGAAGAGTCTTCAATATTATTTAAAACCCATTCAATCATTTGGATATTTACATTTGTATTTGGTTGAGTAAATCCACCTTCTTGATAGGCAAATTTGAATTCTTGATTATTTATAGTTAATGTTTCATTTATAGAGTCACTACTAAGAGCGATTTTTTGTTTTCTACTTCTTCCCATAACTTTGATATTTAATTTCTCTTCAATTTGTTTTGCTAATTCATTCCATTGTTCATCTAATTTTTTATGATAAATCAAAGTTACAAGCATATCGTTTGTGGTACTTCCTAAAAATTCAACGGAAAAAAGCTTATAAGAAAGGATTAAATCTTCCATAAGTAAATCTAAAAGTTTTGGCATAATCTCTTGTATATGAGCACTTACAATTTGACATGAATCTATTTTTAAAATATCTTTTTTAAAATCATTCATTGCATATGATAAAATTTCATCTCCATTTTCATCTTTCTCCCACCAAATTCTAAATTCTGCACGATTTCTAAAGTTTTTATCACTACTTTTAATAAGATCAAAATCCATAGTTGTAAAGTTTGAAAATCTCTCTTTTTCTCGTTCTAATTTAAATGTGAGTTGTTCATCATATGATTTATCAAAAAGTGTACATGACGCACACATTCCAAAATATTTGCAGTTCATTAATAGCCTTTAAATTTGTTCCAAATTATTGTTTAATCTGATATTATATTCTATTGTATATAATACGCCCATGAAAGAAAATTGGCAACAACAACTACAATCACTATTAAACTGTGATTTAAAAACCTTATATCCATTGGCTCGAAGTCTAAACAGAAAATTAGAATTTTATGTTGGACCTACAAACTCAGGTAAAACCTATAATGCTATGCAAAAATTAAAAGAGGCAAATTCTGGACTTTATTTAGCACCTTTGCGGCTTTTGGCATTAGAAGGTTATGAAGATTTAAAAGCTTCAAATATAATTGCTAGTTTAATCACTGGTGAAGAACAAATTCTGCACGAAGAAGCGGCTCACGTTTGTTCAACTATTGAAATGATAGATTTTGATTTAGATGTTGATGTGGCAGTAATTGATGAAGTTCAAATGCTTGATGATAATGATCGAGGTTGGGCTTGGGTAAATGCTATTATTGGTTGTCCTGCTAAAAGAATTATTATGACAGGAAGTGTAAATGCTCTTGATGCAATTAAAAGAATAGCTGCTTACCTTGATGAAGATTTAGAGATTGTAAAACATCAAAGAAAAAATGAATTAAAAGTTTTACCAAAATGGACATCTCTTGATAAATTAGAAGATGGAACAGCATTAATTGCTTTTTCAAGAAGAGATGTTTTACAGTTGAAACAAAAACTTCAAAAAAAATATACGGTTTCCGTTATTTATGGAAATTTATCTCCAGAAGTAAGACGTGATGAAGCTCAAAGATTTAGAGAGAAAAAAAGTCAGATTTTAATTGCAACTGATGCAATTGCAATGGGATTAAATCTTCCTATTAAAACAATTTTATTTACAACCGATACAAAATTTGATGGGGTTAGTAAAAGAAAAATAACAGTTAATGAAATAGTTCAAATAGCTGGTCGAGCAGGGCGTTATGGACATTTTGAAGCTGGATATTTAGGTGCAACTAGAAGAGATGTACTTGATCATGTTAGACTTGAATTTGACAGTCCAATAAAAACTATAAAACCACCTTTTAAAGTAAAAATAAACAATAATCAGCTGGAAGCCTTAGCCGCTCACATAAAAACCAACTCTTTAACAAAAGTATTAAAGTTTTTTGCTGATAATATGTATTTCTCAGGCCCATTTATAGCTGCAAATATTTCATCTATGATTGAAGCTGCAAAAATTGTTGATACTAGATTTAATCTAAAACTTGAAGATAAATATCTTTTAGCCCAAGCTCCAATAACAACAAAATCAACTATTATTTTACAAGCTTATGAAGCTTATATTGCAAGTGTTATTAAGAAAAAGGTTTGTCATTATAAACCATCAATTACACTACCAAAAAAAGCAATAACTCAAAGGGATTTACTTTTAGTTGAGGATGAGGTTAAAAAAATATCTTTGTATTTATGGCTTTCATATAAAATCCCTGAACTTTTCCCTGACCATGATAAGGCTTATATTTTAAGAAACTCATTTAACTCATTTATTGAAAAATCTTTAAAAGGGAATTTAATAGAGGAAGATAGTTCTAAAAAACCTTTTTCAAAACCATTTCCAAGACGCGAAAATGACTCAAAAGAATCAACAAATCACAAAAAAGATTATAGACCAAGAAGGCGAAAAACAATTTAATAAAAAATTAGCTAAAATTATAGACTTTCAAAGCCCTAAAATATGTACAAGGATTTAATATCGTGTTTGGATTTTTTAAAATCAATGAAGATTTGTTTTATAAAGAATTATTGTCAGATACTATTGACATTAATAAAATTCAAAAATACATAAATAAAGGTATTAATCTAAATAAAAGAGATGAAAGAGGTAAAACAATACTCTTTACATTGGTAGCTAAAAAGAAATTTGAAGCTATAAAAGTTTTAGTAAAAAATGGGGCTGATTTAACTATTGAAGATAACTTTAGAAAAACAGTTTTAGATGATGCAATTAATCGAACAGATGGTGTTATGATTCGTTTTTTATTGGATAATGGATATTCAATAAATCATAAAAATAGCGTAGGTAGAACAGTTTTTCAAGATGTTGCTTTTGTGGGAAACTATAAAATCTTTCAAATTTTTATGAATTATAATGCAGATTTTAATCAAAAAGATAATTATGGAAAAACTGTATTGTTTGATGCAGTTGAAGGTGGAAGCCTTTTAATTTTAAAAGATGTTATAAATAACTGTAACACTTTAAATATTTTAGATGAAAATCATCAAACAGTTCTTTTTAAAGCTGTTTTAAAAGATGATATTTCATTAGCAACAGAATTAGTTTTACATGGAATTAATGTAAATTTCTTAGATAAAGATGGGCAAAATGTCCTTTTTAACACAATCCTTCACGGCTCAAAAAATATACCTTTAATAGAACTTCTTATTAAAAAAGGTACAAATTTAAATGTAGTTGATAATTTTAATAAAAATATTATTGATGAGTTATTATATATTTCAGCTTTACAAAAAGATCCCCCAAAAGAGCTAGAAGGGAAATATAAACTTGTAACTGCAGAAAAAGAGTATATGCCAATTGCACAGTTATTTATAGACCAAGGTATTGAAATTGATAAAATTGATAGTGAAGGGAAAACAACACTTCAAAGAGAAGTTGAAAAAAAGAACTTCTCAAATATAGAATTTTTATTAGATTGTGGTGCAGATGTAAATATTTGTAATGAATTTGAAAAGAATTTAATACATCAAGAGATATTAAAAGGTTACTCTAATTTTAGAATGATTGACTTTTTAATGGCTCATGGAGCAAATATTGATGCAAGAGATTTTGATGAAAGAAGTGTAGTTGATGATATTGTTGAAATAATTGCTGTAATAAAAGGTTTTAAAACAGCAACTCCTTATTTATCTGCACTTATAAAAGATGATGAGAAATATGATGTTTTATTAAAAAAAGTATTGACTTTTAGACCAGATATTCAAACTCAAAGATTAGATGGAAGTAATATTTTATTTGATATGGTTTTATATAATGATTTTGAGACTCTAAAAACAATTATAAATTATGGAATAAATCTTAATATAAAAGATAAAAGAGGTTGTACTCCTTTGATGTTTATGGTTGAAGAGGGAATAAAAATCAAAGATAAAAAACAAAGAGATATTTTTATTGAAAGATTAATTTACTTTTTAAAATATAGAGTAAATATTGATGCTAAAGATAATGATGGTAGAACAGTAATTCATAAGGCTGTAATTGCTAATGATTTACTTGTTGTTGAAAAATTATTAACAAAAAAAGCAGATTTAAGTATAAGAGATATTCATGGCAGAACGGCACTTCATCATACCCAATGGCATGGAAATTACAAAATTGCAAGATGGTTAATCGCAGCTGGTGCTGATATGAATTTACCTGATAATTCTGGGTTTACTTTATTAAATTATGCAGCTGTTTTTGGTCACTTAAGACTTATTATTGCACTAATTGCATCAGGAGTTTTAATGTATAATAAAAACCCAAAAAATAGAAAAGTCGCACAATTTTTTAAAGATAGAGAGAGTAAATTAGATAAATTGTTAACAACAAGTGTTGGTGATGATAAAATGGAATTAGCAATAAAAGAGTTAGTAGAAAATTTGAAAAATGAAATTAATGAAGTTTTACAATAATAAGGAAAAGAATGTTTAATAAATCAATTATAGTTTTAGCAGCAGGTGCAGGTACACGAATGAAATCAGATACTCCAAAGGTATTACATAAGATTTCTGGAAAACCAATGTTATATTATTCAATAAAAGAGGCTTTAAAATTAAGCGATGATATAACAGTAGTTTTATTTCACCAAGCACAAAGAGTTCAAGCTGAAATGGAAAAATATTTTTCAAATATAAATTTTGTAATTCAAGACCATTTAAATTATCCAGGAACTGGTGGAGCAGTTATGGGAATTACACCTAAATATGAAAAAGTGTTAGTTTTAAATGGAGATATGCCTTTAATTCAATCAAGTGAATTAGAAAAATTTGATGTAAATGCAACTATTGTAATGTCTGTTTTAGAACTTAATAGTGCAGATGGATATGGAAGAGTAATTATAGAAAATGGAAATGTTAAAAAAATAGTTGAACAAAAAGATGCAAATACTACTGAATTAGCAGTAACAACTGCAAATGCTGGAATTTATCAATTTGAAACAAAATTTTTACTTGAGAATCTTCCTAAATTAAATAATAACAATGCACAAAAAGAGTATTACATAACTGACTTAGTTGAAATGGCTATAAATCAAAATAAAGTTTTAAAACCATTAGCAGTAAATGAAGAAAATTTTAAAGGTGTAAACTCAAAAGTTGAATTAGCTGACGCTGAAGTGATTCACCAAAATAGAATCAAAAAAGAGTTTATGAAAGCTGGCGTTATTATGCGATTACCTGATACTATTTATATAGAAGAGGGTGTGCAAATTGAGGGTGAATCAATCATTGAAAATGGTGTTTCGCTTCTTGGAAATTCAAAAATTATAAACTCTCATATCAAAACAAACTCAGTTGTTGAAGACTCAATTGTTAAAGATAGTGACGTTGGACCAATGGCTAGAATTAGACCTTTAAGTGAATTAAATAAAACTCATATTGGAAACTTTGTAGAGACAAAAAAAGCTATTTTAAATGGTGTAAAAGCTGGACACCTTTCATATTTGGGAGATTGTTCTATTGATGAGGGAACAAATATTGGTTGTGGAACAATTACTTGTAATTATGATGGTGTGAATAAACATCAAACAATTATTGGTAAAAATGTATTTGTAGGAAGTGATACACAGTTTGTTGCCCCTGTAAATATTGAAGATGATGTCTTAATTGGAGCTGGTTCAACTGTAACTGGAAATGTAAAAAAAGGTGAGTTGTATTTAACAAGAGCAAAAGCAAAAACTATTGCTGGTTACTTTTACAAACATTTTTTAAGTAAAAAATAAAAGATTTTAAATGTTATTAAAAAACAAAAAAATATTAGTTGGAGTTTGTGGCTCAATTGCAATTTATAAAGCTTTAGAACTAATAAGACTTTATATAAAAGCTGGTGCGCAAGTTAGAGTTATTATGACAGAAGGTGCAAAAAAATTTATAAACCCAATTACTTTTGAAGCAATTTCACAAAACAAAGTTTTAGATGAGTCAAGTGAAAATTGGGATAAAAGCCAAGATTATAATCATATTGATATTGGAAAATGGTCAGATATTTTTGTAATTGCACCAGCTAGTGTTAACACAATAAATGCCCTAGCAAATGGTTTAGGAAATAATCTGCTTTTGCAAACAGCACTTGCCTATCCAAGAATGAAAATAATTGCACCAGCAGCTAATACAAATATGATAAAAAATCCAATTACACAAGCTAGTCTTAAAATGCTAAAGCTTTGTAATTATGAGATTATCTCATCACAAACAAAAGAGTTAGTTTGTAAAGATGTTGGTGATGGAGCTATGGCAGAACCAGCTGATATTTTTGATGTTACGTGTAAAGAACTACTTAAAAATGATTATTGGATAAATAGAAAAGTTGTATTAAGTGGTGGTGGAACAATAGAAAAAATTGATGAAGTAAGATATATTTCAAATTTTTCATCTGGAAAAATGGCTTCATCTTTAGCACGTGCTTTATATTACAAAGGTGCAGATGTTTGTTTAGTGAGCACAAGAGGTTATGAAAACTTACCAAAAGATATTCACATCATAAAAGTTGAAAGTTCAAATGAGATGTATGAATATTTAGTTGATTCTCTTAGAGTTGCTAAAAAAGGAGTTCTTACAAAACCTACTTTAATGGATAATTCAACTCCAACTTTAATTATGAAAAAACCATTTTTGTTTATGGTGGCAGCTGTTAGTGACTATCTTCCAGCTTTTCCACAAGATGGAAAATTAAAAAAAGAGTTAATTGGAACACACTGGAATTTAGAGTTAAAACAAAATATGGATATTTTAAAATCTTTAGAAAAAGATGGAATTATAACTATTGGTTTTAAAGCTGAAATGGATGAAACAACAGCCTTAAATAGTGCCACAAGAATGTTAGAAAATAAAAATCTTGATGGAGTTTGTTTGAATATTTTAAATGAAGAAAATAGTTTTGGAAGCGAAAATAATAATATAGAATTAATATTAAAAAACAACTCTTTTGAATTTAAAGGTTCAAAATTGGATGTTTCATTAGATATTTTAGAAAAATTAAAAGATGAGTTTAATAGTTATGAGTGATTTAAAGATGCCAGAACATATTGCCATTATTATGGATGGGAATGGAAGATGGGCAACGGAGAGAGGATTAAAAAGAACAGCTGGACATGAAGAGGGCGCAAAAACGGTGCGAGAAATTACTTCATATTGTTCATCAATAGGAATTAAATATTTAACTTTATATGCTTTTTCAACTGAAAATTGGGAAAGACCAAAAATTGAAGTTGAATTTTTGATGAAACTTCTTGAGAGATATTTAAAAAATGAGTTAGAAATCTATTTAAAAAATGATATTAGATTTAAAGCAATTGGGGATTTAACTAGATTTTCAAAATCTTTACAAAAAATAATAACAATTACAGAAGAAAGAACTTTTCATTGTAAAGGTTTAACTCAAGTATTAGCTTTAAACTACGGTTCAAAAAATGAAATAATTAGAGCTATTAAGAAATTAAATGAGAAAAATCTTGAAATAACCGAAGAAAATTTAGAATCTTGTCTTGATACAGCAGGCATGGGGGATGTAGATATATTAATTCGTACAAGTGGAGAAGTAAGACTTTCAAATTATCTATTATGGCAAAATGCCTACGCTGAGATGTTTTTTACTCAAACTTATTGGCCGGATTTTTCAAAAGCTGAATTAGATGATATTATAAGTGATTTCTCAAAAAGAGAGAGACGCTTTGGAGCTATTTAGTTTTATTTTTGGAGCTTGTATAGGCTCATTTTTAAATGTATTAATTCTAAGATTACCGTTAAATGAGTCTTTAATAACTGCACGAAGTCATTGCCCAAAGTGTAATCATGTAATTTATTGGTACCATAATATCCCTCTTTTTTCCTATTTATTTCTTAGAGCAAAATGTTCTTATTGTAAAGCCAAAATATCTTTTCAGTATTTTTTTGTTGAATTAATTAGTGGAATTGTAACTTTTGCTTTATTTCTAAAATTGGGGATTAGTGAAGAATTTATTTTTATGTGTTTATTATCTTACGTTTTAATAACTCTATCTTTTATTGATTTAAAGTACAAGGCTGTTCCTGATTATCTACTTTTAATAGTTTTTATCCTCTCCTTCTTTGCCACAAACTTTTTTATAATTGAAGCTTTTAAGAATGCTTTTTTATTTGCAGGTGCATTTGTTTTACTAAATTTTTTAATTACATTTTATATACAAAATATAAAATCAAGAATTTTAAAAGATGAAAATTTAAAAACTCAAGAAGCCTTAGGTGAGGGTGATATTCCAATAATTGCAATGATGGGAATTATACTTGGAGTAAGTGGTGGATTAATTGCTATATTTTTAGCTGCTTTTTTTGCTATAATTCCTGCAATCTATTCAAATTTTGTAAAAAAAGATATTCAAACTCCATTTATTCCCTATTTAGTTTTAGGTTTTTATAGCGAATATTTTTTTGACTTAGAAACAATTATAAAGGCCTTTTATTGAAATTAAAACAATACTTATTTTCCCAATTAGCAATCACATTTTTTCCTATATTTTTAGGACTATTTTTTATAACTTCAGTAGTATTTTTAGTAAAAATCGCATCTTTAACTTCTGTTATTACTCTTGATTTTTTGGAGTTGTTCACCCTTTTTTCTTATGTAATACCTCAAATTGTATTTTATACTATGCCTATTTCATTTTTTTTATCATTAGTTATTACTTTAGCAAAATTAGCAGGAGAATATGAATTAACAGTAATTACTTCTTTTGGTTTAAATCCTATAAATATTTTAAAAATATTTGCGCCAATTACACTTCTTTTAACAGCTATGTTACTTGTTATTTCTGTTGGATTAATTCCAAAAACAAAATTTTTAACAAAACAATTTTTAGAAAAAAAGAAAAAAGAGGCAAATTTTAATATAAAAGCTAGTGAATTTGGGCAGAAATTCGGGGATTGGCTAATTTATATAAATGCAAAAGATGAAAAAGTTTATGATGATGTGAAACTTTTTAAAACTGATAAAAAGAATGATCAATTTATAATTAGCCAGACAGCAGTTTTAGATAATGATAAAGGTTCTTTAAGTTTTAAATTAAATGATGGGAAAGCTTTTATTATAGATTCAAAAGAATTTAATCAAATAGACTTTAAATCTATGTATATAAATGATTCTATTGCTGATAGTAAATTAGGAATTTTTACTGATACTTACTCATATTGGAAAGATAATATTAAACGTAATGATAATATTGATGATTTAACATTTTTTATACTAACTTCATTTTTTCCTTTTTTATCTCTCTTTCTAGTGATTACATTTGGATATTTTAATCCTAGATATGAAAAAAATAGAGCAGTGTTTTATTCTTTAATTTCTGTAGTTTTATATTATGTTTTAATTAAATCAATTGGAGATAAAATTTTGTTACATGCAATATATATTATTCCTGTTGTTTGGATTAGTGGAACATATCTTTTATATTCACAAACTATAAAAAAAGAGTATTGATAAAATTTATGAATTTAAAATTTGTAATCTCTTATGATGGCAGTTGTTATCAAGGAAGTCAAAAACAACCAAATGGTTTGACTATTGAAGATAAACTTCTTAAGGCATTTAAAAAAATAAATATAGAAACAAATATAGTTTTAAGTGGAAGAACCGATAAAGAAGTCCATGCAACAGGACAAGTTTTTAATTGTATTGTTCCTGATTTTTGGAGTGATTTTTCTAAATTAAAAGAAGTTTTAAATAGAAATCTTCCAACTTCTATTAAAATATTAAAAGTCTCAAAAGTAAAAGATGATTTTCACTCAAGGTTTCATGCTAAAAAAAGAGATTATAGATATATAATTACTACAAAAGCTACAACTCCTTTTAATGACAAGTTTATAACTTATGTTCCTTTTGTTGATGAAGAGTTATTGAAAAAAGCAATAAAAGAGTTTATCGGAGTTTTTGATTTTAAATATTTCCATAAAACAGGAAGTGATAAAGATATAACTGTAAGAGAAATTTATAATACAATTTTCTATAAATACAAAGATATTTATGTATTCAAATTTACTGCAAATTCATATTTACGTTCTCAAATTAGATTAATGGTTGGTTTTTTATTGGCAATTAATGATAAGAAATTAACAATCGAAGATTTGAAAAAACAGCTAAGATTAGAAAAAAATATTTTTAAAACACCAGCAAAGGCAAATGGATTATATCTTGCAAAAATAAAATATTAAAGGCTTAAAATGTTTTTTAAAAAGAAGAAATTCTACACACTTTTAGATATTAAAAATCAAATAGTATTTACGCCTTTAATATTTATCTTTTTATTATCAATTATCTCTTTTCTAGTCATTTTTTTCTTTTTAGAATATGAAAAAAGAAGTAAAATTGATATTTTGGTTCAAAATGAAAATTTCTATAAAAACAATATTCTAAAAACATATATTTCAAGTATAAAATATAATACAAGTACAGGTTTTGATGATATTGAAAATGATTTAGGAAATTATATTTATGAAATAATTGGTTATATAAAAGCTAAAGAAATATATAAAAAAGAGTTCAATATTAATCTATTAAAACCTTTTTTGCACGAAATAGAATCAAAACAAAATATAAATTTTCTGATATTTGATAATATTAATTATGAGGTTTTATATGGTGGAGAAATACTTGATAAATTAATTGAACTTACAAACTCAGAAAGTAAAACAGATAAATTTAAAAACCATATGTTAAGAAATATTGAATACATTGGCGATAATAATCTTATGTACAATATTGACAATCAAAGAAGTAATATTCAGCTAAGTTATATCAAAAATATTGATTTCTTAAATTTATTTATTGGGGCATATTCTAAAATAGATGATATGAAAGTTTTAACGAAAAAAGCAATTTTTGATTCAATTGTTGCTAAAAGTAAAACATTGGATAATTCATATTTTTATTTTTATGATGTAAATGAGGGAAAAGTTTTTAATTATAAAATGGATGGAAAGTTGAATGATGTAAAAAATATTCTTGACTTTGAAAAAGAGAGTAAGAATGATTTAGTTTATACTTTCTCTAAATATCAGTTTAAAATTTTTATAAAAACTAATTCATCAAATAAAGAAAGAAAAAAAATTAATGATGAATATCAAACTAAATTAGTAGCTTTTTATCTATTAGTTGTATTTATAGCTTTGTTGCTAATAACATCTGCAAATTTCTTTGGAAGATTTATTAATACAATTTTTAATAGATATGATAAAAGATTACAAAGAAGAAATCTTTTATTTAAAAAATGGAAAGAGAGATACGAATTAGCGATTATTGCTTCAAATGATGGTTTATGGGATATGGATTTAAAAACAAAAAAAATCTTTTTTTCAAACAAATGGCTTGAAATGTTTGGTTATGAAAGAAAAGATATTCAAAACTTTGATGAATGGATAGAGTTAGTTCATAAAGATGACAAATTAAAAGTTATACAAGAGTATGAAAATCATATTAATAAAAAGAGTGAACATTTTATTTGTGAATATAGATTAAAAGATAAATGGAATAACTATAAATGGATATTAGTTCGAGGGAAAGAGTTTAATTCAAATAGAATGTTGATGATGTCAATGAATATTGATGAAAGAGTTAAATTAACAAAAGAGTTAAAAGATGTACAATTATTAACTGAATTCGGAAGAACAGTAATTTTTAGATGGGTAAATGATGAAAATTTGAGTGTGAAATTTGTGTCTAAAAGTATTAGCACTTATGGTTATGAAGTTGATGATTTTGAAAATAAAAGCAACTTTTTTGACTTTGTACATAAAGATGATATTGAACAATTAAAAGATGTAATTAAAGAGGCAATTTCTGATGACGCAAACTCTTTTATTTGTGTTTATAGGGTTATAGATAAAAATAAAGAGATAAAATGGGTTTATAATAGAGCAATTTTAATAAAAGATGATTATGCAAATGTAATTGGTTTTTATGGTTATTTAAATGATATAACAAAACTTAAGATGAATGAAGAAGAGTTAAAATTAAAAATAGAAGAAGAAGTTGAAAAAAATTTACAAAAAGATAGATTATTAGTTCAACAAAATAAAATGGCATCAATGGGAGAGATGTTAGGGAATATTGCACATCAATGGAGACAACCTTTAAATAATATTAGTTTATTGATTTATTATATTAGAGATTGTTACGGAATAATTTCTCAAAGAGAGTTTAATGAAACTATTAAAAATGCAAAATTACAAATTGATTTTATGTCTCAAACAATTGATGATTTTAGAAATTTTTATAAGCCTTCCAAAGAGAAAAAATTGTTTAATATAAAAGATTCAATTATTCAAAGTTCAAAAATAGTTAAATCTTCTTTAGAAAAGAATTCTATAAAACTTGAAATAGAAGCGCAAGATTTACAGATTGATAGTTATGAAAATGAGTTTGAGCAAGTAATTGTTAACATAATAAATAATGCAATAGATGCAAAATTATTAAAAGATAAAATTATTAAATTTAAAGCTGTAATTGAAATCAAGATTTATAAAGTAAATAAAACAGTTTTTATATCAATATTTAATAATTGTGGAAATATAGATGAACAAATAATAGAAAGAATTTTTGAACCTTATTTTACTACAAAGTTTGAAAATCAAGGTACAGGAATTGGTTTATATATGACAAAAGTAATTATTGAAAAAAACATGAATGGAAAAATTGAAGCAATAAATAAAAATGATGGAGTAGAGTTTTTAATAAAATTGGATGCTTAGAATAATTTTAGATATAATCTAATAATTTAGATGTAGGTGAGAAAATATGAAGAATTTTAAAACAAGAGTTTTGTTAGTTGAAGATGAAGAACTCGCGAGAAAAACCTTAGCTTTTTATTTAAATACAATTTTTGATGAAGTAATAGTAGCTTGTGATGGAGAAGAAGCTCTTTTAATTATAAAAGAGAATTATGGAAAAAATAAGAATTTTGATTTAGTATTAACAGATCTTAATATGCCAAATGTAAATGGTATTCAAATGATTGATGAAGTTTTAAAATTTGTTCCAAATCAAAGATTTATAATTGTAAGTGCCCATAAAAATGAAGAAGATTTATTAAAACTTATTAATTTACGAGTTTGTGGATATTTTGTTAAGCCTTTAAATATTGATAATATGATGGAAATGTTAAAAAAAGCGAAACAAGAAGTTATTTTAGATAAACAACCAAAAGTTGAAACAAAGAACTTAATTACATTAAACAATAGTTATACTTTTGATTTAACAAATAATAAGTTATATCATAATAATTTGATTGTAAAACTTTCAAAAAAAGAAGCAGAGATTTTAGATGTACTTATTAAAAATATAGGAACTTTAATTTCACTTGATAAATTTAAAGAAGAGGTTTGGGATAATATTAATATAAACGATTCATCGTTTAGAACAGTTATGAAAAGATTAAAAGATAAAATTAAAGATGATGATTTTATTATATCACATAAGGGTTATGGATATATAATCGAGAAAGTTCTAATTAAATAATATAAGAGGTTTCCCTCTTATATCTCTTATACAACTACTGCTTGAGTTTTTTCTCTTGCTTTTTGAATAATATAAATTGCTACAATAACAGAAATACCAATTCCATATGAAATATAGTGACTTGGTAAATGTAAATATGCTTGCATTACTTTTGGTAAGAACATAAATGGAACAACAGCTAGAAAAATCAATCTTTCTATAACAGGTGTTTTTGTAATAAAATATCCTTGTGTAAAGCAAGAAAATGCCATCATTCCAATAAATGCAGTTATAAATATTACAGCAATGTCAATTGGATTTGTAATCCAAATCCAACCAGCAGGGTTAGCAGGATTTAATGGATCTACTCCTGAAATTAATAATAACTCTGAGTTGAAGAAGAACATAAATGGTAAAATTGCTGTTCTAATATCATATTTGAATCCTTGAATCCCAACTTTAATAGGATCTGCTTTTGCAATTCCCGCAGCTGCATAGGCTGCTAGTCCAACAGGTGGAGTTACATCAGCTAAAATACCAAAGTAGAATACAAATAAGTGTGCTGCAATTGCAGGGATTAAATATCCATTATCAGCTGCAAGTGTTAAAATAACAGGTGCAGTTAAAGATGCCATTACAATATAGTTTGCAGTTGTTGGTAATCCCATCCCTAAAATTAATGAAATAATTGCTGCAAGAATTAATATTGCAAAGATATTTCCATTTGATAATGTTTCTACAACTTCTAATAAAACTTGACCAAGACCTGTTAATGTAATAGAACCTACAATAATTCCAGCAATTGCAGTTGCTATTGCAATTGGAACCATATTTTTAGCACCACTTATCATACCTGCTAAAATATCAACAAATCCACTAAGTAAAATATCTTTTGTAATTTTTTCTTTTGCTAAAAAAGCTCTAAAAGGATGTTGAACAACCATTAATAACATTAAAAGCATAATTGCATTAAATGCAGCACTTGCAGCACTTTCTCTTAATACCATAAGTGTATATAATAAGAAGAAGATTGGAATTAAATAGTGAGCACCTTGCATAAATGTTTTTAATTTAGGAGGAATATCTTCTTTATTCATTCCGACAAGACCTAATTTAAGTGATTCTAAATGAACAATATAAAATAGTCCAAAATATGAAACGAATGCTGGAATAAATGCAGTAACAACTACATCTGTGTAGGCCATTCCTAAAAACTCTGCAATAATAAATGCAGCCGCTCCCATAACAGGAGGCATTAATTGACCATTTGAAGAAGCTGAAACTTCAACAGCTGCTGCTTGTTCCGCTCTAAATCCAGTTCTTTTCATAAGTGGAATGGTAAATGTTCCAGTTGTAACTGTATTTGCAATAGATGAACCACTAATGATACCTGCAAATCCAGATGCAATTACAGAAGCTTTTGCAGAACCACCTCTATATTTTCCAAGTAGTGAAAATGCTAAGTTTATAAAATATTCACCAGCACCTGCTTTATCTAATAAAGAACCAAAAAGTACGAATAAAAATACAAATCCAGCTGAAACTCCAAGAGGAACACCAAAAATTCCTTCAGTTGTTAAAAACATGTGACCTGCAAGTTTATTTAAACTAGCGCCTTTATGAATAATTAATTCAGGCATATAAGGACCTAAAAAGTCATAAGCTAAGAATATAATAGCAATAAAACTTAATACAAATCCTAAAACTCTTCTTCCAGCTTCCAGTAAAATAATAACTCCAATAACAGCAATTACAATATCAGTAGTCGTATAATCTCCAGGTCTTAATGAAATCTCATTATAAAACACAGCAACATAAGAAGCTGTCGCTAATCCAATAGCTGCAAAGGTATATCCAAACCATCTAATCTTTTGTAAGAAGTAAGGTTTTCTCATCATTGGATAGATTAAAAATGCTAGAACAATACCAAATGATAAGTGAATAGATCTAGAAATAGTTGAATTTGTAGGTTCAATTACAATGTATAATTGAAATAATGACCAAGCAAGAGCAATTATTGATATTAACCAAAATTCATAGTGTTGTGAACCAAATACTCTTTGTCCCTCAAGCTCATTTATTGCAGCTTCAGTTTCATGCATTTGTTCGACTTCGAGTTGGGAAATTTTATGAGGTTTCTCTTCATAAATTGCCATAGTAAATCCTTTAATAATAGGTGAAATTTTGTTCTCATACTTCATTTAAATGGATTTTAAATGAAGTATGAAAATAAGAGTTATCTAAGGATTAAAAATCCTTAGATAGAAGTATTTTTATAATAATCCAGCTTCTTGGAAATATTTTTTTGCACCTTCATGTAAAGGAGCAGATAATCCATCAAGTAGAGATTTTTTTGTAATTTGGCTGTATGCTGGATGTAATTTTTTGAATTCATCAAAATTTTCTAAAATAGCTTTAACTACTGTATAAACTGCATCTTCACTTACATCATCACTTGTTACAAGAACAGCTTTTACTCCAAAAGTAGGAATATCTGCATCATTTCCTTTATAAATCCCGCCAGGAACATTTGCTTTTGCAAAATATGGATATTTTTTAATTAAAGTATCAACATTAGTACCTTCAATTGGTGTAATTTTTACATCAACAGAATTTGCAGCATCTTGAATATTTGCTGTTGGATGTCCTACCATATAGAAGTAACCATCAATTTTATTATCTCTTAACGCATCTGGCATTTCAGAAGCTTTTAATGCACCTGCAAATTTTAAATCTTCTTTTTTGATTCCACTTTCATCAAATAAAGTTAAAGCAGTTGCTTCATTTCCACTTCCTGGATTTCCAAGGTTGATTCTTTTTCCTTTTACATCTATCAAATTATTGATATTTGCATCTTTTCTAGTAACTAAAGTTAATAGTTCTGGATAAATAGCCATAACAGATTTTAGTTTAGGAATTGCAGCATCTTTAAATGCACCTTCTCCTTTGCTAGCTTGATATACAATATCAGATTGAACGATACCAAAATCTAGTTCACCATTTTTGATGGTATTTACATTATAAACAGATCCGCCAGTTGATTCAACAGAACATCTGATTTTTGTCTCTTTTTTATATTGATTAACTAATCTACAAATAGCTCCACCAGTTGGATAGTAAGTTCCTGTAACTCCACCAGTTCCTATTGTAATGAATTCAGCAGCGAAAGCTGGAACAGCTAACATCCCTATTAGTGCAACAGTTGTGATTTTTTTACCCATAGGTATTTCACTAGATTTCTTCATTTTTTCTCCTTAGTTTTATTATGTAAAAATCTTCGATTTAAACTATCAAAGTTATTATATCAACAAAATATAATTTTTGCTAGTTCAAAAAATGATTAATTACATAAAAATTGTTAATAAATTACAATAATAAAATTTAACATAGTATAAATTCATATTTACTTAAACTTTTTATACTATAAAATATTTATTATATAAGTTTTAAATTTTAAAAAATTAAAATAAAATACTTGACAAATAAAGACTCAATAGGTTATAATTCTTTAGCAGTTTAAGATACTGAGTGCTAAATTATGAAAGTGGTCGTAAACAATGATAGATAAAAAAGAGTTTTTATTACAATCTATTATTAAAGCTTATATTGAGCATTTAGAACCAATTGGTTCAACTCAATTAAAATCTATGTACGATATTACTTATTCACCAGCGACAATTAGAGGATACTTTAAAAAGTTAGGTGATGAGGGTTATCTTGCACAAGAGCATATAAGTAGTGGAAGAACTCCAACTACAGAAGCTTTAAAACAGTATTGGCAGACAAAACTTAATTTTAAACTAAAAGGTATAAATTTACGAGCATTAGAATATTTTGCCTCAACAATAGGGCTGTCTGTTTTTATAAAAAAAGAGAAATCTGATGTATTAAAAAATATTTTAAATGTTGAAAATAGATATATGATTTTAGAATTTTCTTCATTTGCCATAAGTGTAAAATATTCAGATGCACTTTATAGATTTTTAAATGATATGATAGGTTTAGATTTAAAAGATATTACGAAAGTTTCGAAAGATGTGGGAGCTTACGAGGTTTATGAATCTATAAACCAAACTCTACAAAATTCAGATTTTCAGATTTTTAATTACAAAGAGTTTCTAAATCTAGCTTTGAATTATGATTTTGATGAATATACTATAAACAGTTTTTTAAAAGGTCAAATTTTAGATGAGTTAAAAGAGGGTTTATATTTTGATAAGTTTTTACCATCAAATTATATTGGAATTTGTAATTACTGCAAAATCAATAACGAAGATGTAAAAATGTTGGTTATTGGTGAATTACCAAAAGATTATGAATATTTTTATGAAAAAATTACAACTTTTTAGGAGATAAAATGAGCGAAGAAACAAAAGAAGAATTAATACAAGAAGAGATAGCTGAGCAAGAAGTTCAAGGTGAAGTTGTTGAAGAGATAAAAGAAGAAACTTTAGAAGAAAAAGTAGCAAAATTAGAGCAACAATTGAAAGATAGTGAAGATAAATATTTAAGAGTACATGCTGATTTTGAAAATATCAAAAAAAGATTAGAAAAAGAGAAATATCAAGCTATTGATTATGCAAGTGAAAAATTTGCAAAAGATTTATTAGCTCCAATTGATACTTTAGAGTTAGCATTATCATCTACAAATACACCGTTAGATGCACATGAATTACTTGAAAAAGTAAAAGAAGGAATCTCTTTAACTATTAAGAATTTCAATACAACTTTTGAAAAACACAATATTACAAAAATTGAAACAGATGGTGAGTTTGATCCAAATGTACACAATGCTGTAATGCAAGTTGATAGTGCAGAACATGAAGATGGTGCGATTGTTCAAGAACTTCAAAAGGGTTATTTATTAAAAGATAGATTGTTAAGACCAGCTATGGTTTCAATCTGTAAAAAATAGACAATTTGACCGTGATGTCAATAAACTAGATAGATTTGAAAAGATATAAATTAAAATAAAAAATTAAAACTTGATAAGGATATAAAATGAGTAAAGTAATTGGAATAGATTTGGGAACAACAAACTCTTGTATAGCAGTTTATGAAGGTGGGGAAGCTAAAATTATCCCTAATAAAGAAGGAAAAAATACAACTCCTTCAATTGTTGCATTCACAGATAAAGGTGAAGTTTTAGTTGGAGACCCAGCAAAAAGACAAGCGATTACAAATCCAGAAAAAACTATTTATTCAATCAAAAGAATTATGGGTCTAATGATGGATGAGCCAAATGCAAAAGCTGCTCAATCAAAAGTTGGATATAAAATTGTTGATAGAAATGGTGCTGCAGCTGTTGAAATTGGTGGAAAAGTTTATACTCCACAAGAAATTTCTGCAAAAATTTTATCAAAATTAAAAGCAGATGCTGAAGAGTATTTAGGAGCTGCGGTTACTGATGCTGTTATTACAGTTCCTGCATACTTCAATGATGCACAAAGAAAAGCAACTCAAGAAGCTGGAACAATTGCTGGTCTTAATGTACTAAGAATCATCAATGAGCCAACAGCTGCTTCATTAGCTTATGGTTTAGATAAAAAAGGTGAAGAAAAAGTTCTTGTTTACGATTTAGGTGGAGGAACATTCGACGTTACTGTTTTAGAAATTGGTGATGGAACTTTTGAAGTACTTTCAACTGATGGAAATGCATTCCTAGGTGGAGATGACTTCGATAATAGAATTATTGATTGGTTAGCAAAAGAGTTCAAAGACGAAAATGGGTTTGATGTTAAAAATGACAAAATGGCATTACAAAGATTAAAAGATGCTGCTGAAAATGCTAAAAAAGAGTTATCATCAGCTGAATCAACAGAAATCAACTTACCATTTATCTCTATGGGTTCAGCAGGTCCTGTTCACTTAGTTAAATCATTAACAAGAGCAAAATTTGAGTCTATGACTGAAGATTTAATTAACGAAACTTTAGAGCACATCAAAACTGCACTAAAAGATGCTGGATTGAAAAAAGAAGAGATTCAAGAAATTATTATGGTTGGTGGATCTACAAGATTACCAAAAGCAAATAAAGTTGTTAGAGATTTCTTTGGAAAAGATTTAAATAAAGGTGTAAATCCTGATGAAGTTGTAGCAGCTGGTGCCGCTGTTCAAGCTGGAGTTTTAAAAGGTGATGTTAAAGATGTCTTATTATTAGACGTTACTCCTTTATCACTTGGAATTGAAACTTTAGGTGGAGTTATGACTAAATTAATTGACAAAGGAACTACAATTCCAGTTAAAAAATCTCAAGTATTTTCAACTGCTGATGATAATCAACCAGCTGTTTCTATTCATGTTTCACAAGGTGAAAGAGAATTCGCAAGAGACAATAAATCTTTAGGTATGTTTGAACTTTCAGATATTCCAGCAGCTCCAAGAGGTGTTCCTCAAATTGAAGTAACATTTGATATTGATGCAAATGGTGTTTTAAATGTAAGTGCTAAAGATAAAGGAACTGGTAAAGAAAATAAAATTACTATTTCTGGAAGTTCAGGATTAAGTGATGCTGAAATTGAGAAAATGGTTCAAGAAGCAGAAGCTAATAAAGAGACTGATGCTAAGAAAAAAGCTGTAATTGAAGTTAGAAATCAAGCAGATGCTTTATTACACTCAACTAAAAAAACTTTAGAAGAAAACGAAAGTGCAGTTAGCGAAGAAGAGAAAAAAGCTATTATTGATGCAGCTGCTGACTTAGAAGAAACATTAAAAAATGACAATGCTACAAAAGAAGATATTGAAGCTAAATTAAAAACTTTAACTGAAAAATCTCACAAATTAGCAGAAGCTATGTACAAAAAAGAGGGTGGGGAAGCTGGTGCTCAACCAAACCAAAAAGCAAAAAAAGATGATGATGACGTTATCGACGCTGAAGTAGAGTAAATCTCTGCTTCATGCAAACTCTTATTTTAATTCTAATCCTTTTTTTAATCTCTATATTTTCAGTACTTCTATATTTTAAAACTAATAAAAACAGACTAGATTTATTAAGTAGTGGCGAATGCCCAGCTTGTAAACAAAAAACAAAAACATTTTTTGATAAAAATACTAATACAACTTTTACAAGTGAAGTTATATCAAGTAGAGTTTTGAAAAATCATGGTTGTTCAGGTGTATCAGAAGTAGAGTTCACTTGCAAAAGTTGTGGATTAAAAGAAGTTCACCAAGTATCAAATTCAGGATGCTCTTTTTAAAATATTGCTTTATTATCGCTATAAAGTTTCGCTATACTTAATAAAAAAATTAGGTATAAAAGATGAATGATTTTATTAAAGTAGTAAACTTAGAAGAGAACGATATTAATGCAGATGTAATTAATAACTTGTATTTTAAAGATAATGCTCCAAAGTTAGTTTTGGGATTTATCTCCCCTCATATAAATTTTGAGTCTATTTCAAAGAAAATAAAATCATTACTTCCCTCTTCAACAAAATTAGTTCTAACAACTACCGCTGGTGAATTATGCACTTTTAACCTTGATAAGAAAAGAGATTACTTATACAATGATGCAAGTACAACTTGGAAAAATATTGTATTACAAAGTTTTAGTGATGAGATTATTGATAAAGTTGAAATATTAACAGTTCCTTTATTTAGTGAAAATATCACAAACCAAAATATTACTCATAAAGAAAGAATCAAAAAAATCAGTGATGAAATTTCAAAATTACATATTCCCTTTAAAATAAATCATGACCATACTTTTGCCTTAACTTTTGTAGATGGTTTATCAAATAGTGAAAGCTTTTTTACAGAAGCAGTGTACAAAAGCGGAAAACTTCCATGTTTATTAATTGGTGGTTCTGCTGGTGGAAAACTAGATTTTAAAGAAACATACATATTTAATAATAGTGAGCCCGTTCGACATAAAGCGGTAATTACTTTAGTAAAATTAAAAGAAAATATTAAATATGGAGTTTTTAAATCACAAAGTTGTGATGAAACAGATGTCTCATTTTTAGTTGCTCAATCAAATATGTTAAATAGAAGTGTTCAAAGTGTTTTGAACCCAAGCGATAATAAAATTATAAATTTTGTGGATGCTTTGTGTAAAACATTTAGATGTGATTTAGAAAATTTACCAGCACTATTAGCTGAATATAGTTTTGCTATTAAATTAGATGATGAATTATATATAAGATCTGTTTCAAATTTAGATATTGCAAATAAGAATATTTCATTTTTTTGTGATATATCTTTTGGAGATATTTTATATTTAGTAAAAAATAAAGAGTTTGTGAGCCAAACAGACAGAGATTTTGCTATATATTCTTCAACAAAAAAAGAAAAACCAATTGGTGCAATATTTAATGATTGTATATTAAGAAGATTATTTAATTCAAAAAATCTTAACTCATTAAAAACTTTTAATGACATTCCTTTAGCAGGAAGTTCAACTTTTGGAGAATTATTAGGCTTAAATATCAATCAGACATTAACTGCACTATTTTTCTATCAAGTAGAAGAAAACAGTGATTTTTATGATGATTTTGCAGATAATTTTGTGGATAAATATGCTTCTTATCATTCATATTATAAACAAAGAGAAATCCATCAATATCAACTTTTATCAAAGGTTAGAACAGAATTATTAGAAAATTTAAAAGAGACTTTCCCTTTAATTCAAGATATGGTGAAAATTCTAAATTTTGTGTATGAAAATACAACTGAAGATAACAAAGTTATTGATAAAGTATTAGAAAATTTTGTAATGTTTACAAAAGATATTACTCATAATGTTGAACAAAATAATAATCTTGTAGCTGATATGAATGTTTTAACTTCAAATGCAGCTGATATTAAAAAAGTATTATCTTCAATTTCAGCAATTGCAATTCAAACAAATCTTTTAGCATTAAATGCTGCAATTGAAGCCGCTCATGCTGGTGAATATGGAAATGGCTTTGCAGTTGTTGCTGATGAAGTAAAAAAACTTGCTAAAAAAACACAAATAAGTTTATCTGAAACAAATGCTTCTGTTAATGTGGCGATAAAAGGTATCGAAAGTGTTTCAGAAGTTATAAATAGCTCAAGTGATAAATTATCAAAAGTTTCACTAAATATGAATGAAATAAATGAATCATTTTTGAAAATACATTCAAGTTCTAAACAAAGTAATAGTTTTATTGCGGGTAAAAAGAGTAATTTTGATAAATTGATTAATAGTATAAATTTAATAGAGGATATTCAAAAAGAGCTTGGTAAATTAGAGAAACCTATTTAATAAAATAGGTTTCATCTTTTATTTACATACAACAACCATTTCCACAACAGTTATCACGTGCTCCTGTATAGAATGAAATTACAAAATTATTGAACATTTCTTGAAGTTCAAATTCATGTTTTTTACAGAAATCTTTATTCATGAAATTTTTCATCTCTATTGCTTTACTTAAAGCTTCATCTTTTGATTCAAAAGTTAAATTATTTTGTAAATTACTATTTTTAAAACACCCACATTGATTTGCTACAACTATTTTATACATAAAAAAATCCTTAAAAAATTTGATAAATTAATAGTGCAAGATTAGCTAAATTTTTATTAAAGCAATTTAAGAAGAAAAAACAGCTAAAATAACTACTTAATTGATTTAAAAAAGGAAAATAATGCATATAACAAATCTAATTTCTCTAAATTTCGGAAAATTCGCTAAAAAAGAGTTTCCATCATTTATTCAAAAATTCATAAATGCTTCTTATGTAAAACTAATGGGTTTAAATATGAGTGAATTTAAAAATGCGAGATATTATAAATCATTAAATGATTTATTTACAAGAGAATTGATTATAAAAAGAGAAATAGATAGAAGTAAAGATGTGATTATTTCTCCAACTGATAGTTTAATTACTCAATGTGGACAAATAAAAGAAGATATTGCTTTACAAATAAAAGGGATGGAATATAGTGTTGAAGAGTTATTAACATATTATTGTACTTCAAACTTTGAAAAAGTAAAGAATGGTTCTTTTATGAATTTTTACTTGTCACCAAAAGATTATCATAGATACCATGCACCTTGCGATTTTAATTTATTAAAACTAATTCATGTTCCTGGAAAACTTTATCCTGTAAATTTAAAGTATCTAAATAAAGAATTAGAACTTTTTGTTCAAAATGAAAGAGTGATTTTAGAGTGTGAAACTAATGGTAAAATATTTTATATGGTTTTTGTTGGAGCCTTAAATGTAGGACAAATGGTATTTGAGTTTGAGAATAGGGTTGAAACAAATATTGATGCTAAAGAGATGAAAGTATATACATATGAAAATATTGAAATTACTAAAGGTGAATGTTTAGGATATTTCAAAATGGGTTCAACTGTTGTTATGCTTTGGGAAGATCAAATGGTTGAACTTGAGAATTTACTTGATAAAGATGTACGATTTGGACAAAAAATAGCAAAAATATTATAATTTAAAAGTTGGATAATTATGAATAATAAAATATTTCTAAAAATCGGTTGGTTATTTATTATAAGTTTATTATTTTATTTATTTTTTGTTGTATTTTATTTATCACCAAAAGTAAATAATTATCTAACTCAAACTGAAATAGAAAATTCAAAAATACAATTTGATAAAATTGTTTCTATCATAAATAATAAATCAAAAACCATTGAAAATAAAGTAGAATTAAAAAAAGAGATTGATCTTTTATTGACTAGTTTTACATTAGGTAAAACAGGTTATATTTATTTGGTTGATAATTCAGGGAAAATAATTTTTGATCCAAGTGGAGCTTTCCAAAATCAAGATTTATTAACAACAATTTTACCTCAAAGTGGTAAAAAATTGTTTGATGAAATTAAAAATAGTTATAACAAAAGAGAAGTACTTGAATATAATTGGAACAAAATTTATGACCCTTTAAATTATAAATATACAAAAATGTCTTGGATTGAATATAACAAAAATCTAGATAGTTATGTTGTTTCATCTGTTTATAAAGAAGATTTTTCTTCATATGTTCAAGGTATTAATTCATTGATTTTAAATATTTCAATGCTTTTATTTGGTATGTTAGCAATAATTGGAATATTTATTACAATTAAAGTTATCACACCAATTAACAAAATGTTTTCAGAAGTAAAAAAAGCAAATATAGATTCTAATACTTTTGAAAATGGAGTTAAAACAAAAGATGAAATAGGTTTTTTAGCAACTCAATTTAATACTTTACTTGATCAAGTAGAGACAAATAGAGTGAATTTTGAAGAACAAGTTCAAGTAAAAACAAAAGAGATTCAAAATAGATTATATTATGATGATTTAACAAGTTTAAAAAATAGATATGCCTTAGAAGATGATATTAAAGATAATGAATTTGTATCTATTGCATTAATTGATATTGATGCTTTTGATGATATTAATGAACTTTATGGTTTTTCAACTGGAAATTTAGTTTTAATTGAAGTTGCAAAAATATTAAATGAATTTTCATCAAAATATAGTGTTTCAGTTTATAGAATATATGGAAATGTATATTGTTTAGCAGATAAAAAAATGATGGGTTTTGCTAAGTATAATGAGTTTATTACAGAATTAGAAACACTTTTTAAAAACAGACCTATTTATGTGGAACAACTAGATATTGATATTTTTATAAACATAACTTTAGGTATATCAATAGCTCAAGAAGAACCAATTAAAACTGCTGGAATTGCTTTGAAAAAAGCTAAAAAAAATAATATGCCTTTTTTTGTTTATAATAATGAAATTGATACAAAAGAGATTATAAAAAAATCTATTTATTGGCGAGAGAAATTAAAAAAAGCTATTGAAGAAAGTAAAGTCACGCCATTTTATCAAGCAATTTTTGATAGAAATAAAAATATTGTTAAATATGAAACTCTAATGAGAATAGAAGATGTTAATGAAAAAGGTGAAATTACATATATAAGTCCATATTTATTTTTGGATATTTCAGTTAAAACAAAACAGTATTTGCAACTGTCAAATCAAGTAATTTCAAAAGCCTTAAATGATTTAATAAAAACTGATAAACAAATTTCTATTAACTTAAGTTTTAAAGATATTTTAGATAGTGAATTTATTGTTTCTCTAGATAAAAGCTTAGATAAACTTGAAAATATTCATAAACAAAGATTAGTATTTGAAATATTAGAAAGCGATTATATTTCAGACTATACTTTACTTGAAGATTTTATTAACAAATACAGAAATCAAGGTATAAAAATAGCAATTGACGATTTTGGTACGGGATATTCAAATTTTGCTCATATTTTAAAAATTAGACCAAATTATATAAAAATAGATGGTTCTTTAATTAAAAACATTAATACAGATAAAAACTCTTATGAAATGGTAAAATCAGTTGTTGATTTCTCAAAAGCTTTAAATATAACAACTATTGCAGAATTTGTGCATTCATCTGAAGTATTTGATTTACTTTTAGAATTAGGAATTAATGAATTTCAGGGATTTTATTTAGCTGAGCCTAAAACTAATATTTTCTGATTTTAATTAAACAAAAGTTTATTGTTGTAAAATAAAATAAAAAGGATTGATTATGTCAACTATTACAGAATTAGGAACATTAGCTCTTGCTGGTACTAAAAAAGGAAAAATTTCTATTTCAAATGTAACTGAGCCTTACGGAAAAGATACTTCTGATATTGTTAGTATCGGTATATCTTTAAATGGACAAGATGTTCAATGGAAATCTCATATTCCTTATGAGAATTTAGAAGATGTAATTGCAATATTACAAAAAGCATTAGATAGCAAAAAATAGATTTCAAAATCTTATAGTATATTTTGTGATATAATACCCTTTTTAAGAGGTTTATTATGTCACAAAAAAGAGTTATAGGAAGAAGAGAAATAATATCTATTCTAGATTTAGAATTGTTCGAATTAGATGCAAAAGTTGATACAGGTGCTGATTCTAATTCTCTACATTGCGATGATATTTTTATAGATGATGAGAATTTTGTACACTTCACATTATTAGATGAAATTCATCCAGCTTACCACGGTAAAAAAATGAAAATCCCCCTTTATAAACTTAAAAGAGTAAAAAGTTCTAATGGAACAGTTCAATTAAGGGCTTCAATAAAAGTGGATATTTTATTTTTTGGTAAAAAATACAAAACTATAGTTTCCCTAACTAATCGATCAGATATGAAATATCCAATGTTAATAGGAAGAAAATTTTTAACAGATCGTTTTTTAGTTGATGTTTCACAAGAATATCTTACAAAAGCCAAATAGAAGAGGTTAAAATGAGAATTTATATATTATCAAGAAATAAAGATTTATATTCAACTAAAAGATTAGTTGAAGAAGGAAAAAATAAAGGCTGGGAAGTAAGAGTAATTGATTATTTAAAATGTACAATAGAGATTATGAAAAATGAATTAGTTATAAATTATGAAGGGAAAGTATTACCAACTCCTGATGCAATAATTCCAAGAATAGGAGCTAGTAGAACATTTTATGGTGCTGCAATGGTACGACACTTTGAGATGTTGGAAGTATTTAGCACAACTGGAAATTTAGCACTTACAAGAAGTAGAGATAAGCTAAGAAGTTTACAGGTTTTATCAAGAAATGGTGTTGATATGCCAAGAACAGTTTTTGCTTCAAATAAATCAAATGCAAAAGATGTTATCGCTTTAAGTGGTGGAGCTCCTTTGGTTTTAAAAATTCTTGAAGGAACACAAGGCGTTGGAGTTGTTTTAGTTGATAGTGAAAAAGCAGCTAAATCTGTACTTGATGCCTTTTATGGAATGGATGTTAATTTACTTGTTCAAGAGTATATAGAAGAAGCTGGCGGTGCTGATATTAGAGCTTTTGTTGTTAATAATGAAATTGTAGGTGCAATGAAAAGACAAGGTGCTGAGGGAGATTTTAGATCAAATTTACATCAAGGTGGAAGTGCAGTTGCATATAAACTTAATCGAAAAGAAAAAGCTACAGCATTAGCTGCTGCAAAAGCTATGGGATTAGGAGTTTGTGGTGTTGATATGATTCCCTCAAAAAGAGGTCCTCTTGTTATGGAAGTGAACTCATCGCCTGGTTTAGAAGGAATAGAAAAATCTACAAATATTAATATTGCAGAAAAAATTATGAATTATATAGAGCAAAGTGTAAAACCTACATGCCCAATTAATCCACAAAAAAGAAAAATTAAAAAAGATAACATAGGAGCATAATAAAGGATGCCCTTAAAATTAATAATTGCAAATACTGAGATTTTAAAAGGAACAAAAACAACTATAAATTTAGAGTTACCAAAACTTTATAATACTCCAACGAATCTTCCTATTAAGATAATAAGAGGGAAAAAAGATGGGCCAGTTGTTTTTGTTAGTGCTGCAATTCATGGGGATGAATTAAATGGAATTGAAATTATAAGAAGATTAAGAAAATTAAATATTCTTAATAAATTAAAAGGTACATTAATTCTAGTTCCCATTGTAAATGTATATGGAATAATGAATCTTTCAAGATATTTACCTGATAGAAGAGATTTAAATAGAAGTTTTCCAGGAAGCATAAAAGGCTCACTGGCAAGTAGAGTCGCGCAGATTTTTTTTGATGAAATAGTATGTAAGTGTAATTTAGGAATAGATTTACATACAGCTTCAATTCATAAATCAAATCTTCCACAAGTGCGAACAAATATTGATGATGAATATACCTTTAATTTAGCAAAATCTTTTCAAGCACCAGTTGTATTACATTCAGAATTACGAGATGGTTCATTACGCTCTGTTGCTCAAGAAAGTGGTATTCCAATTTTACTTTATGAAGCAGGTGAAGCTTTACGATTTCATGAATTTTCTATTAGAATTGGAGTAAAAGGTATAATAAATGTTCTTCGAGAAATGGAAATGCTTCCAAGTGTTGTTAGAAAAAAGAATTTTAAATCACCAATAGTTACGCGATTTAGTACTTGGATTCGTTCAAGTGAGAGTGGAATGTTACGAACTATAAAAGCTTTAGGTGATACTGTTAAGAAAGATGAAATTATCGCTTATATTGATGAACCAATGGGTGATGATAGTTTTGAAATAAAAGCTTTATTTGATGGAGTTATTATTGGAAAATCAGAAATACCACTTGTTCAAGAAGGTGATGCTGTTTTTCATATAGCAAAATTAAAAAATCTTGAAAGTGCAGAAACAAAATTAGAATATTTTAATGAAAATGTAATTGAACAAAGTGAATTCTATGAGTTACATAATGAAGAGATTATAGAATAAGAAGTAAATAAAACTTCTTATTTATAAGGAATAGTTTCTCTTAATTCTTGCGCCCATAAAGCCATACCACCAAATAAATGTGCAGTATTTTTATAACCTTGTTCAATTAAAAAGTTCCCAATATTTCTAGTTCTATTTGCATGGGCACAAATCAAAACAAAAGTTTGATCTTTTGAAGTAACGAGTTTTTCAAACTCTTTCATCCAACTTTCTATATCATAATCTCCAAAATCATCAAAAAATGTAATTAGATGAGAATTTTTTATTATCCCTGTTCTTTTCCATTCATCAACTCTTCTAACATCAATCATTACTATATTATCTTCAATCATTTTTTCAACAGTTTTTGGTTGTAAATCTACTAGTTTATCCATAAAAATCCTTTAATTATAGAATAAATTTTAACATAAAATATATAATAAAATCTTATATCAATAAATAAATTAAAGTTATAAACAAACTCTTTACAAATATTAAATATAATAAGAAAAAATAAAAAGGTACGTTAATGAAAAAGATAGTTTTAATAATTTTATTAGGGGTAATTAGTCTATTTGCCTATGAAGAATTAAACATAAATAATTTTGAAGATAAAATAAAAGATAAAAATGTAATAGTAGATTTTTATGCTCCTTGGTGTCCACCTTGTAAAATTCTTGCAAATAATATAGAAGATTTTGATGTTACAAAACCAGATAATGTTCAAATTTATAAAGTAAATATTGATGATGAATTAACTCTTGCAAAAAAATATGGAGTTACTCAACTTCCTACTTTAATATATTTTAAAAATGGAAAAATTGTAAAAAATTATATTGGTGTATTAAGTTCAGAAGAGTTACTTGAAGCATCAAAAGAAAATTTTAAAATAAGATAAATTATGAAAAGAATATTAGTACTACTGATAAGCTCTTTTGCTTATCTTTTTTCTTCTGTTTTAAATCAATCTTTTTTAGAAGTAAATGAGGCTTTTAAAACAAACTTTACAAAAAATGAGAAAGATTTAAATTTTAAATTGAATTTAGGGAAAGATATTTATTTATATGATGACAAACTTAAAATATTTATTACAAAACCCCAACAAATTGAAATTACAAAAGAGATAAATATTCCAAAACCTGTACCTTATGAAGAGTTTATTGTTCATTTTGATGATTTAAATTTAACTATTCCTTATGAGTTATTAAAATCAAAAGTTCAAGCATCAGAGTATGAAATTGAAGTTAAATATCAAGGTTGCTCAAAAGCTGGACTTTGTTATGCACCAATTAGTGAAAAGTTTTTACTTACTTTAGATTCAACGAGTCAAAAAGTTGAAGCTAAAAAAGATATAACTCCTGCTGTTACTTTAAATGAAACTGATTCAATAGCAAATAGTTTAAAAGATGGAAGTTTATTGTTAATCTTAGCAACATTCTTTGGTTTTGGATTGTTACTTTCTCTAACGCCTTGTGTTTTTCCAATGATTCCTATTTTATCATCAATTATTGTGGGAGCTTCTCAAAAAGAGAGCATGACTGCTAGTCGTGGATTTTTCCTATCTTTAGTTTATGTGCTTTCAATGAGTGCTGCTTACACAATTGCAGGTGTAATAGCTGGAGTTTTTGGAGCAAATTTACAAGTAGCTCTTCAAAATCCTTATGTATTAGTAGTATTTGCTTTAGTATTTGTGGCTCTTGCTTTTTCTATGTTTGGATATTTTGAAATTAAACTTCCTGCATCTATACAAAACAAAGTAAATAAAACAACAGATGGAAAAGAGAAACAAGGTTTAGTTGGAATTGCAATTATGGGATTTTTATCAGCTTTAATTGTTGGCCCTTGTGTTGCTCCTCCACTTGCTGGTGCTTTAGTTTATATTGGACAAACAGGTGATGCACTTTTAGGTGGAATGGCCTTATTTGTAATGAGTTTAGGGATGGGAGTTCCTTTACTACTTATCGGACTTGGTGCTGGAAGATTTATGCCAAAACCTGGTGGTTGGATGGAAGGAATCACAAGAATTTTTGGAATAGTAATGTTAGGTGTTGCTATTTGGCTTCTTGATAGAGTTTTAGATGCAACTGTTATTATGTATTTATGGGCATTATTGCTTCTTGGAAGTGCAATTTATTTAAAAGTTTATCAACATATTATTGCTCAATTAATTACTCTAGTGATTTTTCTCTTAGGAGTTCTTTTATTTGTAGGAGCTGTAAGTGGTGCTACAAATCCTTTAAATCCTTTAGCTAAATTTACTTCTTCAACAGTGATACAATCTTCAAGTGAAAAACTTGTATTTAAAAAAATAAAAAATATTGAAGAGTTAAATCAAGCCATAAAAGATTCAGACAAACCAGTACTTTTAGACTTTTGGGCTTCTTGGTGTGTAGCTTGTAAAGAGTTTGAAGAGATAACATTTAAAGATGACGAGGTTATTAAAAAGCTTCAAAACTTTACACTTTTACAAGCTGATGTTACAGCTAATAATGATGAAGATAAAGCATTACAAAAAAAGTTTTCAATTGTTGGACCTCCTGGAATTATCTTTTGGGATAAAGATAAAAAAGAAGTTAACTCTTCAAAAATTGTTGGATATAAAAATCCAAAAGATTTCTTAGAAATACTAAATAAAAACTTTTAAAAGAGGAAAATTCCTCTTTTAAAAAGCTTCTTATAATTTTCTATTAACTTTTATTAAGTATTATGGAAAAATGTTTAGACTTAATTTAATACCTACTTTTTTAATACCAAGCCTTATTTTTAACTTTCTTAATGCAAAAGAGATAAATAATCCAAATTTATTAATCAAAAATGATGACTTTAAATGGATTAATTTAGATGATAAAAATGCAGAATTTAAAATAGAAAAGAAACAAGAAATATTCAATTATGAAATAAATTCAAAATTAGGTAAATACGGTTATGAAGATTTAGATTATACTGATAATTATGATACAACACTTTATAATGAAGATTTTTATAAATTTATTTTTTCAAGTAATGTATATTTAAATGATGATATTTGGTTGGATATTGATATAAATTATAAAGATTCTTTACGAAATATTCTTGATACTACGGGTAATTTAGCTTATAAAAAAAAGAGCATAAAACAAGAATCAATTGTGAAACTATATTATAAACCAAATTCTATAATTACTTCAAATTTAAGTTTTGAAAATATTAATAATAGTCTTGATTATGATAAATTTACATATAAAAGTTATAACAATAGTAATAACAATAAATTGAGTTTTAATGTAAATACAAAATTTGATTTTGTAGTAATTAACAGCTCTTTCTTTCAAATAATAAAAGATAATAATGATACATATAGAACTAGTGATACAGATGATTATTTACAAAGCACTCAAGAATTATATCGAGGAATTGAATTATCTTTGTCAAAAGAACTCTTAGATGATTTAAAAATTACAACAAGTGCAAAAGTTACTGATGTTGTGATTTCTGATAGTAACTTATCAAATCTAGTAGGTAAAACACCAACTTACGTTCCTAATGAAGAGTTAAATCTGAAAGTTGAATATCTATTTGAGGATGTGAAATTCTCAAGTAAAGTTACCCATGTTGGAGATAGATATAGTGATAGTTTAAATAGCGATAAAGTAAATAGTTATACTATTGAAAGTGTTGGTGCAACATTTTTTACTCAACTAGATAATGAAGATGTAAAAATTGAATTAAATATCAAAAATGTTCTTAATAAAGATTATTATATTTATTCTGATACAAAAGGTGATGCTCGAAATTATTTAATGAATATTTCGATGAAATTTTAGATTTAAATGTTAATTATTCCAAATTAGATTTTTCTCTTTTGGTTCAGCATATAAATAACCTTGTGAATAATCTATACCTAAATTAGTTATTAACTCAGCTAACTTTTCATTATCAACAAACTCTGCAATAGTTTTGATATTGTTTATTTTAGCAAACTCAACTATTAGTTTAATTAGATTAATATTTGCTTGATTATTAATCAAATTTTGAATTAAACTACCATCTATTTTTATATAATCTGGTTTGAGTTTTAATATATTATTCCAGTTTGAATAACCAGTTCCAAAATCATCAAGAGCAATTTTTGTGCCAAATTCTCTTACTTTTTTTGTAAATTCTAATAAAAACTCATAGTTTTCAATATTCTCTGTTTCTAAAAACTCAATAGTTAATCGTTTTGCTACATCAGGATATAAACTAAGCATTTTAAATATGTATTTATTTGTATTTATATTGATGATGTCAATATAAGATAAGTTGATTGAAAATTCATCTGTTATATTTTCAAAATCTTCAAATGTTTGTTGAATTATATTTTTTGTAATTTTGTGATAGATTTTAAATTTTTTTGCTACATCAATAAATTCCCAAGGACTTATCAAATTCTTTTTTTGTTTTATTCTAACTAATGATTCATATTTATAAATAGATTTTGATTTATTATCATAAATAGCTTGATAAACTGGAATAACTTTTCTTTCTTTAAAACCTTTTTCTAAAATTTGAAGCATCTTAAGAGAATTAGATTTTAAATCATTATTTTCAGTATATTTATAAATACTTTTATGAATAGAGTTTCTAGTAAAACGTAATGCTGATAATGCAGTTAGATATTTAGGTGCAGTATCTGAGTATGAAATATTTAAATGAATTGTAAATTTATATTTATCTAAAGTAAAATTCTTTTCTTCAAATTTTAGTTTAATTTTTTTTAGTAATTCATTTATATTATTATCATTACAATAAAACGCAAATTCATCTCCATATATTCTAAAAAGAGCTTGATTTGTATTTTCTTTTATAATATCTTGAAGTTGATTTGATACTTGAATCAAAAGTTTATCTGCTTTTTTAAAGCCTAAATATTTATTAAAAACAGAAAAGTCTATTATATTTAATAAAACAACATATCTATATTCATATTCATCATGTGTTAAAAAGGCATTTCTATTTTTTAATTTAGTAAGGGAGTCTGTCTCATTAATAGTAATTATTTCTTTTCTTGTTTTTTCTAAATCTTTGAATTTTTTAAATGAATATAATGATAATCCTAATAATATTGATATAAAAACAATAAATAATTCATCTAATTCATATTCTTCATTTGAACGAGTAATTTCATAAATAACCTCAAACATATTTAAATTAATTAAGATTGGTGAAATTATAAGAATAAATAAAATAAGAATTATTTCATCAAGATTATTTTTTACAATTTTGTTCATTCGTGATTATAACTCCTATATAGTTGAGGTTCTTAGTATACTGAAATTATAATAAAAAATTATTTAATTGATAAATTAAAAATAATAATTTTTTATTAGAATGTATATTTTATTTTTTTGCAAACTTCTGATTTATAAAACAATATAGAGTATTAATTTCTATTTATGCAAGTTTTTAAGTGTACAAGTAATTAAAATAATTTTTTTATTAATCTTATTTAAGTTATATATTTCTAATATTTTTTTTCATTTATCTGAAAATTTATTTGAAAAAGTCTTTTTTATGTCCTTTATTAAGTGTTACAATTCCTTCAGTCATTAATATGAATGAACATTCATAAAAGTAAGGATTTATTTTGAACACAGAATTATTTGAAAAAATAACTTATAGATTAAAAGAAATAGAGAAACTACCAAAATTGGAAAGTGAGAAAACTATATCTTCAGAATTAGAGAAAAAAGGCGTAACAAGAAGAGATTTTATGAAATGGGCAGGAAGTATAACAGCAATGCTAATGTTACCAATGTCATTTACTCCACTTGTTGCAAAAGCTGCAGAACTAGCAGATAGATTACCAATTATTTGGCTTCATATGGCAGAGTGTACAGGTTGTAGTGAATCTTTATTAAGAACAGATTCTCCAACTATTGATTCTTTGATTTTTGATTATATATCTTTGGAATATCATGAGACTTTGATGGCAGCTGCTGGTTGGCAAGCAGAATATAATCTTGAACATGCAATACAAAAACATAAAGGTCAATATATCTTAATGGTTGAAGGTGGAATTCCATATGGAGAAAACGCTCACTTTTTAACAGTTGGTGGCCAAGGAAAAACAGGAGAAGAAAATGCAAAAGAAGCAGCAGAACATGCAGCTGCAATTTTCGCAATTGGAACTTGTTCCTCTTATGGTGGAGTTCAAGCTGCTATTCCTAACCCAACAGGTGCAGTAGCACTTTCAAAAGTTACAAATAAAACAGTTATAAATGTTCCTGGCTGTCCTCCAAGTGAAAAAAATATTGTAGGAACTTTGCTTCATTATATTTTATATGGAACATTGCCTGCTCTTGATGCTTATAATAGACCAAAATGGGCTTATGGAACAAGAATTCATGATGCCTGTGAAAGAAGAGGTCACTTTGATGCAGGAGAATTTGTTGAAGAGTTTGGTGATGAGGGTGCTAAAAATGGTTACTGTTTATATAAAGTAGGATGTAAAGGTCCTTATACTTTTAATAACTGCTCAAAAAATAAATTTAACTCTCATACTTCTTGGCCAATTCAAGCTGGACATGGTTGTATTGGATGTAGTGAACCTGGTTTTTGGGATACTATGGGACCATTTGAAGAACCAGTTGCAAATAGATTGTATGACACAGTATTTAAAGGCCTAGGTGCAGATGCAACAGCTGATAAAATTGGTGTTGGATTATTAACAGTAACAGGTATTGGAATTGCAGTTCATGCTGCTATTTCAAAATATAAAAATCCAAAAGATGGGCAGGAGTAAATTATGTCAAATCAAAGAGTAGTGATAGACCCAATTACAAGGATTGAGGGACATTTAAGAATAGAAGTTGAAGTTGATGAACATAACGTAATCCAAAAAGCTTATTCAAGTGCAACTTTGTGGAGAGGTTTAGAAACTATTGTAAAAAATAGAGACCCAAGAGATGCTGGTTTTTTAATGCAAAGAATTTGTGGAGTTTGTACATTCTCTCATTATCGAGCAGGAATTGAAGCTGTTGAAGATGCACTGGGAATTGTTCCTCCTTTAAATGCAAAATTAACAAGATCTTTGATGAATCAAGCTTTGTTTATGCATGACCATGTTGTACATTTTTATCATCTTCATGGACTTGATTGGGTTGATGTGGTTTCTGCTTTAGATGCAGATGAAGCAAAAGCTTCAAAAGAAGCATTTAAATATAGTGAACTTCCAATTGCAACAGGTGAGAATGATTTAAAAAAAGTAAAACTAAGAGTTAAAGAGTTTGTACAAAGGGGACAATTAGGCCCTTTTGCAAATGCTTATTGGGGACATAAATCATATAGATTTTCTCCTGAACAAAACTTAATACTTTTAAGTCACTATTTAAAAGCTTTAGAAGTACAAAGAGACTTAGCAAAATTAATGGCAATCTTTGGAGGAAAACAACCTCACCCACAAAGCTTAACAGTTGGTGGAGTTACTTGTGTAATGGATTTATTAGATCCCTCAAGAATGGGTGAATATTTTACTTTATATAAAAAAGGTGTTGAGTTTATTGAAAATGCTTATCAAGCAGATGTAATTATGGCAGCACTTGTTTATAAAGATGAAGCTTCAGTTACTCAACCAGCAGGTGTAATGAATTTTATGTCTCATAGAGAAATGCAATTAAATAGAAATGATTTTCTATTTGATAGTGGAATTATTTATAATGCAGATTTGTCAAAAGTATTTGATATAAATGAAGATTTAATTACAGAAGAAGCAACACACTCTTGGTATAAAGATAATGAACCTTTACACCCTTATGATGGAAAAACAAATCCTGAATATACAGGTTTAATTGATGCTAAAACAATTGGAATGAATGGAAAAGAAGTTGATTCAAAAATTGTAGATGAAAAAGCAAAATACTCTTGGATTAAATCTCCAAGATATGATGGAAAAGCTATGGAAGTAGGTCCACTTGCATGTATTTTAATCTCTTATGCAAAAGGAAATAAAAAAATTGTTCCACTTGTAGATGATTTCCTAGCTAAAACAAATCTTCCAAAAGCTGCACTATTTACAGCTCTTGGAAGAACAGCTGCTAGAATGATTCAAGCAAGAGCAATTAGTAAACATGGTTTAGAAGCTTTTACTACTTTAATTGAAAATTTAAAAGTTGATCAAGAAACTTATACTTCTTATAAAATTGATAAAGATAAAGAATATAAAGGTAGATTCATAGGTGATGTTCCAAGGGGAATGTTAAGTCACTGGATTAGAATCAAAAATGGTGTAGTTGAAAATTATCAAGCCGTAGTTCCATCAACTTGGAATGCAGGGCCAATGGATTCAAAAGGACAATTAGGCCCTTATGAAGCTAGTTTAGTAGGATTAAAAGTTGCAGATATCTCTCAACCTTTAGAAATCATTAGAATTATTCATAGTTTTGACCCATGTATTGCTTGTGCTGTTCATGTTATGGATAAAAAAGGTAATGATTTAGGTGTTTATAGAATTGACCCTAATTATGGAACATCTTGTTAAGGAGATAATTATGATTAAAAAACATTATGAATTTTCTTTGAGCTTAAGACTTACCCATTGGCTTAGAGTCCTTGCAATTATAATTCTTACATTTACAGGATTTTATATTGCAGTTCCTTTTATTGCACCTGCTTTGAATATGGATGAACCAAATAATTATCTATATGCTTTAATGAGAAGTTGGCATATTATTTTTGGATTTTTATTAATAGCTACGACTATTGGAAAATTTTATCTATTTGTTTTTGATAAACAAAGTAAAGGTGAAAGGGCATCTTTTTGGGATTTTATATCTCCTAAAATGTGGTTTAAACAAATAAAATATTATTTGTTAGTAGGTTCACATGCTCATTTAAAAGGAACATATAATCCTTTGCAATTTATGGCCTACACAGGAATATTTGTAGCGCTATTAGTAATTTGTATTACAGGTTTGATATTACATGTGAATGTATATCATGAGGGATTAGGTGGACTTTTATATGGAACTTTAAAACCATTAGAAGTAATGGTAGGTGGATTAGCAATGGTGAGGGAAATACATCATATTTGTATGTGGATATTTTTAATATTTTTACCTATTCATATCTATCTAGTAATATTTAATTCAGTTTATGGAAAAAAAGGAGATATGGATTCTATTATCTCTGGTTATAAATGGGAAGAGGATAATAAATGAATATTTTAATTTTTGAAAAGGAGAATGGCCCTTAATAAAAACGGTTCAGAATTGTAATGATTATATGTATTAATTATTGTAATTTTATACACAGGTGACGATTTCGTTTAGTTTTTAAAGATTTAATTTTGAAAGGATTACAGATGAACAACCTAATAGAAGGTTATTTAGGTGAAACTGTTGATAGAAAGAAAAGTAGAGTTCCAGCTAAGATGGATTATGTACAAAGTGCTACAGGACTTATCTTAGGTTTATTTATGTGGGGACATATGCTTTTTGTATCAACTATTTTGATTAGTAAAGATTTTATGTATAGGGTAACAAAGTTTTTTGAAGCAGATTTCTTATTTGATGGTGGTAAACCAATTATTGTTTCGTTAATTGCAATGGTTATTTTTATTATATTTATTGTTCATGCAGCACTTGGAATGAGAAAACTTCCAGGTAATTTTAAACAATATCAAGTTATGAAAGCTCATGCTGAGCATATGAATCATGAGGATACAAAACTGTGGTTTATTCAAGCCTTTACAGGTTTTGCAATGTTTTTCTTGGGTTCAGTTCACTTATATATTATTATGACTCACTCAGAAGCTATTGGACCATATGCAAGTGCTGATAGAGTTTGGTCTGAATATATGTGGCCTTTATATATTCTTTTATTATTAGCTGTTGAATTTCATGGAACAATTGGTCTTTATAGATTGTGTGTTAAATGGGGTTGGTTTGATGGTGAAAATCCTAAAGCTACAAGAGTAAAACTTAAAAAAATTAAAAAAGCATTAACATGGTTCTTCCTAATTTTAGGCTTTACAACATTATTAGCTTATATGAAAATAGGTATGGAACATGCTGATAAAGTTGGTGAAAAATATGTTCCAACAGCATGTATGGAATACAAAATTAGTGTGAAAGGAGTTGCGTAATGAAAATTAATTACTGTGATGCATTAGTTATTGGTGGAGGACTTGCAGGTTTAAGAGCTGCTGTTGCTGCACAAAAAAAAGGTTTAAGTACAATTGTTTTATCTTTAGTTCCTGTAAAAAGATCACATAGTGCTGCTGCACAAGGTGGTATGCAAGCATCTGTAGGTAACTCAAAAATGTCTGATGGAGATAATGAAGATTTACACTTTTCTGATACTGTAAAAGGTTCAGACTGGGGATGTGATCAAGTAGTTGCCCGAATGTTTGTTCACACTGCACCAAAAGCAATTAGAGAACTTGCTGGTTGGGGTGTGCCTTGGTCAAGAGTTAGACAAGGTGCCCATGAAGCAGTTATTAATGCTAAAAAAACAACAATTACTGAAGATGCTGATAGACATGGATTAATTACATCAAGAGACTTTGGTGGAACTAAAAAATGGAGAACTTGTTATACAGCAGATGCAACTGGACATACTATGTTATTTGGTGTTGCAAATGAAGCTTTAAAACATAATGTTGACATTAGAGATAGAAAAGAAGCTATTAATCTTATCCATGAAAACAACAGATGTTATGGAGCAATTGTAAGAGATTTAATTACAGGTGAATTAGAAGCTTATGTTGCAAAAGGTACATGTATCGCAACTGGTGGATATGGTAGAGTATTTAAACAAACTACAAATGCTGTAATTTGTGATGGAGTAGGAGCTGCAATTGCTTTAGAAACAGGTGTAGCAATACTTGGAAATATGGAAGCAGTACAATTTCACCCAACACCAATCGTACCATCAGGTATTTTATTAACTGAGGGTTGTAGAGGAGATGGTGGAATCTTAAGAGACGTTGATGGTCATAGATTTATGCCAGATTATGAGCCTGAGAAAAAAGAACTAGCTTCAAGAGACGTTGTTTCAAGAAGAATGATTGAACATATCAGAAATGGTAAAGGTGTTCCTTCTCCATATGGTGATCATATTTGGCTTGATATTTCTATTCTTGGTCGTGAGCATATTGAGAAAAATCTAAGAGACGTTCAAGAAATTTGCCAAATTTTTAATGGAATTGATCCAGCAGATGAGGGTAAAAAAGGATGGGCACCAGTTCTTCCAATGCAACACTACTCAATGGGTGGAATTAGAACAAAACCAACTGGTGAATCACAAACTTTAAATGGTTTATTTGCTTGTGGTGAAGCTTCTTGTTGGGATATGCATGGATTTAATAGACTTGGAGGAAACAGTGTTTCTGAAACAGTTGTTGCTGGTATGATTATTGGAAATTATTTTGCTGATTATTGTTTAGCTAATGAAGTTGATATTTCAACAGCAACAGTAAGAAAATTTTTAGAAGCTCAAGATAAATATTTAGATGAAATTTTAGCATACAAAGGTAATGAAGATATTTTTAGAATCAAAAATAGAATGCAAATGCTAATGGATGAAAAAGTTGGTATTTTTAGAAATGGAAAAAATTTAGTTGAAGCTGTTGAAGAGTTAAAAGAACTACTTAGAAAAACAAAACATATCAGCGTTAAATCAAAAGAAAGAGCTGGGAATCCAGAGCTTGAAGAAGCATACAGAGTTCCAAAAATGCTTAAAATTGCTCTTTGTGTGGCAAAAGGTGCAAGGGATAGAACAGAATCAAGAGGTGCTCACTATAGAGAAGACTTCTTAAAAAGAGATGATGCAAATTGGTTAAATAGAACTATTACTTCTTGGGCAAATCCAGATGATTTAGAACCAACTATATATTATGAAGGAATTGACATTATGACTATGGAAATGCCTCCTGCATTTAGAGGATATGGTGCAAAAGGGATGATTATAGAAAATGAATTATCTGAAATAAGACAAGCACAAGTTGATGAAATTAGTGAAAGAATGAGTGCAGAGGGTAAAGATAGACATGAAATCCAACATGCTTTAATGCCATTTGATTTACCAATGAACTATAGAGAGAAAAACGAAAGAGTAGGAGATTTATAATGAGTATTGAAAAAGGTAGAGATATTACAATATCAGTTTTAAAATTCAATCCAAGAAGTAAGGTTTCTAAACCTCACTTTGTTGATTATCATTTAGAAGAAACTCCAGGTATGACACTATTTATTGCACTTACAAAAATCAGAGAAGAAATTGATGCTGATTTATCTTTTGACTTTGTTTGTCGTGCTGGAATTTGTGGAAGTTGTGGAATGGTTGTAAATGGTAAACCAACTCTTGCTTGTAGAACTTTAATTGCTAATTACCCAAGTGGTAAATTACAATTAATGCCTATGCCTGCATTTGAACTAATCAAAGATTTATCTATTAATACTGGTAAATGGATGGATAGTATGTCAAAAAGAGTTGAATCATGGATTCATAATGACCATGAAGTAAACATTTCAAAATTAGAAGATAGAATCGATCCAGATGTAGCAAATGAGACATTTGAATTAGATAGATGTATTGAATGTGGTATTTGTGTTGCTTCTTGTGGGACAGCATTAATGAGACCAGATTTTGTGGGACCTGTTGGATTAAATAGAGTTGCAAGATTTGAAGTAGATCCACATGATAAAAGAAGTGCAGAAGATTTTTATGAATTAATTGGTGATGATAATGGAATATTTGGTTGTATGTCTTTAATGGCGTGTGAAGACCATTGTCCAAAACACTTACCATTACAAAATAAAATCGCTTACTTAAGAAGAAAACTGGTAGCACTTAGATAATTTACAAAAATACAAAGAATGATAGTTCTTTGTATTTTTAAGGAAAAAAATGAAAATTAATAATATAAAATCAAAATTATTAATACTGCTTTTTGTTAGTATCTCTTGTTCTTTCTTAATACTTGGTTTTTATAATACAAAAAATAAATATAATGCAGAATATAGTTTGATAAAACAAAAAGAGCTTGATTTATCACAAAATACATCTAAATTTATTAATAGCTATTTAGAATCTAAAATTAGAATTATTGAAGCTGTTACAAATGGAATAGTAGATGAAAATTTAGATATATCAAATAAAGTTCTAATTAGTAAATTGTTATTAGCCGAAGAATCAGGTGCTTTTGCAAGTTCTTATGTAGGAATACAAGAAAATGGAGATTTAATTAAATCTAATGGAATATTAAAAAATATTGCAAAAACAAATTATGATGCAAGGCTTAGACCTTGGTACAAAAAAGCAATAGAAGTAAATAAAGCTGGAGTAACTGAACCTTTTATTGATAATACAACTAAAAGGTTAATAATTACAGTTTTTGCACCTTTAAAAAAAGATGGAGTAACTATTGGAATTGTTGGAGCAGATATATTTTTAGATACGGTAGTTGATACAATATTAAATTTAAAAATAGGAGATTTTGGCTTTGCATATCTTTTATCAGAAGATGGCACTACATTAATTCATAAAAATAAAGAACTCTTAAATAAAGAAAATATAATCTTCAAACAAATCAAAACAGAATTAGATAATGATTTTGGGCAAGCAATAGAAAATGATATTGAAAGAATTGCAGCTTATAGTAAAATTCCAGTTGTTTCTTGGTATTTAGTAGTTGAATTAGATAAAGAATCTATTTTTACTGATATTACCAAAAATATTATTCACGACATAATGCTTTATATAATATTGTTAATTGTTATACTTTTATTCATATATCTATCTTTATTAAAAGCATTAAAACCTTTAAAAATTCTTGAAAATGGATTATTTAATTTCTTTAAATATCTAAAAGGTGAAGAAGAAAATATTACAAAATTAAATATTACTTCAAATGATGAATTCGAGAATATGGCAAAAATAATTGATAAAGAGATGGAATTAGTTGAGTACAATTTAGAAAAAGACAGAAAATTTATAAATAATGTTAAAGATGTTGTAAAAATAATCAATGAAGGTAGATTAGATGTTTTTGTTGAGAGTTCAACTTCAAATAAATCATTAAATGAATTAAAAGAAATTTTTAATGAAATGATAAAAACAATAAGTAATAATGTGGATAAAGACATCAATTGTATTTTAGAGTCATTAAAAAATTATTCACAATTAGATTTTACGAATAATATTAAAAGTCCTACTGGTAATATTTCAATAGGTTTAAATGATTTGAGTCATATTATTAATAAAATGTTACAAGAAAATAAAATGAATGGATTGTCTTTAAATGAAAGTTCAGAAGATCTACTTGCAAATGTTGATATTTTAAATAGATCTTCTAACAATACAGCTGTTTCTTTAGAGGAAACAGCAGCCTCTTTAGAAGAAATTACATCTACAATAATCAGTAATACTCAAAGTATAGCAACAATGGTTAAATATTCTGATGAGTTATCTAAGTCTATTAATATAGGACAAGAACTTGCAAATTCAAGTGTTGAATCAATGAATCAAATTAATGAACAAACAAAATCTATATCAGATGCAATTAAGGTGATAGATCAAATTGCTTTTCAAACAAATATCCTATCTCTAAATGCAGCTGTTGAAGCTGCAACAGCTGGAGAAGTAGGTAAAGGTTTTGCAGTTGTTGCACAAGAGGTTCGTAACTTAGCTTCACGAAGTGCAGAAGCAGCAAAAGAAATTAAAGAATTAGTTGAAAATGCAACAATTAAAGCTAATGATGGTAAAAAAACCACAGATGCAATGATAAATGGATACTCTAATTTAAAAGAAAATTTAATTAAAACAGAAAAAATCATTCAGAATATTTCTGAATCATCTCACGAACAGAAGTTAAGTATTGAACAAATAAATGATGTCGTTAATAAATTAGATCAACAAACACAAAATAATGCTTCTGTAGCTACAAAAACACATGATATTGCTATTCATACAGCAAATATTGCTAAAAAAATTTTAGATTCTGTAAATGAAAAAAGATTTATAGAAAATATTGATGAATAAAAAAATTTTAACTACAAAGGAGTCTTCCTTTGTGGTTAAAATCGCAATAAAATAAACATATACTTATAAATATTTTCTCTAAAAATATACTTTTAAATAAGACTTACTCCCCCAATAAATCACTTTTCCTACTGATAAATATAATTTGATGTTATAAATTTTATAAATTTATATAATTTGTCGAAAAGGTCACTTTTAGTTCATTTAGTAGGATTAAAATTCCTTTAGATAAGAAAATATAGAGAGTTTATGTTTCTTAAAATTTAAATTGAAGGATTCGAAATGACAAAAAGAATGGAACATGATTTACTTGGTGAAAGAGAAATTTCTAACGATGTATATTATGGTGTACAAACGAAAAGAGCCCAAGAAAATTTTAATATTACAGGTGTGACTTTATCACAATTTCCTACATTTATTGCATCATTAGCAAAAGTTAAAAAAGCGACAGCTCTTGCTAATTTTAATTTAGGTTTATTAGATGAACATAAAAAAAGTGCAATTTGTGAAGCTTGTGATGAGATAATTGGTGGAGCTTTACATGACCAATTTGTAGTTGATATGATTCAAGGTGGAGCTGGTACTTCTGTTAATATGAATGCAAATGAAGTTATTGCAAACAGAGCTTTAGAATTACTTGGTCATAAAAAAGGTGAATATCAATTCTTACATCCAAATAATGATGTAAATAAATCACAATCAACTAATGATTCATATCCAACAGCATTCAGAATTGCATTATTTGAAAAAATTTATGAATTAACAGATTCAATGAAAATCATGCAAAAATCTTTTGCAAGAAAAGCGGATGAATTTAAAGATGTAATTAAAATGGGAAGAACACAGTTACAAGATGCTGTACCTATGACATTAGGACAAGAATTTAACTCATATGCAACAATGATTGGTGAAGATATTCAAAGATTAATTGAATCTCAACAATTAGTAAGAGAGATGAATTTAGGAGCAACAGCCATTGGTACTGGAATTTGTTCTCATCCTGATTATGCACATGAAGTTGAACAAAGACTACAAGAAGTTACAGGAAGACCTTTTGTTACAGCAAAAGACTTAATTGAAGCTACTCAAGACACAGGTGCATATGTACAAATTTCTGGAGTATTAAAAAGAGTTGCTACTAAAATTTCTAAAATTTGTAACGATTTAAGATTATTAAGTTCAGGTCCAAGAACTGGATTTAATGAAATTAATCTACCAGCAATGCAACCGGGTTCATCAATTATGCCAGGAAAAGTTAATCCTGTTATCCCTGAAGTTGTAAATCAAGTAGCTTTCCAAGTAATTGGTGCAGATGTTACTATTACAATGGCTAGTGAAGGTGGACAATTACAATTAAATGTATTCGAACCAGTAATAGCATATAACTTATTTAATTCAATGAATATGATGATAAAAGCTTTTGAAACTTTATCTACTAAATGTATTGATGGGATTACAGCAAATGAAGAACATTGTAGAAATTTAGTTTTAAATAGTATTGGATTAGTAACTGCGTTAAATCCATATATTGGCTATGAAAACTCAACAAATGTTGCAAAAGAAGCATTAGAAACTGGAAAATCTGTATATGAACTTATATTAGAAAAAAAATTATTAACAGTAGACGAATTAGAAGACATTATAAAACCAGAAAATATGATTAAACCTAGATGTATTAATAGTTAATTATCACGTATCTGAATAACAAAAAGGAGACATTATGTTAATTTTAGAAATAGCAGTTGTGTTGGTATCTATATTTTTAGGTGCAAGAATGGGTGGTATTGGTATTGGTTATGCAGGTGGATTAGGTGTACTTGTATTATGTTTATTTTTTGGTCTTAAACCAGGAAGTGTTCCTATTGACGTAATCTTAATTATTATGTCAGTAATCGCAGCAATTGCTGCGATGCAAGTTGCTGGTGGACTTGATTATATGGTTAGTATTGCTGAAAAGATTTTAAGAAAAAATCCTAAACAGATTACATATTTAGCACCAGCAGTTACATATTTCATGACACTGCTTGCAGGTACAGGGCATACTGCGTATGCTACTTTACCTGTTATTGCTGAAGTTGCAAAAGAACAAGGTATTCGACCATCAAGACCATTAGGTGTTGCGGTTGTTGCATCACAAATTGCGATTACAGCATCTCCAATTTCTGCGGCAGTTGTATTTTTTAGTGGTATTTTAGAACCTTTAGGTGTTGGTTATATTGAATTATTAGCGATTGTAATTCCAACAACATTTGCTGCTTGTATGATTACTGCGTTTGTAAGTAATTATTTAGGAAAAGACTTAAAAGATGATCCTGTTTATCAAGATAGAATGAAAAAAGGATTAGTTAAATTAAGAGGTGAAAATATAGTAGAAATAAAAAAAGGTGCAAAACTTTCAGTTGCTATTTTTTGTATAACTATATTCTCAGTGGTTACTTATTCAACATTAATCAGTGATAAAATAGGGATTATAACTAATCCAACATTGCCAAGAAATGAAGCAATTATGGTATTTATGTTGGCATGTGCAACATTGATTGTATTATTCGCAAAAGTTGATACTAGTAAAATTATTAGTGCATCAACATTTAAATCTGGTATGAGTGCTTGTATATGTGTTTTGGGTGTTGCTTGGTTAGGTACAACATTTGTTGATGCTCATATTAATGAAATTAAAGATTTTGCAAGTACATTATTAAGTCAATATCCTTGGCTATTAGCTGTAACACTATTCTTTGCAAGTATGCTTTTATATTCTCAAGGTGCAACTACAAAAGCATTAATGCCAGCAGCATTAGCATTAGGTGTAGATCCTACAACAGCTATTGCATCATTTGCAGCAGTTAGTGCATTATTTGTATTACCAACTTATCCTACATTATTAGCAGCAGTTGAAATGGATGATACAGGATCTACAAGAATTGGAAAATTAGTATTTAATCACCCCTTTATTGTTCCTGGTGTTCTTGCAATTACATTAAGTGTTGTATTTGGATTCATCGTATCTGGAATGATACTTTAAATAGAAAAGCTATTTACTTCGTGTAAGTTTATTCTTACACGAAAGTTTTAATCTTATAGGCTTTGAATAATTACAAAACCTTCTAATTAAAATTTAAAAAGGAAAACAGATGACAAAGTTATTAAAAACAGTAGCAATATTTACTCTTATTGGAACATCAGTACTTTTTGCTAAACCTAATATTATTATTTTGGCTACAGGAGGAACAATCGCAGGTTCTGGTACTTCATCGACAAAAAGTGCTTATTCAGCAGGTGCAGTAACTGTAGATAAACTACTTGCAGCCGTTCCTTCAATTAATGATATGGCAAATATTAAAGGTGAACAGATTTCAAATATTGGTTCACAAGAGATGAACAACGAAGTTTGGTTGAAATTAGCAAAAAGAGCAAATGAATTACTAAAAAGAGACGATGTTGATGGTGTTGTAATTACTCATGGTACAGATACAATGGAATCAACTGCATATTTTTTAGATTTAACAGTTAAAAGTAAAAAACCAATTGTATTTGTAGGTGCAATGAGATCAGGTTCTTCTATGAGTGCTGATGGTCCTATGAATATTTATAACGCAGTTAGTGTGGCTATTAATAAAGAAAGTTATGAAAAAGGTGTAGTTGTGGTAATGAATGATGAGATTCATAGTGCAAGAGAAGTTACAAAAGTTAATACTTCTTCTGTAAATGCATTTGCTTCTCCAAATACTGGAAAAATTGGAACGGTTTACTATGGAGATGTTCATTATTATATGAGTTCTGTTAAAAAACACACTTATCAATCAGAATTTGATATTGAGAAAATTAATTTTTTACCAAGAGTTGAAATTATTTACGGACATGCGAATGGTAATGATATTTTTGTAAAAGCTGCAGTTGCAGCAGATGCTAAAGGTATTATTTATGCTGGAATGGGCAATGGAAATCCTTATCCTACTACGCAAGATGCATTAGCACAAGCGGTTAGAGAAGGTGTAGTTGTTGCTAGAACTTCAAGAGTTGGTTCTGGTAGAACAAATTTACATGGTGAAGTTGATGATGAAAAACTCGGGTTTATTGTAACTGATGATTTAAATGCTCAAAAAGCAAGAATTTTACTTATGTTAGGACTTACAAGAATTAATAGTAAACAACAATTACAAGAGATGTTTTTTAATTATTAAAGATATAGAAAGAGGTTTTTCACTTCTTTCTATTGGTTGTTACGTTAAAATACACAATTATAAGTAGGGAATGAAATGAAGTTTGGATTTTTTTTAGTATTTTTTTTAACTGTTATATCTAGTTGCAATTTGTTTGGAACTGATAATAAAGATGTTTTGATAATTAATTCTTATCATAGAGGTTTTCAATGGAGTGATAATGTAATAAGTGGAATTGAAAATTCTACATATGGCACTAAAATTAATACTACAATCTTATATATGGATTCTAAAAGAATTTCTTCGCCAACATATAATCAAAAATTAAAAGATTTATATAAACTCCAACTTTTAAATAGAAAATATGATTTAGTTGTTGCAGTGGATAAATTTGCTTATGAATTTATTCTTGAAAATTATGATGAATTATTTACTGATGAATTAGTTTATTTTATTGGAATTGAACAATATTCACAACAAGAAGTAGATAAATATAATTTGAAAACAAAAGTTTCAGGTTTAATAGAAGAACGAGCGATTGATGATACATCTAAAATAATTTATAAACTAATGCCAAATATAAAAAAGCTATATATAATAAATGATAAAAGTGGAAATGGAGATGATTCAGAACCTTTTATTTTAAATACTATAAATAAGTTAAATAATAAAATGGAAATTGAATACATTCGAACTTCTACAATTGAAGAACTAGAAAAAAAATTTTCTAAATATGTACCTAATGAAGCAATCTTTTTTATAAGATTTTACAATGATAAAGATGGGAAATTATATAAAAATAGTGAAATAGCTGAGATGATTGAATCCTGTAAAATACCTATATTTTCAACAGATACTTTATTCCTTGGCAAAGGTTCTTTGGGAGGAAAATTAGTTTCTATTAATGATTTAGGAATAGAAGCTGGTAAAGACATTTTAAATATTCTAAATAATAATTCGATGGTTCCTTTTATAAAAGTTTATAAAGATTACAAATATATTTTTGATTATAAAAAAATAAAAAAATATAATTTAAACCCTGAAATATTAAAAAATGAATTTGAATATATAAATGTACCTGTAAATTTTCTTGATAAATATAGACAATTTGTTGATTTTGTATTTTTATTATCTCCTTTTTTACTATTTTTAATTTTAGGATTAATCCACAATATCTATCTTAGAGTAAAAAATACAAAACTATTAAAACAAAGAATGGAGTTTGATAAAGTATTACTAAATTCAATTGAATCACCTATTGTTTGGCAAGATGATAAAGGTAGAGTAGTTGATTCAAATTCTAAATTCTGTGATTTTATGGATTTACCATGTCCTAAAATAAAAGGAAAAAAATTAAAAGATTATATTGAAAATAATAAATATAATTTAGTAGGTAATACTTTTACACACTTAATTAACAGTTTTTTAAATGAAGAAAATCAGATAACTGTAAAAGATGAAAAAGGTAAAGAATATATATATTTGGTTACTCAAACAAATTATAAAGAAAATATTTTTAAAACAAAAGGTACTGTAACTGTTTTTACAGATATTACAAAAGAAAAACAAGCCATAGCTGAAAAAAGAAAACATCAAGAGTTTATTATTCAACAGTCAAAATTAGCAGAAATTGGAGAAATTTTTTCATCTATCGCTCATCAATGGAAAACGCCTTTAGTTGAAATAGCGACAATAGTACAAGAGAAACTATATAGTGATGTAATTAGTGTGGAAGAAACGAATAACTGTATAAATGACATTATGTTTCAAGTTAAATATATGTCAGAAACAATAAATAGTTTTCAGAAATTTATAATGCCTTCCACTCAAAAAATAGTATTCGATATAAATGAATCTGTTGAAGAAATGCTAGAAATTATTAGACATAATATAAAATATAATTATGTAGATGTCAAAGTTGTTGTTGAAGAAAATACAAATTTAATGACATTAGGTTATAAAAATGAATTTATGCAAATTTTATTAAATATTGTAAACAATGCAAAGGAATCAATAATTAAGAAAAAAAGTGAACAAAAAATATCAAGGGGAAAAATAGTTATAAATATCAAAAATATTTATAACAAGATTCAAATAGATATTTGTGATAATGGAGAAGGTATTCCTGAAAAGTATATTGATAAAATATTCGAACCATATTTCACAACAAAAAATGATGGACATGGAATAGGATTATATATGGCAAGGTTAATTATAGAAGATAAAATTGGAGGTTCAATTACTGTTTCAAATACAGATATTGGAGCTAAGTTTACGATTCAATTGGAGATTACAAAATGAAAATATTAATATTAGAAGATAATGAAAGATTATGTAATTTAATGAAACAAGTTTTAACAAAAAATATGTATAGAGTTGATACCGTTGATGATGGTGAAAAAGCTTTAGAAATGATTGTAAATGGTTATGGTTGTTTTATTTTAGATATAAATGTACCAAATTTAGATGGAATATCTATTTTGGAATATGTAAGAAGTTACTACAAAGATGTACCTGTTATTATTATTAGTTCTAATCATGATTTAGAAAAAATACAAAAATCTTATGAAATAGGATGTAATGACTATTTGAAAAAACCTTTTTTTATGTACGAATTGGTTCAAAAAGTTCAAAAACTTTGCAAAATAAAAAATACTTTAATAGATTTTGGTGAAGGTTTTATATTTGATTATAACAAACAATTTTTAATGAAAGGAACAGAGCAAGTAAGGCTTGCAAAAAAAGAGATTTTATTTTTAGAATTATTAGTTAAAGATATTCATAGAGTTTTTAGTTTTGATGAAATAGAAGATTATGTATGGGAAGGAGAAGAAACAAATTTAATAAATGTTAGAGCTTTAGTAAAAAGATTAAGAAAAAAAATACCTGAAAATTCTATCAAAATAGTAAAAGGAATAGGTTATTCTATGAATAATATAGAAAAATAGTAATAATCCTTATCAATTACTTCATTTTTTTCTGCCAAAATTAGAAAAAGTCTTACTAATGTCATGCAAAAAGTCTCATTTATATCCCACCAAGGGGTTTATAATTTGGAATAATAAATAAAAAGGAGACATTATGTCACAAATGGTTAAATATATTATCCCCATTGCGGTGTTGATAGTATTCTGGTTCTTACCAGCACCAGAAGGTTTAAGTGCGAACGCATGGCATTTTCTTGCTATATTTTTTGCAGTAGTTGTAGGGCTTGTTATTGAGCCAGTTCCAGCTGCATTGATAGGTATGGTGGGGATTTCACTAACTGCTGTTTTAGGTTTGATGGGTAATTCAGCAAAAGATAATATCGCTTGGGCCTTATCTGGATTTTCTAATACTGTAATTTGGCTTATCTTTGCTGCATTTATGTTTGCACTTGGATACAAAAAAACTGGTTTAGGAAGAAGAATTTCTCTTATTATGATTAAATATATGGGAAAAAGTTCACTTGGTCTTGGTTACGCGGTTGCTTTTTCAGATTTAATTTTAGCACCATTTATGCCATCAAATACTGCAAGAAGTGCTGGAACTATTTTCCCAATTGCAAGTAATATCCCTTTGATTTTTGATTCAACTCCTGATCATGACCCTAGAAAATTAGGTTCATATATTTCATGGGTAGCTATTGCAATTACTTGTGTTACAAGTTCAATGTTCTTAACAGCACTTGCACCTAACTTACTTGCAGTTGATTTAATTGCAAAAGGTACAGGAAATGTAATTTCTTGGTCTGCATGGGCAAGTATTATGTTACCTTTAATGATTCCATTGTTTTTATTAACTCCTTGGTTAGTATATGTTGTGTATCCACCAACTCAAAAAAAATCTCCTGAAGCTCCAGCTTGGGCAGCTGAAGAGTTGAAAAAATTAGGATCAGTTACTGCAAAAGAGTATTTAATGGCAGGACTTGCAGTATTAGCTTTAGTTCTTTGGATATTTGGAAAATCATTTAATATGGATTCAACTACAGCTGCAATTGCAATTGTATGTGTAATGGTTCTTGCAAACATAATTTCTTGGGATGATGTTATTTCAAATAAAGCTGCGTTTAATGTTTTTATTTGGTTTGCTTCATTAGTTGCTATGGCATCTGGACTTCAAAAAGTTGGAGTGTTAACTTGGGTTGGAAATACAGCTGAACCATATTTAATGAATATGACTCCAACAGCATTAATTATTTCAATGTTAGTACTGTTCTATGTTATACATTATTTCTTTGCAAGTTCAACTGCTCATACAACAGCATTGATGCCAATTTTCTTAGCAATTGCTGTAAAACTATTAACACCAGAACAAATAATACCTTTTAGTATTCTTCTTGCAGGTAGTTTAGGGGTTATGGGAATTATAACTCCTTATGGAACAGGTCCTTCTCCAATTTGGTATGGTGCTGGATATATTTCACAAGGTAGATGGTGGTTCCTTGGACTAATATTTGGAGGTATATATTTAGCTGCTATAATTATAGGTTCGTTAATCTTTATATAACAAGTGAATATAAACTTTTAATAAAATTAGAATAAATACAAGAGGGTATTTTTTACTCTCTTGTCCCTCTTCAATAAACTCTCAATAAAAAATCTGCTAAAATAGTATTAAATCAATATTGAAATGGTCAAAATGAAATTAATAATATTTTTTATACTGTTTATGTCTTCTTTATATTCGTCATCAAATAATGAAATACTGCTTTTGCATTCATATAATAATGGACTAAAATGGAGTGATAATATTACAAAAGGTATTCAAGATATTTTAGATAAATATCCAGAATATGAGTTAACTATTGAAAGTATGGATAGTAAAAAAATTGATACAAATGACTATTTTGATAATCTATTATCTTTATATAAAAAAAAGTTTTCAAATAGAAAATACGCAGTAGTTATAACAGCAGATAATTATGCCTTTGAATTTGCACTATCACATCATGAAGATATTTTTAATAATTCGCCAATAGTATTTTGTGGAGTTGAAAATTTTAATGAAAAGATAATCCCAACTAATCAGAAGAAATATGTAACAGGTGTAGTTGAATACAAAGAAATTGAAAAGAATATAAATCTTATTAGTAAAACAATTAAAGATTTAAATACCTTATATATTATAAGTGATGAATCTTTTTCTTCAGAAGCAATTAAAAATCAAATTTTAGAAGAGATACATAAGTTTAAAAATAAATTTAAAATTATTTTTGATAATCAAATAGATATAGATACAATTAGCGAAAAAATAAATTCTCTTCCTCCTAATAGTGCGGTATTATTTACAAGTCTATATAGGGATAAAAATAATAAATATATACCATATAGTCAATTACGTACACTTTTTAAATCATCAAAATATCCAGTTTTTGCAACGAATAAAATACATTTGAATGAAGGTGTAATTGGTGGAATTGTTGTTGATCCTTTTGAGCAAGGTTTTTTAGCTGCACAAAAAACAATAGAAATTTTAGATGGTAAAGAACCTTATTTAATACCAATTAGTAAGCCAGTTTCAAAATATTATTTTGATTATAATGTATTAGAAAAATTTAATTTAAATTCTTCTTCAATACCACTTTTAGCAACTGTATTAAATAAACCAAAGAATTTCTTTGAAGAAAATCGAGAATTTATTGATAGTACTTTTATATTAATACCACTATTTATTCTTTTAATTATTGGACTTATTGTCAATATCACAAAAAGAATAGGATTAGAAATAAAACTAATTGAACAAAATAAACTAGATAGTGTTTTACTTAATAATATCAAAGGTGCCGTTTATTGGAAAAGTAATGATAATAAGATTTTAGGTTGTAATGACTCTTTATGCAGACTATTAGATTTATCAAAAGAAAATATTATTGGTTATGACATAAAAAAAGTTATACCTGAACTTTTTGAAAAGGTAAATGATGAGAATGAATTTGTTGAAGAAATGGAAACAATTTTAAATTTCAAACATAGAAAAGTTGATGCTTTAATAAGAAGAAGAAAATATTTTAATAAAAATAATGAAGAAGCAGGAGTCGTAACAATTGTTTCAGATTTAACACAATTAAAAAAATTAGAAAATCAAAGAAAAAAAAATGAACAGTTTATAATACAACGTTCAAAGTTATCTGAAATTGGAGAAATGATGACTTCCATTGCTCACCAATGGAAAGCACCATTAATTGAAATTTCTACAATTGCACAAGAGTTATTATATAAAAAGAATAAAAAGGAGTTTACTAAAGAAGATAATCAAGAGTTTGTTAATGAAATAATGACACAAGTTCAATATATGACAAAAACAATAGATGATTTCAGAAGTTTTATAAAACCCTCTTTAATAAAAAGTGAATTTGATGTAAATTCAGCCATGGATGAACTTCTTAGAGTTGTTGAGCATAACATAAAATATAATTATATTAAAATTGAAGTAAGCTATGAAGATAATAAAAGATTTAATATTTATGGTTATCCAAATGAATTTAAACAAACAATATTAAGTATTATAAATAATAGTAGAGATAGTATTTTAAAAAGAAGACAAACAGAAGAATTTGAAGGATTAATAACTATTGAAATTAAATCACAAGATAATAAAACAATATTAAGTATAAAAGATAATGGTATTGGAATCAAAGAAGAAAACTTAGAAAGAATCTTTGAACCATTTTTTACAAGTAAAAAAAATGGTGATGGATTTGGATTATACATGGTGAAATTAATAATCGAAGATAAGATGAATGGCAAAATAGAAGCTATAAAATGTCATACTGGCGCAAATATTTTAATATCTCTTATAAATAAGGTTGAAAGTTAATATGAAAATATTGTTACTAGAAGATAATAAAAGATTATCAAGTTTGATTATAGAAGCACTTGAAGAGAAGAATTATAAGGTTGATTGGTTTGACGATGGTAAAAAAGCACTAGAATCTATTTATAATGGATACGATTGTTTTATATTTGATATAAATGTTCCTGGAATTGATGGTTTAACATTACTAAAAGAATTAAGAGTTATGGACACTAAAACTCCCGCTATTGTAATCAGCGCAAATGTCGAGCTTGAAACTATCAAAGATGCTTATATAAAAGGTTGTGATGAATATTTAAAAAAACCTTTTTACATTTATGAATTAGCATTGAAATTAGATAAATTATGTAAAAAAAATGATGATAGTTTAAAACTTCCAAATAATTATATTTATAAAATAGATAAAGAAAAATTATTTGATGAAAAAAATGAAGAGATAAAACTAGCAAAAAAAGAGATTTTACTTTTTAATTTATTCTCAAAAAATTTAGAAAAAATTATAACTTTTGAACAAATAGAACAATATGTTTGGGAAGGTGATTTAACTACAAATGAAAATATACGAGCACTAATCAAAAGATTAAGAAAAAAACTTCCAGAAGAGACTATTGTTTCTCAAGGTGGAATAGGGTATGTATTGAATATTAATAGAATGTTTTATTAATAGAAGTTGATAAAACTAGGACTTTATATAAGATTTGTTATACTTCTTAAAAATTACAAAAGAGGGTTCAAATGAACTTTGAAACGATTTTAGGAAGCGTAGATTTTTTAGAGTTTCTAAGAGGTAAAAAAGCTACATTTTTATTAAGTGCAAGTGTTACAAAAACTTGCGAAATCCCCAATATTTCCCAAGCAGGAATCCCTGGAAAATTATATTTAACACCAACGTTGGATGCTGAGTTTTTATGTACAAAACAAGTGCGTTCAATGCCAGATATTGCACAAACTCCAAAGGGTGTTCCAACCCCTGCACTAATTACAAGAGCAGTGTATGAATTAAAACCATATTCAAATATAGAAGTATTAAATTTAGGCTTAGAGGTTCTACCACAAATTAATTATTTTAAGATTCATAACTTTAATATAAAGCCTAGTGGAAGAATTGATGATGGAGCAAAAATACCTGCCTTAGAAGTTTTTCAAAAAGGTATTGAGTTTGGTCAATCTTATCAGACTTCTGATGATTATGTAATTTTAGCAGAATCAATTCCAGCAGGAACAACAACAGCAAATGCAACAGCAAAAGCTTTGAGTTATGAGTGTGAGGGATATTTCTCAAGTTCATATAAAGATAATCCAAGTGATATAAAAAATCAAACAATAGAAAAAGCTTTAAAAAGAGTTGATTTAAATGGTGATTTATTTGAGATTCTTTCAAGTGTAAGCGATAATATGATTATTTTTAATGCTGGATTTATACTTGGAAGTAGAGCAAATAATCTAAAAATCGTTCTTGCTGGTGGAACTCAAATGGCTGCTGTTTTACTTGTGGTAAATTCAGTTTTAAGAAGTATGGATGGAGTTATAGACTCTTCAAATCTTGCACTAAGTACCACAAAATGGATAAATAAAGATGAAAACTCAAATATTAAAGCACTTTTAGAACAACTAGATTTTTCTATAAATGCCTATGCAAGTGATTTTGATTTTAGTTTATCAAATCATCCAGCACTTAAACTTTATGATCAAGGTGAAGCAAAAGAGGGAGTTGGTTGTGGTGGCGCTTTATGTTACGCAACAATTAATGGTATAACAAAAGAAGAATTAACAAAAAAAATCGAAAGTTTTTTAGGATAATTTAATGGATATTTTTATTTCAACATTTTTAAAAATGTTTTTTATTATGACACCATTTTTTGTGTTGTCAGTTTTTTTAACGGTTACAAATGATGCCACACCAAAAGAGAGAAAAGCACTAGCCATAAAAGTTACAATCTCTGTTGTTGTTATGACTTTAGTTTTGCTATTTTTTGGAAAACATATTTTTTCAGTTTTTGGAATAACTCTTGATGCTTTTAGAATAGGTGCAGGTGCATTACTATTTTTATCAGCAGTTGACTTAATCAAAGGTAACAAAGATAGTGGAAAAGTGGGGGATAAAGATATTTCTCAACTAGCAGTAGTTCCCCTTGCAATTCCAGTTACAATAGGACCTGGAACGATTGGTATTTTACTTGTAATGGGAGCAACTTTTGAAGATACTTCTTCACTGATAATGGGAAGTTTAGCTCTTGTTTGTGCTGTTTTAGTAATAGGATTCATGCTTTATAGCTCTAGTATTATTGAAAAAATTATTGGAAAACAAGGACTTTTAGTGATTTCAAAAATCACAGGTCTATTTTTAGCTGCACTTTCAGCTCAAATTGTATTTACTGGTATTAAAAACTTTTTAGGATTATGATGAAAGTATTTTATTTTGGTGGACAAAAATCAGGAAAAACAAAAGCTGGAATCAAAAAAGCTTTAGAATTATCAGAAAATGAAAAACCATATTATGTGGCAACTTATGATAACTCTTTTGGTGATGATTCTATGCAAGATAGAATCAATAAACATATAAATGAAAGAGAAGAAAATTTTTATACAATCGAAGAGCCAAAAGATTTAGTAAAAATTGTAGAATCAAATAAAACATATTTGATTGATTGTGTCTCTATGTGGCTTTTTAATAATCTTGAAAATAGTGAAGAAGCTTTAAAAATTCAACTGCAAAAGATTTGCCAAATAGAAACAAATATCATTTTTATTTTAAATGATGTCTCTTGTGGAATAATTCCCCTTGATAAAGAATCACGAAGATTTGTGGATTTTTCAGGACTAATCGGCCAAGAGTTAGCAAAACTTTGTGATGAAGTTTATGAGGTAAAATATGGAATTGAAAGAAGATTAAAATGAAACAGATATTAAATGCCTTTTTATTCGCTCTTTCATATTTTTCTATAATTCCAGTATTTGTTAAAAACATGGAAATAAACAACGAAACTTACAAATATACTTTAGTAATGCTGCCACTTGTGGGAGCGATTTTAGCTTCACTTGTAATTGGATTAAATCTAGGTTTAAATGAGTTTTTTAATCCTTTATATTCTGCCTTTGTTTGTGCCGTTGTATATCTAGCACTTTATGGATTTATTCACACAGAAGCAATAATCGACGTGGTTGATGCTTGGTTTGCTTCATATAGTGGAAAAGATGCCTATAAAATCATGAAAGAATCAACTATTGGAGCAATTGGAGCTTTGTATGGTGTTGCTTTTGTTTTATTAAAAGTTGGAATTATCACTTATGTTTTATATGAAAAACAATATGCTTTATTTTTGATTGTTTGCATTTTTTCAAGACTTAACTTGATTTATTTACTTGGATATTTTAAATTTAGTAAAGATAGTTTTTTATCTTTGGCTTTTGCAAACTCTGGAATATTTCAACTAAAAATCTTTGCTTTGCTTTATGTAATTATTGCATTTTTTATTGGCTCAAATGTTTTAGTTTTATTTGGAATATCACTTTTGAGTTTTTATTTTATTTTAAAAATTTTAAACAACAAGTTTGGTTTTGTAAATGGAGATTGTTTAGGTTTTACCCTTGAACACACAGAATTAATACTTTTAAATATAGGACTAGCGATAATATTATGAAAACATTTGAACATGGTGGACAAATAGAAAAATTTGCCTTTGATTTGGGTTGTAATGTAAGTGAAATAATAGATTTATCTTCAAATATAAATTTTGTAAAACCACAAATAAATATTGATTTTAACACTTTAGATATTTCATCGTATCCAACTTATGATAAGTTGTATGAAAAAATAGCTTTAAATTATGGAGTTGAGACTTCTCAAATTGAGCTTTTTAACGGTGGAAGTAGTGCGATTTTTACTTTATTTAAACATTTGTCTTTACAAACTTGTACTATTTATTCACCTGCATATTTGGAGTATAAAAAAGCCTCTTTAAATTTTGGATATGAACTAAATACAATAAACAGATTTGAGAATATCAATGAAAATGTAAAAGAAAATTCTTTGGTGATTTTTGTAAATCCTTCAACTCCCGATGGAAAATACTATGATTTAGAAGAGCTGATGACAACTTGGATAGAAAAATCTTGTACTATTTTAATAGATGAGAGCTTTTTGGATTTTTGTGATAAACCAAGCGCTATAAAATATCTAGAAACTTACGATAAATTGTATATTTTAAAATCAATGACAAAGTTTTATTCAAGTGCAGGAATAAGAGTTGGAACAATAGTTTCAACAAAAGAAAATATACAAAAACTAAAAAGATTTGAACCAATGTGGAAGCTCTCACAGTTTGATTCAAACTATTTACAAGCAGCATTAGATGATAAACTTTTTAAAAATATTTCAAAAGCTATAAATATAAAAAATAAAATTGAGTTAGAAAATATCTTGAAAAACTCAACTTTAGTGGAAGAGATTTTTGAAAGTAGCGCAAATTATCTGCTTATAAAACTAAAAAATCTAAGTGCAAAAGAGTTCCAAGAATTACTAAAACCTTATAAAATAATGGTTAGAGATTGCTCAAATTTTGATTATTTAAACGAAAGATTTGTAAGAATTGCAGTGAAAAGTTCAAGTGCAAATGAGATTTTACAAAAGGCTTTAAATCAAATATGTTAGTAGAAAATAGATATCTAAAATATTTCTCTTTTTTATTGTCAACTATATTTATTGTTTATGTGATTTATTTGATAATTTCTTCTTTTTTTATAGTTAAAAACCAGTTTATAGATATTGGTGATGCAACTTATGTAAATCAAGTGCGAACCAATGATTACACCATAAAACTAGCAAATTATCTAACAAAAGATTGTGCTTTAAACAAAGTTTGTGAAGTTCAATCAATGCTTGATTTTGTAACAGCAATTCCGTATAAAATAAATGAAAGTATTGCAAGAAGTGCAAAACAAGTAGTTGATCAAAATTTTGGAGATTGTGATGATAAATCAAACCTTTTGATTTCAATGCTAAAAGTTAAAGGTTATGAAGCCTATTTTGTTTTAGTGCCAAAACATATTTTTGTGATTGTAAATATGGAAGAAAAATTGGGAAATAAAAAAGCTTTATATGTAAATGATAAAAGATTTTATATTTTAGAAAGTACAGCTGAAAATTCAAAAATAGCTTTTCCTTTGAAATATAATTTTAATGAAATAGAAGCAATAGTTGATCCATTTGTAAATAAAAAGTTGATAATCAATAGTTTGGAATATAAATAAGTTTTTAAAAACTAGGTCATAGGTTCTAAAAGAGACTAATCATATACCTAAGGAATAAGGTATTTAGAACCCATGAGCTAATATTTTAATAAAGAGACTTATAAAGTCTCTTTATTATTAAAATTCTACTTTCATTGAATAAGCAATATTTCTTGGGATACCTAAAGTATCACTTGAAGCCCAATAACTTTCATTAGTTAAATTTGCTATATTTAGATTAAAAGTTGTAGGATATTTATCTAATTTTGTTTTATATCTAAGTCCTGCATCATAAATAATATAAGCATCTATTTCTTGAAGATTTGTATTGTCTGCAAATCTACTTCCCGTATAATATGCTCCACCAGTTAAAGTTATTCCTTTTATTTGAACTACATCATATTCAGCATAAAGTTTTGCCATTTTTGATGCTGTCCCAGTTGGTTTTTTCCCTTCTAGTTTAGGGTCATTACTTTTGTCAATTTTAGGATCTAATATTGTTCCACCAGTAATTACAGTCAAATTGTCGGTTACTTTTCCTGTAATAGTTAATTCTATTCCCTCATGTATTCTTTTACCATCTTGCACATAAGTTGGTATAGGTAAAGCTTTATCTGAATATTCATAAGGTTTTTCTATTCTAAATAATGATGAACTTAAAAGTAAATTTTCTGAAACAGAATATTTTGCTCCAACTTCGTATTGCTCACTTTTTAATGGTTCTAATATTTCACCTGCATTTTTATAAGTACTTCCAACTATTGTTCCTTTTTCTAAAGCTTCCATATAAGTTGCATAAGTTGTTAAGTCTTCAAAAGGTTTATATATTAAAGATAGAGTTGGAGTTAATTCAGATTTATTATATTTAGATGTTTCTTTTCCTGAAGCATTAAAAACTTTTGTACCAATAGTTGTATAGTTAGCCCCTATTAATGCACCCCATTGCTCATTAAAAGCTATATCATCTCCAATTACAATATTTGTATTTTCTGATTTATTTGCTTTGTATTTTTTTCCATAATCACTTGTGTTAAATTCAGAAGGCATAGGATAATTTAGTAAATCATCAAGAGTTAAATTAGATGGTGTTGTAGAAGCCCAAATAGAATTTTTTTCATATTGTCTTTGTTCTAAAATATCACCTGAAATTCCCATTGTTAATTTATGTTTAATATTTAAAGTATTAAATTCGCTGTCTAAATAAGTATATGTACCTTGTGCTATATAATCAACTGGATTTACTTTACTCATCCATTGTAATTTCCAACCTGTTGTTGTAAATGTTGGAAAAGCTTGAGTATGTTCTCGTGTATCTTTTTTATATAAATAAGCACTTCTAAGTGTAAAAATATCATTTATACTCCAATTTGCATTTAAACCAACTCTATTTGTTTCAGTTTCATTATATACCCAATTAGTAGGAACATATGTTTTATTCATATCTAGTGAATCTGCACTAGGCCAAACATTAGGTATATCTGAATAGAAAGATTGTTCTCTTCCTTCTGCTTTGTAATATTGATGTGCAGCTTCTAATTGTAATAATAAATCATCAGAAACATTCCAATCTATAGCTCCACTTATTAGTTTTCTTTCAATATTTTGGTCATCTTTTGAAGTTTCACCATCTTGATATGAAGTATTTAATCTATAGGCAAATTTGCCTTTTTCATCTATTTTATTTCCTAAATCAAGATGTGCAAAGTATTGTTCTCCACCATAATTACCAATAGTTAAATTTGTAAGAGGTTTATAAGTTGGTCTTTTAAGTACATAATTTGTTGTTCCCCCAACATTTCCTACTCCATACATAAATCCAGAAAGTCCATTTAATATTTCAACACTTTCTAATTCTTCCATACTAATACCAGATGAAGTTGAAGAAAGTCTTACTCCATCCATAATTCCAGTTTGTGTACTAAACCCTCTAATTGTCGCATATGGTGTTCCATATACAGAAGTTGTAGGACCAGTTTGAGTAATAGGATTCATTTTATAAACTTGATCCATATCCCCTGCAATAGAATTTTCAATTAATTCTTGGGGCATTACTGTCATAGAATAAGGAGTATCTTGAAGTGATTTTGCTCCCCAAAATCCAATTTGTTTTACTTCATTTACAACATATCCATCTTCAGCACTTCCCGTTCTATAACTATCTGTTACAGAAATATCATCAAGAATTGTTCCACTTCCAACTATTATTTTCTTTTTTATAATAATAGTTCCATTTTCAATAGTAGCTTCTAGTCCACTTCCTGCTAAAACCTTATCAAGGGCATTTTTTACACCTTCTATATTATTTATATTTGCAGCATTTTTACCTTCAATTAAATTTTCATCTACAATATATGAAAGTTTTGATTCTTTTGAAATTTTTTCTAGTGCTTGTTTCAAAGACATATCTTTTATTGTATAAGTTTCTTGTGCAAATAAATTACTACAAAGTAATATTGCAATAGAAGAAGTTATAATCTTAGATTGTAATTTCGTCATTTCTTTTCCTTGTTATATTCATAAATAATTATGAGAATCGTTCTCGTAATTATAAAACGAAATAGGATTAAAAAATCGGACACTATTTTTTAGAAATTTAGAAATTTAGAAATTTTATATTTTACTAATGTAAATTTTATTTTGTTCTTTTTTTATTTTAATAGGATATATTTTTTGAATAGCAAATAAAAACTTATCTATTTCTTTTGTATTAAATTTCCCACTAAAAAGCCTATCTTCAATATCTTTTGTTTTAAATTCAACTTCAATATTTTGGTATCTTGAAAAATCTTTAAAAGCATTTTTTAGTGTGATTTTACGAAAAATCAATTCATTATTTTGCCAAGGAGCAATCTCTTGGATTTCAGTTTCTCCAAGATAATGAATTTTTCCCGTATTATCAAGGATAATCTTTTCTCCTTTTTTAAGATGAGTTATATTTTGAGGTTCAAAAAATTGATTTTGAATATGACCAATTTTTACAATACCCTCCAAAACACTTACTGTTGTAGTATCATTTAAATTAGTTACTTCAAATTTTGTACCAACAACTTCAATAGATGTTTTTCCAGAAGTTATAATAAAAGGTCTATCTTTATCTTTTGCAACTTCAAATAATGCTTGACCATTTTGTAATAAAACTTCTCTTTTATTTTTAAAATAAGTTATTCCAATATTTGATTTTGTATCTATTGAAATAATAGAACCATCAGGAAGAAGCTCTTTTTTTAGATTTGTGTATTGGGTTTGATAATTTTTTTCATAGTTTGGAATAAAATTATCATAACCAATAAATAAAGCAAATATAACAGCAGCACAAGCAATAATAGGTTTAAGAGTTTTTTCTACAAATTTGATTTTTTTTGCTCCATAGTGAGCTTTATTGCTAAGAGTTTGTGAATAATCTTTTGGAATATTTTGAAATATATTATGGATATTTTTTACTTCATCAAAAGCTTTTTTATGTTCGATATTTGATTCTAACCATAAATTTAATTCTTCTTTTTCTTGCAAAGTTAATCCCTCTTTTTGACAGGTTACCCAATATATAGCTTTGTCTTTGATATTATCTTTCAACTTTATTCCTATTATTTAGTTAATTTTTCTTGCAGATTTTTTGTAGCTCTTATTATATGTTTTTCAACTGCATTTGGACTTATTCCCATCATAAAAGCAATCTCTTTTCTACTATAACCATCTATTGTATGTAATAAAAAAGCTTCTTTACTTCTATTTGGTAAAGTTTCAACTATTTTCATTAGGTTTTCGTATTGATTTGTTTCAAGAACAATTTCATCTGGTTGTTCATCTTTTGGGATAGAATATATCTCTTCTTGAAACTCTATTTGAGATATTTTTTTGTTTTTTCTTGATTCATCAATTACAATATTTTTTGCAACTTTATATAAAAATGAACGATTAATTTCTTTGTTTGAATCTAGTTCTATGCATTTGGCATAAGCTTCTTGGGTTATATCTTTTGCAGTTTCTTTATCTCCCACAAGTTTTGTAACAAAATTGAATATATCTTTGTAGTAAACTAACATCTTTTTCTTTTTCTTAATTTTGATAGAAGTTATCAAAATAAGATTTAAAAATGACTTATCTAAAAGCTCATCAAGACAAGCAAAGAGTAATTTTAATATTAAATTATATGGACAATGAATATAATAAACTACATAAAAATTATTGGAAATAAAATGTCAAATCAACAAAGATTAGAAGAGTATTTAGTGGGTAATGAAAAGAGTTACTTAAAAGATGACATTTCAAATGGCAAAGTTATTATGCTTTCAGGAAAATGGGGAAGTGGTAAAACTCATTTTTGGAAGAATATTATAGAAAAAGATTTAATAGAATCTCAAACTAAAAAGCAAAAAGCCTATGTCTATAGCAGTTTATATGGAAATAGAACAATTGATAAAATTGAGGATAATATTTATGCTCAAGCTTATTTATGTTCAGTTGGTGGGAAAAATGCAGTAATATCTGGATACGAAAAAGTAAAAGATTTTGGGAAGAGATTTGGAAGTTTTTGCTCACTTCTTGATGTATCAAAATTAGTAGATGGAATTGATGATATTCAACAAAAAAATATTAAAAAGAGTGCGTTATCATATCTTGAAAATGGTGGAATTGTTTGTTTTGATGACTTTGAAAGAAAATCAAAAGATATAGATTTAAATGATTTATTTGGATTTATTTCACATTTAGCTATTGACCTAAATTGTAAAGTAGTGATTATTTTAAATGATGATGTTTTTGAAGGCAAAGAGAAAAATGTGTTTTCAAGAGTAAAAGAGAAATCTGTATCTAAGTTTTTAAAATATGAACCAAGTATTAGAGACTTATTTAAATCTATAATCTTTGAAAAAGATAATAGTGATAAATTTAAATATTCAAAACTAAGAAAATATGTAAAAATCATTTTAAAAATTATTGAAGACACACAAGAATTAAATGCAAGAATTTATATTCAAGTTTTGGATAATTTAGTTGAGTGGTGTGATAAAAAACAAGAGATAAATGATAATATTTTGAGATGTTTGATTTTGGTGAATATTAATTTTATTTTATATCATAAGATAGTAACATCTAGCATCAAGCAAGAAAGAGTGGTTTATGATAATTTAGATATAAAAAGATATTGTATAAAGAATATGGAAAATGATGCTAAATTCATAAAACTTTTCAACGATACAATGGATATAGCTTGTTCTAAAAAATCAATAATAAAAAGACTTATAGATGAAGTATCTCAAGTAAGAAAAGAAATTTATAATCAAAGTGTTATTGATAATAGCATTAAGTTCATTAATGAAAATCATTCTAATATATATGCAATTAATTTTGCAACAATGTTTAGTTTTGATGAAAATGTATCAAAAAGAGAATTAAACAAAATCAACAACTTCATAGAAACAGGAATCCTAATAAATGAATAACATCTAAATCCACAAGCTAAGTCAAAGGTAGTTCAATAATAAACCTTGCTCCAAACTGCGTATTTTCAACTTTTATTATTCCTTTAAAATAGTTTTTGATGATATAGTAAGTAATATACAATCCAAGTCCAGTTCCTTGGCTTTGGTGTTTTGTTGTGTAATATATATCAAAAACTTTTTTTAAATCTTCTTCTTTTATTCCACCTGCATTATCTTCGATTTCAATATAGGCAAAACTATTTTTTTTGTAAGCTTTTATAGATATTTGTTTATTTTCTATTGCATTACTAAGCAAAAAATCTCTTGAATTATTTAATATACTTAAGAGTGCTTGTGATAGTTTTGAATTATTTCCAACTAAAAAAATACTCTCTTTTGGGAACTCTTTTTTAATAGTGATTTTATTTTCAGTGAAACTCGAATTTAATATAAAAAGTGTTCTTTCGATATTTTTCACAATATCAATATTTTCTAAAATATTATCAATATTTACAAACTCATCAAAGTTATTTATAGTATTTGATAGATAATCTACTTTAGACATAATAATATTGGTTTTTTCAGATAAATCTTTATTTACATTTTTACTTAATTCATTTTCAATTTGAATACTACTTGCAATGGTTGAAATAATACATAAAGGTTGTCTCCATTGATGTGAAACATTTATTATCATTTCTTCCATTTGAGCAAAGTGAAATTGTTGTTGAATTACTTTTTCTTTTTCTAAATTCTCTTTTATTGCATCTTCTATTTTTATAGTAAGTGAACTATTTAGTTCTAATAACTCTTTTTCTTTTTGTTCTGCTTTTCTTATTGAGGGAATTACAATAAATAAAGCTTCACATAACAAAGTTAAAAGTGTACCAAACAATATTAGTTGTTCTCTTTTTAACAGTTCAGCCGTTTTTTTATCACTTTCCATCTGAAAAGCTAAAACAGCTTTATCCAAAAAAGGTAAGAGTTCAAAAGAGTTAAGTTCTATTTGTTTTAATAAATCTGAATTATTTGTTTTATAAAAAGAAGTAACTAACTTTAGATAATTTTCTACTTTTTCATTTAAATTATCTTCTTTTGAAAAATATATATTTTTGATTTCCTTAGATGTTAAATGTTCAATGATATAAGAGTGTTCTTTTGACATTAAAGCAATTAATTCTATTAAATGGTTTTTTAAATTTTCATCTTTTGATTCATAATATCTTTTTGTAATAAGTGCAGTTTTTTGAGAAAGCATTCTTTGTTTACCACTTAGGTTTATAATTTCTGCATAAATCTCTTGATTGTGAATTTGATTGCTCATTGTACAATAAGCAAAAAATGCCCATGAAATTAAAGAAGTAAAAATTATAATATAAACAGATTTTATGCTAAAGCTTTTTATTAGTTTTTTCATTTGATATTCTTTATTTTAAGTATTAATACATATACTTAGCTTTAGAATTATAACGATAAGATTTGAAAAAATAATTGAAATGACTGTATAAATAATAAATAATGGAAGAAAATGATTAATGAATAAATTAAATAACATCTCAATTTTTGGTACAAGTAGTGATGCTGGAAAATCAACTATAACTTTTGTTATAGCAAAAATCCTTCAAGATTTGGGATATAGCGTTGCCCCTTTTAAAGCTCAAAATGTATCAAATAATTCTCATGTTTGTGATGATGGAAGTGAGATTGCTATTGCTCAGTATTTTCAAGCTGAAGTTTTGGGCGTACAAACTTCATATCATCTAAATCCAGTTTTACTAAAATCTGGTCGAGGAAGTTCTGCTTCACTTATCGTTGAGGGAAAAGTTGTTACAAACAAAGATGTTAGGGAATATTATAGGGATTTAGACTTACTAAAACCAGCTGTAAAGAGATGTTTTGATTATTTGGATGCAAAGTATGATTGTGTTGTTTGTGAGGGTGCAGGAAGTCCTGTTGAGCTAAATCTAATGGATAAGGATTTATCTAATATTTTTATAGCTACTGAATACAACACAAAAATCATTTTAGTGGCAGACATAGAAAAAGGTGGAGTTTTTGCTTCTATTTGGGGAGTTTATAATCTTTTGCCAGAGCATTTACGAAAAAATGTAATAGGTGTGATTGTAAATAAATTTAGAGGTGATTTAACACTTTTTGATGAGGGAATTAGAATCATAGAAGAGGATTTTAAAATCCCAGTTTTGGGAGTTTTGCCATATTTACCTTTTAATTTAGGCTTTGAAGATAGTGCATCTTTGACAAACTTTGTTCAACAACCACGAAATAAAAAACTAGATATTGCAGTGATTGCATATCCATATATGAGTAATTACAATGATTTTGAGCCTTTGATTGCAGATGATGAGGTTTTTGTGGAGTTTGTGAGTTCCAACATTTCACTTGAAAAGTTTGATTTAGTGATTTTGCCAGGAAGTAAGCTTGTAATTAAAGACTTAAAATGGTTAAAAGAAACTGGACTTTTTTCTCAAATACAAAACTATAAAAAAGATATTTGTGCCATTTGTGGCGGATATGAAATGATGTTTGAAAATCTTGAAGATAAATACTCTTTGGAAAATGAAGAAGCCATCAAAGAAGACGGTTTTGCTTTAATTGATGATGTAATTGTTTTTGAAAAAGAGAAAATCTTAGAGAAAAAAACTTATGATTTATTTGGTGAAAAAATAGAAGGTTTTGAAATACACCACGGAATGTGTAAAAATTATCCTTTATCTTTTGAAAAACAAAATTTCAAAGGAACTTTTGTACATCAAATTTTTGATAACAATGAATTTAGAACAAAATATTTTAAATTAATAAAAGCTGATTATGTAGGTTTTGATTTTCAAGAGTACAAAAAACAAACTGTTGATAATTTTATAGGAACACTAAAAGAAAAACTAGATGTGGAATATATTCTAAAAAGTATAAGTTAAAGGCTTAATGCCTTCTCTTGTAGCATTATTGTAAATTTTGCGCCGTAATATTCAGTCTCTTCATATGTGAATTTCTCATTTTTAGCATATATTTCTCCATTTAGGATATTTGTTATTAACATCATTGTTATGTATAAACCAATTCCCGAATCAAGAGTTAGAGTTTTTGTTGAAAAGTAAAGTTCAAAGATTTCATCAATTATTGATTCATCTATACCATTTGCATTATCTTGTATTTCAATTATTAAATAATTATTCTTTTTATAACAATTAATAAGAATGAGTTTTTTTATTGAAGAATCAAGATTTGCTAAAGCATCTATTGCATTGTTTAAGATATTAATAAAAACTAAAATCAGTTGATCTTCTAATGAAACTATTTCAATATCATCTATATTTTTTATTATTCTAATATTTTTTGAAAGAAATTGAACATTTAAAATTTTTAAAGTTTGCTCAACTGTTTGTTTAATATTAAACTTTTTTGTTTTGCTGTTTGATGGATTTAGAAAATTCCTAAAATCATCAATTGTATTAGATAAATTTTGAGTAGATTTATTTATTAAATCCATTGTAGATATTAGCTCTGAATCTTCTAATATTCCCATTTCTTTTTTGAGTTTAATTCCTGTTGAAGCAGTAGATAAAATGGAAAGAGTTTGTCTCCATTGATGAGTTATATCTCCAATAATTTGACCAAGTGAAGCCATTTTACTCTGTTGATATAAAAGTTTATTTTTTTTTATTTCTTCATTTTCTAGTTTTATCTTTTTTGTTATGTCAATCATAAATATTATGATATTTTTTACATTGTTATATTCATCAAAAATGGGAACTCTTGAAGTTTTTACCATTAATACTTTATTATTTATAATTAATTTTTCAATAAGATTAAATTTACCTTTTTTAGTTTTAATTATTTCTAAATCGTCATTATATTGTTTTTGAAAACTAATTGGAAAAATTTCTTTTGCTGGTTTGTTAATAATATTTTCTAAAGATATAGAGAGCTGTGTTAAGGCCTCTTTATTCACTGTTAGTATAAAATCATTTAAATCTTTATAGATAATCATAATAGGAAGTTCATCAAGAATATTTTTCATATTTTCTAATTTATTATTTTCATTATTTAATAAATTTAATTTAAAATTTTGGAATTTAATTTTTGTTATTTTTGAGATATACATAGTAATAATTGACAATGTAATTATTAAAAAAAATAAGATTATTATGATGTCTTTTTTGAACTCAACATTAAAATATAAACAATATCCTATATAGGCCATTATAAAAGAGAATATATAGTAGAAAGGAATAAATTTTATAAAATTTAGAATAGATCTTTCATCCATATTTAGCTCCAATAATAATTTATTTTTTTTATTCCCTATAGGGAATAGGAAAATTATTTTATCTGTAATATTCTTAGATAAAACTTTCACTATGGGGAATAAATGCAACTATATTCGGAAATAGATACGGCAGAAGTTGATGAGTTTTACAGGAAAATTGCATTGAATGTTAAGAAACATAGATTAGAAAAAAATATCTCTCAGATGGAATTAGCTTTAAGCATGGGACATAAATCTGTAAGTAGTATCGGGAAAATAGAAGCTGGATTAGAAAATAAACATTACAATATTGAAAACTTATATAAAATTGCAAAAATCTTAGATGTAGATATATGCAATTTTTTTAAGAATTAATAAAATATTTTATAGACTTTTAGCCTTTTTGATTATACTTTTTATCATGTTATTAAATACAAAATAGTGTAGGGGAACTAAAATATACCAATATAATCTTCCCAAAACTCCTTTTGGATAAAAGTAAGCTGATTGGATTAGTTTATTATCTTTGATTTTAAACTCAAGCCAAGCCATCCCTGGAAGTTTCATTTGAGCAAATAATAAAAGTCTTTCATTTTGTTTTAAATCAACAACTTTCCAAAAATCTAAACAATCACTAATTCTTAAATCACATTGGCTTCTTCTTCCTCGTTTTAGTCCAACGCCACCAATCATTTTGTCAATTATTCCTCTTATTTCCCATAAGAAATCAAAATCAAACCAGCCATTTGTTCCACCAATTCCAATAAATGATTGATAAACTTTTGAGGCATCGAGATTTGAAATATCAATCTCTTTTCTATCAATGAAAACAGCTTTTGATATTTCATTTTGGGCATCTTTTTCCCAAATATTATTTGAGTTGTCATTCCATCTACTTATTACTTGGTCGTTTTCTATCTCTTTTATTGCATTTGATACTGAATCTTCATAAGAAATTGGAGTAATCTCGGGGAAATATTTTTTCGCATTGTCATTTTGAATTACAACTTCTGATTTTAGTCCCTCAATCAAAGCTTTTGCCACACTAAAAGGAACAGGAGTAAAAAGGTTTAACCAATATGATGAAATGTTTATAGACATAAAAGGAAGTGGAATAATAATTCTTTTTAATCCTAAAACTTTCGCTGTTTTTAACATCATGCTTTTATAACTTAATTGTTCACTTCCAATATCTACTATTAAATTTTCTTCTTCTTTTAAATATATTGAGTTATGCAGATATGATAAAACATCTTCAACGGCAATTGGTTGTGCTTTTGTAGTTACCCATTTTGGAGTTGTCATTATTGGAAGTTTTTCTGTTATATTTCTAATAATTTCAAAACTTGAACTTCCTGAACCAATTATAACTCCTGCTCGAATCCAAATAGTTTGAACATTTTTATTTGAACTTAAAATTTCTCCCGTTTCTATACGACTTAAAAGATGTTCACTTGTATCACTATTTTTTACACCCAATCCACCCAGATATATAACTCTTTTTACTTTACAAAAAGCAGCAGCTTCTAAAAAGTTTTGAGCAGATAATTTATCCAAATCTCTGTAATTATCTTTGTTTAAAGAGTGAATTAAATAATAGGCTACATCCACATCTTTTAGGGCAATTTTAAGTGATTCTAAATCAAAAGTGTCACCTTGAACTATCTCTAAATTGTCTTTTACTTCATTTGATAAACTGCTTTTATTTCTAACTAAGAGTCTTAAATCTATATTTTTATCTTCTATTAATCTTTTTTTCAGTCTTCTTCCAATATATCCAGTAGAACCTGTAAGTAGAACTTTCATTTTGACTCCTTTTAATAAACTAATGTTACTATTGCGTTAAATTAATTATATCACTAATTAAAAATTTAAAGATAGGGAAATTGTCAGTTCATGTTTTTTGAAGTAGCTTTGATAGCATATATTATAGATATGATTTTTTCTGAATTCCAAAAATTCAAATATTTTAAACATCCAATAATTTTTATGGGAGATTATATCTCTTGGTTTGAAAAGAGGTTTTATAAAGACTCAATTCTTAGAGGATTTTTTTTAACTCTTTCTTTGCTTTTTGTGGTTTATATTATTGTCTCTATTTTTGCCTTGATTGATAATGTTTTTATTCAAGGATTATTGGCTTCTTTTACACTATCTTCAAAAATGCTTTATGATGCTGTAAAAGATGTAATATCAAATGAGAACATTGAAGACAAAAGATATAAAATCTCTATGTTAGTTAGTCGTGATACTTCGACTCTTTCAAATAGTGATATAAACAAAGCTAGTATTGAAACCTATGCAGAAAATCTAAGTGATGGAGTAATTGCCCCACTTTTTTATCTTTTATGTTTTGGCCTTGTTGGAGCTTATTTATATAAAGCGATTAACACTCTTGATTCTATGGTTGGATATAGAAATGATAAGTATGAGAAGTTTGGAAAGTTTAGTGCCCGACTTGATGATGTGGCAAATTATATTCCCTCACGAATTACAGCTTTAATAATATCACTTCTATTTTTTTCTAAAAAGGCATTTTTAGAGTTTTATAAATATGGAAAAAAACATGAAAGTTTTAATGCAGGACTTCCAATATCAGCTTTTGCATTGGCTTTAAATGTTAAACTTGGCGGTCCTACTTCATATTTTGGAAAAATAAAAAATAAACCTTTTTTTGGAGATGGAAAAGAAAATATCGAAAATAGTGATGTTTTAAAAGCTGTAAGTTTTAAATACGCCTTAGATATTTTTATAATAATTGTATTAATTTTAGGAGTTTTATGATGACTTATGAAGAGTGGTTTATCCAACAGGGTAATCTTCATGCAAATGTAATGAAAAAATTAACTGACAAATCAGTTGATGAGGTAATAGAATATTTTAAATTTGAGAATATGGTAAAAAATGAGCCAGATTTTTGCCCATTATATAAAGACAATAAAAAATGCCATGATATGGAAGATTTGAACTGTTATTTATGTGCTTGTCCAAATTTCAGATTTAAAATGGAAGGATTTGAAAAAACACCTGATGGAAAAACTCTTTTTTCTGTTTGTAATATCAAATCACGTGATGGAAGTCAATATATTGGTGAAGATTATATTCACCAAAATTGTTCAGGCTGTATCGTGCCCCATAGGGCTAAATATATTAAAAAGAATTTTAATAGAAATTGGTTTGAAGTTATGAAAGATGTAAGACCTAAAGAGTCTTAAGAAAAAAAAGCGCTCAATTTAATTGAGCGCTTTTGTTGTAATTAAATTCTCTTTAGATTCTTTTATACTTTTAGTTGAGCTTTTCATATTGATGATAAAATAATTTCTTCCACTCTCATATTTATATTCAAGTTTAAATCCATGTAAATTTACAATTGTTTTTACAATATAAAGTCCCAATCCGAAACCATCACTTCTTTTTTCTTCTTGAGAGAAAGCTTCTGTGTAATATGAAAGTTCATGTTTTAGTTGTTCACCTAAAGAGATTATTTCAATTTTTTCTTCATTCGCTTTTATGATAGCTTTTTTATTAGGAGAAAATTTTACTGCATTATCAATAAGATTTTTTAAAGCAATTGGCATCATAGAGTTATCAACATCAAAATCAAAATCAGTAAATTCAACAACTATATGGTCATGATTTACCATCATAATTTCCACAGTTCTATTAAATATGCTTGAAAAAGACTTTTTCTCTTTATAAATCATTGTATTTTTTGATGTTAGTTTTTCTACCGTTGCTAACTCTTTTATAATATCATCCATTCTTTTAAAAGCTCTTTGAAGAGTTTCTCGTGTTTTTTCACTCTCTAGTGTTTCAGCTATAAACATTGCTTTTGTTATTGGAGTTTTTAACTCATGCATCATATTTCTCATAAATAAATCTTTTGATTTTGATTGATTATTTATGATACTTATAGCTTCATTAAAGCTTTTTGCAATAGTTCCTACTTCATCACTACTTGTGTAGTTTAGTTTAATATCTTTATTTCCATTTGAAAACTCAATGAGTTGTTTATTTAAAAGTTTAAGAGGTTTTAATTTTCTTTTTAAAATTTCATATAAAATCAAAAAAGTTAAAATTGATATTATAAATCCAGCAATTATAAAAGCAATACTATAATTATGAGCATCGGCATCTTTTAGCATCAGATTATAGCCATGTTGTTGCACGTAAATGAAATAGTTATCATCATATTTATAAACTCTATAAGTTCCTAAATAATTCTGTGTTATTGTTAGCTCTTGAGCATTTTTTATAATCTCTAATTTTCGTTCTCTTTCTTCAATGGGTTTTACTTTAAATTTTTTAAAAAGAGTTATAAGGGATTCAGCAGTTGGTTGATTTTGGAAAGTACTTAAAAAGTTTTCAGCGATTAACTCATATCTATTTTGCAAAGATACTTCGTGCTTTTGTTGGTCATAATTTAGAAACATTGCAAATGTTATAAAAATAGAGAGAAAAGCTAATGAAAATATAATATTTACAAAAGTAGAAATAGAGATATTTTTTATCATATTAACTGATATCCAATACCTCTTACTGATTTTATATGAGAGTTGTTTTCATCGATTTTTGCTAATTTTGTTCTAATTCTTGAAATTATTACATCAATATTTTTTAAAGATGAATCATCTTCAATATTATCACTAGCATAAATAAAATCTTCCCTTGCAACAACTCCATGATTTCTTTGAACTAATAATTTCAAAATATCATATTCTGCGAGTGTTAATGTTAATGCTGTATTTTGAAATAATATTTGCATATCATCTTCTCTCACTTCAAAAAGTGAATTATGTTCAGGCTTTTTAGGCTCATTGTTTGTATCAACTCTTTTTAGAATAGTTTTAATTCTAGCTTGAAGTTCTCTTGGGTTATAAGGTTTTGGAAGATAATCATCAGCGCCTCGTTCTAATCCCATAACTTTATCCAAAATGTCATCACGAGCTGAGCTAATAATAATTGGAATATCAGATTTTTCTCTAATTTTTGGGATTAATTCTAGTCCATCAATTTCAGGAAGAGTTAAATCTAATATAATAAGTTGATAATCCTTATGTACACTAAGCATTGATAGTCCATTATATGGACTATCAGTGTTCGTAACTTCTATGTCAAACGATTTTAGGTAATCGGTGATGATTTGAGCTAGTTCAATATCATCTTCTATCATTAGTACTTTAATAATTTGTTATCCTTTTTATTGAATGATAAATAAAATAGTTTGGCCATATCTATTTATATACACTCTTTTGTATTTATTTGGATATTTCTTCAATGCTGATTCAACATTTGCAAAGTTTTTTATCTCAATATCTTCTATTTGAACAATAATATCTCCTGCTTGAAAACCTGCTTTTTCAGCTTTAGATTTTACTTCAACATCTGTAATTAATATTCCACTTGTGTCAGCTGATAATCTAAATTGTTTTTGAGTTTCAGCATCAATTATACTTAATTTTAATCCTCCAAGAAAAATATTATTATTTACTTGTGCTGTTGGAGTAGTTGCATCTAATGATGTTGTTCTATCACCTAAAACAATATTTAAATCAATATCTTTTCCATCTCTTTCTGCTTGGATTTTTACTTTTTCATCTGGCTTAAAAGATGCAATTGTATTTTGTAAAGAAGTTTTATCTTTAACTAATCTACCATTTATTGCATAAATTAAGTCACCTCTTTTTAATCCACCTTTAGCAGCTGGAGTATCTGCTGAAATATCTAAAACTAATGCACCTTCTTGTCGTTTGTAAACTTTTAAAGAGTCATTATCTAAATCAGCAATTGCAACACCTAAATAACCTCTTGTTACTTTACCATCAGCAACTAATTTTTCAACAACATCTTTTACCATAGCAACTGGAATGGCAAAACCAATTCCATTATTTCCACCACTTTTTGTGATAATGGCAGTATTTATACCAATTAATGCACCTCTTGAATCAACTAAAGCACCACCAGAATTTCCAGGATTTATAGAAGCATCCGTTTGAATATAATTTTCGTATCTGTTTATTCCTACTTTATTTTTATTTAAAGCTGAAATAATACCTTGAGTAACAGTACTTCCTATTCCAAAGGGATTCCCTATAGCAAAAATAACATCCCCAACTAATAAAGAGTTAGAATCTGCAATTTTTATAGGTAAAAGAGGTGTTTTCGAGTCGATTTTTATAACAGCTATATCACTATCAGCATCACGACCAACAAGTTTTCCATTATATTCTGTTGTTTCATCGCCAATAGTTACAGTAATTTCTTCTGCATTTTCAATAACATGATTATTAGTTACAATGTAGCCATCTTTTGAGATTACTACACCTGAACCTAAAGATCTTTGAATTCTATTTTGTTTAAATTGGTTCCCAAATTGATCACCGAAAAATCTTTTGAAAAATGGATCATTAAACATTTGCAAAGGAAGATTATCTATACTGTCATTCACATGTCTTTTTGCAGAAATATTAACAATTGAATGAACAGAATTTTTAATACTATTATTAAAAGATAAAATTTCATTTGTTGAATTTGGAGATGTTCTTGTAGGATTTGAGTCCATTATTTCAAAGTCAATTGTTTTTGCGAACAATTGAGTTGCAATTAATGTTGAAATGATTAGAAGTTTTTTCTTCACTTGTATATCCTCTTTTTATTTTTTATAGTGACATTATGGAGTATAAGTGTAAACTATTTTTCAATCAAAGGTTAATGCTTGGTTAATGCCCTAACTAAGGCAATTACCTTAGTTAGCCTTTATTATAAATCAGTTTTTAAAACAGCTCCGCTACTTGCATTTGTAACAAGTGCTCTATATTGTCCTAACCAAGAAGAGTTAAGAGGTTTTTTAAGAGGAACAAAGTTAGCTTTTCTACTTGCTATTTCTTCATCAGTTAAATTTACAGATAAAATATATTGGTCAACATCAATATGAATTTCATCACCATCTTTTAATAATCCAATCATTCCACCCTCAGCAGCTTCTGGAGAAACGTGACCAATTGAAGCTCCTCTTGTTGCACCTGAGAATCTTCCATCAGTTATAAGTGCCACTTTATCTCCAAGTCCCATTCCCATGATTAATGAAGTAGGAGCAAGCATCTCTTGCATTCCAGGACCACCTTTTGGACCTTCGTATCTAATAACTACAACATCACCAGCTTTTACTTTACCACTTATGATTCCTTTAACAGCTTCAGGTTGTCCATCAAAACAAACAGCAGTTCCAGTAAATACTCTTGAACCTGTAATTCCAGCAGTTTTAATAACAGCACCTTGCTCTGCAAGATTTCCGTAAAGAATCGCTAATCCACCAACTTGTGAATATGGATTATCAATAGTGTGAATAATATTTGTATCTTTGATGTAAGAATCTTTGATTTTTTCTAATACACTTTCTCCTGAGATTGTAAGGTTATCAGCTAAAATATCATCACCTCTTTTTGTCATCTCTTTCATAACAGCATTTACACCACCCGCTTTATTAATATCTTCCATGTGAACAGTTGATAAAGATGGAGAAATTTTTGCAATATGAGAAACTCTTTTAGAAATTTTATTAATATCTTCAAGGTTAAAATTAACTTTCGCTTCTTTTGCAATTGCTAACATGTGTAAAACAGTGTTTGAACTTCCACCCATTGCCATATCAACAGCAAAAGCATTTCTAACTGCATTTTCATTTAAAATATTTGTTAATTTATATTTTTCTCTTGCTTGAGCATCTAATGCAATTTCACAAATTCTTCTAGCAGCTTGTCTATATAAAACTTCTCTTTCAGGTGTTAGGGCTAAGATAGTTCCATTTCCAGGAAGTGCAATTCCCATAGCTTCCATAAGTGTATTCATAGAGTTTGCTGTAAACATTCCAGAACATGAACCACCACTTGGACATGCATTACATTCAATATCTTTTAACTCTTCATCACTCATTTGTCCAGCTTCATGTTTTCCAACAGCTTCAAATGCAGTTGCTAAGTCAATTGGAGTTCCATCTTTTGTGTAACCTTTTTCCATTGGTCCACCTGAAACAAAAATAGTTGGAACATTAACCCTTAAAGCTCCCATAATCATACCAGGAACAATTTTATCACAGTTAGGAATAGCGATCATTGCATCAAGTTTATGTGCATTCATTACTGTTTCAATAGAGTTTGCAATTAATTCCCTTGAAGGAAGTGAAAATAACATCCCATCATGTCCCATTGCAATTCCATCATCAACACCAATAGTATTAAATTCAAATGGAACACAACCATTTGCTCTTATCTCTTCTTTTATTATGGCAGATACTTTATCTAAGAAAAAGTGTCCAGGAATCAACTCAATAAAAGAGTTCGCAACACCAATAAATGGTTTATCAAAATCTTCATCTTTAAGCCCAGTAGCTCTTAATAATGATCTATGTGGTGTTCTATCAAACCCTTTTTTTACTTCATCACTTCTCAATTTTAATCCTTTAAATATGCATAAATTATATGGCTAGATTATACATTTTTTGCAGTTCAATTTTTATTAAATATATAATTTTATTAGAATTTCAAAATTTTTTTAAAAACATCTTGACAAATAAATAAAAACCTATTATAATTCCAGTCCAATTTAAGTAGAACATACTTTAAATTGACTTACGAAGTGTGCGAGTGTGGCGGAACAGGTAGACGCGTTGGACTTAAAATCCAATTCCGGTTTCGGAGTATCGGTTCGATTCCGATCATTCGCACCATTATAATGTAGAGGGTTGACAGAGTTGGTCTATCGTACCGGTTTTGAAAACCGGCGAGGTGAAAGCCTCCGAGGGTTCGAATCCCTTGCCCTCTGCCATTATTCAAAAAATCATCTAACTTTTTAAATTTTAAATGATTTTCACTTTTAGTCTATACATTTCTGTTGGAGGTATAGCAAAGCTGGTAATGCCTCGGATTGCAAATCCGACATGCGTTGGTTCGAGTCCGACTACCTCCTCCACTTTTCAATCTCAATCAATTTCAAATACAACTTTTTTTTAACTTTCAGACCTAGTTTTGACCGGAATTTGTCATGTTAATTTTCTTAATTTAATGCAATAATTATTATAACCGCGAGTTAGAATACAACTTAACTTTTTTATAAAATATTCATTTAACTCTTTTTTTTTCACTAATTTGACCCAGTTTTGACCGGATTTAGTCAGGGTAAATTTATATACTTTTTTTTGTTCCAAATTTTCTTAAAGGTTGTGGAGTTTTGTCATTTCTTACTTTTGGAACACTTTGTGGAACAGGGAAAACTAATATGAGTACTTCGTGTTCCAAAAGTAAGAGGTTTAGCAACTTACTTGCGGAGTGTGTATCTGCTGTTATTTAAAGTATCAAGTTATTACTTGACTCTAAAATTTAATTCTCGTCGTTGAATCAAAAATAAAGCATTTTCAAACTCTTCTATATATTTATCTTTGATACCTTCCCGCACCTTCAATAACTCAGAATAATGATTCCAACTTCCTATGTGGATTAATATCACAAGTGCAATATTAATCATTTTTAAGTCAATATTATTTTGTGATTTAATCCACTTAAAAACAATATTCATAAGTTCAGCTTTTGATATTCCTGTGTTTAAAACCATATCAACCCAATGTTCTAAATGCCAAAAATGTGTTTCGTTAAGCTTTTTATTAAGTGATGTAATAATTTCTTTTTCTGATGAATATTGAGTATTCTTATATTTTTCATCTTTTAAATAAATATCTAAATATTTTTTTCTAAATTCAAAGTAGCCTTTTTTATTGCACAGGTCGGCAATAAAAAACAACTCCATCTCACTTATATATCCTAAATATGGTATTAAAACTTCTAACTGTCTAATATTTGTAATACCTTTATGGTTTTTGTTCATGATACCATAATGAGAACTAATATGAATAAAAAAAGTATCTGGAGAAGACGAACTATTTATTGTCTCAGCTACTAATTTAATAAGTTTATCAGATGCTATATATAAGGATGTTTGAATAAAACTTGGACTCTTTTTAATTTTATCCCAATGTTTCAATAGAATGAGTTCAGCTTCATTTATATTCATTTTATTAATTAATTCTGATATCATTGATACACTATAATCTTCTATATCCATTATTTCATCATATGATTTCTTGTCTAATTCTTCATCTAATAATTTACTTAAATCGGAAGTCCAAAAGTCTCTAGCAAATTGCCACCAATAACCACTGTTTTTACTGTCTCTAATTTTTTCTATAAATAAGGGAATAGCTGTAATATCTTTTTGCTCTATTCTTTGTCGTAAAATAGCATCATATAAAACCGTATCATGTTGGAAATCAATTAACAGTTCCTTGTCATATTCTAAATATGTTGCAGACCAAAGCTTAAATGATTGTAGCCTTATATACTTACTTGAATTTATATTTGACCATAATTTATATAATTCAGCTTTGGAAGATTCAGACATGGCTTTATTGTTCCTTTTCCAAACATCGCTAGAACTAGAAAGAAAATGATTAGAATAGCCTGTATCTTCAAGTTCTTCTTCTTTTTGTGCAAAATAATGAGCTATATAATTCACTACATTGGGATGGTCTATACCATGTAGCATATATGTGATAGGCCATGTTAATTCTTCTCTTTTTGTCTGCTCTATAAAATAATCAATAGCTTTTTTAGGGACATATTTTTTTAAAGCCCAATGAATCTCATGCGCGGCAAAGCTATTTCTAGGTGTTCCGAACCCTTCAGTTTCTTCTTTATCAGAAAGGGATGCCCACATATCAAAAATAGGTTCAAGTAAGACAGAGGCATTATCCCCACAACAATGAGAACAAGCCCAAAAGTAATCACCTAATAACTCAGATTTATTATTTTCATATTCCCAAGACTTTTTTAATACATCAAATAATTTATCATCTGCTAAATAACCACACATTCGTAATATACCAATACGCTCAGAAGAGGCAAAAACAAAACTTGATGAGAGATTTGAATTCAATCTTTCTATAACAAAAGCAACTAATTCATCTCTATACTTTGTAATCATATACTCCATTAATTGCTCATGAGCTATATAGCTCACTCCAGGATGTGTAAGTTGACAAAGCGTAATTCCTTTATCAAAGTCTCCATTCCTAAATCCTGCTTTATCATAACTGTAATTATCATTTTTAAAATACTGTAATATTGCTAATGCATGAGGTGAGTCTGTTTCAGAAAGACAATGAATACATTCAAATCTTAAATTTTTATTTGACCTACTATGAATCTTCTCATTACTTGACCAATTCAATATGGCTGATAAAATTGTTTTTTCTATATCTGTATTTGCAATTGAAAACTTTTGTAAAGAATAAAAAAGAGCCAATGGATTATGTAATTTTATAAATTCAATTATTTTATCTGTTATAGTATTTTCATTTAGTGATAATCCTATAATTTCAGCGAGATATGGTTCTTTGAGAAAACTGTTATCTAACTCTATTGTGCTTATAAATTTAGCTATTGCTTTTGAAGCCAACCAATTATAAACACGGTCATGTCTAAAAATAATAATTTGCTCTTCCATAGTCCCACTAAGTCTAAAAATATCTCCTTGATGAGCTAAGTGTCTTAACATAGTTTTCTCTTCGTTAGAAAGATTAACTATCCCAATATCTGACCATTTAGGCTGAACAATATAATTTGAAAGCAGTTTAAATATCAAACTTAAAAGAGAGTTTAAATAATCTGAACTCATAAATTCAATATGTGTTTGAGCAAGATTCATAACTTTGCTATTAATAAATTCTCGAATAATCTCTGAGGATGTTAAATTTTCATTTATATCATATAAAGCAATTAATAAAGGGTCATTACCTAAAGTTAAAGATCTATTTTCTGCTTCAAGTGGAGTAATTTTTCTAGATAATAATTCATGTTTTTTTTCTACAGCCTGAATACCCTCTTTTTTTGAAAATTCTAAACATCTGATAACATGACTGTTTATCTTTTTAACTATATTTTCATCAAGTTCTCCAACAAATTTTGGATAAACAGGACAAAGTATTTCCCATAAGAAAAAACTATTATTCTTTTGTTGTTCATTCCATGAGATGATTTTTTCAAGAAGTAACTTAGCTTTTCCAGAGGTATTAATATCTTCAAGAACTAAAACAATAGGCTTATCTGTTGTAGTCATTTCTAAGACATCGTATCCACAATCATTTGTCAAGGACGGATGCAAATTTAAAAGTGTTTTACGAATAGCTTCTTCAAGGGTTTGAGATTGAACTAAAACTTCATCTGTTAAAATAAACCCATAACCACCATCTTGAATATGTTGAGTAAGATATTTATAGCAAGCTACACTCTTTCCATTTCCTGATTCCCCTGAAAGTATTGTCAAGCCTGATTTTTCAAGAACTTTCAACTGCTTATCCAAATCTCTTTCTATCCAGCTATCTTGATTATATATAATAAAATTAGCAATACTTTTTTTAGATAACTCTAATAAAAGTTTGGAAGATATTCTCTCTTGGGTTATATGCAGATATTGTTTTCTAATATATTGTCCATTTGGTTTTGTATCAAGAAAATGTGCAATCCTAGAAGCAGACCAAAAATCAATTACAATTTCCTCAGCTATTACAATTTCTTCTGATTTTCTTATAACTTCTTGAGATGGCTCAGAAGTAAAAGTCAAAATTAAAGTAGTTTTTAATGTAGGTTGTTTAAGTCTTTCTTCTTTATGAAGTTTAATCGTTTTTAAAATATCTCCATCAGGGTATATAATATTTTTTTTAGACTTTATTTTTGAAGAGTCTTTTAACAATTTTTTTTCTAACTCATCTCTATCTCCCGTTGTATGGTGAACACAAATCATATGAGGAGGATTGGCTCCACTTACAAATGTTATTCCATCAATAGGACTTTTTACGGTTTGTCCACTTGTATTTGTTCCCGTATGGATTAATGATTCATACAGTGGATTAGATTCTCTCAATACAGCAGTAGCTAACCTTTCAAACAATCCTGCATCTGTAATATCTGATAATGCTTTTAATGTATTTGCATGATGTTGCATTGTATCCCTTGATAATTTTATACGATTGTATTTTTGCATTAAAGCTATAAACGGCTCTTTCTAAATTACAATTTTTAATTATTTAACTTTTTTATAACATGATTGAACTACTTATTGAATACATATTCTATATAAAACATCCTAAAAATCAACAAATAATATGCCCAAAATATTGTATATCAAAATGTCTATAAACACCTTAAATAAAGTATTTTTGTAGATATTTCTTAAATAAATTTTAAGTTTATGATGTGCTTTTTATGATCCGGCTACAATAATTCATACTTAGAATTTAAAAATATCTAAGTTTTAAAAATAAGTTCCACAAACTGTAGGTTTTGGAACTTTCTCGAATTTTATTATTGAAATAAATCTAGATGGAGAATAATCCAGCCAAATTCCTTATCCGGCGAGGTATATATCAAGGGATTCGAGAAATAGGCTATATTCATGATTTTGGTTTTTCCCTCTGACTAAAAAATGTCTTAATTTATGATTTTGCTAAGTTTTTTTGAGTAATTTTATAAAAATATCACCCGTACCCGCCCATAAAAATTCACGGGCGGGTACGGGTTCAATTATTACTATTTTACTATTAAATTTTTTATGCTTATGTTATAACCAATTGAAGAAGGATTATCAATATATTGTATTTGATATTGTTTTTTATTTCTAATTAATTCTTTCAAATCATCATCTGATAATTTCTTTTTGTAAGTGCTGATTTCTCGTTTGCTTAGATGAAAAACTTTTGCTATAAAATCAAAACTACAACCGAATTTCAATGATGCAGTAATCAATAGTTTTTTCTCCTCATCTTTCAGAAATTCATTTTTACAAACTTTTTCTATCAATGCTAAATCTATTTTCAAATAATTATTAAAAAAAGTTTTTTTAGAATGAGGTATTCCTTTTTCTGTCTTATCTCTATTTACAATTTTAGCAATTCTAATTCTTGAAAAGTGAGTTATTTCATAAATTTGTTCTTGACTAAAACCTTCATTAATTAACTTCAATATTTCTTTCAAAATAAAAGCGTTAATTTCCTTTTTATCATTTCTATTATTTATTTTATAATTTTGTCCATTTCTTTGTTGACTAGCGTAAGTATCGTGAGAGATATCTTCCTTATCGCAAGATAAACATTTATATTTATTATCATTTGTATATTCATAGTATTTTGTACTATTAAAAATTACCCTGCAATAAGGACAAAATTTAAGTGGTCCACTCAATTTCTCCTCAAAAAGTATTTTTTTATAATTTTTATATCTAAAATCTTTCATAAATCCACCCAATTATATATGGCAAATAGTACCAATACTTACCTTAGAACTAGTAACAAGCTTTAATGGTACTACTTCCTATATATATGTACAAGTTCCTAATTTATGGACTTTGTATCGAATAAAATAGAAAAATATCATTTATAATTTCATTATCAATTAGTAATAATTGTTACGATCTTTAAAAATTCAATGTTAAAGCTTCTAGCTAAAAGAAATATGATTTATAAGCTAGAAAAAGAAAATAAAAGGAATTCAATGCATAAATTTTTGATCCGAATTTCAGTAAATATCGATTCTTTACCTCATGCCAATAATTTAAAATGGACTACTGGTAATTGGGAAGATATTTCTAAAGTTACTGCACTATATGAATATAGTGCAACAAAATTTAAAAATGGTAAGAGAAACAATATTTCCGCAAAAGGTGTATCTACTATTATCCTAGATATTGATGATGGACAAACACTTGAAGAAGGGATAGAAACTTTCAAAGAGTTCAAATCTTTGATAGTTACCACAAAATCTCATCAAATTGAAAAAAAAGGATTAGTTGCTGATAGATATAGAGTAATTTTACCTCTAAATCAATCGATTATTGATATGGAATATTATTCTAAATTAATGAGATATCTTACAAGGTTTTATGATGCTGACATAGCTTGTAGTGACCCTGCTAGATATTATAGTCCTAATCCTAATCAGGAAGTCTATTATAGTAATAGTGGCAAGTTTTTTGAAGTAAGTAAATTTGATACATTAATAGAAAAAAATGAAGAAGTTCCGTCGCCAAACCTAACTTCTTCTATTTTGAATAGCTTTAAATCAACTAATAGTAAGAAAAGAGTTGATTTAGATTTGAACAGTCAAGTTACTTATTACCAAAATGGCATTAAAGCAACAGATATACTGGATTATATTATTAACAACATTAAAGTTAGTAATAGTGCAATTCCTTGTCATTGCTTTTTAAATCCACAGCATGAAGATAAAAACCCTTCATGTTTTATCTATCTAAATACCAATAATGTTTATGCAAAGTGCGTTTCTTGTGGTACTGATGGGATATTATTAAAGGAAATTATTTTATGAATGAAAGAGAATTATTAAATCATGTTTTCGTAGAAATTATTGATAAGGTAAATAAATTAGAAGCAAAAAAAGACAAAAAGGGTGAAGTTATACAAAGAACACCATTGGAGTATTGTATTGAGATATTAAAACAAACTCCCCATAAAATTATTGCCTCTGCTGGTAGAATTTGGATTTATTATAATGGAAGATATATTCCAATAAATTCAATGGCGAAAGCAGAAAATTATATCAAAAGACTAATAATGAAATTTAATGCAGTTAGAGCTGTACCAAGTAATTTAATTAGTGCAGTATTGAATGAATTATTTACAGAGTTCCATGAATTATATATTCCTAAGAATTCAAATGTAACATACATAAATATGAAATCAAATGTATTAGCAATTCATAAAGATGGAAAAATTGAAGTTTTGCCACATGATGAAAAATACAATTTTACTTATCAATTACCTTATGATTATGATGAAAATGCAACATCACCAGTATTTGATAAATTCTTAAAAACATCTCTTGTAGATGAAGATTTAAAAGATGTTTTAGGGGAATTTTTAGGATATGTTTTAGATAACAATTCTAAAAAATATGAAAAAGCATTTTTTGCATATGGCGATGGTTCAAATGGAAAAAGTACATTAATAAATATAACTAAAGCTTTGTTTGGTGTTGAAAATATATCAGTTGTTGAAATAACTGATATGGGTGATATGCTCAAATGTGCATTAATGGATGGGAAATTATTAAATATTAGCAGTGATGCTAAGAGGAATGGACTTGAAACATCAGCCTTTAAAAAAATAGTAAGTGGCGAACCTGTTCTTGGTAAATATCTATTTAAAGATATTTATACAATAGAGAATCTACCAAAACTCTTTGTAGCAACTAATAAATTGCCATTTCATAATGGGGATAATTCATTTGGATTTTATAGAAGATTACTTCTAGTTCCCTTTAAAAATATCATTAAAGATGAAGATAAAGATTATGAACTTGAATCAAAAGTTATAGCAAATGAACTTCCAGCAATATTAAATTTTGCAATAAAAGGTATGCAAAGATTAAATAAACAAGGAAAATTCACAGAAGCTGTTGCTATGAAAGAAGCAATGAACACTTATAAAGAATCATCTAATCATGTTGCAAGTTTTGTAGAAGAAGAACAATATGAAGCAGTTGATGAAAGTTTTAAAACAGGTACTTCACTAATAGAATTATTTGGTGCTTTTAAAAATTGGTGTAACACTCATGGGCATAATCCATATTCCTCATCATATTTGAGTCATGAATTAGAGCATATGGGCTTTATATCTTATAAAAACTCTTCTAAACATTTTAGAATTGTAAAAAATAAACTGAAAAATGAAACTGGTTTTGAACCTAATACTGATGATTATGAATAAAAAATGATAATTTTTTTGCCCATGCCCACCCATAAAAATTTATGGGCGGGACGGGTGATTTTTTGCAGTAAAAATATAAAAATTGATAAAAAATGAATAATAGGAAAAAATAAAATGAAAAAAATTGATAAAAATATTTGGCTTAGTGCTTCAAAAAAACAAGAAACACTTAGAGATTTTAGTGACAACGAAGCTCATTTAAAGTGGATGTGTAGAGAATTAGAGTGTGATAAAGATGAAATTCTTTTCACAAAAGATGAAGCAGATGTATTAGCAAAAAATAATTCAGCTTATAATGAATTAAAATTAATAATGAATGCTGAACTCATGGAAATTGATGCGTAAATCCTTTGGGATTTATGCATTTTCAATAATATATTAAAAATATGAATAAATTATAAAACCAAGGAATTAATTATGAAAATATTAAACCAAAACCCAGTTATTAAATCTGTTAGGATTTTTGAAGAAGATGGTTCTATTAAATTAGATTACAGAACTAAACCAAATGTAAAGCTACCAAAAGGAAAAGTTGGTAATAGATTTAGATTTAGCACAGGAATACAATCAACACCAAGTGCATTAAAGTCTATTGAAAAGAATAAATTTGATTTAGCACAAGAACATTATGAATCACTATTTCAAACTTTAGAGAATAAAGAAATAGTATTGTTTGAAGATGTTGCACATCTAGCATTAAAAGAAGCAGAAGCAGATAGAGGAAAACTTGATAGTACAAAAGATTATCAAAATATTCTTAAACTAGATGTGTTGCCATTTTTTTCAAAGATGCCATTAAAAGATATTAAAGTTAAAGATATTAAAGCATGGGTAAATGAAATAGCAGAGCAAGAATTATCTCAAAGTAGATTTAATAAAAAGTACTATGTGGTTAAAAGAGTGTTAGATTACGCTTGTGAAAATGAATATATCGAATCAAATCCTATAAGTTTTGTAAAAAGAAGTTCAAAACTTTTTTCAAAACCTAAAGATAAAAGTACAGAATATTTTTCTAAAGATGAAAGAAATATCATACTAAATGATACTTGTGAAAATGGAACAGCTAAAGATAAAATAGATTTTCCATTTATAAATACTTTTATGCATATAGCATTATTAACAGGTGCTAGAACTGGTGAAATTATGGCTTTAAAACTTGAAATACAATAACCATTCAACGCTCAATCAGAAAAGGTGTAGAATCTGGTACAAAAACGGGAAAAACAAGAGTTGTTCCAATGATAAAAACTCTAAAAGAAACTTTAATCAAATGGATAGGAACTTCTCAAAGAATATATCTGTTTCCAAAACCATATACAGATTCTCCCTATAGTGATTCAAGAACTATAGTTGATAAATATTATAAGCCTCTTTTAAAAAGGTTAAGCCTTGAATATCGAGTTTTATACAATACTAGACACTCTTTTACAAGTGTTGCTGTTGAGAATAAGATACCCATATCAACTGTATCAAAATGCTTAGGTCATAGTGTTTTAAGCACCACAGAACGATTTTATCTACAATTTGGGAATGCGAATCAAGATGATATTCGAGACCAATTAGAAAATTTAACAGCTTGATAACTCTAAAGAGTAGATGATTTATTCATCTACTCTTTTTTTTTGTAAACTAGTATTAGTTTCGCAATTGATTAACTTTCTCTCTAGCATTTTGCATACGAACTTCAAATGCTACTTCCTTATCAACTATTGTTTGACCTATTGGAAAAAGTGCAATACCTGCAAGTTTTAAATGTTGTATAGCAAAAGGTATCCCAATGATTGTAATGAAACAAGCTACAGCATTAAGTATGTGAGCAATTGCTAGCCATAATCCAAAGAGTAAAAACCAAATGATATTTCCAATTACTCCAAATCCACTCGTACCAAGATCTTCAGTTTGATATAACTCTTTCCTGCTAATAGCTTCTTTTCCAAATGGAAAAAATGTAAACTCTCCTATTACGAAACAAGCTTTTCCCCAAGGTATACCAATAATTGATATGAAACAAATCAATCCCATTATCCACCAAAGTATTCCCATTATTACTCCACCTAAAATAAACCATAAAAAATTGCCAAGTAATCTCATTATTGTATTTCCCATTTTTAATATAAGACTAGTATACCTTTTTTCAAATTATTAATAAAAACTCTTTTAAATAATTCTCTTCCCCCAATGCTCTTAATGAACCACTACAAAAATGACTCTAAACTTGACCTATTTTATACAGGGTATTTTTCCACAAATAAACCTATAAATCAACCTTCCATCCATACTAAGACCTTCCTTTACAACTAAGATAACCGGCGAGGTGAAAAATCTATATCTATAACAATATATTAAAAATGTGATATTAAAAATCAAAATCAAAATAAGGAAATTGTATGAATAAAAATATATGCGTATTGGTTAAGTGTTTAGTTGTTGCAGTAATTGCAATTGTTGTTGAAAATAATGTAAAAAATAGTAAAGGAAAAAATATCCATGAATCTAATTAAAGAACTAAAAAAGCTAGAAACAGCTGATTTCCAAAATAGAAAAGGCGAATACCCAAAAGGCGGTATTCCTGATAGTATCAAATTTGTTAGTAATGATGATGGAGCGCAATTAGAATTTGAGTTTAAGAATAGCAATGAACAAGAAGCCAAAGATTGGTTCAATGCCTCAAAAGAAGTAAATGTTGTAAATAAGTTCAAAGCTAATTACAATATAGAACTATCTGCCCATCAAGATGGTGATTACCCAGATGATTGGGTAAAACTAATAGTAAAGCTTATCAAAAAATCATCTTCTCTAAACAAAACTCCAATCCCAACACCTGTAAAAACAAAAGTAGATGATAATGAAATTACTCAATTCTCATACACTTATGTATTATCAAACCCAACTCAAATAAAAGAGATAAATCTACTTGATTATAAAGATGCTTTAGAAGATATTGTAAAAACTTATCTACAAGATAAATTAATCAATATCACTATAGATAAATCAAGTTATACCATGATACTAAATGTAAAACTTGAAGTAGGGGATAAAAGAAGATTAGGCAGACTTATCTCTCAAAATACAGATTTAAAACAATATGTGAGAAAAATCTCTTATAACAATTCACAAGATAAAAGTGGTCAGCTCTTTGTTCTTAAAAAAGCTAATAAAGAAGTAAAAAATGAAACTGCTAACTGATGAACTAATAAAAACACTTCCACCTCTATACTCAACTGAAAATATCAAAGACCCTCTAATCCAATGTAAATTCTTCACTCCTGATAGCTCTTGGAGTTGGTATGTACTTGAATTTGATAAAACAAATGAAATATTCTTTGGTTATGTATGTGGACTTGAACGTGAGTTGGGATATTTCTCACTTGAAGAACTAGAATCTGTAAAAGGTCAACTTGGTTTAGCTGTTGAAAGAGATACCTCTTTTAAACCTACAAAATTAAGTGTAATAAAAAAGGAACACCAATGATAGAAATACTTAATAAAACAGATATAAATAAAATCCAAAATGAAAAACTAAAAAATCATCTGTATAAATCATTTGATAGATTAACTAAAGAGTTTGATTATCTAAATGATGGTTACTTTGTAATAATAGAAAATCAAAATGAAATAAAATCAACTCCAATAACTTTGTCAACTTGTCAATTAAGTTCTATAGATACAGGACTTTATGATGATATAAATATGGTTGAAATAGAAGATGGAGTTATTGAAATATTGGTGTTTATAGATAATGATGTGAATGTTGCGTTTGTGATGTTGGAAGATATATTGGATGAAGAAATAAAGGAGAAATTGCAGGAGTATGTTATTTGATTGCGACACAACCTTGCAAAGCATAAAGTTATGATTTCAATATGTAAGAAAAAAAACAAAAAAAAGGAAAATAACATGGCATTGGTAAAATGTGAAGAGTGTGGGAAAGAGATTTCATCAAATGTGAAAGTGTGTCCACATTGTGGATATAAAAGAAAAAGAGGTATTTGGTTTTATATTATGATTTTCTTGATAGCTATTATTATATTATCTGTTGTAGGGAATAATATTGATGATTCGAAACTTGGAACAAATTCAACTGAAAAATCAAGTTCATCAACTGTAAAAAAAGAACTATATCTAACTGAAATAGAAGCAAATATATTTCATACTTTGATACAAAATCAAACGGAAGCCCTAATAAATGGTGGAGAACCAATATTTTCAAATGATGAGAATATTGTAATACCTAGTGTTGTTTCTGCAAATGCAATTCAATTAGAATATGAAAAAAATGAAATTAATGCTGATAATTTGTTTAAGAATAAGTTATTGTTAGTTAGTGGGAAAGTTATAAATATTAGTAAAAGTTCATCAAATGAACCTTCTTTATCACTATCAGGTGGAAGTAATCCATATATGACTCCAAGTGCTAGAATGAAAAAAGAGTATATTGATTGGGCATCAAATTTATCAAAGGGAATTGAAGTACAAATGATTTGTAAAATCAATGATTTTGCAATTGGTTCAGTTAGACTACATAATTGTATACCTTTTTATAGTTGGTTTCAAGAACAAGATTGGGGCAAAATAACATTAGATGCTTATAAAAATAATACAAGTAAAAGAGCAGATGAAATGATAGAATTTGTGAAAACTGTTGCATCAAAAATAGATGTAAATAAAACAAGTTGTGTAGATGCCACTTTTGATAGTGGTGAATGTATAGATGAAATTGGTAGTATTAGAGGTTTAATTGAAGAAGAAAAACGAAAAACATCTGTAAATACACAATCAACCAATGTAAAAAAATAGAAGGATAGATATGAAAAGTCACGATAAAATTGCAACTAGATTAGCTTTAATCTTAAATAAATTCAACTCAGGTGAAAAGTTTAGTATAGATAATCTAGTTGAAGAGTTTAATGTCACAAAAAGAACTATTCAAAGGGATTTATCTGAAAGACTTTCATATTTACCAATTAAAAAAGAGAATAATCTTTATTATCTCGAAGAGTATTATCTAGGAAAATTAAACTTTGATGATATAAAAAACTTTGCAGTTTTGAGTGGTATAAAAGAACTATATCCATCTTTACAAGAAGATTTTTTAAAAAATATCCTTGATGATACAATCTCTAAAGCCTATATCATAAAAGGGCATAACTATGAAGATGTAAGTGATAAAACAAATGAGTTTAAATTAGTTGAAGAATCTATTCTTTCTAATAATTCTATTACATTCACTTACAATGATAAAGCAAGAATAGTAAAACCATATAAGCTACTAAATACTAAAGGTATTTGGTATCTTATAGCAACTCAAGAAGATGAAATAAAAACTTTTAGCTTCAAAAAAATCACTAAATTAGAAAAAGTATCACAAACCTTTAAAATTGAACAAAGCATAATTGATAAAATCAATAATGATGATAATGTTTGGTTTAGTAATAGTGAAATAGAAGTAGTATTAAAAATAAAAAAAGAAGTATCTAACTATTTCTTAAGAAGAAAAATCATCCCTAATCAAATTGTTTTAAAAGAACTAGATGATAAAGGATTACTTGTTTCTTGTAAAGTTTCATTTGATGAAGAAATACTAAAAATAGTTAGATACTGGATACCAAATGTAGAGATTATCTCTCCTGATTATCTCAAAGAAAAACTGGAAAATGGTTTGAAAGAGTATTTGAAAATATAAGAAAGCAAATATTGAGGGAATATTGAATAATTATTTTAGTAAATTTTGGAATTCTTTTGAAAAATAAGAAAATGAGTCATTTATGAGTTATTTGGATGGATATAATAAAAACAATACAAACATTCTTTACTAAAAAAGGAACATATTTGGAAGAAAATAATCAAAAGAAGTGGCGATATCTATCTTTTATATCTATATTAATAATAGCAGTGTTTATCTTTTTTACTTATGAGATAAAAGACCCAAGTATTGAAGTTGAGAAAGAGTTAAAACAAGTTGCAACAAAAGAATACTTGGAAAAAAAGATTATTGAATCACTAAATGAAAATAAAATTGAAGATAGTATTATTTATAGGGATATGGCAGAATATTTAAATATTGATTTATCAGAAGAATTAAGTAAAAAACTGGAAGAAAAAAATACTTTTTTCTCTAAAGTAAAAAGTAATACACACGATTTTGGAGAGTCTTTTGTTACTGGCGAATCAGATAGTATGGCAGGATTAGCAGGTAGTACTATTTCTGATATGTTAATAGTTGGTGATATTAGGGATTTATCATTAGAAGGTCAAAAATTAGTTTCAGGTGAAGAATATGACTCTCTTGTTATGGGACTTGCTGCAATTGGTGTTGGTATGAGTGCATCTCAATTAGTTACATTAGGAGGCTCTAGCTCACTAAAAATAAGTACTTCTATAATGAAATTTGCAAAAAAAACAAATAATTTAACTAAAAAATTCACTAAAAATTTTTCATCTTTACTTTCAAAATCAATGGATTACTCGAAATTAAAATCTATAGATTTTAAAGATACAAAAAATTTAAAAACAAATTTTGCTTCATTTGGGAAAACAATTGATTTAAAACATACGAAAGAGCTTTTTGAGAATATTTCAATACTTAGTAAAAATGTTTCCTCAAAAATTGACACTATAAAGCTATTAAAATATGTTGATAATACAGACGATTTGAAAAGACTTAATAAAATTTCTGCAAAATTTGGTTCAAAAACGAAAGGAGTATTTAAAATACTAGGTAAAAATGCTTTAACAATAGGAGAATTCATTATAAATTTTACATTAGGGTTGATAATTCAATTATTTTCTTTAATAATAAGTTTAGTGGTTTTTGTTGCTAGTTTTAAATCAAAACTAATGATATTTAATTTTGTAAAAAATAGAGTTTAATAAAATTTATCAAGAATAAAGAAAATAAATATGTTTGAGTTGATTTTGAATAAAATAAGTAAAAATGATTTAACTCAAATATTAAAATGATTAGTTTATGTGATGTATGTTGAAGGTACGCTTATTATGAATGTAAAAAGTTAGAAAAAGACAGGTTTTAGACCGGAAAACTTTTTGCAAAGCCTAGTATATATCGGACTTATATCCATAAACTCTTACTTAAAGAAGAATTTGAAAACCGGCGAGGTGAAAGCCTCCGAGGGTTCGAATCCCTTGCCCTCTGCCATTATTCATAACTAAATCATCTAACTTTTTTCAATTTTAAATGATTTAAAAATAGACTATACATTTCTGTTGGAGGTATAGCAAAGCTGGTAATGCCTCGGATTGCAAATCCGACATGCGTTGGTTCGAGTCCGACTACCTCATAAATTCAATCAATCTAAGCAACCACGAAAAAATCGAACTTCTAAGCCTATTTAATCAAATATTAATCTAAGGTATTCTAACATCATCTAAATAAAACTGGTACATAAATTGGTACATAAAAACTAAAAAACATAAAAATATGTTTTTTTAGGTACCAAAAGTACTACAAACTCCTTAACTAATTTGGAATTGACCCTATTGAATACTACAAAGAACAAAAAGAACTAAAACAAATTGAAGATACAAGTAGTTTTAAAAATATCTTTATTCAATGGTTAGAGATGGAAAAATCAAAAAGTGGTTTACCTCAATATCAATGGAAGAAAACAAGAATTGAAAATGATATTTTGCCTTTTATTGGTAATAAGAAAATAAAAGATATTAAAATCCAAGATGTTACAATTGTATTGATTGAAAAAAATAAAAAAGCACCAGTTACAGCTTCTAAATTATTTGGATATTTAAAAAGCATTTATAGTTATGCAAAAACAAAAGGTTATATTGAAATAAATCTATTATCAGATATAAATAAAACTCATATTATCAGTTCATCACAAGTAATTAGTTACCCAAAAATCACAGAAAATTTAAAAGATTTAGTAAATTGATATTTATAACTATCAAGGATTTTATTCAGTAAAAAATGCTTTGAGATTGGTTTTACATTTACCATATGCAAAAAAAACTTATGATAAAGAAAAAATAAACAAAAGCTCAGATGAAGTAAATGTTGTAGTTAAAGATGGATATAGAATTGAACAAAAAGGATTGGTTAATGGATAAAAATATAGAAGGAAAAGAATTATTGTCAATCTAAGATGTCGTGAAGATTTAATTAATATTGAATTCTTTGATAATGCGGAAGTATTCTGAAATATTGGAAAATATAATTGAACCATATAGTTCTTCAAAAGAGGCTCAGCATGGAATAGGTTTAGGTTTATATTTATCAAAAAGATTATAGAAAAAAAATCAAAGGTATTATCCTAATTCAAAATGTAAAAAATGGAGCAATGTTTAAAATTTCAATTCCCAAAATTTAATAAAATATATATTTATCACGATTAATACACAATCAATCTGATATTATTCCACATTGTTTTTACAAAGACAAAATAAAAATTATGTATAAAAAGGACGCAATCCATGAAAAAAATTTTATTAGGTACTGCTGTAGCGATTTTATTATTAACAGGTTGTAATGAAGAAAAAAAACCTGCTCAAACTACTGAAACTACACAAGATGTGAAAAAAGATGAAGTAGTTGTTGCACCAACTACAACAACAGAAGCTACTGAAGAAGTAAAAAAAGTTGAAGAAACAACACCAGCTGCAACTACTGGAACAACAGAAGAAAAAGCATCAGAAGCAACTGAAGAAGTAAAAAAAGAAGAAGTAAGCAAATAATTTTAAACTTATATTTAAATATTCCGTGTTGATAAAATTAACACGGAATATCTTTATAAAAAAACTCCATTTACAAAATAATATCTAAGTAAATAAAAAGAACACAAAAATACAAAAATCGAATTAAATAAAATCGAATATTTAAAACAATAATCTAAATCTTTATTTGTAAATTTAGGTACAACAAAACTTGCAATTCCAAAAAAAGTTCCCAAAAACAGCGTTGACCAAATAAAATATCCAATAAAACCATACTCTTTTTGAAGCATACAAAATGGACATTGATGTGTAGGAAGTTGATAAATATATGTTGAGAAAAAATATGTAACAGCATAATATGCAATATATAAGAAAAATAGATTTATTATAAAATTTAACATTTTTTGTTTTTGAATGTTTGTAAAAATAGTTAAAACATAAATTAAATAAAATAGACCCACAAGCATAGAAATTGATAGATTAAAAGGAATGTTATTCCCTGATGAATTAACTCCAAATATCACAGAACAACACATTACAGGCTCTTTTGTTGAGATATTTGATAAATATAATATATCAAGAGTTGTTTCTATTAAAATCAAAGAAAATATAAAAATATAAAAAATAAATTTCTTTTTTGTATAAGGATAAGTCTTCTCTTTTAAATCTAAACTATTAATTATTAACCAAACTCCAATACAAAACAGAATGATTAGTTTTAATGCTAATAAAACTTCACCATAATTATTGGCTTTTATCACACCAGCTGCACACATAGCTCCAGGAATTATATGTGATAAACTATCTAAACTATAAGCAAAGTAGGGCATCAAAAATATTTTTACTACGAGAGTAAAAAAGATTATAAGTATTACTAAATATGAAGTTTTTTCAAGTTTATATTGGGCTGATGTTGTTTTTTCATAATTCCATTTTTTGATTATAAAAATAGAGAAATAAAAAGCTATAAAAAGAAGAATAAATAAAATAGTTTGTGTAAATAAATAGATAATTATCTCATTTGATAAAAGTATTTCACTCACAAATTTCTCCATTTTTGATATTTATTACTTTATTTACAAAATCAAGATTGTCAAATATTGGGTCGTGGGTTGCGACAATTATCGTTTTATTCAGATTTTTTAGAGTTCTTAAACTCTCAATAAAAATAAGTGAGTTATCATAGTCTAAATTCGCAGTAGGTTCATCACAAAGGATAATCTCTGGATTATTAACAATTGCTCTAGCAATTGCACATCTTTGTTTTTCTCCACCTGAAAGATTATAAACTAACTCATCTTTTTTATGTTGGATATTTGCTAATTCCAAAGCTTTTAAAACCATTCCATCTATTTGGGTTTGATTAAATCCTAAAGGAATTAAAGCAATAGAGACATTATCTTTTACACTTAAAGTATCAAATAAATTATATGATTGGAAAATAAAACCAAGTTTTTTTGCTCTAAAATTTGAAGCGTGCAAATCTGGAAGTTTAGCTATGTTTTCATCTTCAACTTGAATACTTCCACTTGTAGGTTTTGATAAAGTCCCAATTATTGATAAAAGTGTAGATTTTCCACTTCCACTTATTCCTTTTAAAATAACACAAGATGAGTTTTTTATTTCTAAGTTGATATTTTTTAATGCGTGAAATTCTCTTTTTGTATTTTCATTAAATATTTTATTTAGGTTTGTGATTTTTATCATTTCATACTCTCATTTGCATCAATTACAGAAATTTTCCAAACAGGAATTAAAACTGCACTTAAAAAAGGAATGATAAAAAACAAAAACAGTGTTATAAGAGTTGTAAAATCAACACTTGGATTTAAAACAAAATCATTCTGAACATTTGAAAAACCAATAAAAATATTTTTTAATATTGGAGCATTTGAAATAAATACAAAAATATATGAAATTATTATTCCAATAATAAAAGCCATGAATCCCACAATAAAGTTTTCAATAATTTTTAGTTTTATAATATCTTTAATACTCCAACCAACAGCTTTTAAAATACCAATCTCTTTTTTATCATTTGAACTAATCATCGAATATCTTTGATATAAAATCAAAATAAAAGTAAATATAACAACTATAAATAGAACTAAAAAAATTCCACCTTTGTAGTTGAACATATTTTCATACTCTTTTTTTAGAGTCTCTTTCTGTAAAATTCTAATATTTGAGTGTTTTAAAATAAGTTGCTCTTTAATATTTTGTCTCTCTAAATCATTTGGAACATTTAAAATAATATCAGTTGCTCCATCTTCTTCTATATTTAAAATCTTTTTTGCAAGATTTATATCCATAATAATCAAATCATTTGCTACTAAATTTGACTCTTTTGGTAAATCTTTAAATATTTTTACATCTGTAGTAACATTGTTAAAAAGTTTAAAATCGTATGAATCAAAATAGTGATATTTATCGAATATCTTTTTAATTCCATTTCCAATAATCATAGAATCATTTTGTAAAAAATCAGAGATATTTAAAATACTTAAAAGCTCTTTTAGATTTTTATTAATATTTTCTTCAAATAAATCAACACCAACTATTGTAAAATAAACATTCTCTGGCATAAAATAGTATGAACCATAAACTCTTTGTTGAGTATTTGTAACTCCATTTATTGAAGAAAAATCATCAATCCAAGAAGTTGGAATATCTAAAATTTTTCCACTATTTATTTTTTGAATTACAAAATCACTTTGATTCTCTAAAGTAAAAAAAACTTCTTTTTTTAAACTATTAGAAATAAATAAAACACTAGAAATCAAAAAAACAATTAAAATTGAAATAATAAAAATAGCAATATGTTTTGATTTGTGTTTTAGAAGTAAAAGAAATAAGAAATTAAAAAAAACACTATTTTTCATAAACAAAATCCTCATAACTAATTTGAGTATGCATTGGAAATAATACATTAGTGAAATCTTTATATTCTTTGATTCTTGTTTCATAAATATTATTTGAATAACTTAAGTTTGCTTGTTTTGTAATTGCACTAATTTTTGTTGAGAAGTTAATATTGTTATTTAATTTAGAGTGAAAAAAAATAAAAAAAATAAAAGTGAATAAAAAGAATAAAATAAAAAAAGTGAATTTTTTTGATAATGTAGTAATAATAAACTCCTCTTAAAAGTTGAATATTCTATCTTTTTTTAGTTAAGTAATAGTTAAATAAATAATAGTAAAATGCGGTTTTTTTTATTCTTTATAATTGTTTTCATTGTGTAAAATCCCATAATATAGGCACTTAAGTCTTATTTAAGTAATAATATATAATTAAAAGTATATAATTGCGCGAATATTTAAGGAGAAACTATGCCAAATAAACAGCAAATTGATGAATTAAAAGCAATTTTAATTGAAAGAAAAGAAAATATTCTATCAAACATAAACAATAGTAGAGCAAACATTGATCAGTTAAAAGAACAAGAAATTAATGATGAATTAGATTATGCTGAATTAGTAAGTGATTCTTTCACAGAAGGAATGATTGCAAATCATCAAGTTGAAGAGTTAAAGCAAATTGAAGATTCTCTTAAAAAAATAGATGCAGGAACTTATGGAATTTGTGATATGTGTGGAGTAGTTATTCCTTTAGGAAGATTAAAAGCAAAACCATTCGCAAAATTTTGTACAGAATGTAGAACTGTTTTTGAAAATGAAACAATGAAAAGAGCTAAGAATTGATAAAAAGATTTTATCCAAAAAATGATAAAACTTTAAATTTCAAATTTGTTCAAAATGATGAAGATTTTATAGTTGAAGAACAACCTATAAAATTTTCAGGCGCAGGAAGTTTTTTAGTTTTAAAAATTAAAAAAGATAACTGTGACACTTGGGAGTTAATTGATAGATTAGCAAAATTTCTGAATGTTTTTTCAAATGAAATTGGTTATGCTGGACTAAAAGATAAACGAGCTACAACAACTCAATATATTACAATTCCCAAAAAATACTCAAAAGAAATTAAACTTTTTAAAAATAAAAAGATTGAAATTCTTGATACTACTTTGCATAACGAAAAATTAAATATTGGTGATTTAGAGGGAAATAGATTTAAAATAAATCTTCACGATGTTGAAGTTTCTGATATAAATCATATTCAAAAAATCATTAAATTAATTAATAAAGATGGTATGCCAAACTATTTTGGTTATCAAAGATTTGGGAAAGAAGTAGTTGATAATCTTGCAAAAGCTAAAGATGTAGTTTATGGAGAAGAGATAGTTAAAGATAAAAAATTATCAAAAATGTTAATTTCTGCTTATCAAAGTAGTTTTTTTAATGCTTGGTTAGTTGAAAGATTGAAATTATCAAATGATGAATTTAAACTTTTAGATGGAGATGTTTTTTTAGATTTACAAAAAGATAAACTATTTACTCCAAAAGTTATAACAGCAAATATAATAAATGATTTCCATAACTTTAAAATTACACCAACAGGTCTTTTACCTGGTAGGAAAGTATTCAAAGCCGTTGGTGAAGCTGCTTTAATAGAACAAAAGTATGACGATGTATACATACAAGAAAAAGGTTATAGAAGAGAAGCCTTAGTTTTTCCAAAAGATGTAAATTGTAAATATGATGCAGCTAAAAAAATATGCAACTTGGATTTCATTCTTCCAAAAGGTTCATATGCAACAGTTTTAGTTGAATATTTAGCAAATAGAAATTTTTCTTAAAATTATATTTTGACATAAAAAAAGGGATATTTGGTTTTCCAAATATCCCTTTTTAAATTTTTTTACTATTAATTATGGCAAAGTAATATATTTTGAATCATAATATACTTTATCCCCAATTGCTATCATTCTTTCTTTATTATCAAAACTAAAATCATAAATTTTATAGTCACTAAAATCTTGATTTAAATTTATTAAATAACCTTGAGATTCAACTGCATACAATGAGTTTGAATATGCTAAAGCATGAATTTTTGCATATTTAAATTTTTTCTTAGCAACTTCAACTAAACTAGGAGTTAACTTAATAATTTGACCATCAATAGTTGCTAAGTAAATATCATCTTTGTTTACAATAATATCTCTAACTTCATAATTTTTTGAAAGAATTTCTTTTGGAGAAATCGATACAACTTTGTTTGGACTAGCCACAATTAGAGTTTGTGAACTCTCAATTACATTTAAAGAAATAATATTGTTAAATTGACTATCTGGATCAACAGATATATTTCTAACTGATTCATTTGTTGTTGCTGAAACAATTACAACCTTTCCATTTAAAGTTGGGAAAAGTATTAAATTACCCATAAAATATGGATTTGTAATTCTTGTATCATTTGCAATTGATACAGGTAAATACTCTTTAAATAGAGTTTTATTTGTATTAATATCAATTAATTCAATAGTGTTATTTGAATAAACTAATGCCAATTTATTATCTTTTAAAGATGCAGCAACAACTACATCTTTAACAGCTTTTTCTTCATTGCCAATTAAAATTTTATCAATATAATTTGTTGCAATGATTTTTCCGTCTGCACTTACATTTAAAAAATCAAAATTTTCAGGTAATTTAAAAGATGAAATACCTGTATTTGTAATAATTTCTTTATTTTCTAATGTTGCACCAATTTTATTCATCGATGTTATTGATGAAGACATAGACTCTTTATTTAATTCTATATTACTACTTACATCTTCAGGTTCAAAATATTTTTTTCCTGAACAAGCTGTAAATAGAAATATAGCAGATAATGAAATTAGAAGATATTTCATAGTTTTTCCTTATTTTGTAAGTAGATAGTGGTTTAATAATTTAGCTAGTTCAAAGGCTTTTGATGTTTGAGGAATCAGTGCCAAAGTTGTTTTTGCTTCATTAAATTTTCCTTCATTTGTTAAAAGAAGTGCCTTATTAAAAATAGCAAACTCTTTTAATAAAAAATCATTTTGCATTGATAAATTATCTAATTGTGCAATATCATTATTTGTTAATGCAGTTTGATATTTAGCCAATTCTTTTAACATCGGAACATTAATATCAATAGCTTTTCCCTCATCTTGTGCTTGTAAAAACAATGCAACATTGTAAAGTTGTGGATTTTTATCTTTTAAAACTTCTAGCGCTTTACTATCTTTACTATTTTCAAGTACTTTATTGAAAGCAATGTTTGCTTCAATTTTATTTGATTCTGCTATATTATTTTTAATAAAAAAAGCAATAATTCCTATTACTATAATTACTATAAATGCAATGATTAATGTTTTATATTTTTTAAAAAACCTTTCACCTTTTACGAAATTCTCTAAAAATTTCTCTTCGCTAGTTAGCTCTGATTTAACATAATCTACATTCTCTTTTATACTCATTTTAATAACCTTTCTGAAAAGTAGTTGATATGGTACAAAATTTTTGATAAAATCTTACTTTTATCTTACTTTTTGTATAATATTTCTCTATAAATTTATAAGGGTTACTAAAAATATGAAGAGATTATTATTAACTTCTACTCTTGCTCTAGTTATTTCGCAAAATCTTTTTGCAAAAGAGGAAGTAGTATCAGAACAATCAAGATTTGAGTCATTGTCGAAATTAACAAAAGTTATTGGTACAGTTGAAAAGTATTATGTTGATGACATAAAACTACAAGAGATTGTGGATAAAGCATTAAAAGGTTTAATGCAAGAATTAGATGCCCATTCTTCTTATTTAGATAAGAAAGCCTCAAAAGAGATGGCCATTCAGACTCAAGGTGAATTTGGTGGATTAGGAATAACAGTTGGAATGAGAGATGGTGCATTAACTGTAATTTCACCTATTGATGATACTCCAGCATTTAAAGCAGGTGTAAAAGCTTCTGATATTATTTTAAAGATTGATAATACATCAACTATAAATATGACTTTAGATGAAGCAGTTTCTTTAATGAGAGGAAATGCACAAACAGATATTACATTAACTCTTGTAAGAAAAGGTGAACTTAAACCTTTAGAAATAAAAATGAAAAGAGACATAATAAAAATTCAATCTGTTTTTTCAAAAACAATTGAAAATACTGATTTAATGTATTTAAGAGTTTCAAGTTTTGATACAAAAGTAACAGAAGATTTAGAAAAAATTATATCTACTAATAAAAATGTAAAAGGTTATATCTTAGATTTAAGAAATAATCCAGGAGGATTACTATCTCAAGCTATTGGAGTAGTAAATTTATTTGTAGATGAAGGTGTTATTGTTTCTCAAAAAGGAAGAAATGCTGAAGATGAAGAGAAATTTGATGCATCACCTTCAAAAACAAAAACTAAATTACCTTTAGTAGTACTTGTAAATGAAGGTTCAGCTTCTGCATCTGAAATTGTAAGTGGTTCTTTACAAGACCATAAAAGAGCAGTAATAATTGGAGAAAAAACTTTTGGTAAAGGTTCAGTTCAAGCTGTTTTACCAATTGATAATGATAGAACTGAAAATATAAAATTAACCATTGCAAAATATTATTTACCAAGTGGCAGAACTATTCAAGCTGTTGGTGTTACCCCTGACGTTGTCGTAACTGCTGGAAAAGTAACTCAAGATGATGAAGATAAATTCAAAATAAAAGAAGCTGATTTGAAAAAACATCTTGAAGGTGAACTTGCAAAAGTTGATGATACAAAAAAAGAAGAAAAAGTAATAGCTAATGAAACTAAAAAAGTAATTACAGGTGAAGATGTACTAGGAGATAATCAATTGAATACTTCTATTGCAATTTTAAAAAGTCTAATAATAATGAATAAATAATTAGGAGCGTTGATGAAAATAAGTGAAATTGTTGCACTTGGTCTTTGGCCCCAATCAAAGAAAACTACAACAAAAAAAGGAATTTCTCAATTAGAAGATTTAGGTTATAACCTATTTTATATTGGTAAAAATGCAGATCTTTATACTTGTCCAGGAGTAGAGCCAAAAGTTTTATTAGTTAGAAGTGATAGATGTTCTGTATTTGATATTCCATTAAATCTTGAAATAGAAGGGAAAGGTGTTTCTCAAACTGCTATTTCTAATAATGGAGCAGCATTTGCAAAAGAAGCTGGAATTAGAACAGCAATTTTATCAGAAACAGTTGATCCATCATTGGCAATTGCTCCAAGATGTCAACTTATGGAATTATGTAAACCTTTAGAAGCTGAGATTGATGGGGATGTAGTTCAATTTGAGTTGATTTTTAGAAATTATTTAACTGGTTCACTTTTTGATGCTTGTCAAAATGGTTTAGATCCATATGGTTTAAATTTACCCTCAGGTTTAAAACAATGGCATAAATTTGAAACACCAATTTTTACACCAACTACAAAAGGTATTAAAGACGAACCATTAAATTCTGATACAGTAAGAATTAAATTCCCAGAAATTGCTTCAAGTCTTGAAAATTTATTTAAAGATTTTACTGAATTTGCATATGCAAGAGGTATTATTGTTGTTGATACTAAATTTGAAATTTTTGTTAACCAAAAAGGTGAATGGGTTCTTGGAGATGAAGTTCTAACTCCTGAGAGTTCAAGATTTATATCAAAAGAAGATTTTGATTCAGGAAATTATATCTCAATGGATAAACAAATTTTAAGAGATTTTGGAAAAGCAAATAATTGGAAAGAGAATTCAAAAGCACTTAAAGCTGGTGAAAAATTAGATGTAGATGTACCACAAACATTAAAAGACAAAATTTTAAGTGGATATACAACTATTCTTAATAGACTAAGTAAATAATTTTTCTAGAATATATTATTATATTCTAGGAGTCTAAACTGCTATAAGGCAGTTTTAGATATAATCCCAAAAAATATAAATTGAAGGTAATAAATGAAAGCAATCGTAAATGTAGCATTGAAACAAGGTGTATTAGATGATCAAGGTAAAGCAACTCATCATGCATTAGATACTTTAGGTTTTAAAGAAATTGTTAAAGATGTAAGAATCGGTAAACAAATCATTTTAGAATTAAACTCTTCTGATGAAAAAAGTGCAAAAGAAGAAGTTGTTAAAATGTGCCAAAAACTTTTAGCTAATACAGTTATTGAAGATTATGATATAGAAATAGTAGGTTAATTATGAAAGTTTCAGTATTACAATTTCCTGGGACAAATTGCGAATATGATACAAAATACGCATTTGAGCAATTAGGATGTACTGTAGAAATTATTTGGCATAAAGAGAAAAATATTCCAACAGATACAGATTTATTAGTAATTCCTGGTGGGTTTTCTTATGGAGATTATTTAAGAAGTGGTGCAATTGCAAGATTTGCAAATATTATGGAGTCAGTTCAAAGGTATGCAGCAAATGGTGGAAAAGTTTTAGGAATTTGTAACGGATTTCAAATTTTATTAGAAGCTGGATTGTTACCTGGTGCTATGAAAAGAAATGATTCTTTACATTTTATTTCAAAATATCACACTTTAAAAGTAATTAACACGGATAATAGATTTTTATCTTTAATGAAAAAAGATCAAATTATTAATATTCCAGTTGCTCATCATGATGGAAACTATTACATAGATGCTAATGGATTAAAAGAATTAGAAGAAAATAATCAAATTCTTTTAAAATATTGTGATAAAGATGGAAGTTTAGTTAACATGAATGGTTCTATATCAAATATTGCAGGAATTTGTAATAAAGAGAAAAATGTATTTGGTTTAATGCCTCACCCAGAACGTGCTATTGAAGAACTATTAGGTTCTATTGATGGTGTAAATATGTTGAAGGGTTTTTTACAATAATGAGTTAATCTCATATTGTAAAAAGTAAAATGAAAAGAATATTAAAATTAGTTATTTTATTAAATATTATTTTATGTGTGAATCTTTTCGCTTCAAAGAATCTATATTTATCATATAATAAAATACCTACAAATGTATATAAAAATCAAAAATTTGAAGTAATTGTTAAGGCTTTAATTACTACTGGTAATTTTGATGAATTAGCTACCACTTTTACCAATTCTTCTAATATAACAATTTTAAATGCGAATAATCCTTGGAAAAAAATATCTAATGATACATATGAAAATAGTTACTATTTTAAAGTAAAACAAGGAAGTTTCAAATTCCCAGATATTAGTGTGCGATTAATGAATAATGGCGCTTTAATAGATGTTAGCGAATTATCAGCTCCAACAATTAGATATTCTGATATTGCAAAAGGTGATGAAAGATTTTCAGGAGTAATTGCAGATGAATTTATTCTAAAAGCTTACAAAACAAAGCAGTATAATAATAAAGAGGCTTTAACAATTATTGATGTGGATGCTGTAAACTCAAACTTAGAAGATTTTAAAATCAAAGATATTGATGAACAAGGTGTTTCTAATATAAAAGATTATGAAGAAAAAGAAAATTTAGTTTACTACTTTGTAACTCCAATTTATAAAAAGAAAGTTGTTATTACTTATTATAATAGTAAAACAAAAAGCTTTAAAGATGTAATAATACCATTGATTTTACAAAATGAATTGGTTAGTACACAAACAGATTTAAATCCAAATGATTCAAGTTTTGAAAGATATAAAAAAGTAGTTTTACTAATATGTTTTGTTTTATTTTTACTTTTATTTATGTGGAAAAGAAAAAAATTACTTTTAATTATTTCATTAGTATTCTTTGTTCTTTCAATTGTGTATTTTTTGCCTAATAGCAGAGGCATTGTTAAAAAAGATTCTTTTGTTTATATTTTACCTACGAAAAATTCAACTATTTTCTTCAAATTAGAAAATGAACAAAAAGTTGAAATATTAGAGAAAAAGAATGGATTTATGAAAGTTCTAGGCCTAGATAGTGATTTCATAGGTTGGATAAAGGAAGAGAGTTTTGGCACGAATTAGAGGACTTATATTATTTATACAATTTTCTATCACTGTTGCAATTACAGTTGTTTTAATGTATATATTTAAAAATCATACTCACAAAGTAATAAAAGTTTGGATGAGTTTTCAAATGTATGTTTTAGGAATAAAACTAGAAACACAGGGAAAACTAGATGAATCTTGTGACATGATTTTATTAAATCATCAATCTTTACTAGACATTATTGTAATGGAATATATACACTCAAGAGATTTAGCTTGGGTTGCAAAAAAAGAAATAACTGATTTATTCTTTTTTGGCCATATAATAAAAGCTCCAAGAATGATTAGTATTGATAGAGAAAATAAAGCTGGAATAATTAATCTTTTAAAAGAAGCTAAAGATAGACTTGATAAAGGACGACCAATTGCAATGTTTCCTGAAGGAACAAGAAGTAATGGGAAATCAATGTTAAGTTTTAAACCAGGTGCAAAAATCTTAGCTAATAAATTTAATTTAAGAGTTCAACCAATAGTTTTATTTAATACTAGAAATATAGTAGATTCTAAAAAAATGTTAGCAACTCCAGGCATTGTAAAAGTTGTATATTTAGAACCAATACAAGCTGATAAAAATACAGATTGGTTTGAAAAAACCGAAGAAAACATGAAAGAAGTTTTTAAGAAAGAGTGTAATAATTATGTCTCTTAATTGGTCTATGGTCTTAGCAATTGGACTTGGAGGATTTTTAGGTTCAATTGCAAGAGCATATGCTGTACATTTTACAAATAGATTTTTCCCTCTAGATTTTCCCTTAGGAGTGCTCTTAGTTAATTTAATAGGTTCTTTTATAATTGGGATACTATTTGCATACTTTTCAAATTATACAATTTCAGTTAATTTAAAAGCCTTTCTAACAACTGGTTTTTTAGGAGCATTAACGACTTATTCAACTTTTGCTATTGAATCATATCTATTATTTGGTACTTCAATTTATTTAGCACTAATAAATATTACATTTAATTTAGTTGGAACTATACTTGCTGCAGGCGGAGGATATAAGCTAATGCATTTCTTCATAAAATAGACTCATATAATTTCTTTAAGTATTATGTAGTTATAATAATACAAAATCAATATAAGGATATATCATGGGTATGCCAGGTGGTATGGAGTGGTTAATAATTGCATTAGTTGTATTGTTGTTATTCGGAGGTAAAAAAATACCAGAATTAGCTAAAGGTTTAGGTTCAGGTATTAAAAACTTCAAAAAAGCAATAAAAGATGATGAAGATGAAGTGGCAGAAAATAAAAAAGCTGATGAAATAGAAAAAAAATCAGAAACAACAACTGTTGATAAAAACGAAACAAAACAAGTATAAGAGAAACTATTGCAAAATTTAGTAAAAGAATTTATTGAAAAAAAATTAAATACAAATATAGTATTAGAAAAACCAAAAGATATATCTTTTGGTCACTATGCAACACCTGTTGCTTTTTCTTTAGCAAAAGAATTAAAAAAATCTCCAATGGTTATAGCAGATGAATTGGTTTTAAAATTAAGTGACTCTGATATGTTCGAAAAAGTTGAGGCAGTTAAAGGTTTTATTAACTTTAAATTATCATCATCTTTTTTACAGTCTTTGGTTGACACTGCATTAAACAACAAAAATGAATTTGCAAAACAAGAAAAAAAAGATGAAAAAATCTTATTAGAATATGTTTCAGCAAATCCTACAGGTCCTTTACATATTGGTCATGCAAGAGGTGCAATAGCAGGGGATTCATTAGCTAGAGTTGGAAAATATCTAGGTTTTGATATTACAACTGAATATTATATAAATGATGCTGGTGCTCAAATGGATTTATTAGGTTTATCAGTATCCCTAGCCGCAAGAGATTTTATTTTTAAAGAAGATGTAACATATCCTGAAACATACTATAGAGGCGATTATTTAATTGATATTGCAAATGTAGTAATAGAAAAATTTGGTAAAGATATTATTTATAATGAAAATAAATTTAAAGATATTGCATTTTTTGCAAAAGATTTAGTACTTGAAATTATTATAAAAGATTTAAAAGATTTAGGAATAGAGTTTGATAACTTTGTATCTGAAAAATCTTTATATTCATCTTGGAATTCTACAAAAGAAGTATTAGAAAAAAATGGTTCTTTATATGAAAAAAATGAAAAAATTTATCTAAAATCAACTCAATTTGGAGATGATTCAGACAGAGTTGTTGTAAGAGATAATGGAATTCCTACATATCTTGCAGGTGATATTATTTATCATAAAAATAAATATGATAGAAATTTTGACAGATATATAAATATTTGGGGTGCTGATCATCATGGATATATTCCAAGAGTAAAAGCAGCTATAGAATTTTTAGGAAATGACTCATCAAAATTAGAAGTAATTTTATCTCAAATGGTTCAGCTATTAAAAGGTGGAGAACCATACAAAATGAGTAAAAGAGCTGGTAATGTTATTTTGATGTCAGATATCACAGAAGAAATTGGTGCTGATGCATTAAGATTTATTTTCTTAACAAGAAAAAGTGATACTCACTTAGAATTTGATATTGATATGCTAAAAAATCAGGATTCATCAAATCCAATTTTTTATATTAATTATGCACATGCTAGAATAAATCAAGTATTCAAAAAATCAGAAACTTCTTTTGATAATATTAAAGACGTTGATTTTAAAAATTTAAATCAAGATGGCTTAAATTTAGTATTTGAATCACTTTTACTAGAATCAATATTAACTGAAGCATTTACTAAAAGAGATATGCAAAAAATAACTGAATATTTGTATTCATTAGCTTCAAGTGTTCATAAGTTTTATAACGAACATAAAGTAATTGGAAGTAATGAAGAGAGTATGTATTTAAAAGTTTTAGCAATGGCAGCATTAAGCATAAATGTTGGATTAAGTCTACTTGGAATAAAGGCGAAGGAGCAAATGTAATGAAATGGATTTTGACAATAACTGTAATAATTATTGCCTATGCTATTTATACAAATAATATGGGTGGAGCAAGAGATGCTGCATCAAATTACAACAAATTGTTAAGAGCAACGCCAGAGAAGTAATTCTCTGGTGTGTTATTTTTCTTTTGTAACTAATTCAGATAAGAACTCTTCTAATGAGTATTTATCTCTATATTTCTCGCTCATTAAGTGAATGAACATATCACCTAAATCAATAATTGTCCATTCGTCATCTTCATCAACTCTTAAAAATTCTTCACCTGTTGGCTTTAAATCAGTTCTTAAGTAGTTTAATAATGCAAATCCATGTTTTGAATTTAATGTTGTAGCAATTACAACATAATCAACTATATAGTCTTTTGATGTTAAATCAATAATTTCTATATTTTCCGCTTTTTTATCATCTAATATTTTTCTAATGTTTTCTAATCTAGTATTCAAAAACTTTTACCTTTTTCTTGAAGATTTAATATATCATCTTTAATTTCTTTTGGAATATAATTTAAATCAATTTTATCTCTTAAAGAGGTAGAACTAATATTTATATTTACATCCAAATTTTTAAACTCTTTTGCTTTTTTACTTTCAAAACCTTTTCTTGAAGCAACTACAAATTCTACAAGTTCTTTTAGTTTATCAATCTCTTGCCATTTATCTAAAGATTTTAAATTATCCTCACCAATTATAAAATAAATTTTTGAGGGATTATATAAATTTTTTAAATAATTAACTGTATCGATTGAATAGCTAGTTTTTTGTTGATTTATTTCATAATCACAGATTTGAACTTTATCAAAGTTTTTAAAAACTTTTTTTAGTAGTTTAAATCTAGTTTCTGGATCTAAGTAAAAGCTACTCTTGAAAGGATTTAAATATGTTGGAACAACAATCATCATATCGATATTAAGTGTTTTTAATGCTTCTTCTACGACTATGACATGTGCAACATGTATAGGGTCAAAACTTCCACCAAATATTGCAATTCGCACCTAATTAAAACCTTTGTAATATACTTAAATATTATTATAGCAATTTTTCGATAAAATATCTACAATTAGATTTATTTAAAGGGAACAAATGGCTATTAAAGTTGCAATAAATGGTTTTGGAAGAATTGGAAGATGTGTTGCAAGAATTATCGCAACAAGAGATGATGTTGAATTAGTTGCAATAAACGATACAGCATCTTTAGAAATGTTAGAATATATTACAAAGTATGATACTGTTCATGGAACTTTTCAAGGTGATGTAAAAGTTGAAAATGGTTATCTAAAAATGGGGAAAGTTAATGCAAAACTTTACTCAACAAGAGATGCAGCTGAGTTAACTTTTACAAAAGATTGTGGAGCTGAAGTTATCCTTGAATGTACAGGCGCTTACTTAACACTAGAAAAATGTCAAATTCATATTGACAATGGAGCAAAAAAAGTTGTTATGAGCGCACCTGCTAAAGATAATACTCCAACTTTCGTATTAGGAGTAAATGAGTCAACTTATGCTGGACAGCCAATAGTTTCAAATGCATCTTGTACAACAAATTGTTTAGGACCAATAGCAAAAATTATTGATGATGCTTTTGGAATTGAAAAAGGTTTAATGACAACTATTCACTCATACACTAATGATCAAAATATTTTAGATGTAAAACATAAATCAGATAAAAGAAGAGCAAGAGCTGGGGCTCAAAATATGATTCCCACATCTACAGGTGCAGCAAAAGCTATGAAATTAATTATGCCACAGCTTGATGGAAAATTACATGGACAAAGCGTTAGAGTTCCAACACCAAATGTTTCTATGGTAGATGTAAACTTTATAATTAGAAAAGACACAACAAAAGAAGAAATTAATGCTTTATTTGAATCAAAAGCAAAAGAGTTAGCTGGAATTGTTGCAGTTGATAATGAGATGATGGTTTCAAGTGATTTAGTTGGAAATACAAATTCAACAATTGTGGCATCAGATTTAACACAAGTTATCGGTGGAAATATGATAAAAGTTATGAGTTGGTATGATAATGAGTGGGGCTATTCGTCAAGATTGATTGATATGGCTGTTTTTGTGGCAAATAAATAAGGTTAGCAATGAAATTACAAGAGATTAAAAACATTGATATATCTGGTAAAAGAATTTTTATTAGATGTGATTTTAATGTTCCAATGGATGAGTACAATAATATTACTGATGATAGAAGAATTAGAAGTGCATTAAGTACTATAAGATACTGTATTGACAATGATTGTTCAGTTATATTAGCTTCACACTTTGGGAGACCAAAAGGTGGATTTGAAGAGAAATATTCTTTACAGCCAATTGCAAAAAGATTACATACTCTTTTAAAACAAGACATAAAAATGGCTCCAAGTATTATTTGTGATGAAACTATGAAAATGGCAAAAGAGCTTAAAGCTGGTGAAATTTTATTATTAGAAAATATGAGATTTGAACTAGGTGAAACAAAAAATGATGAAGCATTAAGTGCAAAACTAGCTTCGATGGCAGAAGTGTATATTAATGATGCTTTTGGTGTTTCTCATAGAGCTCACTCATCTGTTGAAGGAATTGCAAAATATTTTGATATGCAGCATAAAGCAGCTGGTTTTTTAATGGCAAAAGAGATTAAATTTTTCCATCATATTGTACACAATCCAAAAAGACCATTTATATCAATTGTTGGTGGATCAAAAGTTTCAGGAAAACTTGAAGCTTTACATAATTTAGTTCCAAAAGTTGACAAAATTATTATTGGTGGAGGAATGGCATTTACATTTCTTAAAGCATTAGGGCATGAAATTGGACACTCTTTAGTTGAAGAAGATTTAATTCCTGAAGCTCTTAAAATAATGGATCAAGCAAAAACTTTAGGTGTAAAATTATATTTACCAGTTGATGTTGTTGCAGCTGAAAGTTTTAGTGCAGAAGCAATTGCAAAAATTGTGACAATCCAAGAAATTCCAAAAGATTGGATGGGACTTGATATTGGACCTGCATCTGCTATGTTATTTTCAGAAGCTTTAGAAGATGCGAATACTATTTTATGGAATGGTCCAATGGGTGTTTATGAAATGGATAAATTTGCAAAAGGAAGTACAAAAATTTCCCATGCAGTTGCTAACTCTTTTGCAACAACTGTTGTTGGAGGAGGAGATACAGCTGACCTTGTAAGAATTACAGGTGATGAAGACGAAATGACATTTATTAGTACGGGTGGTGGAGCTTCTCTTGAACTAATCGAAGGAAAAATACTTCCAGGTGTTAAAGCATTAGTAATTGAGGAAGATAATTAATGGCAATTATCGCTAGTAATTTCAAAACAAATCATACGAGAAAATCAACAGCTTTATTTATAAATGAAGTGAATGATTATCTAAAATCAAATGAAATAAAAAATGAAGTTTATGTTTTTCCAACAGCAACTTCATTGGATTACTTTGAAACAGTTCCAACTTTTTTTATCGGAGTTCAGAATGCGTATGCAACAGTTTCTGGCTCATTTACAGGAGAAATAGGAACATCTCAACTTGATGAATTTGAAATTAAAACTATTTTAATTGGACATAGTGAAAGAAGACATATTTTGGGTGAAACTCAAAATAAGATTGCTAAAAAATATGAATTTTATAAAGAGTTAGGTTATAAAATAATCTATTGTATTGGTGAGCCATTAGAAATAAAAAATCAAGGTTTACCAAAAACTCTAGAGTATATTTACGGGCAGTTTGATGAAATTGATACAAATTATGAAAATCTAATTCTTGCTTATGAGCCTGTTTGGGCAATTGGTACAGGGGTAACTGCAACAAATGAAGATATTGAAAACATTCATAATGCAATAAAAGAAAAGATTTCAAAACCGCTTTTATATGGTGGAAGTGTAAAAGTAGAAAATGTTAGAGAAATTTGTCAAATAGCAAATGTTGATGGCGTTTTAATTGGAACGGCTTCTTGGAAAAAAGAAGATTTTATACAAATATTAGAAAATACAAAGGATTTATAAGATGTTTATGAAGGGTAAAAAAGGGGTAATTTTAGGAGTTGCAAATAATAAGTCAATAGCTTATGGAATCGCAAAAGCATGTGCTGATCAAGGTGCTCAAATTGCCTTTACTTATTTAAATGATTCTTTGAAAAAAAGAGTTGAACCAATTGCTGCTGAGTTTGGCAGTGTTGACTTAGTATATCCTTGTGATGTATCAAATCCTGAAGAAATTAAAGCTTTAAAAGAGTCTTTAGAAAAAGATTTAGGACAAATTGATTTTATTGTTCACTCAATTGCCTTTGCTCCAAAAGAGGGATTATCTGGAAGATTTTATGACATTTCAAGAGCAGCTTTTGATATTGCTATGGATGTTTCTGTTTATTCATTAATTGAAGTTGTAAGAGAATTAAAACCTCTATTATCTGATAACTCTTCAATTTTAACATTAACATATTATGGTGGAGCAAAATATATTCCTAACTATAATTTAATGGGTGTTGCAAAAGCAGCTTTAGAAATGACAACTAAATATTTAGCTGAAGATCTTGGACGTGATGGAATTAGAGTAAATGCAATTAGTGCAGGGCCAATTAAAACTTTAGCAGCAGCTGGAATTAGTGATTTTAGATTTATGTTAAAATGGAATGAAGCTCACTCACCATTAAAGAAAAATGTATCTATTGAAGAAGTTGGAAATTCTGGAATGTATTTACTTTCTGATTTAAGTAGTGCTGTAACTGGTGAAATTCATTATGTTGATTGTGGATACAATATTATGGGTATGCCAGCAGTAAAATTCGACGAAGAGGGTAAACCAACAATCGCTTGGAACGGAGAAAAATAGTCAATAAGCGTAAGCTTTTGGCGAAGTTCTGCGTTAGAAGATAAATTTTAAATACTCACTTACCTTTGTAAGCTCCTATTTAAAATCTATCTTCCGCCTTGAACTTCACTCAAAATCTCCACTTTCTGACTACTATCAGAATAAGAAGAATAAAGATTTTACTTTTAAATTTAATGAAATTTTAAATTAAGATTTTAAATATAGGATAATTATTATAATGAGTATAAATTTTAAAGAGTTAGCAAATAAATATCAAACGCCTTATTATGTGTATGATTTTGACCATATTACAAAACAATATGAAGAGTTAAAAGGTGCATTTAGAGCAAGAAAATCGTTAATTGCATATGCTGTAAAAGCAAATTCAAATCTGTCTGTAATTAAACATTTAGCAGATTTAGGTGCAGGCGCAGATTGTGTTAGTATTGGTGAAGTGAAACGTGCTTTAAAAGTAGGGATTGCTCCTTATAAAATCATTTTTTCTGGTGTTGGAAAAATTGATGATGAAATTAGAGAAGCTTTAAATCTTGATATTTTAATGATAAATGTTGAAAGTGATGCTGAATTAAATAGAGTTGAAACAATTGCGCGTGAATTAGGAAAAGTTGCTAGAATATCAATTAGAGTAAATCCAAATATTGACCCTCAAACTCATCCATATATTTCAACTGGACTTCATGAAAATAAATTTGGTGTAGATATTGATACTGCAAAAAGAATGTATATTCAATGTAAAAATTCTGAAAATTTAGAACCAGTTGGGATGCATTGTCATATTGGTTCTCAATTAACTCAACTACAGCCAATTAAAGAATCAGTAAAAATTGTTGCTGATTTAGTAAGAAATTTAAAAGCAATTAAAATTGAACTATCTTTTATGGATATTGGAGGTGGTTTAGGAATTGTATATGATAATGAAACTTTAATTGATACAAAAGAGTATGCACAATCTGTATTAGATAATATGTTTGGATTAGATATTACAATAATTTGTGAACCAGGTAGATTTATGGTTGGAAATGCTGGAACATTTGTAACAAAAGTTTTATATGAAAAAGTAAATGGAAATAAAAGATTTGTTATTGTTGATGGAGCAATGAATGATTTAATTAGACCATCTTTATACAATGCTTATCATAGAATTGAAGTTTTAAATGACAATCAAGAGTTTTCAGATTGTAATTTAGTTGGACCAATTTGTGAAAGTGGAGACTTTTTTGCTAAAAATGTTCAATTACCAAAAACTCAACATAATGATTTAGTAGCAATTTACAGTGCTGGAGCTTATGGATTTACAATGGCTAGCAATTACAATACAAGAGGAAGAGTTGCTGAAATTGCAGTAGAAAATGGAATTGATAGATTAATTAGAAAAAGAGAAACTTTTGAAGATATAATTGCTTTAGAAGAAGAGTTTATAAAATAATTAGGTAAAAGGTCTTTTTATGAGTGAAGAGGGATTAAAAGAACTAAGAAACAAACTTGATAGTATTGATAATAATTTATTAGAATTAATTAATCAAAGAATGAAAATAGTTCATGAAGTGGGCGCTTTAAAAGCAAAAAGTGGTGGAGCAATTTATAGACCTGAGAGAGAAAAATCAATTATTGACAGACTTGAAAAAATAAATATTGAAAATGATGGACTTCTAAATAGAAGTGCAATTGAAGCTCTATTTTTAGAGATTTTTGCTATTTCAAGAAATATTGAATTACCAGAAAATATTGCATATCTGGGCCCTGAGGGAAGTTTTACTCATCAAGCAGCAGAAGGGCGATTTGGTGCAATGAGTTCTTATATTTCTATTGGCTCAATTAGTGGAATTTTTAGAGAAGTTGATACAAAAAAAGTGAGATTTGGAGTAGTTCCAATTGAAAATTCTTCAAATGGGATTGTAACAGACACTATAAATTGTCTTAGTAAATATAACTTAAAAATTATTGCTGAAGTTGTTTTAGATATTCATCATACTTTAGCAACTACTTGTGATAAAGTAAGTGATATTAAAAGAATTTATTCAAAAGATATTGCTTTTGAACAATGTAGAAAATTTTTAGCAAATTTTGGTTTAGATGAAGTGGAATTAATTCCAATAGAATCTACAACAAAAGCAGCAAGGATTGCAGCAAATGAACCAGGAAGTGCTGCAATTTGTCCACATGTTGGAGCAAAATTACATAATTTACCAATATTATTTGAAAATATTGAAGATAAAGACAATAATAAAACAAGATTTTTTATAATTAGTGATTTTGAAAATGCTTCATCTGGAAATGATAAAACTTCAATATTAGTAAAATTTCCTGACAGACAAGGAGTTTTAGTACAATTTTTAACAGATTTTAATGAAGCTGGAATTAATTTAACTAAAATAAAATCACATATTGTTGAGGGAAATTCAATTTTTTTTATTGATTTTGACGGACATAAAGATGATGAAAACGTTAAAAAGGTATTATTAAAACATGAATCAAGTATTAAGGTTCTTGGTTCTTATGTAAAAGAGATAAACGATATTTAATTTTAAAATTTAATAGGAAAAGTAAATGCAATTTAATCAAGTATTAGAAAATGTTACAACTTATGAAGCTGGAAAACCAATTGAGTTAGTTGTTAGAGAATATGGTGTTAATCCAAAAGATGTTATAAAATTAGCTTCAAACGAAAATCCTTATGGAACTAGTCCAAAAGTTGTAGCTAAGATTAAAGACTTAGTTGAGAGCATGTCGGTTTATCCTGATGATTCAATGTATGAATTGAAAGAGGCATTATCAAATAAATTTGATGTAACTAATAAACATGTAATTATAGGTTCTGGAAGTGATCAGATTTTAGAGTTTTGTGTTCATGCGAAATGTGAAAAAGGCTCAAAAATTCTTATGGCAAACACAACATTTGCTATGTATGAGATTTATGGAAAACAAACTGGTGCTGAAATAATTAAAACAAAAGATGACCAACATAATCTTGAAGAATTTTCTAAATTATATAAAGAACATGGAGCAGATGTAATATTTTTATGTTTACCAAACAATCCTTTAGGTGAATGTTTGGATAGAGATGATGTTTATGCCTTTTTAGAAACAGTTGATAAAGAAACATTAATTGTAGTTGATGGTGCTTATCAAGAGTTTGCTGCATTTAAAGATGAAAACAAAAGAATTGTACCAAAAGATTTAATTGCAAATTTCCCAAATTCAATATATTTAGGAACATTTTCAAAAGCATATGGACTTGGTGGAATGAGAGTTGGATATGGTATTGCTCAACCTGAAATTATTAATACTTTTTATAAATTAAGAGCTCCTTTTAATATCACAACTTTAACACTTGCAGCTGCAATTGAAGCTTTAAAAGATGAAGAGTTTGTAACTGAATGTATTACTAAAAATTTCGAAGAGATGAAAAGATATGAAGATTATGCAAGTTCAAGAGGTTTTGAATATATTCCTTCTTATACAAATTTTATTACAATTAAATTTGGTGATAAATTTGTATCAAAAACGGTTGCACAAAAACTACTTGAAAGAGGAGTAATTGTTCGAGATCTAACTGGATATAGACAAAATGCAATTAGAATTACAATAGGGAAAAATGAGCAAAATACAAAAGTATTTGAACAATTAGACGAAGTATTAGAAAAATTAAAATAAAGTATTAAATAAATGGAAATAAAAGATAAATCAGTAAAAGAGTTAGAAACACTATCACAAGAAATAAGAGATAGAATTATTGATGTGGTATCAAGAAAGGGTGGACATTTCTCGTCTACTCTTGGAGCTGTTGAGTTAACTCTTGGAATGCATTATGTATTTGATGCATATAGTGATCCTTTTATTTTCGATGTTTCTCACCAATGTTATCCCCATAAGCTCTTAACTGGACGATGGGAAGAGTTTGAAACTGTAAGACAATTTGGAGGACTTAGTGGTTTTACAAAACCAAATGAGAGTCCTGCTGATTATTTTGTAGCTGGACATAGTTCAACTTCAATATCTTTAGCTGTTGGAGCTGCTAAAGCAATCGCTTTAAAAAAAGAGAACAGAGTTCCAATTGTTATGATTGGAGATGGCTCAATGACTGCTGGCATGGTTTATGAAGCTTTAAATGAACTTGGGGATATAAAACTTCCTGTTGTAATTATTCTAAATGACAATGAGATGTCAATTGCAAAACCAATTGGAGCTATTTCAAAATATTTATCAAAACTTCTTGCAGGAAAATATTATCAAGGATTCAAAGGAAAAGTTGATAAATTTATTAAAAAGAATATGCCAGAAGGCACAACTTACATAGCAAAAAGAATGGAAGAAGCTTTAAAATTAATAACTCCTGGGATTTTGTTTGAAGAGATGGGAATTGATTATATAGGTCCAATTGATGGACATGATATTGCTGAAATTATTGACACTTTACAAATAGCAAAAGCAATGGGAAAACCAGTAATTGTTCATGCAAGAACTGTAAAAGGAAAAGGTTATCCAATTGCTGAGGGACAACATGAATGTTGGCATGGAGTTGGGCCTTTTAATATTCAAGATGGTGTATTTATTAAAAAAGAAGCACCAAAAGCTGCTACTGCTGTATTTGCTGATGCCTTACTTGAATTGGCACGAAATCATGAAAATGTGGTTGGTGTAACTGCTGCAATGCCAAGTGGTACAGGAATTAATAAACTTATGAAAGAGTTTCCTGACAGGTTTTGGGATGTGGCAATTGCAGAACAACATGCAATTACTTCAATGGCAGCAATGGCTAAAGAGGGTTTTAAACCATTTATTACTATTTATTCAACTTTTCTTCAAAGAGGATTTGACCAAATTATTCATGATGTATGTATATTAAATCTTCCAGTTGTTTTTGCAATGGATAGAGCAGGAATTGTTGGAAATGATGGAGAAACTCATCAAGGAGCTTTTGATATTTCATATTTAAGATTTATACCAAATATGATTTTGTTTGCTCCAAGAGATAATACAACTTTAGAATCAGGTTTAGAATTTGCTTATAATTTAACAGGTCCTTGTGCAATTAGATACCCAAGAGGTGCATTTAAAGAGTTAATTTATCCATCAACTCCATTTACTTTAGGAAAAGCAGAACTTCTAAAAGTTGGAAGTTGTAAAAAACTATTTATTGGATATGGAGCAGGGGTTAGCAGGGCTATCGAGACAGAGTCTTTACATAAAGATGATATTGCAATATTTGACTTAAGATTTGTAAAACCAATTGATAAAGATACATTAGTTGAATTATCAAAAAAATATAATGATTGGTATGTATTCTCAGATTCTCAAAAACAAGGTGGAGTTGCTAGTGCAATTTTAGAAGTTTTAAATGAGAAAAAAATCCATAATGTAGATGTAACATCATTTGAATATAATGATAATTTTATAGAACATGGTGATACAAATCTAGTTGAAGAATCTTTAGAACTTTTACCACAACAATTAGTATTAAAAATTAAATAAGAGAACCTAGTCTAAATAATATTAGATTCTCTTATTATCTACAAATATAAACACATTCTTAATATTTTTTTTGTTCTATCAATTACTTTCACATTTTATTATTATTCAAATTTATTTTATAACTAAAACTTATATATAAATAAGATAATTTATATCTTATTTATATAACAAAAATGAGTAAAAAGCCTTAAAATAGGATATAAAATATCTTATATTATAATAAAAAATTATACTATATTTAATAAAATAGTATAGAAATTAATTTTCTTTTAATAATATTTGTTCTAAAGTTAAATAACAATTTAAAGGAGCAATTATGAAAAAAGTAGTGTCACTGACAATATGTTTATTAGGTGCGAGTACATTGTTTGCAAGTAGTTCATTAATTACAAAGGCTAAAGATAATGGTTTAGTTGGTATTCCAAGTTCTAATGTTGAATTAATGAAATTAATTGATGATAAAAAAGATCCAATAACAAAAGAAAAAGTTGAATTAGGTAAAAAGTTATATTTTGACCCTAGGATTTCAAAAAGTGGACTTATTTCATGTAATACTTGTCATAATCTAGGATTGGGTGGTGCAGATGGTATTTCTGCGGCTATTGGTCATGGTTGGACAGCAAATCCACATCACTTAAATTCTCCAACTGTATATAATTCAGTATTTTTTAAAGCGCAATTTTGGGATGGAAGAAGTCCTCATTTAGCTGATCAAGCACAAGGTCCAGTTCAAGCAGGTCCTGAAATGGCTGCACCAGCATCCCTTGTTGAGCAAAGAATTAACTCTATTCCTGAATATGTAAATGAATTTAAAACTGCTTATGGAAAAGATGTAAAAATAGATTTTGAAAAAATCACTGCAACAATTGCAACATTTGAAAAAAAATTAGTAACGCCATCAAAATTTGATGATTTTTTAAATGGGAATGAAAAAGCATTAAACGATGAAGAGAAAAAAGGCTTAGCTTTATTTATAGATAAAGGATGTACAACTTGTCATACAGGAATTGCTCTTGGTGGAACAATGCAACCATTCCAAGTGGCTTCACAATATAAATTCATGAATATAGGAGATTTTAAAGGTGATAAAAATGGAATGGTTAAAACACCAACATTAAGAAATATTACAGAAACAGCACCATATTTCCATAATGGACAAATTTGGGCATTAAATGATGCAGTAAAAGAGATGGGTTCAGTTCAATTAGGAATTGAGATTTCAGATTCTGATGCAAATGAAATAGTTACTTTCTTAAAAACACTAAAAGGTGTAAAACCAGATATTTCTTATCCACAACTTCCAGAATCTTCAATAGATACTGCAAGACCAGATTCTAAATAAAAATCTTTAGAGGTTCTCCTCTAAAGATATACTTTTAATTTTTCAACACACAATCCCATAGCACAACTTTCATATCCAATAACATTTTTTATATAAGGTTTACAAAATCCCTCAACCATGATTGCACCAGCTTTTCCAAAACATTCCCCTGAATCTAAATATTCTTGCATATGTTTTTTATCAAAGGGTAAAAATTCATAAGTTGTAATAGAAATATCAATAAGTTCTTTTTCCTTTGATTTATAAATCATACAAGTTATTACTGAAGTTTTATTTCCACTTTGTAACTCTAGCATGCTTTTGGCATCCTTTAAATCTTTTGCTTTTCTCAAGAGTTTCCCTTCACAAGTAACTACAGAATCAGCAACTAATAAAGGCATTTCATTAATGCCATATTTTTTAAAGAGTTCTTCAAATTTGCCTTTTGTTGCAAGGTAACAAAAAGATTTTGGGTTAGTTGTTGTAATAGAATCTTCATCAAAATCTCCACCATTTTGAATAAAATCAATGCCAAAGTTTTTTAAAATTAATGCTCTTGTTGGGGAATTTGAACCAAGTCTAATCAAATTAAGCCTTTTTTATTTGGATTATACTTAAATTGTATATAATTAATTTTTAAAGATATTAATATGATTTAGGAATTAAATATGAATATTGTAGTTATTGGCTCTGGAGGAGTAGGTTCATTTTATGGTGTAATTTTTCATAGAATTGGACATAATGTAAAGTTTGTAGCAAGAAATGAAAACTTAGAATATTTAAAAAATAATAAACTAAAACTTAGCCATAGTAGTTTTGATTTTGAAGAAAAAGTAAATGTTATTTCAATGGCTGAATTAATGAGTTCAAATCCAAGTGAAGTTGATGTAATCTTTTTAGCAACAAAATCTATGAGTACAGAAATTATCTCAAACCAAATGGGTGAATGGATAAAAGATAATAAAGTTATACCATATTTCATCTCTTTACAAAATGGTGTTGAAAATGAAGATATTATGGCTAAATTTTATCCAATTGAGTTTGTAATTGGAGGCTTAACAAGATTAATAGCAGCACACACAATTAGACTGGGATATGTAGAATCTACAGGTGAAGTTCAAACAATCTTAGGTGCAATAAAACCAACTTCAGCTAATCAATTTTTTTTAAATAATCTAAAAATTGAGTTAGATAAAACAAATACAACTACTTTTTTAAGTGATAATATTGAACTTGAACTTTGGAATAAATTAATTATTAATAATGGACTAAACGCAATTTGTGCCTTATTAGAAGAGAAAACTGGAATTCTAATAAGAGATGAAAAGGTTTCAAAACTAATTTATGGACTTATGTGTGAAACAGCAATTGCAGCAAAAGTAGTTGGAGTAAATATTACACAAGAAAATGTTGATATGATGTTTGAATTGATGATAAATTTTGAATCAATAAAACCATCAATGTGGCTTGATAAATTAAATAATAGAGATTTAGAGCTTGAAGATATTTGTGGAGTTGTGATAAAAAATTGTGAAAAGCAAGGATTAGATGCACCATATACAAGAACAATTTCTACTATTTTAGAATTTTCTTATAATAAAAGAAGAGTTAAATAAAATTATAATTGCATTAAATATGTAAAAAGTGTTACCTAATATATTTTTTGTATAATACAAAAAAATTTGAAAGTTATTTATGAAATATTATGTTTTTTTAGTTTTAACCGTACTTTTTTGGTCTGGAAATTTTGTATTTGGACGATTAGTTTCAACAAGTATTGAACCCACGCAATTGTCATTTTTTAGATGGTTTTTTGTTTTAGTCATCTTACTGCCTTATATTTTGATTCATTATAAAAATATTCTAAGTGTATTTAAAAAAAAATATATTTTAATCATAACTTTTGGTGCTTTGGGAATTTCTGGTTTTAACACTTTTTTATATTATGGTTTACAAACTACAACTGCCACAAATGCCTTATTAATTAATTCTAGTATTCCAATATTTATAATTGTTTTATCTTCTTTGATTTTTAGAACAAAAATTACAAAACTGCAATTAACAGGTGTAATTATTTCTACATTAGGTGTTATGTATCTAATTTTAAAAGGTGAAATAAATCATATTTCGCAGTTAGAGTTTACTAGTGGAGATTTATGGATAATTGCTGCTTGTGTTGATTGGGCTTTATATACTGTATTATTAAAACATAAACCCAAAGAGTTAAACTCTTTTGAATTCTTTGGTTTAACTACGCTTATTGGTACAATTATTTTATATTGTTTATTTCTTTATCAAGGTTACAGTTTTAATTTAGACTTTTTAGAGAATGAAAAGGTTTTATACTCATTAATATATATTGTAATTTTTCCATCAATTTTGGCATTTTACTTTTGGAATATTTCAACCGTTGAAGTAGGGGTAAATAAAGCAGGACAATTCACACATTTAATGCCAATCTTTGGAGCAATTTTGGCTTATTTATTTTTAGGTGAAGTATTAAAATCTTATCATTTAGTTGGGATTAGCTTAATAGGTTTAGGAATTTATTTATCAATATTTTTTAAAAGAGAAAAAATATAAATGGCACTTTTATCAAAATTATCAGGTATCTTTATTTTTTTATCTTTTTTGTTGACTATATATGCATATTTTTTTAACAATAATCTTTTGATTATTTCAGGTTTATTTGCTTGGATTTCATTACTAATACTTTTTTCAGGACTTAAGAGTAAAAAAATTATTATTATTCTATTTATATTGAGTTTTTTTGCTTTTGTTTTTTCATATTTTAATGATTATAAAATTGATTTTATAAAAGTCTTTACAGTTAATCAATATTTATTAACACTACTAATAGCAGTTGGATTTTTAAGATTGATTGCAAGTCCAAAAAAAGAGAAAATATCAGAATTACCAAAAGGAAAAAAATCATTTATAAAAACATATATAAGTGTACATCTTTTTGGTTCAGTTATTAATTTATCTTCACTGATTTTAGTAGCTGATAAAATGTATAAAAAAGCACCTTTGAGTGCTACTCAAATTGTTTTATTAACAAGAGCATTTGCAAGTGATGCTTTTTGGTCACCATTTTTTGTAGCTTTTGCTGCTGCTATTACTTATGCCCCTAAACTGAATACTTTTATTATTTTATTAAATGGAATAATTTTAGCTTTATTAGCTTTTTTCATTACATATTACGAAGTATTAAAAAATAAAAAGTTTAATTTAGATGAATTTAATGGTTATCCCTTATCTTTTGAGAGTTTATATTTACCTTTTCTATTGGCTTTATTAGTATTATTTACAAATCATTTTCATCCAGAAATAAAAGTAATAGTGTTAATTTCAAGTTATTCTGTTTTAATGACACTGCTAATTTTACCAGTAAAAAAAGGAGTAAAGGATTCTTTTAAAAAATTCAACTTACATATTATAGATGAATTACCTAGAATGAAAGGTGAATTATCACTATTTTTAGTAGCTGGAATGTTTGGTATTTCAATTAGTTCAATATTAATAGGAATGAATTTAAATCTACCTTTTGAAGTTTTTGATTGGCAAATTGCCTCTATATTACTTTTAATATTTATAATTTTTGCTTTTGTTGGAATTCATCCAATTATTACAATAGCAATTATTGGAGACTTTTTAAGTGGAGTAAATCATACACTTTTAGCAGTTACTTTTTTAATGGCTTGGTCAATTACAGTTTCAACATCACCATTTTCTGGATTGAATCTTACAATTGTAGCTAGATATAATTTTGAAGCAAAAGAGATTTTTAAATTAAATATCTTTTATGCTGCAAAAATGTATTTAATTTCTATTTTTTGTTTATTTATTTTGTCAAATTATTTAAAATTATAAAAAATCATATAATTATCATTTTATTTTTATAAAATTATTCAAATATTGTAGATGCACAAGATATTTATATTCTTTCTGCTTCCTAAATCTATAAATTTGTGCATTTACTTTATTTTTAATATTATTCGTTACAATAAGCCTAAATTATTTTAAGAGAACAATATGAATTTATTTTTTATTTTATTAGGCAAAATTTCTCCTTTATATCTAAATATCGCCTTTGGATATATTTTAACAAGATATTTTAAGGTTAAACGAGATTTAATAGCAACACTTCTCATTTATATTTTAGGACCAATTGTAATTTTCTTCGCAACACTTTCAATTGAAATAAATCTACAATTAGTTTTTCTTCCATTATTTGTTTTTTTCTTTGGCTCATCAATTGCTTTTTATATATTAAAAAGATATAAAAAAGATTGGAATGATGCTAGTATAAATACTTTGGCATTTACCTGTGGAACTGGGAATACTGGATATTTTGGTATTCCACTAGCTATGATTTTATTAAGTCCTGAATCTGCAAATATTTTTATTTTTGCAACACTTGCTTCTTTATTATATGAAAATACAACAGGTTTTTATGTAACAGCAAAAGGTACTTTTACAGCAAGACAATCTATTGTAAAAGTAATTAAACTTCCATTATTATATGCTTTTATAGCAGGGCTTAGTTTAAATGTTTTAGGTTTTAGAATACCAGAGTTAATAATTCCTTATTTTGAGGGGTTTAAATGGGCTTATGGAATCTTAGGAATGATGATGTTAGGTATGGGAATGAAAGGTTTTGATTTAAATACAGATGCAGATATAAAGTATTTAAAAGTAGCGTATTTTTATAAATTCATTTTTTGGCCAGCTTCAATTTTATTTATAATTTTCATAGACAAAACTTTTATAGGATTTTTAAGTGAAGAGATTTATAAAGTGTTATTTCTATTCTCGGTTGTACCACTTGCAGGAAATACTGTAACTTTGGCAGTATTATTAAAAGCAAGACCAGAAAAAGCTTCTTTTACTGTTTTGCTTAGTACATTAATATCAGTTGTTTATATACCAATTGTTTTAATTATATACGGGGGATTTTAGAAGAATTAATTAATAATTCTTCTAGCTGTCCAATAAGTTTGTTTATAAAAAGGTTTGTCTAATTTTGTAAATTGAATACCTTTAATTGAAGAGTGTAAAAAACTTCCATTACCCATATAAATTCCTACATGTTTGGTAACTTTACTTGTTTTGAAAAAAACAAGGTCACCCATTTTAAGTTCAGATTTTTTTACTTCAACTCCAACTTTTACTTGTGTAGTTGTAGTTCTTGGTAATTCAATACCAAATTTCTCTTTAAATGCTTTTTGTGTGAATCCAGAACAATCTATTCCTGTTCTTGATGTTCCACCCATTTTATATTTTACATTTTTCCAATCACCATAAAAATCAAGGAAGGCTTGTTTTTTTGTTAGGATTTTAGAAGTTGGTGTGTCATTTGATGCATTTTCATCGTTTGTTAAAACCAGTTTGTCATAACTTGTTTTACTGATTTTTGGTTCATATCTTAAGTGAGGTCTGTCTTTTAGTTTATTGTTTTCTGATTCGTAAGCTGATTTATAATCATTATAAGAAATATTTGAGGCATTTAGGCTACTCGCATCTTTTATTTTATTGTTTTCTTCTATCTGAATATCCCTATTATTACTACAAGCTGTAAGCAATAACATAATAGGTAGAAGCATAAAGGTCTTCTTTGTCACTAATTTCTCCTTTTATAATAAAATTAATTTATAATTCTTCTAGCTGTCCAGTAATTTTCTTTAAAATAGACATTATCTAACTCAGATATTGTCACGCCATTTGATGTTGATGCATGAATAAACATTCCATCTTCTAGGTAAATCCCAACATGATTAGTATCACCTGTTCTAAAAAAAACTAAATCACCACTTTTAAGTTCACTTTTATCTATTTCTTTACCAAGCTCTGATTGCATATCAGTTGTTCTTGGCATTGATAAGTCAAACTTCTCACTAAAGGCTTTTTGAATAAAAGCTGAGCAATCTATACCATCTTTAGAATTGCCACCAAACTTATATCCTACACCTTCCCATTCGTTGTAAAAATCGAATAGCTCAAGGTTTAAACCCATTCTATCATCTTGAAAAGCAAGATCATTTTTAAATGAATCAAAGTTTTTCTTTGATTTAGTAAGTTCTTTGTACTTTTTTAATCTTAAATCTCTTTGTAATATAGTGTTTTGTAATGATGCACTTTGAAATATGTATTCATTTTTAGATAAATCTGAATTGTCAACATATTTAGATGAACAGCCATTCATAACAATTATAAAAATAAGAAAAAATAAGAAATTTTTTATGTACCTAGCCACACTAAATACCTTTTACATATAGTTTTCCGATTTTTATGATATTGAAAAAAAAAGAATATGTCAAGTTTTAATTTCTAAGTTGTATAATATAACTATTAAAAAAAGGATTTAATTATGAAAATGATTATATATTTATCTTCATTATTACTGTTAGTTGGTTGTTCTTCATTATCAAATAATTTTATTGATAATATTGGAAATTTAAAAAATAATAAAAAAATCTATACCCATGACAGCTGTACAAATTTCTCATATATTTCACAAAATCAAGAAGAAAAATATGGAAAATTATTTTATGAATATATTAACTTAGATAGATCTTGTCATTGGAATGGAATGCAAAGAGGTTTCTTTGATGATTTATTTAAATCTACTTTAAATCTAAATAGTCTAAAAGTTATAGAAAGAAAAGAATATAAAAATTATGAGTTTAGTACTTATTTGATTGATAATAAATATTATATGAATTTAGTTTATAAATATTTAGTGTATGAAGATTTATTTATTATTGATTATGATGGTAAATATTTTGATCAAGAGATTAGGAAATTTGATATAAACTATATTAATAGATTTCTAAATGAACCTAGATTCGATTCAAATTATTTAAATAGTCTAGTACGAATGAATATTTTAAATAGATATTTTTCTATAAGCAGGAGTGATTTTGAGAATTAACTTATTTATAATTGTTTATTGTATTATAATAGTTCTATCTGTTATGTATGCTACTCAACCTTTACAGCCATTACTTGCAAAACAGTTTGATATATCTATTATAAAGGCTTCACAATTTACAGCTGTTATAATGCTATTTCTAGCAATCTCTCCAATTGTATATGGATATGTACTTGAAAAAGTATGCGCAAAGAAGATGCTTACATACTCATCTATAATTTTGTTAATCACAAATATTTTTCTTGGTATGGCAAAGTCATATGAAATGTTTTTAACTCTTAGAATTTGTGAAGCTTTAGTTGTCCCTGCAATTTTGACTGCACTTATGAGCATATTAGCAAATACTGATAAAGAAAATATTAAATTTAATATGTCAATATATGTAGCTTCCACTGTATTTGGTGGATTAGTAGGAAGATTATTTTCTGGTTTTATTGCAACAAACTTTTCTTATGAATACGTATTTTATTCTTTATCAGCTGCTTTATTTGTTTCAATATTATTAATCCAGAAATTATCTTTCGAGGGTGATGCAAAACTTGTTAAACCTAAATTGAATGACATAGTAACTATATTAAAAGATAAAAGATTTGCACTTGTTTATTTTATTATGTTTTGTATGTTTTTTGTTTTTGGTGGAGTTTTAAATATTTTACCATTTAGAGTAAAAGATATATCGGATTCAGTTAATGAATTTCAGATTAGTCTTTTATATTTGGGATATGGTATGGGAATTGTTGTTTCATTAGCTTCTAAAAGAATAGTTGGTTTTTTCAAAAATGAAGTAAATACTATAATAATTTCAATTTCATTTTTTCTTTTTATTTTAGTATTTCTTGTAACAAGTAATGTAATATATCTTTTTGTTTTATTGTTTTTATTTTGTATTGGAATGTTTACAGTTCATACTGTTTCAACAGGCCTTGCAAATTCTATGAAAGCATCTCAAAAATCATTAACATCAGGGATGTATCTAAGTTTCTATTATATAGGTGGAGCAACTGGCTCATTTCTTCCATCTATTATATATAAATATTTTGGTTGGGATATTATGATTTATTGTTTTGTATTTATTTTATTAGTTGTTCTTTTGGTAACTTATAAGAATAGAGAGTTGTTTAATCATTAATTAGAGGATTTTAAAATCCTCTAAGAGTTATTCCTAAAATAATTGCAAATAATCCTAACACAATGTTTATGGGAATTAGATATTTTGCAAGTGGAGTTAATTGATTTTTTGCACTTGCAAAATCCGCATTATCAAAAGCTTTTTGAGCTTTGTTTCTTTTAATATAGATAACAATAAAGATAATAGTCATAATAGACCAAATTATCTCTTTTAAGATAACAAATTTATAAAGTTCTCCACCTTTAAATTCTAAAGCTAATATCATTATGATAGCTGTTGTAACTAAAAGAATAATAGATGGAATAACCATAGAAAAAAATCTTTTTAGATTTTCTAAAGTTCTTCCTAATTTTATTTTTGGATCTTCAATATTTTGCATAGAGTAATGAACTGCAAATCTAATTACAATCATTCCTCCTACCCAAATTATTGCAGATATAATATGTAAGAATATAATCAGTGTTGAGAAATTGTTAAAAAACTCGCTCAATTTAATGCCTTACAAATTTTCTTTTGCATAAGCTAAAGCAGCAATTTTTGCATCTTCAACTTTTGTTACATCTTTTCCACCAGCTTGAGCGAAGTCAGGTCTTCCACCTCCACCTCCACCAACGATTGGCGCAATATTTTTAATCCATTCACCAGCTTTAATATTTGTATTTTTACTTCCAGCAACAATTAATACTTTGTCATCTTTTGCTTGAAGTAATAAAACTGCAAGTTTTTCATTTGCATTTTTTAAATCATCAACTATTTTCTTTAAATCACCATTTTCAACAACAGCTACAACAACTTTTGTATCCCCAATAAGTTCTTCACTAATTGGTGCAGATGTTTGACTTTGTGCTGTTTCAACTTCTTTTTTTAAATCTTTGATTTGCTCTTTTAATTTTTTAATTCCTGAAATTACATCGTTATTTTTAATTTCAGCTTTAATATCATTCATTGCAGTTATAATCTCTTTAGTATAAGCAATAGCTGCAGTTCCACAAACAGCCTCTATTCTTCTTACACCTGCACTTACACCTGATTCCTTAACAATATAAAAACTTCCAATATCAGCTGTATTTTTTACATGAGTTCCACCACAAAATTCAACAGAAACATCACTAAAACTTACAACTCTTACCATATCACCATATTTTTCACCAAACATAGCAATAGCACCTTTGTTTTTAGCTTGGTCTATTGGTAGCTCTTCAATATTTCCAGCAATTCCTCTTGAAATCATTGTATTTACTAAATCTTCAACTTCATCAATTTGAGCAGTGGTCATAGCTTTTGGATAAGTAAAGTCAAATCTTAATCTTGAAGAATCATTCAAAGAGCCAGCTTGAGATACGCTATCTCCTAAAACCATTTTTAAAGCTGATTGTAAAAGGTGTGTTGCACTGTGATGTTTTGCAATCTCATATCTATTTACTACAACTGCATCAACTAGTTCACCTTGTTTAATTGTTGAATTTGCAACTTTTACTTTTGAAAGATTTAATCCATGAAATTTTGAAGTTTCTTCAATAATAGCAATATGTCTATTATCTTCTAATGCTCCAATATCACCACTTTGCCCACCACTTGTTGCATAAAATGGAGTTTTATCTAGCATTACCCAACCAATAGAGTTTTCATTTAAAGATTGAACCTCTTTGAAATTTTCATCTAATAAGGCAACGATTTTTGATTTATATGTAACATTATCATAACCAACAAATTCATTTATTCCATATTTCTCGATTAGTTGTTTGAAATCACCTTCATTAGAAGAATCTCCACTTCCTTTCCATGCAGCTTTTGCCATAGCTTTTTGAGCATTCATTAATTCATCGAATTTAGTTAAATCAACTTTTAAATCTCTATCTCTTAACATATCTTCTGTTAAATCTAAAGGGAATCCATAAGTATCATAAAGTTTAAATGCAATTTCACCAGAGAAAATTTCTTTTGTATTTTCTAATTCATCATTAAATAAAGACATTCCTAAATCAATAGTTTTAAAGAATCTATCTTCTTCTAGTGTTAATTGATCTTTTATGAAATTCTTATTTTCAACAAGTTCAGAATAATGTCCACCCATTATATTAATAAGAGTATCAAGAAGTTTTGCCATAAATGGTTTTCTAAAACCAATTAAATATCCATGTCTAACTGCTCGTCTAAGAATTCTTCTTAATACATAAGGTCTTCCTTCATTTCCAAATAAAATACCTTGAGATAACATAAATGATGTAGCTCTTAAATGGTCAGCAATTACTCTATATGAACCAATATTCTCGTTAGTTGCTTTTTTACCTGCTAACTCTTCAATTTTTTCAATGATTGGTTTAAAATTAGATGAGTCAAAGTTATTTAAAACGCCTTCTTTGATAGCGATAACTCTTTCAAGTCCCATCCCTGTATCAATAGAAGGTTTTGGTAATGGATTTAATTTTCCATCAGCTGTTCTTTCATATTGCATGAAAACTAAGTTCCAGATTTCTAAAAATCTATCACCATCTCCACCCATTTTATCTTCTTCGCTATTGAAGTGTTCTTCCCCTTGGTCATAAAATATTTCGCTGCAAGGTCCACAAGCACCAGTATCTCCCATTGCCCAAAAGTTATCTTTATCTCCAAATTTTATAATTCTTGAAGTGTTGATATATTTTGACCAAATATTAAATGCTTCATCATCATTTTCGTGAACAGTTACCCACAATTTTTCTATAGGTAAAGCTAAATTTACAGTTATAAATTCCCATGCATAAGCAATAGCATCTTCTTTGAAATAATCTCCGAATGAGAAATTACCTAACATCTCAAATAGTGTATGATGTCGTGCTGTATAGCCAACATTTTCTAAATCATTGTGCTTTCCACCAGCTCTTACACATAATTGGCACGATGTAGCTGTTGGATTTTTAGGTCTTGGAATTGCACCTGTAAAAATGTCTTTAAATTGAACCATACCTGCATTTGTAAACATTAATGTAGGATCATCTGGAACTAGTGGCATTGATGATATTACATCATGTCCTTTACTTTTAAAAAACTCTAAATATTCTTTTCTGATATCCATAAATTTATCCATTTAAATTAAATTGTTTTATTTTAACGAAAATATTATTTAGCCTTGATTAGTAAAACTTAAATAATGTAAAACAAAATTTAAGTTTTCACAAGTTATAATGATTAAGTTTAATTTATAAGATAAACATGTTAGATAGAATGAAATTAAAAATTTAATAATTAAGGAAATAAAATGGGAAAATATATTGAATTAACTCCTGCAAATTTTGAAGAAGTTACAAAAGCTGGTGTATCTATGGTAGATTTCTGGGCTCCTTGGTGTGGACCTTGTAGAATGATTGCTCCAGTTATTGAAGAATTAGCTGCTGACTTTGAAGGAAAAGCTAATATTTGTAAGGTTAATACTGATGAAGAACAAGATTTAGCAGTTAAATATGGAATCAGATCAATTCCTACAATTTTATTCATGAAAAATGGTGAAGTTGTTGAAACTATGGTTGGTGCTTCTTCTAAACAAGCATTTACTGATAAAATTAACTCATTATTATAATATATACGACAATTAATTAAAAAGGGAGAAGTTTTTACTTCTCCCTTTTTTTATTCTAAAAACTATTTTATCGATTTAAGATTAATATAAATTATTATTGGATAAAATTTATCCTTGATATTTAGTATTTGTTTAACCTATAACTTACAAATGTTTTTGTATTATTAGAGCTTCAAAAAATACTATAGATTATTTAATATAAAATAAGGATTTAACATGTTAGATTTAGCAATAATTGGTGGAGGACCCGCAGGATTAACAGCTGGTTTATATGCAACAAGAGGTGGATTAAAAAATGTAGTTATGTTTGAAATGGGAATGCCAGGAGGACAAATTACAAGTTCATCAGAGATTGAAAATTATCCAGGACAATCAGAAGTTGTTTCAGGTATGGATTTAATGGCAAATTGGCCTGAACAATGTCAAAGATTTGGTTTAAAACATGAAATGGCACAAATTGATAGAGTTACAAAAAATGGTGATATTTTTACCTTGACTACAAATGACAAAAAAGAGTTTCAAGCAAAAACAGTTTTAATTGCAACTGGTTCTGTTCCTAAACGTGCTGGATTTAAAGGTGAAAATGAATTTTTTGGTAAAGGTGTTTCAACTTGTGCAACTTGTGATGGATTTTTCTATAGAGGAAAAGAAGTTACAGTAATTGGTGGTGGAGATTCTGCTATTGAAGAGGCTGTTTATTTATCAAAAATGTGTTCAAAAGTTTATTTAGTTCACAGACGAGATACATATAGAGCAGCTCCAAGTACAATTGAACATATGAAGCATGCCCAAAATATTGAAGAAGTTACAAATGTTACTGTTGAAGAAGTTTATGGTGATATGAGTGGAGTTCAAGGTATAAAAGTAAAACACAGAGAAACTGGTGAAATAAGAGATTTACCAACTCCAGGTGTATTTATTTTTGTTGGTCGTGATGTATTAAATGCTCCATTAAAACAAGAAGATGGTAGTTTCCTTTGTAATTTAAATGAAGCTGGTGAAGTTATTGTTGATTTAAGAATGAGAACATCAGTTTCTGGTCTTTATGCAGCAGGAGATATTAGAATTGATGCTCCAAAACAAGTAGTTTGTGCAGCGGGTGATGGTGCAACTGCTGCTGTCAATATTATTGAATATTTAGGATAAGGAAGTTTTTAAATGATTAAAATAGGTATTTTAGGTAGTACAGGAAGGGTAGGTTCACTTTTAATTGATGATTTAACAAATGATAGTCAAGCAAGAGTATCAGCAGTATATGTAAAAGATAAATTAGTTAAAAATTTACCTGCTGATACAATTGTAACAAATGATATGAAAGTATTATTCGATTCATCAGATGTAATTATTGATTTTAGTGCACCAGCTGCAACTGAAGCACTTCTAACTGAAGTTGTAGAAAATGGAGCAAATAAACCGCTTGTTATTGCAACTACTGGATTTAGTAAGCATCAGCAAAATTTATTGTTTGAAGCTAGTAAAATCGTACCTATTTTATATGCAACAAACATGAGTCTTGGAGTTGCTGTTTTAAATAAATTAGTAGCACTTGCCTCTAAAACTTTAAGAGATTTTGATATTGAAATTGTTGAGCAACATCATAGAAATAAAGTAGATTCCCCATCTGGAACAGCGTTAACACTTGCAGAACATGCTGCAAGTGCAAGAGATTTAGATTTAGATGATGTACGAATTTCTGGACGGGATGGGAATATTGGAGCTAGAACTAAAGATGAAATTGCAGTAATGGCTTTAAGAGGTGGAGATATTGTAGGTCGTCATACGGTTGGATTATACAATGATGGCGAATTTTTGGAATTAAATCATACTGCAACTGCTAGAAATACTTTTTCAAAAGGTGCAATTAAAGTTGCAAAATGGATTATTGGAAAAGAAGCTAAACTATACTCAATCAATGACGCTTTAGGTCTATAAGGAAAATTAAATATGTGCGCAATAGTTGGAATTTACGGGAATAATAATGCTGCAAGACTGGCCTCAGTTGCTTTGTTTGCAATGCAACACAGAGGTCAAGAAGCTACAGGTATCTCATCATCATGTGATGGAAAAATCTATACAAAAAAAGACAGAGGTTTAGTTTCAGAAGTATTTACTGATGATGCACTAAAATATCTAAAAGGAAATATGGCAATAGGTCATAATAGATATTCAACAGCTGGTGGAGACTCGATTTTAGATGCACAACCTGTTTATGCTAAATATAAACTCGGTGAAATCTCTATCGTTCATAATGGAAATTTAATTAATAAAGATGAAGTTAGACAAGATTTAATTGATAAAGGTGCTATTTTCCAAACAGGGATGGATACTGAAAATTTAATTCATCTAATTGCAAAAAATACAAAAGATAGATTAAGAGATAGAATTAAAGAAGCATTAACAAAAACTATTGGTGCATACTGTTTTATTGTTCAAAGTAGGGCAAAACAGTTTGTTATTAGAGATAGATATGGAATTAGACCACTATCACTTGGAAAATTGAAAAGTGGTGGATATATAGTTGCCAGTGAAACTTGTGCTTTTGATTTAGTTGATGCTGAATTTTTAAGAGATATAAGACCTGGAGAAATGTTGATTTTTAGTGAAAATCAAGAGCCTGAATCAATACAACTATTTGAACCAGAGTATAGACCATGTGCCTTTGAATATGTTTATTTTGCTAGACCTGATTCTGTAATTGATGGTAAAAGTGTATATAGAGCAAGAGAAGACATGGGAAAAGTTTTAGCAAAAAATGATGAAAATTCTCATATAAAAGTTGATATGGTTATTCCTGTACCAGATTCTGGAGTTCCAGCAGCCCTTGGTTATGCTGCTCAAAGCGGTATACCTTTTGAATTGGGAATTATTAGAAATCATTATATTGGAAGAACATTTATTGAACCAACTCAAGAGATGAGAGATTTAAAAGTAAAAATGAAATTAAGTCCTATGAAATCTCTAATTGCTGGAAAATCTCTATTAGTTATCGATGATTCGATTGTAAGAGGAACTACTTCAAAAAGAATTGTAAAAATATTAAAAGAAGCAGGTGCTAAAGAAGTACACTTTAGAGTTGCAAGTCCAGAAATCAAATTCCCATGTTATTATGGAATAGATACACCTCATAAAGAAGAGTTAATCTCTAATAATATGAGTAAAGAAGAAGTTTGTAAATATATTGAAGCAGATAGTTTAGAATATCTATCAGTTGAAGATTTAGTAAATGCTATTGGAAATGATAGAAATTATGCCCTAGAGAGTTTTGATGGGGACTATTTCGTAAAAGAGTAGAATGAGTGAATTAAAAAATGTATTAACTATCGGAAGATATTTAAAAAATAAGTTTGGTGAAAAAGTTTATAAAGTTCCTATCTCAATATCTGGTTTTACTTGTCCAAATATTGATGGAACTGTGGCAAAAGGAGGATGTTCATTTTGTGAAAATGACTCCTTTTCTCCTAATCTGCAAGAGAAAAAAACTAAGTTTAAACTAAATCCTAGAATTAATGAAAATCCATATTTAGACAATCAATTAAAACAATTAGAAATGCAGTTTACTGCAACAAAAAAAAGATTAGAAAATAAATTTGGAACTAAAAAATTTTTGGTTTATTTTCAATCTTTTACAAATACTTATGCCCCTTTTGCAACGCTAAAAGCCTTATATGAAAAAGCATTAAGTTTTGATAATGTAGTTGGTTTAAGTATTGGAACGAGAACAGATTGTGTTACAGATGAAATACTAGATTATTTAGTTGATTTATCAAAAAATAAAGAGATATGGATAGAGTTTGGTATTCAATCTTTTTATGATGAAACATTAATCAATATAAATCGTGGGGACAACGCTTCTAATATGAGATATTGGATTAATAGAAGTAAAGAAAAAGGATTAAATGTTTGCGGACATTTGATTTATGGTTTACCAAATGAAACACAAGAAATGATGCTTGAAACATTTAGACAAACAGTTGAGTTAAAGGTAGATTCTATCAAATTTCATCCTTTATATGTTGTGAAAAATACACTTTTAACAAATGAATTTAAAAAAGGTAGATTTACTCCGATTAGTGAAGAACTTTATATTGATACAGTTGTTAAGTCAATTAAAGATTTACCTGAAAATATTTCTATTCAAAGAATAACTGCTGGAATTAATGACAGTACACTTTTATCACCTGATTGGTGTAGAGATAAACATACCCAAATGAAAAATATCAGATTGGCTTTAGAAAAAGAGGGATTAAATTACTAAAAACTAAGAATTAGAGTTTTAAAACTCTAATCTTAACTTTTTAATTCTACTTCATAAATATCAGTTCTTCTATCTTTTAAATTAGTTACACTTCCTAAATTATGAAGTTCTTTTAACAATTCTAAATCAACATCAGCCACTAAAATCATTTCAGTATTTGGAGTTGATTCTGCTTTTATTCCATTTGGTGGAAACGCAAAATCACAAGGGGTAAATACAGCTGATTGAGCGTATTGAATATCCATATTGGCAACTTTAGGAAGATTACCTACGCATCCTGCAATTGCAACATAACATTCATTTTCAACAGCTCTAGCTTGGGCACAAATTTTTACTCTTGAATATCCATTTTGTGTATCAGTTAAAAAGGGTATAAATAAAATATCCATTCCCTCTTTTGCTAATATTCTTCCTAACTCAGGGAATTCACTATCATAACAAATTAAAACACCAATTTTTCCACAATCTGTATCAAATGTTTTTATACTATTTGAACCTTTTAATCCCCAAACTTTTTTCTCATCAGGAGTTACATGTATTTTTGCATATTTCTCAACTGAACCATCTCTTTTACATACAAAACCAACATTATATAAGTTACCATTAACTAACTCAGGCATGCTTCCCGTAATAATATTAATATTATAAGCAATAGCAAGTCTTGAAAACTCTTCTTTGAATTTTGGTGTGAATTTAGCTAATTTTCTTATTGCTTCAGCTTCTCCTAAATGATTAAAAGCAGCCATAAGTGGAGCATTAAAAAACTCTGGGAATAAAGCAAAATCACTTCTATAATTCGACACAGCATCAACAAAATATTCCGCTTGTTCTAGAACTTCTTCAATATTTTTATATGGTCTTACTTGCCATTGAATAAGTCCTAATCTGATAACAGTTTTTTGATGCATAGGTTTTATAGATGGTTTTGTATAGTAGATATTATCCCATGCTAATAAAGAAGCATATTCACAACTTTCTATATCACCTTCAAGGTAGTTTTTCAAAACCCTTTTTACATAAAAATCATTTGAAAGTTGAAAGTTTAATACAGGATCATAAATTTCTCTTTCTCTAACTTTTGAAATATACTCTTTTGGTGTTAAACTTTCAGAATATTTTTTATAATTTGGAAGTCTTCCCCCAAAAATAATTCCTTTTAAATTTAACTCTTCACAAAGCTCTTGTCTAAATTCATAAAGTCTTCGTCCTAATCGTAATCCTCTATATTTTTTACTAACAAAAACATCAACTCCATAAAGAGTGTCTCCATTGTTATCGTGGGTGTTAAAAGTGTAGTTTCCAGTGATTTCTTTGTAGGTGTGAGAATCATCAAATTTATTATAATCTACAACAATACTAAGTGCAAAACCTGCTAATTCACCATCTATTTTAATGGCAACTTGACCTTTGGGAAATTTTTTTAATAATGTTGAATATTCTTCCATTGACCAACTTGAATCTTCTAAATCTTTGTATTCGTCATTCATTAATGAAACTATGTTTTGGTGGTCTTCTATTTGAAGATATGTAAGTTCTATTTTATCTATTGAATCCATTTTTTACCTTTTTTAAAAATTTGATTAAAAGAGAGATTTATTGATAAAATGTATTAGGGCTTTTTTACCCTAATATTATTTCATTTTAAGTAGATAGTCTACAACATTTTCTATAAATGCATCATGCTTTCTATCTTTTCTATATGCTATATATAATTTTCTTAACATTTTTTGATTATTAATTCTTGATTCAAATAAAGCCCCAGATTTTAAAAGTGAATCTATTGCATTTCTTGAAACAATAGAAACAGTTGGTGTTTGATTTTTATCTGAATGTAAAACTGTTTGCACTATTGTTGTTGCTGATGTAACTTCACTTGTAACATTAAAAGTATCACAATCAGGGAAATTTGCTTTTTCAAGATTTTCTTTAAATAATAATCTAGTATTTGATTCAGGATTTCTACATACCCATTTATAAGATAATAAATCCTCTGCTTTAGCCTTTGCTGGTAATTTTTGGTTAGAAAAAATTACAATTTCATCTTCCATCCATTCCCTATAAACTATATCATCATTTGGAACATAATTTTCAACTAAAGCTATGTCTATTTTTTTATCTAATAAATCTTCTATTGCTTCATGCGAAACAGAAACATTTATTGAAACATCATTGTGAATATTCTCTTTTAAATTATTTAAAAATCTAGGTAATATATAATTTCCTATTATAAAAGATGCTCCAAATACAAAGGTTACATTTTTATTCATAATTTTTAATAACTCTTTTTCACCATTTGCAACACATTTTTCAATCTTTAAAGCAATAGCGTGAAGCATTTGTCCTTCTTTGGTAAGTCTAATACCATTCTTTTTTCGGTCAACTACTTGAACATCTAAATAATCTTCAATAAATTTCATTTGTTGTGTAACAGCAGGTTGCGAAATGCCAAGTTTTGCTGAAGCTTTTGAAAAAGATTTTTCTCTTACAACTGTAAGAAAAGTTTCTAATTTTGCAAAATCAGTAAGCATCATAACCTCCATAAAATAAATTATGATTATGATAACATTTATTTATATATAGAATAATTAAGAGCAATAATGAATTTATTTAATATATGATATAATAATCTAATATTGGAGAAAAAATGTCTGAAAATTTATTATTATCATTAAATGAATCGCAGAAAACAGCTGCACAACATATCGATGGCCCAATGCTTATACTTGCTGGTGCTGGTTCTGGTAAAACTAAAACTATCACAACTAGACTTGCATTTTTAATATCAATAGGTATTGATCCTAGGTCAATTTTAACTCTTACTTTTACAAATAAAGCAGCAAGTGAAATGAGAGAAAGAGCTTTTAGTATGCTTGATTCTTCAATGATAAATACTCCACCTTTATTATGTACTTTCCATAAATTTGGACTTTTATTTTTAAAATTTCATATGAGTGAATTAAATAGAAAGAATAATTTCATAATAATTGATACAGATGATAAAAAAAGAATAATAAAATCTATTGATAAAGATATTACAACATCATTATTAGTAGCAGAAATTTCAAAATATAAAAATTCACTCTTAACTCCAAGTGAAGCAAAAAGTGCAGCTCAATTAAAACTCTATCAACAAATCGCAGAAATTTATGAAAAATATGAAGCATATTTAGAAAAAAATAATCTTGTAGATTTTGATGATTTATTATTACTTCCATATAGAATATTAAGTAAAAATGAAAAACTTGCAAATGAAATAAGTCAAAAATATCAGTATATAATGGTAGATGAGTACCAAGATACAAATGAGTTACAATATAGACTTTTAAGACTTTTATGTTCAAGTCATAATAATCTTTGTGTTGTTGGTGATGATGATCAATCAATTTATGGATGGCGTGGTGCAACTATAAAAAATATTCTTAATTTCTCAGAACATTTTGAAGATACAAATGTTGTTAAACTTGAAGAAAATTATAGATCAACAGATACTATTTTAAATCATGCGAATCAATTGATTGAACACAATAGAGATAGACTTGGGAAAAGACTTATTGGAACAAGACAAAAAGGTGATTCAATCAGAGTTTATGAATCACAAGATGAAAATGAAGAAACAAGAAAAATAATAGAAGATATTAAACAATTAATTGATGAGGGAACTAGTCCTAAAAATATTGCAATATTATTTAGAGTAAATGCCCTATCAAGATCTTTAGAAGAGGGTTTTAACAAAGCAGGTTTAAACTATAAATTAGTTGGAGGAATGAAATTTTACGAAAGAACTGAAATTAAAGATTTAATTGCATATTTTAGAATTCTTACAAATGCTAATGATAACTTTTCAATCAAAAGAGTTATAAATAAACCAAAACGTGGAATAGGTAAAACAACAATTGATAAACTTGAGGCAAAGTCAATTGAAAGCGGTAAATCAATTTTTGATTTAATACAACAATTAGATTCAGAAGAGATAAGCTCAATTGTAGGTAAAAAAAATGCAAGAACTCTAAAGGTATTTGAAGCTTCTATTTTAGATTTAAAAGAGTTATTAGAAGAGTCAAAAATGAAATTTTTTGACACTTTTGAAGAAACATTTGATTATAGAGCATCATATGATAATCTTCCAGATGGATTTGAACGACAAGCTAATATTGATGAGTTTTATGGATATATTAGAGATTATTTTATTCAAAATCCACACTTAGATTTAAAAGATTTTTTAAATGAAATTGCACTTGAGAGTGAAAAAGATGAATATAATGGAGAAGCTGTTTCAATGATGAGTATTCATGCTTCTAAAGGTTTAGAGTTTAAAAAACTTTTTATTATTGGCTTTGAAGAAGGATTTTTCCCAATTGTTGGTGATGGAAGTGATTTGGAAGAAGAAAGAAGATTAGGTTATGTGGCAATTACAAGAGCTATGGATAATCTAACTTTATCATTTGTTCATTCAAGATTTTATAAAGGGAAAAGAACCACATTAATAAAAAGTAGGTTTTTAAGTGAAAGTGGACTTATAAAAGGATGCTTAACTATTGAAAAACAATCAGGTTTTAGAAAAGGTGATTTAGTGCAACATAAGATTTTTGGAATGGGAAGAGTTATTAAATCTACAAATGCTGGAAAAGATTATAAATTAACAATAAATTTTGGCGGAACACATAGAGATATTTTATCTTCATTTGTTCAAAAAGCATAAACGGAAAAATTTTGCAAAAGAGATTTTATAATAAAGAATCAATTAATAAATTGATAGTCGTGAATAAGCCTTTGTTTATGAGTTCAAATTTTTATCTAACAAAAATTAAAAAGAAATATAAAAATAAAAAAGCTGGATTTAGTGGAACTTTAGACCCTTTTGCAAAAGGGTGTTTAATAGTTGCCTTTGGTCAATATTCTAAACTTTTTAAATATTTGAAAAAAACTCCAAAAACATATAAAGCAGTTGTTTGGTTAGGCGCTCAATCTGAATCTTTTGATATTGAAAAAGTTATAAGTGTAGATTTAGTTGATAAAATCAATGTTGAAAATATTAAATTAGAATTAAATTCATTAATTGGTGATTTAGAATATATTCCACCTAAATTCTCTGCAAAAAAAGTTGATGGAATGAGAGCTTATGATTTAGCAAGACAAGGTCTTGATGTTGAATTAAATAAATGTAATATGCATATTTATGATACAAAGTTTATTTCGTATATACATCCATTTATTACAATTGAAACAACAGTGAGCGAAGGTTCTTATATTAGATCTTTTGCACAAATATTATTAGAAAAATTAGGAACAGTTGGAACTCTTTCTTATCTAGAAAGAATAAATGAAGGTGCATTCTTTTATGATAATGAAAAAGATTTAGATCCTCTTGATTATATTGATTTACCAATAAATAAATATTTTGGTACAAGTGAATGGCTAAACACAGGTAAAAAAATTTCTATAGATTATTTAGAAATAAAAGAAAATGGGAAATATCTAATTATTACAGATAAATTTTTTAGTATTATAGAAATAGAAGATGGTGATGTAAAATATTTATTAAATAAGGTTCTAAAAGCATGAATGAAATGAGTGAGAAATCTTACGCTAAAGTGAATATTTTTCTAAAAATTTCAAAAAAAAGAGATGAGTATCATGAACTTGTATCTAGGTTTGTTAGAGTACATAGTTTGTATGATACTATCTCGTTTATTAAATCTAGCAGGAAAGCATTTTGTATTATAGGAAATTTTGGTTGCAAAATGGAGACAAACACTGTATATAAAGCATACAAATTAATAGAAAATTTTGAAGGTGTTGAAGAGTTTTTTAAAAATTATAGTGTGATAATTGACAAAAATATTCCAGAGTTTGCAGGTCTTGGTGGTGGAAGTTCAAATGCAGCTACATTTTTACTTATGGCAAATAAATATTGCAATCTAAATTTATCAAAAGATGAATTATGTTATATAGCAGTTAAAATTGGGGCAGATGTCCCTTTCTTTGTTTATGAATACGATAGTGCTAATGTAACTGGTATTGGAGAAATTGTTGAAAAATTTGAAGAAGAAATATTAGATATACAAACAATAACTCCTAAAATCAAGTGTAATACAGGTGAAATTTTTAAAGTTTTTAGAGAAAAATTTTATAAACAGATTTCAAAAGAAGAATCAGATAGATTATTTAAAATGAAATCAACAGAAATTTTAAGTAATTTTGATATAAAAGAAGCTAATGACTTATATGAACCAGCAATAAGTGTATATTCACAATTAGAAGAATATGCAAAAGAAAATTGGTTTTTTAGTGGAAGTGGAAGTTCATTTTTTAAGGTAACTCATGTCAAATAAAAAAGATACAAAAAAAAATTTAGTTTTTAAAAATAGAAAAGCATTCCATGATTTTACAATTATGGATACATTAGAAGCAGGAATCATGCTTGAAGGTAGTGAAGTAAAAGCTATTCGTGAAGGAAGAATTAATTTAAAAGATTCATTTGTTAGAATAATAAAAGGCGAAGTATTTATTTTAAACATGCATATTTCACATTTAAGTACAACTCATACAACTTATAGACCAGATGAAAGAAAAGATAGAAAATTACTTTTACATTCAAAACAAATTGCAAAATTATTTTCAAAAGTTACAAAAGATGGAATAACTTTAATTGCTACAAAATTATATTTTAATGATAAAAATATGATAAAGGTTGAAGTAGCAACGGCTCAAGGTAAAAAGTTACATGATAAAAGAGAAGATATGAAAGCTAAAACGATGCAAAGAGAAACTCAGCAGATATTAAAAGGCATCAAATAAGATAAAAAGTCTCTTGTTTTATAAGTTAAAATTATAATAAAAATACATTTTATTTGTTAATTATTCGTTAATTCTTTTGTTAATTTTAAGTTTCTCTTGGCTATGATTACCGCAATGAGTGACATTTTTGTGACTTGTATATAAAATTAGTAGGAGGAGATTGATGCAAAACGGTGCACAAATTGAGTACGATTACTCAGTTGCAAAAGCGTTTACATTTGCAACAATTTTGTTTGGTATCATAGGTATGACAGTTGGTGTTATACTTGCGTTTCAATTGGCGTTTCCACAGTTAAATCATTTAGCTGGAGAATATGGTACATTCAGTAGATTAAGACCTTTACACACTAACGGTGTTGCTTTTGGTTTTGCTCTAAGTGGTATTTTTGCAGGATGGTATTATATTTCACAAAGGGTATTAAAAGTTTCATTAAAAGAGTCACCTTTTTTAATGGCAATTGCTAAATTACACTTTGCGTTATATTTTATTACAATTCTTTTAGCAGTTGTTACACTTTTTATGGGTATTACAACTTCAAAAGAATATGCTGAGTTAGAATGGCCCTTAGATATCTTAGTTGTTGTTTGGTGGGTTTTATGGGGTATTTCAATTTTTGGATTAATTGGAATTAGAAGAGAAAGAACTCTTTATATTTCTTTATGGTATTTTATTGCTACATTTATCGCAGTTGCAATGTTATATTTATTTAATAATATGGAAGTTCCAACAGCTTTAGTATCTGGTTATGGTTCATGGATTCACTCTGTTTCTATGTATTCAGGTACAAATGATGCCTTAGTTCAATGGTGGTATGGACACAATGCTGTTGCATTCGTTTTTACAACTCCAATTATTGCTTTAATTTATTACTTTTTACCAAAAGAATCTGGTCAGAATGTTTATTCTTATAAACTTTCTATTTTAGCATTCTGGGGATTATTATTTGTTTATTTATGGGCTGGTGGACACCACCTTATTTATTCAACTGTTCCAGACTGGATGCAAACAATGGGTTCTGTTATGTCAGTTGTTTTAATTTTACCATCATGGGGATCAGCTATTAATATGCTTTTAACAATGAAGGGTGAGTGGCAACAATTACAAACAAATACACTAATTAAATTTATGGTATTAGCTTCAACTTTCTATATGTTATCAACTATTGAAGGACCAATTCAAGCTATTAAATCTGTAAATGCTATCGCACACTTTACTGACTGGATTCCAGGACATGTACATGATGGTGTTTTAGGATGGGTTGTATTTATGATTATGGCAGCACTATTCCATATGGTTCCAAGAATGTATAAAAGAGAGATTTACTCTAAATCATTAATGGATACACAATTCTGGTTACAAACTACAGGTATTGTTTTATACTTTACTTCTATGTGGATTGCAGGTATTACACAAGGTATGATGTGGAGAGCTTATGATGAATATGGTTCTTTAGTATATTCATTTATTGATACAGTAACTGTATTACATCCATACTATACAATTAGAGCAGTTGGTGGGTTATTATACCTAATTGGATTCTTTATGTTCTCATATAATATTTATAAAACTATTAGATGTGGAAGAGTACTTGATAAAGAACCAGTAAATGCTACACCAGTAGCTGCGTAAGAAAAGGAGAAATTATGTTTCATTGGTTTGAACAAAGACCGTTTTTCTTTGCGGTACTAGTATTTTTATTCGTTGCATTTGCGGGTATTGTTGAAGTTATTCCAGATTTTGCAAAACAAAGTAGACCAACTGTTGGTACAAAACCATACAGTGTATTAGAATTAGCAGGTAGACAAGTTTATATAAAAGATTCTTGTAATGCTTGTCACTCACAATTAATTAGACCATTTAAATCAGAGACTGATAGATATGGGATGTATTCATTAAGTGGTGAGTATGCATATGATAGACCATTCTTATGGGGATCAAAAAGAACAGGTCCAGATTTAATGAGAGTTGGAAATTATAGAACTACAGATTGGCATGAAAACCATATGTATGAACCATCAGCTGTTGTTCCTGGAAGTATTATGCCAGCATATAAACATCAATTTACAAATAAAGCTGATTTAGATACAGCATATGCAGAAGCATATACAGTAAAAACAGTGTTTGCAACACCATATGATCAAGATTTAAATGGTGATGGGAAAATTGATGTAGAGTTAGGTGATTATGCTACAGCAATTGCAAAAGCAAAAGAAGATGCAAAAGCTATTGCTGCTGATATGAAAAATGAAGCTATAAAAGATGCTGTTGCAAACGGTCAAATTCCTGAAATAGTTGCATTAATTGCATATTTAAATTCTTTAAAATAGAGGTTGTTATGGATTATGAAACACTTTTAACATTACAAGGGTATGCTAAATTCTTTTTGATTTTAGTAATATTTATTATTTTTTACTCTTATGCTTATTCAATATATAAAAGGGATAAAACAGGAGAGAGAGATTATGAAAAATATTCAAAACTTGTACATGATGATTCAAGTGTTTCAGTTCCTCTTGAAGAAAGAAAAAATGATAAAGATATAGATAATAAGGAGAAATAAGATGAAATCTATGGTTATAGGTGGAATAATTCTTATCATCGCTTTATTAGCAGGAACTTACTTTGTAGCAGGTGATGCTTTTAATGGTGATGATTATATTAACAGCTTAACAATGCTGGGTGCAGTAGCTATTATTACAATTACTGTATTTGTTGCATTAAAATATGTTAATCAAATGAAAAATGATACAGCAAGTGGTGAATTAGCAGAAGAGAAATGGGATGGGATTGGTGAATATAAAAACCAAGTTCCAACTGGTTGGGCATTAGCATTTATAGGAACAATAATTTGGATGTTCTGGTATTTTACTGTTGGTTATCCAATAAATGGATTTTCACAAGTTGGTCAATGGAATGAAGAGACATTAGAATATAATGCAAAATTTGAGAAGAAATGGGAAAACCCATCAGATGAGACTTTAAAAGCTATGGGTCAATCAACTTTCTTAGTACAATGTGCACCTTGTCATGGTGTAGATGCTGAGGGAATTGATGGTAAAGCTCATAACTTAACAAAAAGAATGTCAAAAGAGCAAGTTGTTTATGTTATTAAAAATGGTGCGAATAACTTAAAAACAGTATATCCAGCTGGAATGCCTCCAATGATGTTAACAGAAGATGCAGATATAAATGCAGTTGCTGATTATGTTGCTGGTGGATTTAAAGGTGAACAACCTGCTTCATTTGCTACTTGTGCTGGTTGTCATGGTGATGATGGAAAAGGTATGGAGTTTGTAGCTCCAAATATCAGAGCTTATGATGATGCTTTAGTAACAGCTGTACTAAAAAATGGTAAAAAAGGTGCTATTGGATCAATGCCAAGTTTTGATGGTAGATTAAATGAGACACAAGAGAAAGCATTAGCTACATACTTAAGAAGTATAGGAGAGTAAGATGGCTGGAAATACACAAATGAATGAGAATGAGAGAGGGACTTTTAAACTAAATGGTATTACAGGTATGTTAGTAGCAGTTGTATTGTTATTAACAATATTAGGTGTATTAACATTTAATGGGATAAAAGTACAACAAAATGAGGCTAGTAATTTTTATAAAATCAATCAAGATTTGAATGGTTTAAAAATGAATAGTTCAGATAATTATAAACAGTATCAACTTGTTGGTTCTGGTAAATAAGGGGTAAGATATGGAAAAAATTATTGGTATTTTACTTGTTGTATCAGCTGTAATGACTGTATATTATGGATTCTTTGATTCAGCAAAAGTGTTTGTTGGTTAATGAAAAGATATAATTTTATAAAAGTAGGAGTGATTTTTTCACTTCTATTTTTTTTCTGCCAAAACTTAAGCGCTCAGAATTTTATCTTAAATGATGATAAATTAATAGATAATAGAGCGATAGAAAAAATAAATCAAATAGGTGATGAAACTAAATCTAAATTAGGTGTTAATATATACATATATGCAAAATCTACTTTAGGATTAGCTGAACATATTAGTACAAAAGATAAAATTGATTTTATCAAAAATAATGAAACTAAAATAGTAGAAACTCTTGAAAAACCTTATGTACTATTAAGTATTTCTGTTGAAGAAACACATGTTAATTTATTATTTAGTGATGAACTAAAAGGCATTATAAATAAAAATGATATTTTAGATGGTTATGTTGTGCCTTTATTAGCTTCAAATGATAAAAATACACTTTTTGCAAAAGTTAGTGCAGCTTCTTTAAACGGATATGCAGCAATTGCAGATACAATAGCTGAATCAAAAAAAGTTAAATTAGAAAGTAGTATTGGAAATGCTGGTAAGGTATCAAGTACAATTTGGCGAGTTTTTATGTATTCAGTAGTTGTTTTAGGATTATTAGCTTACACATACGCTATATTAAGAAAGAGAAAGTAGAATAATGAAAAGAAATTATTGGCCTTTATTTTTTATAGGAATTTTCGGTTTCGTATTTTCTATGATTGTTTGGACAGTTAAAAGTGCAGTTTCTGTACCTGTTATTGAAGATAAAAGTTTTATGAAAAAGTATCAAGAAGTTGATGAAAATTATAATGACATGATGACTTCAAATGATGTATTTTTGGCTAAATATGACTTTGAAATAGATATAAATGATAAAAAACTTGATTTAACAACTTCAGATATTAAATTTTCCCAAAGGGTTATTGAAAAATATTCTGAACATAAAAACATTTTAAAAATAGGTCAAAATACACTAAAAGTAATTGTTATTGATAAAATTACGAAAGAGAAAAAAGATATAACTATAGAGCTTGAAGTTTCTAAAACTATTTCTGCTAATTCTGATTTGATCTTGCAAAATGAACAGTTTCATAATAATGATAAAGTATTTACTTCTTTATTTGAAATTAAAGATGAAACAAATTGGATTATAACAGGTAGCTTCAAAGTTGATGAAAATACAGGTTATATCTATATAAAAACAAATGCAATTTAAAAAAAAACTTCTAATCTTCCCTACATCAAGGGCGATTAGAAGTTTTATTACTACACAAAAAAGTACAAATACTCTTTTACCTTTTATACTTACAATAGATGAATTTTTTAAAAAATCAATAGTTTTTGATAATATGAAATATTGCGAAGAAGAGCAAAGAGTTCTTTTTTTAAATGAAGCTATTAAAGATATAAATATTGAGAAATTAGGAATTTCAAATAATTTTACAAAATTTTTAAAACAAAGTGATTACATATATAGATTCTTTTTAGAATTAGCAAGTGAAAAAATAGAGATAAGTGATATTCAAAATGTTGATACCTACGATTTTTATTTTGAACATTTACAAATTCTTCAAATGATAAAAAAGAATTACATAGAGATATTAGAAAAAAATTCTTATGTTGATAGAATAAATATGGAAAAACACTATAGAATTAATGAAAGTTTTTTAAAGAAATTTGAAAATGCAGAGTTACATTTCGAAGGATATTTCACAAAAGTTGAGTTTGACATAGTTGAAAAAATATCAAAAGTAGTTAATTTAAACATAAATTTTTATTCAAATACATATAATCAAAAATCTCTTGAAGTTTTTAATAGTTTAAATTTTGATATAAAACTAGATTATAAATATAAAATTGATTTAACAAATAAACTTATTTTAGAAGAAGAAAAGATTATAAATAATTTAGCATTTGTAGAATTAAAAGGTTTTTCTTCAAGACTTAATCAAATTGCATATATTAAAAGTATTATTACAAAATCAGTACAAAATGGAGTAAATCCTTCAAATATTGCTTTAGTATTGCCAGATGAGAATTTTGCCGTTAGCTTGCAACTATTTGATAATGAAGGATATTTTAATTACGCAATGGGTAAAAGTATTAAAAATGCAAACTTATATCAAATTGCATATTCAATATTTTCATATTTAAATGAAGATGAAATAAAACATCTTGAATTTTTGAAGTTTTTTAGAATTGATAAGTTATTCATTGACAAAAATATTAGAACTATTTGGAATAAAAAAGCCACTAAAGAGAATTTTCTAGTTATTTCTGAGTTTATAAAATCTTTTGAAAAAAATGGTGATTTACTTGAAAAATATGATGAATTACTCTATAAGCTAAATATTATATTATTTTCAACTAATCATAATATTTTATTAAAAGATGTTTATAAAATATTTTTACAAAGACTTAATTCAATTACTTTAGATGATGTAAACTCAGGGAAAGTAACAGTTTTAGGACTTCTTGAAACAAGAGCAGTATCTTTTGAAACAGTTATAATTTGTGATTTTAATGAATCTTTTATTCCAAAAATTTCTGTTAAAGATAAGTTTTTATCAACAAAATTAAAACAACTCTCTCAGCTTCCAACACAAACAGATAGAGAATCTTTACAAAAATATTATTATAAAAGATTGATTGGCTCATCAAAAAATGTATTTATATCATATGTTAATTCAGATACAAATCAAATATCAAGATTTGCAAATGAACTATTTAATACTCATATTAAAACGGATACCAATGATAATATGTATAAACATATTCTTTATAATAATCATAAAATCAATCATTTTGAAGAGGAAATAATAGCTAAGATTGATTTATCAAAAATTACTTGGTCTGCAACATCATTACGAACTTATTTACAGTGTAAAAGAAAATTTTATTTACAAAATATTTTAAAAATAAGAGAACACACTGTTTCTTTAAAACCTAAAGCTTATGAATTAGGTGAAATTATTCACTCAATTTTAGAAGATTATTATACTGCTAATGAAAATTCAAATGAACTCTCTTTTGAAAAAATTGAAGATTTATTTAATAAGTATAAAAGTACAAATCCATTTTTGATTTTAGATTTAGAAATATGGAAAAAGAAACTTTATGATTTTTATTTATATGAAAAAGATAGATTAAAAAATAGAAAAATAATTGCTTTAGAAAAAACTTTTGAATGTGAATTTGAGGGAATAAAAATCAGAGGTGTTATTGATAGAATTGATATGAATGGCGATACTTATGAAGTTATAGATTATAAAACTTCTAGTTCATTGAGTGTTGATACTTTGAAAAATTATGAAAAAACAGATGATTTTCAATTAGAATTTTATTATCTTGCAATGAGTGAACTTTATAAAACACAAAGAATTGAAGCTTATTATTATGATTTAAATAATACTTCACTTATTTGTGAAATTGCATTGGATAAAAAACTTGAGTTATTATGTGAAAAGTTTAACGAATTAAAAGAAAGTTCAAAAAATGAAATTTCATTTTCAAAATGCAATGATAAATCTAATTGTACTTATTGTGCATATTCAATAATATGCGATAGAGAATAATTTTTTTTCTAAATATACTTAACATGTTAATAATATATTAATTAATGATATGATACATTCAAAAAAATGAAAAAAGGTTTTCAAATGAATTATACATTAGAAGAGTATCTTGGAATAAAAGTTGCAAAAGTTAGAAATAGTATAAAAAGTGAGATGGAAATTGCACTTTTACCATATGAAATAACAACAACTCAATTTGTTGTATTATTAAAATTATGTGAAAAAGATAAAATGACTCAAAAAGATTTAGCAATTGAGACAAATCACAAACAATCTGCTTTAACACTTATTCTTGATAAACTTGAATCAAAAAAATTAATAATTAGACAAGCAAAAGAAAATGACCGTAGAGCATATTTAATAGCAATAACAAAAGAGGGTATTGAACTAGAAAATAAATTAATAATAATTGCAAAAGAGCTAGAAAAAAGAATTTTAGATGGAATTTCTGAGACTCAGAAAAAAGAGTTTTTATATATTTTAGATAAAATTTATTACAATTTAAACAAAGATAAATGATGCAGATAAAGAGTTTTATTTATATCATTTTTTGCAGTTTTATTTTAATAGCTTGTGTTCCTAAAATTAATAAAATAGAAAAAAATGATGAGTCAAAGATATCGGATGAATTAAAAATAATCAAAGAATATAAGAGTAAAGATGAATTAACTATTAAATGGTGGGAATCTTTTCAAGACTTACAACTAAATTTAATTATAACAAAAGCTTTAGAAGAATCAAATTCATTAAAAAGTATAAAACAAAGATATGAAAAAGCAAATGCAATAATTAAATCAGTTGAATCAGAGAATTTACCTAATATCTCTTTTGAATCAGATGTAACAAGACAGAGATTTAGTGAAAACCATATATTTCCAGCTCCTCTTGGTGGTGGCGAATTCACAACTTATCATGTAGGAACAACACTTGATTATAAATTTGATTTTTGGGATGAACGGAAATCAAAAATTAAATCTGTAAAGAATAGAGCTTATGCCCAATTGGCATTTATTGAACAAAGTAAATTAGATTTATCTTTAGCTATAACGCAACTTTATTTATCATGGAATTTTAATGAAAAAAAAGTAGAGATTTTAGAAGAGATTGCAAAAATATTAGATAATGAATCAAAATTGTTAAAAGAAAAATACGATATCGGATTAGCTGATGAAGTTTCATTAAATAACAAAAAAGCTCAAATTTCTCAAATAAAATATAATATATATTCTATTGAAGAGATAATCAAAGGCCAAAAAGCAAGTATTTGTATTTTGGGTGGATTTTTACCATCATTTGCCCAAAACTTGAAAAAACCAAATGTAAATAGTTCAACTAATCTATCAATTCCTAAAGATATTAATTTAAATTTATTATCAAATAGAGCTGATGTTATAATTCAGAAATATATAGTTTTAAGTAATGATGAAAATATTAATGTAGCAGCTACAAAGTTTTATCCAAATATTAATTTGTCAGGAGTATTAGGATTTACTTCTTTCTTATCAAATGATTTTTTATCAAAAGCTTCAAGTGTACCATCTGTTGGATTTGCAGTTGATTTACCAATTTTTGACTGGGGGAAAAGAGCAGCTAATTTAGATGAAAAAGTAGTTGAATATAATAGTTCAATCTATGAGTATAATGATATTGTTAATAAAGCAGTAAATGAAGTTATAGGTGTATTAAATAAAATAGAATATAAAAATTTGCAGATAAGAATGCATAATGAAGAGCAAAAATCTGTTGAATTAAATGAAAAAATTGCAAATAAAAGATTTCAGATAGGATTAAATGACAAAATTTTTTATTTTGATTCAAAAATTAATAGTTTAATGATTCATATTGTAGAAATGGAATTATTAGAGAGTCATTCAAAACTAGAGTTAGAATTAATAAAATCAATTGGTGGTGGTTTTAAAGAAGAGAATTTAAAAAATGTCAAAGGTTAAATTTGGCATTTTAAAACTTGCTTTGCAAGAGTGGATAAATAGTGATTTAACAATTATTGTTTATGTTGTTAAATTGACTATTTCTGCATTGATTGCAATGAGTGTATCTATGTTTCTAAATCTTTCAAGTCCACAAACTTCTGTATTTACTGTTTTTATAGTAATGCAAATGTATAGTGGAATGGTTTTTTCAAAAAGTTTTTATAGATTTTTAGGTACAACTATAGGATTTATTATCTCTTTAGTTTTAACTTCTGCCTTTTCTCAAGATAGAGTTTGGTTTATGGGGTTTTTTACTATTTGGATAGCAATTTGTGCAGCAGCAGGATTTAAATATAGAAACTTTATCTCTTATGGATTTGTTCTCTCTGGTTATACTGTTGCCTTAATTGTTTTACCAAATATTCATAACCCTTTAAGTGTTTACGGCTTTGCAATTGAAAGATTTTCAGAAGTTGTAGTTGGTTTATTAAGTGCTAGTGTAATAAGTGAAGTTGTGTTTCCAAAAAAATTATCAGATACACTATTTGCAAGTGAAAAACAAAGATATAAAAATATTTTTTTATCGATTTTAGATACAAATAATATTTTTAGTAAAGAAAATAGTACTTCAAATTTTTCAAAAAATATTTTAGGTTCAGATGCTCTTAGAGTAAATAGTATATTTGAAAGTAATATAAATAAAAAAGATAAGATGTATTATCAAAGATTAAATTCTGAATTTATGCATTTATCCGTTACTTTTCACTCTTTAAAAAATATCATAAATAGTATTTCCAATAATGAAAAAATAGAGAAAAATGTAATTTTATCATTGCAAGAGATTTATGAACCAATAAAAACTTTTTTGGAAAAATATTCTGATAGTTTATTTGAACATAATGTTGAAAATATAGTAAGTGAACTTGAAACAACAAAAATAAAAATAAAAGAGAGAATAGTTTTAAAAAAAGAAAAATTCAAAGATTTAGATTTTGATTTACAAAATGATTTTAATTCATCATCCTTTTTAGTAGTACGATTTTTTGATGAATTTTCACAATATACAAAAACATATATATCATTTTTGAATAGTAAGTTAAGAAATGAAGAAGCTGAAGTAGTTACTCAATCATTAAAATTTTCAACTTATACTGATAATTTACTTGTACTTTTAGCCTCATTTAGAGCAGTAGTTGTTTTAATAGTTATGACAATATTTTGGATAATTACAGCTTGGGGTTATGCTCCTTTTGCGATTATCTCAGCTGTTGCAACCACTCTTATGTTTAGTTCTAATCCAAATCCAATAGATGCAAGTAAAAGTTTTTTAAAAGGTTCAATTTTATCTTTTTTTGTAGCGGGAATTTATAATTTTTATTTAATACCAACTTATGTTAGTGATATACCAACTTTTTGTTTTGTAATGGCACCTGTTTTTGCAATAGCTGCATGGCTTGGAACTTCACCTCAAAGAGGATTATTTGCATTTGGATTTATTTTTATTATTATTACTGTTTGTTCGATGAATTTATATTATAGTATGGATTATATTACTTATTTTGAAACAAGTATTGCTTCTTTGATAGGAATTATAGTTGCTGGTGTTGCTTATGAACTTGTAAATTCTTGGTCTGAATCTTGGACAAAAAGAAGAGTATCAAATCTTTTAGTAAATAGAATAATAAAATTAATCAATGAGAAGAAGGATTTAAGAAGAGTAGTTTTAGAAAGTCGTGGTTTAGATTTGATTCAACATTTTTCAACTCAAGGAAGATTAAATCCTCAATCAAATATTTTAATCTTTCAATGGTTACTTTCAAGTATTGAAATAGCTAGGGCAATCATAGATATAAAAAATTTATTAAAAGAGTTTAAAAAAGACAATCAACCAAAATTTGTTTATGAAATTTTAAATTCAATTAAAGATTATTTTTCTTTAAAAGATGAAAAGAAAAAAGAAAAAATCTTTTTTAAGATTAGAGAAGAGTTTATAGAATTAGAAAAAAATAGAGTATATAAATCAGCTATTGAACAAAAAATTATGCAAAATATTTTAGTTGAGATTTCTTTGATTTATACTCTTATGTTAAATAAAATATCACTACCCTCAAAAGGATAAATAAGATGAATTTAGTTGTTACATTGTTAGGAAATGAAATACCAACAATGGTAGTAATTTTTATAATAGTAGGTATTGTTCAAATTTTGATAAATAGAATTTTAGCTGATCTTGGAGTTTATAATTATGTTTGGCATCCAGGATTGTTTAGAACAGCACTTTTTGTAGCACTTTTTGCTGCTACATCACTTTTGATTTATAAATAAGGAAATATAATAATGAATAAAAATAGTAAATTAATTAAATTTATTAAATTTGTAATTACGTTTTTTATAGTTGTAATTGCAATTTTTTTAGCACTAAAACTTTGGCATAACTATATGAATAATCCATGGACAAGAGATGGACGTATTCGTGCAGATACAATTATGATTTCTCCTGATGTTAGTGGTTTAGTTGAAAAAGTTTATGTAAAAGACAATCAACTTGTAAAAAAAGGTGAGTTGATTTTTCAAATTGATAAAAAAAGATTTTTAGAAGATGTTGCAAAATATGCAACACTTTTTGAAATCCAAAAATCTGAATATCAAATGAAGAAAAAACAGTTTGATAGAAGATTTAAAGTAAATAATGATGTTATTTCAAAAGAAGAACATGAAACTGCTACCTATCAATTAGAAATTGCAAAAGCAAATTATGATAAAGCTTTAGTTGAATTAAATATTGCAAAATTAAATTTAGAGCGTTCAAGTGTAAAAGCTAGTGAAGATGGTTGGGTTACGAATTTAGTTTTAAAAAATGGAGATTATATAAATAAAGGTGAAAATAGTCTAGCTCTAATTATTAATAATTCTTTTTGGATTTATGGATATTTCGAAGAACATAAAATCCCTCTTATAAAAGAGGGTGATATTGCAAATATTCAGCCTCTTGGAACAGATTTTATTATAAAAGGTCATGTGGAAAGTATTGCAAATGGAATAACGGATAGGGATAATGATTTTGGAAAAAGACTTTTAGCAAATGTAAATCCATCTTTTACTTGGGTGAGGTTAGCTCAGAGAATTCCAGTAAGAATTCATATTGATGAAGTTCCAGAGGGGTTTATATTAAGAGCTGGTGTGACTTGTACTATCAAAATAATACAAAATAAATAGTGATAACATCACTATTTATTTTGCAGTTGCGATTAAAACATCTTCAATAATTTTTGTAATATCACCATCTAAAATAGCATCAACATTTGAATAACCAATATTACTTCTACTATCTTTTACTTGTTGATATGGTTGAAGTACATAAGATCTAATTTGATGTCCCCAGCCATTATCACTTTTTTCAACACCATCTTTTGTTGCTTGTTGTTTTTCAAGTTCAAGTTCGTATAGTCTTGATTTTAGCATTTTCATTGCACTTGCTTTATTTTTGTGTTGAGATCTGTCATTTTGACATTGAACTACAATATTTGTAGCAATATGTGTGATTCTAATAGCTGATTCTGTTTTATTAACATGTTGCCCACCAGCTCCACTTGCTCTGTATGTATCAATTCTAATATCTTTATCTTCAATTACAATATCAATATTGTCATCAACTTCTGGACTCACCATTACCGATGAAAATGAAGTATGTCTTTTTGCATTTGAGTCAAATGGAGAGATTCTAACAAGTCTATGAATACCATTTTCAGCTTTCATATATCCATAAGCATTTTCACCTTTGATGATAAAAGAAACATCTTTGATTCCAGCTTCATCACCATTTTGATAATCAAGTAGTTCTATTTTAAAATCATTTCTTTCAGCCCATCTTAAATACATTCTATATAAAATTGATGCCCAATCTTGCGATTCAGTTCCACCAGCTCCTGGATGAATAGATACAATTGCATTTGAAGCATCATCAGGATTAGATAGCATTACCGAAATTTCAGTTGATTTAATTAATTTTTCAAGTTCAGGTGCTTCATCATAAAGCATTTCAAAAGTATCTTCATCTTTTTCATCACTTGCCATCTCATAAAGTTCATTTGTTCCTTTTAAAGAATCATTTGCTTTATTATATTTACTTAATTTTCCTAAAATTCTATTTTTCTCAATACCGATTTTTGTAGCATTTTCTATATTATTCCAAAAGTCTTGTGCTGATTCTTCTTCTTTAATTTCATCTAATCTTTTGTTTAAATCATCAGGTTTTAAAATACCTTTGATATTTTTAAGTTTAGTGTTTAAAAGTTTTAATAGTTCTGAATATTCGTATGCATCCATTTAGTGTAATCCTTTAAAAAAAGGCATTATACATAAAATATGTATAAAAGTTGGTTAGGAAGCTTTTGAGTTAGATATAAAAAAAGCTCAAAGAAACTTTGAGCTTTTTAATTTTTTTGTAAAATAAACTTTTAGATTAGAAAGAATATTCTACGTGTAGTCTTCCCATATTTGATTTTAAATCATCATTAGTACCATAGTAATTAGTTTTTTCTAATTGACCAAGTCTTAAATATGTTGATAAATTACTACTCATTTTATATTTAGTTTGAACATAGATTTCATTTTGATCTAAATCATTTGAATTTGCTCCAACATCAATACCACTATATTTTAATGCAACATTTACTTTTTCAGTAACTTGTGCATCAACAGATGCATAAATTGCAGAAGCATCACTTATACCTGATAATGTAACTCTCCAGTGGTCATCCATTCCTGCATCAGAACTATCATCAAGACCAACAGTTCCACCTTCTTTATCAGTTTGTCCATATGCTAAATAAGCACCAAAAATACCTAAGTTAGCTTGAATACCTGTTTTCCACAAGCTATTTTTATCATCTGAAGAATCTAAATCTAAAGATGAATATCTAGCATAAGGATTTAACTTTAAATCAGCAATATCATAGTTACCTGTTAATCCAATAGAATATGCATCAAATTCATCTTGTAAATCAGCATATGATGCATCTAAAGTTGCTCCTGCATATGCTAAAGTTCCAGTTACATAATAAAAACTTTCTGAACCATCAATACCTATTGTATCTAATGCATGACCATCATTATTATCAAAATTAGTTTGATTAAAGTATCCACCAGTTAATGAAACTAAATCTCCATAATGAGTCGCCGCAACTACACCTGTACCAGTTGATTCATTACCAATTGAATCTCTAGAAATAGTAAATGGAGTTACAACTGCTTGTTTACCAAGAGTAATTATAGTATTTTGAACACCTGTATATGAAAAATTAACTTCTGATAAGAATATATCTACGTTAGAATCACTATCAGCTTGAGTATTTAATGAAACTTCACCAGCATTAGCTTTATTTCCTGCGATAAATCTTGAGTTAAATTTAACATCATCATTTACTTTAGTACCGATATTTATAGCCGCTTTATAAAGATTTGAAGTTGATGAATCACCTTTTACTGAGCTATTATTTTCTTCATAGTCATTATATCTATAAGCTACAGATCCTGATACTTCAACATTTTTTATTGCTTCTTCTAATGGTTGAGCATTTGCACATGTAATACTACCAATCGCAATCGCAGTTGCTAAACTTAATTTTGTTATTTTCATTTTTTGAATCCTTTTTTATTTTAATGTTTTATAAAATTATCGGAAAATTACTTATAACTTACTTATAAATTTAGGATTAGTTGTATAGTTAATAATTAATTCTGAAGTTTATACCTCAGAATTAAAAAATATTAGTAGAATTTGTTTATTTGTTATTTATTGACTTTAAATAAGCATGAATACCTTTTATCTCATTATGATCTAAAAAGTTTGCATAGGGAGTCATAATATTTGCATTCATTGAATTAACATTACCAACTTTATAGTTTTTGATTGATTCTTGCATATCTTCAAGTGATAAATCTTTTAGTGGTCTTGAAGTATTGTAAGCTCTTTTTTCACCATTTGTTCCATGACATGTTTGACATTTAGTTGTATAAAGTTCTTGTGCAAGAATTGTTGCATCTTTTAACTCTTTTTCAACTTTTGCTTTTTCTTCAGCAACTTTCTTCTTTTCAAGTTTTGCTAAAATATTAGCTTCCATTTGAGCTTGATTTCCTGTGAAATTAGAAGAAACTTCAGTTGTTGCAGTTTTTAGAATATATATAAAATTCATACCATTTGGTGATTGTGATATTTTTATATCATCTACATTCCAACCTTTTGCTTTCATGTCATTTACTGTAAATTTTCCATTACAAAGACCACCGTCAAGTGCAGTGTTTTCAATAGTACTCATTGATTGGTGATTTTCTTTAAAACACATTGTAGTATCAGCAAAAAGTGAAGATGAACCCAATAGTATTATTGTTGAAAGAATCGCTTTTTTCAAGATTAAATCCTTTTTTTAATTTTGTAGATTTTAGCATAATAAGATTAAATATTTAGAATAAGATTAAAAATGATTACAATTTAGAAATAAAAAAAGGCTAGAGATAAAATCTCTAGCCTTGAAAATAAAAGTTTTATACTCTAAAAATATTAGAATGTATATTCAACTTGTAATCTTCCTCTAACATCATCATTAACTTCAGTGTTAGTTGTGTCATTATCTTTAGTATAAGTTCCATATCTAACATAAGTAGATAAGTTTTTACTCATTTTATATACTAATTGAGCATATAACTCTTCTTCAGTCATATCAGCATCTGCACCATTTACATATTGTAAATTATTGTAGTTAGCTGATAAATTTAAGTTAGATAAAATATCTACACCTAAAGTTGTTTGCCAGTAATCAGCATCAGCTTTACCATTTACAGTTGTATTCCAACCATTTACAGTAGTTACAGCATCATTATCTAATGCAGTTAACCCACCATCTTTATCAGTAGTTGCATAAACAACTTTTGCATTAACAATACCTGCTTTTGCAGTTAAAGCAATTTTTGCAATAGAATTATCTGTTCCTATTCCAAAAAAATCATCATCAAGAGTTAATGATGCAAATCTTGCATCCGCACCTAATTTAATACCATCTAAATCTAAATCTGCTTTTGCTCCTACAGTGTATGTATCAAAAGTATCTTGTAAATCTAAGTACCAAGCATCAATTGTAACAGGTCCAGCAGCAACGATTGCTCCTACTGTTGCAACATCTTCATCCCCATCCAATACACCTGCAAAGTTTCCGCCAGCATTTTGTTCTGAAGGAGTTCCAGTTCCATTTAAAGTACTAATTTTTGCATCTGTAGAAGCATCTAAATTAGTTTGATTAAAGTATGCACCTGCTAAAGTAACTGGACCAACAGTTGAAAGAGCTAAAATTCCAGTACCATTTTGCTCATTATTATCAGAGTCAATAGCAACAGTCCAAGGAGTTGTTAAACCTTGTTTCCCAACATTAACAGTAGTGTTTTGAATACCTGTGTATCCAAAATAAACATTTGATAATGAAACATCAGCATTTGTATCTTTATTAACATCATCACCAGATGCATTACCTAATTGAGCAAATCCTGCATTTGCAGCTCTTCCAACAATAAATCTTGTATTTAATTTTACATCTTCATTTACTTTAGAAGCTAAATTTAAACCAATTTTATAGTTATTTGTTTGAGAAGAAGTATCCGAAGTATCATTACTATAGTCATTATATCTATAAACAACAGAACCAGATACGTCTACATTTTTGATTGCTTCTTCTAATGGTTGAGCATTAGCCGTAGTTAACCCAGCAACTGCAACAGCTGCTACTAAACTTAATTTTGCGATTTTTTTCATTTGTTCTCCTAAAATTTCGAAATCTTGTTTTCAGTCTATCGGAGCGCGCGAACTCATCTAAGACTATTGCCTTAAACCTTTTCCGACATACCGTTGTGGCCATTCTACAGCACTAAATTTTAAAGTTTTCTTAAAATGAGGTTTTGAGTGTTAATTAAGCGTTAATTTAAGTTAGTTTTTAATTAACACATAGTTAATGCTTGATTAATGCTATTTTAGGAGCTTTTTTGTCTTGTTTATTATTTAGTTATTCAGACTAACAATACAATTTTTGAGTATATTTGGCTTAGAAATCTTGATTTTTAGTGTATCTATTTTGTAACTATTAAGTAGTAATGATTCAAGATGTAAAATTGCATCTTCTAAAAGTAAGAACTTTTGTTCTTTCATCGTTGCTTTTACAAGATTTGAAATATGTGAGTAGTCAATAAATAAATCTTTTGAATATTCATACTCAAAAGATATATTTATTATGACTTTTTGTTTTTTGATTCGTTCGAAGTCTAAAATTCCTATTATACATTTAAATGTTAAATCAGTAATTTCAATTTTCATATAACTTTTTTCTCTTCACCTTTTATAATTCTTAAAATATTTGGAATATGTTTATAGATTATTATAAAAGCAATAATATACATAGGCACATTTGAACCTACATTTAATCCATTATTTAAAAAACTTGCACTTATTATTACCGCAATTAATCCTAAAAGTGATGATAAAGATGAAATTTTTAAAACTTTTGCACAAACTATCCAAACAAGAGCACCAATAAGTGTTGGTATTGGAATAAGTACTAAATAAACACCAAGTCCAGTTGCAACGCCTTTCCCACCTTCTAATCCTAGATAAATAGAATAACAGTGACCTAAAACAGCTAAAATTGCAACTCCCCAAAGCGTTGAGTCACTAACTCCATAATATAGAGCTACGAGTAATACAACTGCACCTTTTAAAGCATCAAGTAAAACTGTTGCAATTCCTAATTTTTTTGCTAATTTAGGATTAGTTTCTTTTACAACTCTTAGAACATTTGTAGCTCCAATTGATTTACTTCCAGCTGTTGTAATATCAACTCCTGCAAATGTTTTAGCTAAAATTGAACCAAAAGGAATAGAACCTATTAAATAAGCTGCAAGAAAAAATAAAATATTTGTATTTGTGATAAAATCCATATATTACCCTTGTATAAAGTGTGTGATTAAATGAGATTATAACTAAAGTTTTGTTATATTCACATTTAATAAAGATGTGAAGGTTTATTTTGAATTTAAAAGAAGAAATACTAAAATTAAAAGAAGAGTTAGATGTAACTCTTGTTGCACACTTTTACCAAAGAGACGAGGTATTTGAATTAGCTGATATAACAGGTGATTCATTAGAACTTGCAAAAAAAGTAATGCTTACAGATTCCAAGTTTGTGGTATTTTGTGGTGTTGGTTTTATGGGTGAGAGTGTAAAAGTTATGAGTCCAGAGAAAACAGTACTTATGCCAAAAATTGCATGTTGTGCAATGGCTAGAATGATTGATGAGGGATATTTTGAGCAAAATTTAAAAAAAATAAATGATGCTGGAATTCCTAATGAAAATATTTTACCAATTACATATATAAATTCAAGTGCAGCAGTTAAAGCAAAAGTTGGGCAAATGGCTGGAATGGTTTGTACGTCATCAAATGCTTATAAAATCATAGAAAAAGGTTTGAAATCTGGTAAAAAGATATTTTTTGTTCCTGATAGATGTCTAGGGCAAAATTTTGCTAAATCATTAAATCTAAAATCTGCAATTGTTGGAGATGGTACTGATTTAAAAGAAGCAGATATTATCTGTTATAATGGTTTTTGTTCAGTTCATCAACAATTTTCTGTAGAAGATATTGAATTTTATAGAAATAAATATCCAGATATTTTAATAGCAGTTCATCCAGAATGTGATCCAAGTGTTTGCGATGCTGCTGATTTTGTAGGTTCAACTTCTCAATTAATTGCATATATAAAAGAATTACCTATTGAGCAAAAAATAGCTGTTGGAACTGAATTTAATATGGTAAATAGATTAAGACAAAAAAATACTTATATTTTAAGCTCTACAAAACCTGAATGCCCTACAATGAACGAGACAACATTGGAAGATGTTTATAATACTTTGAAATCAATTAAAGATGATAATATATTAAAAGAGAATGAAATATTTGTATCAGCAGAAACTGCTAAATGGGCTAAAGTTGCCCTTGAAAGGATGTTTGAAGTATGATTAATATAAAAAAGTTTGTTAAAAATGCCATTATTGAAGATAATGGTAGAGGAGATTTATTCTTCGATGTTGCTCCAAAAGGACGATTTACTGCACGTGCTATTTGTAAATCTGATGGTATTTTAGCAGGTGTTCAATATGCAAAAGTATTAGCAAGAACTGAGAAATTTGATTGTAAATTTTTGAAAAATGATGGTGATGAGATAAAAGCTGGAGATGTGATTGCTGAACTTGAGGGGAAAGCCTCAATCTTATTGTCTTCTGAGCGAACTTTTTTAAATATGCTTCAACATGCATCTGGAATTGCAACTATGGCAAATAAATATGCAAAGCTTATGGAAGGAACAGGTGTAGTTTTACTAGATACTAGAAAAACAAGACCACAACTTAGAGATTTTGAAAAATATGCCTCAAGAGTTGGTGGTGCGATAAATCATAGACTTGGACTTGATGATTGTTTAATGTTAAAAGATACACACTTAAGAACTATTGATAATCTTGAAGAGTTTGTAAAAAAAGCAAGAAAAAGAATTTCTTGGGTTACAAAAATCGAAATAGAGTGTGAAACTTTAGACCAAGTAAAAGAAGCAATGCATGCTGGTGCTGATATTATTATGTGTGATAATATGACTATAGAGCAAATAAAAGAGGTTGTAGTTTTTAGAAATGAAAATTATCCACATATTTTATTGGAAGCAAGTGGAAATATAAATTTAGAAACTATTAGAAACTATGCTTCAACTGGTGTTGATGCAATTAGTAGTGGAAGTATAATTCACCAAGCAACTTGGCTTGATTTCTCTATGAAGTTTGATTAGGATTTGATTTGAAAAAAGATTTTATAATTAGTAATAAAGTTGATATGTCTGAGTATACAAAAGCATTAGAGCTTATTGAAAAAAGTAGATATATATTAATAATTACTCATGTAAATCCAGATCCAGATTCTATAGGTTCAGCTTTAGCTTTGTCAAATCTGTTCCATGAAAATAAAATAAAACATAAAGTATTTAATATAAGTTCAGATTTACCTCAAAATCTTGATTTTATACCAAGATTTGAAAAAATCACAGATCAATTACCAGCTTTTTTTGATTTAGCTATAAGTGTTGATTGTGGAACTTATAAAAGATTAGGGTTTGAACTTGATCCATCAATTCCACTTATAAATTTTGATCATCATAAATCAAATAATAGTTTTGGGGTTGTTAATATTGTTGATTCTCAGAAAAGTTCAACTGCTGAATTAGTTTTTGAATTTTTTAAGCATAATGGTTTATATATAACAAAAGATTCTGCGACTGCACTTTATGTTGGCATTTATGATGACACATTAGCTTTTTCTTTAGGAAGATGCGATGAAATGACTTTTGAAAAGGTTAACTTTTTAGTAGAGTGTGGTGCAAGCCCTTCTGGAATTGCAAATAAACTTTTACGAAGAGATTCTTTGGCAAAATATAGAATTATTCCGAAAGTTTTGGATAGTTTAGAATTATTTAAAGATGGAGAAGTTGCTTCTATTATTGCTATGGAAGAATGGTTTAAACAAACGGGCGCTCATAATAGGGATTGTGAAGATGCCCTAGATATGATTATGAGTATGGCAATTGTAAAAATTGCAATATTTGTAAGAGTAGTTAATGGAGTCTCAAGAGTATCTTTGCGATCAAAGGGACAAATTGATGTTTCTACTGTAGCCATGAAATTTGGTGGTGGTGGACATTTTAATGCATCTGGTTGTACATTAGAAATATTAGATGTTAATAAAGCGAAAGAAATTGTATTAAAGGAAATTTTTGAAATTTACAAATAATAAAAACGGAAAAGTATTTTGGATTTTTATAATCCTTCTTATATTAGTTATGGCCTTAATAGCCTTTTTATTTTTATCTCCAACTTTTGAAAGAGTTGCTCCCAAAATATCAATAGATAAAGAGATTTATTGGAATTTACAAAAACCAATAAAAGTTGAGATCACAGATAATAATGATATAAAATCATATGATATCATTTATGATGATGGACAAAAACAAACAAAATTAGAGACAAAAGTTACTAAAAGTGAAAAAGGTTTAATTGAATTAGAGATATTACCTCCTTCTTTTAATGAAATGCAAAAACCAAAAGATGGAAATATTAAAATTGATGTTTATGATGTAAGTAAATGGAATTTCTTTAGAGGAAATCAAAGCGTAACAACATCAAAAGTAATTATTGATAAAAAAAGTCCAGTTGCAAATGTAATTGCAAATTCATATTTATTAAGACAAGGTGGAAGTGGTGTTGTAATTGTAGAAGTTTCAGATGAAAATTTAAAAGATTATTACATCTCGTTTAATGATGAAGAATTATTTGAACTATTCCCTTTTTATAAAAAGAATTACTATATAGCAATTATTACATGGCCAGTAAAAATAAAAGAATTTAGTAGAGTAAATTTAGTAGCAGTTGATATGGCTGGTAATAAAAGTGTTGCTAAAGTTCCTTTTTATATTAAAAGTTTTCAAGAAAAAGATGATGATATAAAAGTATCAGATGATTTTATTCAAAATGTAGCAAAACAAGTATTAGAAAAAAGTGATGTAAATATTCCAACTGATCCTGTGGATATATTCCTAAAAACTAATAAAGAAGTTAGAGAAAAGAATATTAAAACAATTAGAGATGTTACAAGAAAAAATTTCTCTAATAACTTAGTTACATCATATGATTTAAAAACATTTTTAAGATTAGAAAATTCAGCAACAGTTGCGGGTTATGGAGAAAGAAGAAGTTATTTTTACAATGATCAAAAAGTTGATGAAGAGTGGCATTTAGGAATGGATTGGGCAAGTGTAAAAAGAGCTCCAATTAAAACATATAATGATGGAAAAGTAATATTTAAAGATTATTTAGGAATTTATGGAAATTCTATTATTATAGATCATGGTATCGGATTAGCAACACTTTATGCCCATACAAGTAGTGCAAATGTTGAATTAAATGATGAAGTAAAAGCTGGACAACAAATTGGAAATACTGGATCAACTGGGGCTGTATTTGGTGATCATTTACACTTTGGTGTCTTAGTTCAAGGAATAGAAGTAAACCCTAATGAATGGCAAACAAAAGATTGGATAAGTACAAATGTTACTAAAACAATAAATGATGCTGTGAAAGTGATAAATACTAAATGAAACAAAGAACAATAGCAAAAAGTACGGAAATAGTAGGAATAGGATTGCATAAAGGTGTCCCTGTAAAAATGAGACTTGAACCATTAGAAAGTGATATGGGAATAGTTTTTTATAGAGTTGATGCAGGAGTTACTATTCCACTTAAAAAAGAGTATGTTGTTGACACAAAAATGGCAACAGTAATTGGTAAGGATGGAGTTGTTATTTCAACAATTGAACATCTTTTATCTGCAATTTATGCTTATGGAATTGATAATCTAAGAATAGTAATTGATAATGATGAAGTTCCTGTTCTTGATGGAAGTTCTGCTGGATATTGTATGTTAATTGAAGAAGCTGGAATAAAAGAGCTTGATAAATCAAAAAAAGCAATTAAAATCAAAAAAATGGTTGAAGTTACAACTCCTGAGGGCAAAAGAGTTTGTTTAAAACCATCGGATAGAATTGTTTATGATTTTGAGATTACTTTTGATCATCCAGCAATTGGGAAACAAAAATTTCATTTTGATTATTCTATTTCTGAATATAAAGAAAATATTAGTCGAGCAAGAACATTTGGGTTTTTACATGAAGTTCAATATTTAAGAAGTATTGGATTAGCTCAAGGTGGTTCTATGGAAAATGCTATTGTGCTTGATCAAACTAAAGTCTTAAATCCTGAAGGTTTAAGGTTTGAAGATGAATTTGTAAGACATAAAATTTTAGATGCTATTGGTGATATGGCTTTACTTGAATATACAATGGTTGGTGAATATGATGCAATTGCAGGAAGTCATCATCTAAATCATCTGTTAACAAAAAAACTTTTCGAAAGTGCTGATAATTATGAAATTATTGACTTAGAAGAAGCAAGTAGTGAAGCTGTTGTGTTTGAAATGGCTTATGCTAATGCAGATAGTTAAGGTTAAATTTGATTGAAGTTTTAGTAATAACTATCTCAAATCCATTATTAATTGGAATTTATGAAAATAAAAAATTAATTAAAGAACATAAACTTGATGGCAAAACATCTGATTTGCTGCCAAGTTTATTTGAAAAACTTATAATAGAATATAATATAGATAAAATAATTTATGTAAATTCTCCAGGTTCATTTATGGCAATAAAAGTTGCTTACATTTTTTTAAAAACAATCAGTATTACAAAAAATATTAAACTAGAAGCTTCTGATGGTTTTGAGTTTAATCAAAATTCTGCAATAAAAGCCTTAGGAAAAAAATACTTTATAAAAGTAAATAATAAAATTAAAGTAGACTTTTTAGAAAAAGATAGTATAATCCACGACTTTAAATTACCTATGTGTATAGAAAAATATAAATTTAATGAAGAAACACTGCCGATATATAATTTACCAGCTGTTTAAGAAGGAAATGGATGAAAGTAAGCGTTCCAGCTACTAGTGCAAATTTAGGCCCAGGTTTTGACTGCTTAGGTCTAGCAATCTCAATGAAAAATCAAGTAATAATCAGACCATCAAAATTTCATAGTGTATCTTTAAAAGGTGAGGGTGCTAATAATCCTGCTTTAAAAGATAATAATATGTTTATATCAATTTTTAATGATTTTTATCACAACTTATCATATAAAAAAAGACATTTTAGATTTGAATTTCAAAATGAAATTCCCTTATCAAGAGGATTAGGAAGCTCATCAGCTGTTATTGTTTCTGCAATTGCAAGTGCTTATGCAATTGAGGGAATAAAACTTGAAAAAGATAAATTATTGAATTTAGCCTTAGCATATGAAAATCATCCTGATAATATAACACCAGCCGTTATGGGTGGATTTAATGTAGCATGTGTTCAAGAAAATGAAGTAAGATATATTCATAAAGAGATACCAAAAAGTTTAAAAGCTGTTGTTGTTGTTCCAAATAGAGCAATATCTACGCAACTATCAAGAAAAACTCTACCTTTTAAATATTCAAAAGAAGATACAGTTTTTAATATTTCACATTCATCTTTATTAACAGCTGCTTTTATGGCTGAAGATTGGGAAATGTTAAAAAATGCTTCTCATGATCAAGTTCATCAAAAATATAGAATGAAACAGATGCCAGAACTTTTTGATGTTCAAAAAACTGCTTTAAAAGAAGGTGCGTTAATGAGTACACTTTCTGGATCTGGTTCAACACTATTTTCAATGGCTTATGGAGATGATAGTAAAAATCTTGAAAAAGCACTAAAGCTTAGATTTCCTCATTTCAAAGTGTTTGTAGCAGATTTTGATAATGTCGGTGTGAGAATAGAAATTTGAAAGTCTTTGATATTAAGTATATTTTAGGTATAATATTTGCCTAGTTTAAAAAAGACCTTAAGAACTTGTGTCATTTGCAGAGGCAAATTTGAACAAAAAGAGTTATTAAGACTAAAATGTGAAGAGAAGAAATTATTGTTTTACAATAATTATGGTAGAAGTTTTTATATTTGTGGAGAGTGTGAAAAACATTTACAAATGGATATAAACGGAAAAGATTATAAAAAAATCGAAAAGTCACTCTGCAGAGAGTGTAAAAATAAAGATAAGTATGTCACACAACTTAAGGAGATGCTAACAGATGTCAGATAAAGTAAGAGTATATGAAATTGCAGAAGAAGCGGGAGCAAGTAGCCAAGATGTAATTGCGAAAGCTAAAGATTTAGGAATAGAACTAAAATCACCGCAAAGTGCAGTATCATATGAAGATGCTGAAGAGATTACAAAATATATCATGACAGGAAATAGTTCAAGATTACCGAGTAAGCCAGCATCAAAAGCAAAAAAAGTTATTGAAAATAAGATTCCTGAAATTAGCGAAGAAGTAAAAGAAGAAAAAGAAGTTAAAATAGAATTAGAGAAAACTGAAGTTATCGAAAAAAAAGAGGCGGAAGTTATAAAAAAACCTGAATTAAAAAAAGTTGTAATTTCTAAACCTATTTCAAGACCTGCTTTAAAAACTCAAGAAGAATTAGACAAACCTGAAGTTAATCCTGATAATGCAAATAAAATAGTACCTAAAAGAAGAGGTCTAGTTATTGTTAAAAAGAACAAACCTAAAAAAGAAGAACCAGTTGTTAATTCATTTGAGCTAGAAGTTCAACCAAGAAAACAAATGAAATCATTAAGTGAAATTTTAGGTTCTAATGATGAAGATGACAAATCAAATATTGACAATCACATTTTAAGTGAAGATCAAAAAAGAATTAATAGAATAAAAAAAGAGAAAAAGAAAACTATTGTAAGAGCTCAAGATCATGGTAAAAAACTTGATGTTAATAGAACTTATACAGATGATTTCGTAAGCTCAGATGATTCTTTACTTGGTGAGGAAGTTGTTCTTTTAGATATGGATTTAGGTGATGGATTCAAAATATTTGATGAACCAAAACCACAAAATCCTGCAAAACAATCAAGAAGTTCAAGACCAGCTGCTTTTGGAAATGCACCTCAAGGTTTAAAAAGAGGGAAAAGAAAGAAAAGAATTGCTAGAACACAAGAAACTATAGAAATTACAGAAGTTACAATTCCTGAAGATATTAGAGTTTATGAATTTGCTGAAGCTTGTGGAAAATCACCTGCTGAAGTTATTACAGTTTTATTTTCTTTAGGAATGATGGTTACTAAAAATGATTTCTTAAAACAAGATGAATTAGAAATTCTTGGTGAAGAGTTCGGAATAGAAGTAACTGTTAGAGATGCATTAGAAGATGTAAATTATGTTGGTGATTATCTTGATGAAGATATAAATGATTCAGATTTTGTTACACGACCGCCAGTTGTTACTATTATGGGGCACGTTGATCATGGTAAAACTTCATTATTAGATAAAATTAGATCTTCTAAAGTTGCAAAAGGTGAAGCAGGTGGAATTACTCAACATATTTCATCTTATACAGTTGAAAAAAATGGACAAAAAATCACATTTGTAGATACTCCAGGGCATGCTGCTTTCTCTGCTATGAGAGCAAGAGGTTCTGCAATTACTGATATCGTTATTATTGTTGTTGCTGCTGATGATGGGGTTAAACCTCAAACCGAAGAAGTTATTTCTCATGCAAAAGCTAGTGGTTGTCCAATTATTGTAGCAATTAACAAAATGGATAAAGAAACTGCAAATCCAGACATGGTAAAAGCTCAAATGGCTGAGAGAGATTTAACTCCAATTGATTGGGGTGGAAATACAGAATTCATTGGAGTTTCTGCTTTAACTGGTGCTGGAATTGATGATTTATTAGAAAACATTTTAATTCAATCTGAACTATTAGAATTAAGAGCTGATCCAACTGTAAAAGCAAAAGCTGCTGTTATTGAATCTTCATTAGAAAAAGGTAGAGGTCCAGTTGCTACTATTATTGTGCAAAACGGAACTCTAAGAATTGGTGATAATATTGTTTGTGATACTACTTTTGGTAGAGTAAAAGCAATCACTGATGATAATGGAAATCCAGTTAAAGAACTTGGACTATCAGAAACTGGAACAGTTTTAGGTTTAAATGATGTTCCAACAACTGGTACTGTAATGGTTGTTCTTGATACTGATAAAGAAGCAAGAGATATCGCAACTACAAGAGCTGAACATGCACGTGCTAAAGAGTTATCTAAATCTACTAAAGTTTCTTTAGAAGAGATGAGTGGATTAATTGCAGAAGGTAAAATCAAACAACTTCCCGTAATTATTAAAACGGATGTTGGTGGTTCACTAGAAGCTATTAAAGGTTCATTAGAAAAAATTGCAAATGATGAAGTAAAAGTAAAAGTAATACATGCAGCTGTTGGTGGAATTACAGAATCTGATTTAATTCTTGCTGGTGCATCTGAGGGATGTATTATTTTAGGATTTAATGTAAGACCTACAGGTTCTGTTAAAGCAAAAGCAAAAGCAGATGGAATTTCTATTAATACTTATTCAATTATTTATGATTTAATTGATGATGTTAAAGATGCATTATCAGGTATGATGAGTGCAGTAATTAGAGAAGAAAATACTGGACAAGCAGAAGTAAGAGACACCTTCGTTGTTCCAAAAGTTGGAACTGTAGCTGGATGTTTAGTAACAGATGGAAAAGTAATCAGAGGTGGTCATGCTAGAATTATTAGAGATGGAATTGTAACTTATACAGGTAAAATTTCATCATTAAAAAGATTTAAAGATGATGCTAAAGAAGTTGCTAATGGTTATGAGTGTGGAATTATGTTTGATAAATTCAATGATATTAAACCAGGTGACTTTATTGAAACATTCATACAAATCGAAGAGAAAGTATCAGTAGATAAGAACTAATGAAAAGTATTAATCTACAAAGAACAGAATCTTTATTAATGGAATTAATTCCAGAAGCACTATCAAATTTAGTTGATTCGAGAATTAATTCTTTACCAATAACAGCGGTAAATTGCAAAAATGGTAAATATGATGCAATTGTATATTTTGATGGTTCTGATTATGAAAAAGCAGAAATAAAAGAGATTATTGCTTTATTAAATAAAGCAAATGGAAGATTAAAGACACATATACTTGCAAGTACTGGTTGGTACAAATGTCCAAACTTTACTTTTTTAAATGATACATCTTTAGAAAAATCAAAAAATATTGAAGCATTATTTGCTCAAATTAGAAAAACGAAAAGTGAAGAAGAATGAGTTTAGAAGAATCAATTAAATTAGCTGTCGAGAGTTTAGGTGCTAAACTTTACGATATTGTAAATGCAAAAGAACATGATAGAAATATTTTTAGAGTTTTAGTAACTGCTGAAAATGGTATCAGTTTAGATAAATGTGCGGAAATTTCAAGAATGATTTCACCAATATTGGATGTAAATGAGCCAATGGGTGGAGAATATATTCTAGAAGTTAGCTCTCCAGGTATCGAGCGAAAACTTAGAAGAAAAGAGCATTTTCTTGCCTCAGTTGGTGAAAAAGTTAAAATTAAAAACTTTGCAACTGAAGTATTCAAAGGTGAATTAATTTTTGCTGATAATGAAAAAATAATTGTTAAAACTGAATTTGGAGATGATGAAATCACATATGATAATATTTTAGCAGCTGCAACTTACTACGAGTGGTAATAAAACAATAGTTATTTCTATTGTTTTTTAACCCTAATTAAAACTACTTAATATATACTACTCTCAAAAATTTATACAAAAAAAGCGAATATTATAATGAAAATAGATGATAATTTTTATATGAAATTAGCTATTGATGAAGCATGGAAATATCAGCTTTTAACATACCCAAATCCTGCTGTTGGATGTGTTATTTTAAAAGATGGTAAGTTATTATCAATAGAGGCACATAAAGAGGCTGGAATGCCCCATGCAGAAGTTAATGCACTTAAAGCTGCATATTTAATAGAATATCCAAATTCAATACTAAAAATGAAAAATAGTTCTCAAGATATTCATACTTTTCTTTTAGAAAATCATAATGGGTATTTTAATGATTGTGAAATTTTTGTAACCCTAGAACCTTGTAATCATATAGGTAAAACGCCATCATGTGCAAACTTATTAAAAGAGTTAAAACCAAAAAGAGTAATTGTTGCCCATGAAGATATAAATAAAGTTGCCTCAGGAGGCATTGAAACACTAAAAAATTTTAATATTGATGTTAGCTTAGGATGTATGAAAAAAGAGGCTTATAACCTTTTATATCCATTTATAAAGTGGAGTAGTGGAACTTTTATCTTTTATAAAATGGCTCAAACATTAAATGGCTGCATTGATGGAACAGTATCCTCAAAAATGAGCCAACTTTACGTTCACACATTAAGAGATAAAGTAGATTTAATGTTAATAGGTGGAAATACAGTAAGAATTGATAAACCAACCCTTGATGCAAGATATATTGCAGGTCGTGCTCCAAATATAATGATTTATAGTAAAAATAAAATATTTGATAATAATATTCAACTATTTAAAGTACCAAATAGGCAAGTTTTGATTAGCGATGATTTATTTAAATTACTTGATTACAAGCTTGTAATGGTTGAGGGTGTTTATAATTTAATGAATATATTAAAAGAAAAAATTGATTATATTGTATTAATTGTAAGTCCAAAAATTAGAAATGGAATTAATGCTTTAAATGACATAAACATAGATTTTGAAATTGTCCATGAGAATTATCTTGGAGAAGAAAAAATTATATATTTAAAGAGAAAATAATTTATATAAATTTCTAAAATAATTGAACTTTCTATTAGTAATATAAATGACCAAAAATTAAAAAAGCAAACATAATAAAATCTTCTAAAATGTAAACATTTATTGATAGAAACAACAGAGAAATTTTTTTGAAGAAGGATCTGACTAGTGTACTGAAGAAAAGAAATCTCTATCGCAGTTTATAGCGATAAAGATTTTATTTTTATTTTACTTTTTCTAAGTACTCACCAGTTCTTGTGTCACATTTAATAATGTCACCTTCTAGAATGTGGAAAGGAATTTGCACAACTGCACCTGATTCTAAAGTAGCAGGTTTTCTACCACCTTGAGAATCACCTTTAAAGTTTGGTGGTGTTTCTACAATTTTTAATTCAACAACCATTGGAGGCTCAACAGTAATTGCTTTACCATTATAGTACATCATGTCACAAGACATACCATCTATAATCCAATCAAAAGCTTCACCAACTTGATCGTAAGTTAACCCCTCTTGTTCATAAGTTGTGTTATCCATAAATTGTAATAATTCACCATCATCATATAAAAATTGCATCTGTTTTTGTTGTAAATCTGGAACTTCACATTTATCACCAGCATGGAATGTTTTTTCAATAACTTTTCCATTTAAAAATGATTTAATTTTACATCTAACAAATGCTGCACCTTTTCCAGGTTTTACATGTTGATACTCTGTAATTTTGTAAGGAACACCATCTACTTCAATTTTTAATCCCTTTTTTAATTCACTCATACCAATTGCCATATTTTCTCCTTAAATTTCTGCATAAGCAACTGCAATTGCAGCTTCTAAATTATCTAGTTTTTTTAATATATCTGAACTTGGTTTTTCATCAATTAGAATTACAGCTAACGCGCCATCTTTCCCTCTTGATAACCTAAAGTCAGCAATATTAATTTTATTATCACCTAAAATTCTTCCAACTTCACCAATTACACCTGGTACATCACTGTTTCTCATAATAATCATTTTACCTTTTGGCTCAATATCTAAAGAAAAACCGCTAATTTCAACAATTCTTTGTACATCATCATTGAATACAGTTCCAGATATTGTTTTAACACCTGTAGAAGTTGTTAGTTTAATAGTTACCTTATTTTGGTAGCCACTATTATTTGAGTATTCAGAAGTTGTAAGTTCAATTCCTTTTTCTTTTGCAATAAAATTAGCATTAACATAGTTTACTTCACTTCCTGAACTAACAGCTAACACTCCAACCGTTGCAAATGTTTGTAAAGAATCTAAATATTCAGAAATTTTACCCTCAGCTGAAATATTAATAGATCTAATTTCACTTTTACTTATTTGTGCTACTAAAAAAGCCATTTTTTGAGTTAATTCAATATATGGTTTTACAAATGGTGGGATTTTACTCTCATCAATTGGTAAATTCAGAGCATTAGGATAAGCAATTCCACGTGCTGATTCAATTGCATTATTTGCCGCTTGAACAGAGATTTCTCTTTGTGATTCTTTTGTATTTGCTCCTAAGTGAGCAGTTACAGTTACATTTGGTAAATCTAATAAAGGATGACTAGTTGCAGGTTCTTTGATAAATACATCAATACCAGCCATTGCAATTTTTCCAGATTTTAGGTTTTCATACAATGCATCTTCATTATATAATCCACCTCTTGCGCAGTTAATTAAAACTACACCATCTTTCATTCTTGCAATTTCTTCGAAACCTATCATATTGATAGTTTCTTTATTTTTTGGCGTATGAATTGTAATAATGTCACAAGATAAGATATCTTCGAAATTAGTTGTATACTTAATACCTAAATCAGTTGCTTTAGTTGAAGGAATATATGGATCGTAAGTCATTACATCCATTTCAAATGATTTAGCTCTAAGTGCAACTCTATGACCAATATTACCAAAACCTATAACTCCAAGTTTTTTACCATAAAGTTCATTTCCATACCAATCTTCTCTTTTCCATACTCTATCATTTTTTAATTGATTATGAGCGTATGGAAATTTTCTCATACAAGATAGCATGTGAGTCATAGTTAATTCAACTGCTGCTATTGTGTTTGCAGTTGGAACATTCATTGCGATTATCCCTCTTTTACTACAACCTTCCATATCAACATTATCATAACCAACACCAGCTCTAATAATTGCTTTTAAATTAGTAGCTGCATTTAAAAATTTCTCATCAACATCAGTAGATGATCTTGTAATTGCTACATGAGCATCTTTGATGATATCTAATAGTTCTGTTTTATTTACATCTGCTGCATATACATAGTTTACATCTTCAGTATTTTGAAGAATTTGTAAACCAGCTTCATGTATATGATCACAAACTACAATTGTATGTTTCGTCATTTAAATAAATCCTATTATTTCATTTGATCTTTTATAATGTCACCTAAAGTCATAGATGAATCATCATTTACAGATTTTAAAACTTCTCTTTCTTGTTGTTGTTCTAATCTTCTAACAGATAATCTAACTCTATTTTTTTTAGTATCAATATTTACAACAACTGCTTCGATTTCATCACCATTTTTTACTTCATCGGCTTTTAATGGACCAAAATCTTCATTTCTAATTAAACCATCAAGGTTATTTTCTAATTTGATGAAAATTCCAAAATCTTTAGCATCTTTTACTGTTCCTTTTACAATATCACCAATTTTATAAGCATCTTGGAATTTTTTTGCAGGAGAATCAGCAATTTCTTTAATTGATAATGAGATATTTTCTTTTTCTCTATCAATTTTGATAATTTTTACTTCAACTTCATCACCTTTTTTGTAAAGAGTTTTACATTTTGCATTAGGTTCCCATGAAGCTTCTTCATTGTGTAATAAACCATCAACATCACCAATGCTAACAAAAGCACCAAAGTCAGTTAATGTGGCAATTTTACCTTTAATTACATCACCAACTTTATGGTCATTAGTGAATTTTGCAAAAGGTTTTTCTTGAAGATTTTTTAAAGATACTCTTAATCTTTTTTGTTCAATATTTAATTCAATAACTTCAACATTGATTTCTTCACCAATTGTTAAAAGTTCTTTTGGATTTTTTAAGTTTTTATTCCATGAAATTTCTGAAATATGTAGTAAACCTTCAATATCATTTCCTAAATCAACAAATGCACCATAAGATTCAAAATTAGAAACAGTTACAGTAATTGTATCTCCAACTTCTAATTCGTCTTTGATCTCTTCCCAAGGATTAGAAAGTGCAGCTTTGATAGATAATGATAAATGTTGTTTTGTTTTGTCATAAGATAAAACAACAACTGAAACTTCATCACCTTCATTGTAATAATTTGCAGGATTAACAGGACCTTTGTATGAGATTTCATTGTAGTTTACTAAACCATCAATTCCACCTAAATCAACAAACATTCCATAAGAAGTAATTTTTTTGATTGTTCCAATAACTGCTTCTTTATTATCTAAAATTTCAGTTACTTTATTGTCTTTTACAGCTTTTGATTCTTCAATTAATTTTTTTCTTGAAACAATAATTGAATTTTGTGCTTTGTTTACTTTAATAACTTTTGCTTTAACAGTTTTTCCAACTGCTCCAATAGCTTTTAAGTAAGATTGTGCCATCGGCATGAAATATTCACAACCATCAGTATCTTCGATTATAAAACCACCTCTTTGTTTAACAGAAACGATTTTACCTTCAATAGTTACGTCTTCTACATTTTCACCATGAAGTTTTACAAAAGCGTCAAATTTTTCTTTTTGTAAAACTTTTTTATGTGAAATACTTGGTCTCTCACCTCTGCTTCCCATTAACATAACAGGAATTGTGTCACCAACTTTGTATTTAACTTCACCACCAATTGTAATTTCAGAAATATTTAATTGACCCTCAATTTTTTGACCAACATCAACTAGAACTCTTTCACTAGAAATTTCTACAATTACACCATCAACTACAGAATTATTTTCTGCATTCTCAAAAGACTCATTAAGCATTTGCTCAAAATCAAAGTCTTCACCTAAATCAATATCTTCGATACCCATTTTATTCCTTCATATTTACCAGTTTTATTAAATGGGATGATTATACAGAAAATTGACTTAAAAACTCTTAGTTGAATGATTCTATTTTATCTATAACTTGTTGTATTATCCAGTCAGGAGTGCTTGCACCAGCTGTTACACCACATAAATCTTTTTTATTAAACCAAATATTTTCAAGTTCAGTTTCATTTTCTATTAGGTAAGAATCTGGACAATTTTCTAAGCAAATTGAGTGTAATTGTTTAGTATTTGATGAGTTTTTGCCACCAATTACAATCATAATATCAACCTCTTTTGAAAGATCTCTAGCTGCATCTTGATTCTCAAAAGTTGCATCGCAAATAGTATTAAAAACTCTAACTTCTTTATTTTTTAAGATTAAAGTATTAACAATTTCAAGATATTTTTCTTTCTTTTTAGTTGTTTGAGCAACGGTTGCAATTTTATTTTGCCTAAATACAATATTGTCTAAATCTGAGGGTTCTAAAATAATATGAACGTCTTCTTGATTTTCTCCATAAGATTGAACACCTTTTACTTCTGGATGATCCGCATCTCCAAAAATAAGTATAGAATATCCTTCATTAGACATTTTTTTTACTATTTGTTGAGGAGTTGTAACAAATGGGCAAGTTGCATTAATAACTTTTGCATTTAATTTTCTTAAATTTTTTAATTCATTTTTGGGAATACCATGTGTTCTAATAATTACCGTATCATTCTCTTTTACATCACTTAAATTATTGTATAAACCTACATTAAAATCATTTTGTAGCCTATTTATTTCATCTTGGTTATGAATAAGTGGACCCATTGTTGCTGAGTTTTTATAATCTTCTGCAATTTTAATTGCTCTTTTTACACCAAAACAAAAACCATAATTTGATGCTAATTTTACTTTCATTAATTATCCTTAAAATTGTCCCAATTTTAAGGGACATTTTTTTAACAAGTTGGCAAAGCAATCTTTAAAGAAGCAAACCATAAAGGGAACAACGAGTTATTCTTAGTATAAAGAGTCTAGAAGTTCTTTAAAATTTGGGAAAGATGTTTCAATACATTGAACATCTTCAATTTCCATATCACTATTAAGTCCAGCTATTGCAAAACTCATGGCAATTCTGTGGTCACCGTGAGAATTTATTACAGCTTTTTGTATAGATCCACCAATTATTTCATATCCATCTTCAAATTCTTTATAAGTTACTCCACAAAGTTTTAAGTTGTTTACAACACTTGAAATCCTATCACTCTCTTTAACTCTTAACTCTTTTGCATTTGAAACTTTTGATTTTCCATTTGCTAAACTCATTGCAATTGATAAGGCTGGCAACTCATCAATAAGCCATGATATATTTTCACTAACGTCAACACCATTTAATTCATTATTAATTACTTCAATATCACCAATAGGCTCGTAAACATTCTCTTTTTCAATAAAGTTTACAATTACACCCATTCTTTTTAAAACTTGATAAGCTTCAATTCTTGTTGGATTTAAAGTTACATTTTTAATAAGAACTCTTGCACCTTTTGTAATAGAAGCTGCAAGTGCAAAGAAAAATGCAGAGGAAGGATCAGTTGGAACTGTAATATTTAAAGGTTTTAAATGTTCAGTTAGAGGATGAATATTTATGAAACCATCTGAATCATTTTCAAGCTTTGCGCCCATTCCTTTTAACATTCTTTCTGTGTGGTCTCTTGTTAATTCATTCTCTTTATATTTTGAAATTCCATTTGCTCTAAGAGCTGCTAAAATCATTGCAGATTTAACTTGAGCTGAATCAACAGGAGAATGGTAAGTAAATGGTTGAAGCTCTTTTACTCCTCTAATAAATAAAGGTGCTTTATTTCCATTTTCTCTTCCATCTATTAGTGCACCGATACTTCTTAGTGGATCTGCAACTCTTTTCATTGGTCTATTTCTTAAATACTTATCACCTGTTAGTGTAAATGCACCATCAACGCTAGCTAATAGCCCACAAAATAGTCTCATTGCTGTTCCTGAGTTTCCACAATCAAGAACATCAGAAGGCTCAGTAAGAGTTGGTGTTGGCGTTATTTCAACGCTTGAACCATCTCTTTTAATAATTGCACCTAATTGTTCTACGATACTTAAAGTATTTAACGTATCTTCAGCTGTTAAATAGTTTTTAATGTATGAAGTTTGGTTTGAAAAAAGCGAAAACATTGCACATCTGTGAGATATTGATTTATCACTTGCAATTGAATCTATTTCTACATCAAATGCTTTTGTCAATTTTTTAATGCTGAATTTTTCCACTTTTTTTCCTTTTGATTATTGTCTTAAACCAATTGATAACTCTTTATTAAGTACATCTAAAATTGAGCTCATTGTTGTTGTAATATCTTCTTCTTCCATCGTTTTTTCATTATTTTGTAAAACAAATCTTATTGTTAAACTCTCATTTTCTTCAAGTTTCTCATCATTATAAATATCAATTAAATTAAATTGTTTAATATTTGAATTATTTAAAGAATTAATTACTTTCTTAATCTCTTTATATTCTAAAGATTTCGGAACAATGATAGTTAAATCTTTTTTTGATGATTGGAATTTTGAATATGAAGTTGTTTTTACAAGTTCATCTTTGATTGCTTCAAAATCAATTTCAGCAACAAATGTATCATTTAAATCAAAATCAGCACAAACACTTGGATGTAATTTACAAATAAATCCCACAACTTTTCCATCAATTAATACATTTGCATTTTGGAAAGGATGAATAAACATATTATCAATATTCGTCATTGGTTCTAAATCAAATTTTCCAACACTATTTAAAATCTTTTTAGAAAATGAGAAAAAATCAATATTTTTTGGTTTTCCTGCATTTGAAAAATCTTCTAATTCAGCAAAGCCCGTTTGAATAAACGATATTTTTTTACTCTCAGCTCTATTTTCATCAAATATTGTTCCTATCTCAAAAAATGCACTAGATCTTACACCAACTTTAAAGTTATTAGCACAAGCTTCTACTAAATTTAAAAGCATAGTTGTTCTAAATGTATTTAATTCTTTTACTATAGGATTTATTAATTCTAATTCATCTTTAACTGTTTTAAAACCATATTTTTCTAAATTCTCTTTTGATGAAAATACATAAGTTAAAGTTTCATAAAAACCATTTTCTATTGCTTTAAATCTTAACTTATTTTTTTTAATTATGTCATTAGACGTTTTGTTAACTCTATTTACTTCATCAATTTGCAGAGGTTTTGCAATAATATTATCAATTCCAATTATTCTAACAATTTCTTCTGTAATATCTGCAATATTTTTTATGTCATGTCTAAAATGAGGTACTTTAGTAACTAAAATACTACCCATATCTTTTACTTCAAAACCTAATGAAACAAGAATTTTTTCAATAGTAATTTTTTCAATTTCTTGACCAATAATTGAATTAACTTTTTTTATATTAACATCAAGTGTTAATTTTTCTTTATCATCAATAAAAGTTTCTACACCTTTGTAAACTAATGCTCCAAATTTAGAAACTAAATTAGAAAAATAATCAATACCGTATTCAATATTAGGTTCACTTCCTCTTGAAGATTTATAAAAAACTTCTCCTGTTTTTACTTTTGTATCAAAAACTCTTTTTGAAATTAGCTCTGGATTTACATAAGAAGCTTCTATAATCAAATCTGTTTCATTAAAATCAATATCTTTATATTCAACACAAATTTTACTTAGTTGTTCACTTCCATAAATATTATCAAAACCTAATTCATCTTTTTTTACATGTAAAATATTAAGATTATTCTTTTTAATAGTTTTTTCTTTTGTATAAGCATTTAAAATTACGCCAGTTGCTTGAGTAGCATAATTTAATATATTTTTTACATCAGAGTTATCTTTATATTTACCAATTATTCCAGTTCTTAATTTTTGTAAAACATTTAATATGAAATTTGAAAAATCAACTATTTTAAAAGATAAAGATGAATCAATATTACTATCACACTCAATTTCTAAAAATTGACCAATTCCTAAATCATTATATTTAATTTGTTTGTCACATTCTAGTAAAGGGATATTATAATATGCACTTAATTCTCTTGCAATTCCATTTATACTTAAACAATCACTTCTATTTGCAGTTAATCCAATTTCAATAACATCATCACATACTTTTGGATATTCTCTTAACTCTTTTCCTAAAATTAATTCTCCAATAGAGTTATCAAGTTCTAAGATTCCATCATTTAATTTTGTAAGTCCAAGTTCAGTTGATGAACAAATCATTCCATTTGATTGTTCACCTCTTAATTTTGCTTCTTTAATAATAAAATTATTTCCCATATCACAACCAACAGTTGCAACTGGAACAAATTGTCCTGCATCTACATTTTTAGCACCGCAAACTATTTGAACTGTTTGTGTCCCTAAATCAACTTGACAAATATTTAATTTATCTGCATCTGGATGTTTCTTTTTTTCTAAAACTTTTCCAATAACTACTTTTGGAACAATTGTAATTCTTTCTAGACTATCAACTTCAAGACCAATTGAATTAAGTGTTTTGCAAATTTCATCCGTAGAAATTTTTGAAATATCTATAAATTCTTCTAACCATGTTCTCGTAATTATCATTTGAATTGTCCTAATAGTCTTGTATCACTTTCAAATAGTGATCTTAAATCTCCAATATTATGAATTAGCATTGCAAATCGCTCAACACCTAATCCAAAAGCATATCCAGATTTATTTTCATAGCCAACTGCTTTAAATACATTTTGATCTACAACACCACAACCTAAAACTTCAAGCCATCCTGTTTGTGAACAAACTCTACATCCCTCACCTTTGCAAAATACACATGATATGTCAACTTCGGCTGATGGTTCTGTGAATGGGAAAAATGAAGGTCTAAATCTTACTTCAACATCACCAAACATATGGTGTAAAAATTCAACTAAAACATGTTTTAAATTTGCAAATGAAACTTTATCTGCTTCATCAACAACTAATGCTTCAATTTGATGAAACATAGGAGTGTGAGTAATATCAAAATCTCTTCTAAATACTGTTCCTGGTGCTATCATTCTAATTGGAGTTTTTTGACTAAGCATAGTTCTAATTTGAACAGGAGATGTGTGAGTTCTTAGTAATGTATAATCTTTATTATAAAATGTATCTTGCATATCACGAGCTGGATGATATTTAGGAAGATTTAGTGCTTCAAAGTTATGAAAATCGTCTTCTACTAAAGGACCCTCTTCAACAGCAAAATTTAAATTTTGAAAATATGTAATTATTCTATCCATTGTTTCAACCACTGGATGAGTAGCTCCACAAGTTAGTTCATTGTTAAATCTTGTTACATCAATTTTTTCATTTTCTAGCTTCTTATTTAAAGCCTCTTTTTCTAAAATTACTTTTTTTGATTCTAAAGCATTAGTAACTAATTCTTTTTGTTTATTTAAATTTTCTGCAAATGCTTTTTTTTCTTCATTTGGAACACTTTTCATTTTAGCAAATTCTAAAGTTAAAATACCTTTTTTACCTAAAGTATCAATTCTAAGATTTTCTAATTCTTCAAGTGAAGCTGCATTGGTTATTTTTTCAATCCACTGTGTCACTTTTTTCTCCCTAATTTGTAAATAATTATCTTGGATTTAAATTATTCGTATCTGTATTTTTGGGATTATACTTAAAGATTTATTAGAGTTTGGTTATAATATTTTACTATTTAATTTCAAGGAAAAATAATGTGTATATTCTGTAAGATTGTAAAAGGTGAGATACCAAATCAAACTATTTTAGAAGATGAAAATTTTTTAGCATTTAACGATATTAATCCTACTAGAAAAATTCATGTTTTAATTATTCCAAAAGAACATTATGACTCTTTTGATGTAGTACCTTCAAATATTATGGCTGATATGACTACTTTTATTCAAAAAGTTGCAGCTAAATTAGATATAAAACAAAGTGGCTATAGATTGATTACAAATATTGGAGATCATGGTGGACAAGAGGTTCATCATTTACATTTTCACTTAATTGGTGGGGAACCAGTTGGTAGATTAGTTAGATAAGAAGTTTACTTCTTATCTTTGAGATTATTTTTCTAAAAAAGAACCTAAGTTCATAATTTTTTCATATTTTTTATTAGATCTTTCTTCAGGAGTTAATTTTTTTAACTCAGTTAAAGAGTTTAAAAAATACTCTTTTAAAGCTAGAATAGCCTCTTCTTTTTTTCTATGTGCACCAATTAATGGTTCATTTATTACATCATCAATCAAATTTAATTCTTTTAAGTTTTCAGCTGTAATTTTTAATGCATTTGCAGCAGTTTCAACTTTTGAAGGATCATTCCACAATATAGCACTACATCCCTCTGGTGAGATAACAGCATAAACAGAATATCTCATCATAGCTAGTTTATCAGCAACTGAAATTGCTAATGCACCACCTGAACCACCTTCTCCAATTACAACAGAAACAGTTGGAGTTGTTAAGTCAGCAAATTCATATAAATTTCTTGCAATCGCTTCACTTTGACTTCTTTCTTCTGCTCCAATTCCTGGATATGCACCCGGAGTATCAACTAACATGAGTATAGGAATTTGAAATTTCTCAGCCATTTTAGCTGCTCTTAATGCTTTTCTATAACCTTCAGGATTTGGCATCCCGAAATTTCTGAAAAGTTTATCTTTAGTTCCTCTTCCTTTTTGTTCACCAATTACTAATACTTTTTGATCATTAATATATCCCAGATAACATACAATTGCATGGTCATCTACATAGTGTCTATCCCCATGAATTTCATAAGCATTTGTTAGTAAACCATTTATATAGTCTAGTGAATAAGGTCTATCTGGATGTCGTGCAAGTTGTAGTTTTTGATAATCACTTAAGTTTTTGAAAGTTTTTTCAACTTCTTTTTCTAATTTTTTTTCTAAAATATCAACAGCATGTTCATCTGCTTTTGTTTTAGCTATTATTATATCATCTTCAATTTTTTTGATTTTATCTTCGAATTCTAGGTAAGCTGCCAATTTTTTCCCTTTAAAAAAAAAAGAGATAATAAAAATTATCTCCTTTATAGTTAGGTTTTATTTTAAATTATTTTTCATATTTTCTAAATATTACAGAACCATTAGTTCCACCAAAACCAAAATTATTACTCATAACAGTAGTTAAATTTGCTTTTCTTGCAACATTTGCAACATAATCTAAATCACATTCTGGGTCTTGATTATCTATATTAATAGTTGGAGGAATAATTCCCTCTTCAAGAGCCTTGATAGTAAAAATAGCTTCAATAGCTCCTGCTGCTCCTAAACAATGTCCAATTTGACCTTTAGTTGAAGAAACTAATGGTATATCTTTTCCATCAAATAGTGCTTTAATTGCTGCTGTTTCATTTTTATCACCAACAGGAGTTGATGTTCCATGTGCATTAATATAATCAATTTTTGGATATTCTCCAGTAATGCTTTTTGCCATTTCAAATGCTGCTTTCATAGCTCTTAACGGACCATCCATAACAGGTGAAGTGATGTGATTAGCATCGCCTGATTCTCCGAATCCAATAATTTCAGCATAAATTTTAGCACCACGTGCTAGTGCTATTTCTAAATCTTCAACAACTAGTGCTCCAGCACCTTCTCCCATTACAAAACCATCTCTATCAATATCAAATGGTCTAGACGATTTTTTAGGCTCATCATTTCTTGTCGATAATGCTTTCATCGCTGCAAATCCTGCAACTCCTGCACCACAAATTGCACTTTCTGCACCTACTACTAAAACTCTATCTGCTCCACCAATCATTATAGTTTTTACAGCATCATTTAAAGCATGTGTTGAAGCAGCACAAGCAGTAACATGTGCCAATGATGGACCTCTTAAATTATGTTCAATAGAAATAAATCCACTTAACATATTAGCAAGTGATGATGGAATAAAGAAAGGTGAAACTTTTCTTGAACCTTTTGTTTCGCAAACAACAGAATTTCTTTCAATCGTTGATAAACCACCAATTCCAGAACCAGAAATCATTCCAAATCTATCTGCAATAGAAGCATCAACTTTTTTATTTTCTTGTGTTACATAACCAGAATCAATCATAGCTTCAAGAGCAGCTTTTATACCTAATTGAATAAATCTATCAGCTTTTTTTACTTCTTTTTTGTCCATAACAGTTGTAGGATCGAAATCTTTTACTTCACCAGCAATTTTTACAGAAAATTCACTTGCATCAAATAGTGTAATTGTGTCAATACCACAAACACCATCTACAACAGCTTTGAAAGAATCTTTTACATTATGTCCTGTAGAATTAATAGTACCAATACCCGTTACAACAACTCTTCTCATTTAAATATGCTCCATGTTTTTATTATTTGAATTATTCAATTTTTTTATAAAAAAACTCAATAGTTTAAATATAAATAGAAGAATTAATCTTCTATTTAAATAGCGTATAAATTACGCGTTATTTTCGATGTAATTTATAGCGTCAGCAACAGTTAAGATTTTTTCAGCATCTTCATCAGGGATTTCGATGTCAAATTTTTCTTCTAATGCCATAACTAATTCAACAACATCTAAAGAGTCAGCACCTAAATCTTCAATAAATTTTGAATCTTCTTTTACTTCTGCTGGATCGCAATCTAATTGCTCAATAACAACTTCTTTTACATCATCTAATAATGCCATACTTATTCCTTTTATAAAATTATTTACGTATTATAACAAAAAAGTTTTTAAAAACTCTTTTAAATTAAATATTTGAAGTTTAATTAAAAATATTAAACGTATAATCCACCGTTAACTTTTAATATTTCACCTGTAATATATGAAGCATGATCACTTAATAAAAATGCTACTGCATCAGCTATTTCTGAGGGTTGACCGAATCTTGAAAGAGGAATATTTTTCTCATATTCAGCTTTTACTTCATCTTTTAATTCATGTGTCATATCTGTTTGAATAAATCCAGGTGTAACTGCGTTATATCTAATTCCTCTTGAAGCTGCTTCTTTTGCAAATGATTTTGTCATTGCATTTAAGCCACCTTTTGAAGCTGAATAGTTAGTTTGACCAGCATTTCCCATTTCTCCAACAATTGAAGAGATATTAACAACTGAACCAAATCTTTTTTTACTCATTACTTTTAAAGCTTCTTTACAACCTATAAATCCAGATGTTAAGTTTGCACTAATTACATCATTAAAATCTGCAACACTCATTCTTAAAGCTAATTTATCTTTTGTAATTCCAGCATTATTAACTAAATAAGATAATTCACCATCAGCATCAACTATTGTTTTAACTGCATTTGCAAATTCATCTTCATTTGTTACATCAGCTTTTATAATTGCAGCAATTCCTCCTGCTTTTTCAATCTCTTCTTTTATAGCTTCAGCAGCTTCAGCGCCACTTCTATAATTTATCCAAACTTTTAGTCCAAAACCTGCAAGAGTTTTTGCAATTTGTGCACCAATTCCTCTACTTGCACCTGTAACTAATACATTAGAACCTGTAAATTTCATTTTAATCCTTTTTAATTTTACATTAATTGTTTATTATATCAACACTTTTATAAATAATATATTTGAGTGTTAAACGCCTCTTTTATTATTCCACACTCTAATATGTAATCTATCACAATATCTAAAACCATTTTCTATTGCCATATTTATCACATCTTCACAATTTTTATTTATCTCATCTGCTGTATCACCAAGTGGCATTAAATATACTTCACACTTTGGAATATCTTCTAAAATTGCATGAATTTCTTTATTTGCATCTTGTAAAAAATCTTTTCCAATAACAAATTTCAAATATGATTTTTTTGTATTTGTTAATATTTTTGTAAGAGTTTCTTTATTTATTCGCTTTTTTAAAGGCTCTAATGAATTACTTAATTTTACACTCATTGAAAATAAAATCTCTTTTTGATAGTCAAATTCAAAGTTTAAGTTTAGTGAAGCATTTGTTTCAATTGTAACTTTATGACCATCATTTATGTAATGTTTTATTAGTTTTTGAAACTCAATTTTATTCCAATATAATAAAGGTTCTCCACCAGTTATTACAATATCGATTTTATAATTGTTTGGATATTTTGATAATAATTCATTTACTTCACTTACAATCTCTTCATAAGATTTATATTTTGTCCAAGTATCTTTAAACTCTGTATCAACAGCGTAATATGAATCACAAGCACATTTTTTTATTCCACTTGGAGTTTCATACTCAACTTGAAATCCTTCACACTTGAAATTACATTTTCCAAATCTAATAAAAATTGAAGGAGTTCCTACAAGTTTTCCTTCACCTTGAATTGTTGGTCCAAAGATTTCATTTATCTCAAGCATAAAAGGTACTTTTACTTTTCGGTGTTTCTAAAAATTCCACATGGGAAACTTTTATATTTAATTTATCCATCTTTTTTTGAACAATTTTTAAAAACCAAGCTGAAAGATTCTCACTTGTTGGTACAAAATCTACAATTACATAACCCTCATAAAGCTCTTTAATGTGATTTTCTTCATCTTTAAATTTTGTTAAATCTACTAAATAGAAGTTTTCATCAAATTTTATTAATTCTGATTTTTCTATTTTTGGAAGTAGTGTTGAAAATAAAGGATCATTTAAATCTAAAATAAATTTATGATCTAATACATCATCAATAAATTGTTTAAACCAATTTAGATGTTTAAAGTCTGTAACCATTCCATCTTTTAATTCATGAGCTTCTAAATAAACTAAAATTTTCCCTTGGTGTCCATGTAAATGTCTGCATTTTAAACATGAATCCAATGAAAATTCGGCATCTAAAGTTTGTGACCAAACTCTATGTCCATAACAAAATTCAAACTCTTTTGATATTTTCCAATGCATTATAAAGCCTTGTAAGCAATTGGATCAATTTGATTTGCTATTTTAAATCCATTTAATCTTAATCTACAAGAATCACAAACTCCGCATGCTTCTTCCTCTTCTTTATAACAAGACCAAGTATGTTCAAGTGGAACATTTAGTTTTTTTGCTTCTAAAACAATTTGTGCTTTTGAAAGATGAACTAAAGGAGTTTTTATATCAATATGAGTATCTTCTTTTGTTCCTTGATTTATAGCTCTTTTCATGTCTGATATAAATAAATCAGTACAATCTGGGTAACCTGAACTATCTTCTTGAACAACTCCAATATACATGGCAGTTGCACCTTCTTTTTCTGCAATTGCTGCCGTTATTGATAAAAATATCCCATTTCTAAATGGAACATAAGTTATAGGAACACCAGTTTCAACTCCACCTGTTGGTACATCAATATTTTTATCTGTTAAAGCACTCGCTCCAATTTGTGTAAAAAATGGAATATCTATTTCATATTTTTCTAAAATCTTTAAATCTTCACAAATATCTCTAAATGCTTTTAGTTCTCTGTCTTGTGTTCTTTGTCCATAATTAAAATGAACTGCAATTATTTCATATCCATCATTTTTTGCTATGTATGAAGCTAATGTTGAATCCATTCCTCCACTTAAAATGCATATTGCTTTTTTAGTTTTGTTATTCATGTGTTAAAAAGTCCTTTTTTATATCGCTAAAGAATTTCCAATTTATTGGTAATATTTTTATTAAATTATCTTTTTTTAAAGTTTCAACTTCATCATCAATAATAATCATTGAATTACATGAGCTTAAAATTGATACCATTCCTGGTGACCTTTTTTGCGAAACTTCAAAAAATTCTCCATCAAAAAAACCTGGAATTATTGTAGTCTTACCTTTTTTTGTGCAAAAGGTATCTTTGATTTTTCCAAGTATAAAATTTTGATGAATATTTTTTGAACCTAGAAATTTTTGAATTAATATTTTTCCAAACATTTCAAATATAAGCGCAGATGCTAAAGGATTACCAGGAAGATTCAAAATATATGTATCTTTAATTTTTCCAAAAACCGTTGGTTTTCCTGGTTTTACATTTATTCCATCAAAAAGTGTTTCAAATCCTAATTCATAAAATGCCTCTTTTGTAAAATCAGCATCCCCAACAGAAACACCACCTGAAGTAATTATTAAATCGGCATCTAATGAGTTATTAACTAACTCTTTAATAGCTTCAATAGTATCTTTTGCTTGGCCTATAAATGTTACATCACAACCTAATTCTTGAGTTCTTGAAATAAATGTTGGAGTGTTTGAATTATAAATTTGAAAAGATTCAATTTTTTCATAATGAAGTTTTAACTCTTCACCACTTGTAAAAATAGTAACTTTTGGTTTTTTATAAACTTTTATATGAGATATTCCTTGACTTGCAAGTAGGGCAATTTTTGAGAAATTTATTTCATCACCAATATTTATTAAAAGTTCATTTTGTTTTATATCTTCACCAATATATCTTATATGTTGAAATTCTTTAACATTTTTTAAAATTTTTATTTTATTATCATTAAGTTCTTCTATATCTTCTTTTGGAATTATAGCTGTTGAATTTTCTGGAATTTTTGCACCAGTCATGATTTTTATGCAAGAATTTTTTTCTAATAATTTATCGTTATTATCACCTGCAAAAATAATATCAATTATTTCTAATTCACTATTTTTATCTTCATAAATTATTGCATAACCATCCATTGCTGAATTATTAAATTTTGGTAAAAAACTTGTGGCAAAAACATCTTGAGCACATATTCTACTTGTAGCATTTTCTATTGGGATAATTTCAAAATTAAGACTTAGTGTTAAATTTGAAATAATATCTACAGCAGTTTGTACATTAATAGCCATATTATTCCTTTTTGTAGTTAAAATAAAAACTTATGACAAGTTAGATATAATACCAAAATTTTTTAAAAGTGAGATAAACAAGAATGGAATTAATGCACAGTGCGGTTCAGATGCACGTTTATACAATATATTTTTTCTTAGCAATTATGTTATTTAATCTATATTCAGTATCTAAAGAAAAAGAGTTTATTGTTTTAGCAAAACGATTGAAATTTATGACACCTTTATATCATTTAACAAATGCAATAGTAATTTACACAGGAACAATAGTAGCTTTTTATGCCCAAACTTTTAGTATTACAATAGCTTTAATGATTCCTGCTTCTATATTTTTATTAGTAATTGAAATAAAAAGATACAAAAAAATGAGAGTTATTAAACATGATCAAATTGAATTACAAAATGAATTTTTTGTTTATGCAAAAAAGATTTATACAATTGAAATATCAGTAATAATTGCTGTTTATATTATAAGTAAGGTATTTTAATGCAGTTTACTTATGATGAATTTTGTGGAAAAGAAATATTAGAAATTAAAGATGATGTTTATAATTATTTGATAAAAGCAAGACGACATAAAATTGATGATGAGATATATTTTAGAAATTTAAAAGATAATAATATTTATTTATATAAAATTAGCTCTATTGACAAAAAAAAAGCAAACTTGAATTTAATTTTAAGTGAAGAGAAAATTTTAATTAATGAAAAAAAATTACATCTTGGTTGGTGTGTTGTAGATCCAAAAACAGTTGAAAAGTATATAACTTCACTAAATGAAATGGGAGTTGATAAAATCACATTTATTTATGCTGATTATTCACAAAAAAACTTCAAAATAAATATCGAAAAACTAGAAAAGATTTTAATTAATTCTTCATCTCAATGTGGAAGATCTGATATTATTAAACTTGAAATTTCTAAAGGTTTAGAAAATTTTATAAAAGAGAATGAAGATGTTTATTTTTTAGATTTCTCAACAGTTTGTATTGATAATAAAAAAGATGAAATTAAAACTTTAGTTATTGGATGTGAGGGTGGTTTTTCAAAAAATGAAAGAGGAAAATTTAATAGTGAAAATATTGTAGGATTTAATTCTAATTTAATACTTCGTTCTGAAACAGCAATAATATCTGCTAGCTCAAAAATTCTTTTATAAAAAAAAGATAAACTTTAAAGTTTATCTTTTTTAATTTTTTACCAATTTCTAACTATTGAGTGACAGCTAGAACAGGCATTTAACATATCAGAATATGAATTAGCAGCTTTTATAAATGCTTTATTATCTAAATTAGCTTCTAATTCCGTAATATCTAAAGAAATTCTTTTTGAAGCATTTTCAGCAACATTTACCATGTGTTTTTTATTATCAGGTAAATATTGGTTTATTACTTTAGCATCAGAAAAAAGAATATTTCCTTCTTTTACAAGTTTTGTACCCTCTTTAATCAAATCAAGGTTGTTATTTAAAAATCCTTTTTGAATTTGAGTCATACCTTTTTCCATAGTTGACATTGAATTTTGTAACACATCATTTGCACTTACAGAAACTACAAATAATGATGCTGCGATTATTAATTTTGCTAATTTCATTTATTTTCTCCTATTATAGAAGAGATGTTCTAGTGAACATCTCTCCATTTACTTGCTTTCCATAAGAAACCAAAAATCGCAAAAATCACTAGATAGATTAAGAATTTAGGTCCTAGTTCTTCTCTTTGTGCTTTTTTAGAATCACCAACTTCTTCTAAATATGAAATAACTTGAGCTTGAGCTTCTTCTGTTAATCCAACTCTAGGCATTGCTGTACCAGGAAGGTGTTTTTGTGGATCATTAATGAATGTTTCTAAATATTCATGACCTCTTGATCTAATCATTTGAGATAAATCAGGTGGTACTTTTCCCATGTATTTTTTGATATCATCAGATGGTGTAAATGCTGCCATTGTACCATTTTTCATATCTGCGTATTTAATTGAGTGACATCTTTGACAAGCATTAATAAATACTTCTTTATTAGTCATCTCTTTTGGTGCGATATCTTTTAAATAAGCAACAGAATCAGCAATTTCTTGAGGTTGTAACCAATCAAAGTTTGGCATTGGATGCACTTTACCATCAACAAATTTATGAGAAACTTTTGATGCCATAGGTGGGTTTTTAATAAATGCAACTAAATATTCTTTAGTATATAATTTACCAACTGTTCCTAAATCAGGTGGAACTACACCATAAGCAGCTGCTGAACTTGCATTATCCATAACTGCTGGGAAACCTTTTGCTTCAATTGAGTGACAAGCAGTACAGTTACTAGTAACTAATGTTTCACCATTTGCAACATTACCAACTAAATTTTCTGCTTCTTTATTTGAAGCCCAAAATTCATTACTTGTTTTTTCAAATTCTTTTAATGATGCAATATCAGCTTTTGCTGCATCAATATCTTTTTTGTTAGTTGATTTTTCAGCTTTTACTAAAGCTTCTTCAGCTTTTTTAACTGCGTCTTTAGATGTTTCTTCATCCGCTTTATCAAATTTATAATTTGCTGCTTCAACATGTGGATGCATTTGAGAGTGTGCGAATGGTTCAACTCCCCAGTATGTAATTAACGTTAAAGCTACTACTACTGCTAGTATTTTTAATTCTCTCATAGTGATCCCCTTTTCTTAGCGTCAATTTTAGTAACGATTGGAAGTACAACAAATAATAAGATAAATCCTAATGCTGCAAAGAATCCAACCCATGCATTTGCACCTGTTGGAGGTAATTTACCATAAACAGTTAATACTATTAAGTCAATCATTAGTACCCAGAACCAAATAAAGAATACAGGTCTTTTATGTGCAGGTAGAATTTTTGGATCTCTATCTAACCATGGTAATACTAAGAAGATAACATTTGCAAATGCGAATGCTATTAATCCAATATCAAATGCTTTAAATCCAGCAATATCAAAGAAGAAACCTCTTAATACTTCATATGACCATAAGAAATACCACTCAGGATAAATATGAGCAGGTGTTACCATATTATCAGCTGGGTCAAAGTTAACTGGATCCATTGCAAAGTTATAATGGAAGAACACTAAATAGAAATAGAAAATTAAGAAAACACCTAATACAGCTAAATCTTTAGAGATAAAAATTGGCCAAAAAGGAATAACTTTTGATTCTTTTTTATTTCCTGCTAAATATTTTTCAGCTTCTGCATCGAAATCAAATTCATCAGAATTTTGATTATTAACGTGAGGAATTCTTAATGTATAAAAGTGAACACCAATAATTGCCATAATAGTAATAGGTAATAAAAATACGTGTAACATGAAGAATCTTGTTAATGTAGCATCAGCCACGTTAAAGTCTCCTCTAATCCAAACTACAAGTGCATCTCCAATAACAGGAACTCCACCAAATAAGTTTGTAATAACCATTGCCGCCCAGTAAGACATTTGTCCCCATGGTAACATATATCCAGAGAATCCAGCAGCTGAGAATGTCATAAATAATAACATACCAGAAATCCAAATCATCTCTCTACCTTGTTTATAAGAACCATAATAGATTCCTGTAAACATGTGAATATAAATAATTAAGAATACAACAGAAGCTGCAACACCATGCATATGTCTAAATAACCAACCAAATGCAACTTCTTGCATAATTGTATAGTTTACAGAATCAAATGCCAAATTAATGTCTGGTTTGTAGTACATCATTAAGAATATTCCAGAAATTATTAATATTCCAAATGTTGTTGCTAACAATACACCCATTGCCCATAAGAAGTTAATATCTTTTGGAATCCAATATTCAGTCATCATAACTTTATTGAATGTTGTAAGATTTAATCTTTGGTCTAACCACTCACCAACTGAGTTTGCTTTTTCAAATTTTGCCATGCGAACCCTTTCCTATGCTTCTGTTGCTACAAAAGCAGCAATTGTGTTGTATTCAGGACCTGTTTCGCCTAAAACAATAGTAGAACCATCTATTTTAAATGGAGGAACATCTAGAGGTCTTGGTGGTGGTCCAAAAGTATTTTTTGCATTTGCATCATATTCTCCACCATGACATGCACATTTCCACATATTTTTACTCCATGCTGGAATACAACCTAAATGTGTACATAATCCAATAGCAATAATGTATCTATCTGCTCCAACAATTAAATCTCTTTCCGATTTTTCCATCTCTGCAGTTTTTTTAAGTACGAATACAGGTTTCCCTCTCCATACAAAAGTTTCAGGTTCTCCAGCTTTTATAGACGCAAGATCTACTGTTGTAAATCCTCCAGCTAAAACGCTTGGAAGTGGATCCCATGCTTGTTTCATACCAACAAGCGAGGCCGCACCACCAACTGCAGCAACTGCAGCAAATGAGTAACCAATGAAATCTCGTCTATTTGTTTCTTTAGACATATTTGGCTTCCTTTTTTTAAATTTAGAATTCTAGGATTATATTATCAAATTACTTAAAAAGTTTTGACTTAGGTCACATTTTGATTGTTTTTAGTAGATTTCTGTGAAGTTCTGACACAGTGTATATTTTTTATATAGTTTATAAGTATGCTTAAGTAATTATTAGAGAATCTTATGATTCTCTAATAAATTTTACAATTTCTTCTTCAATATTTTCTTTTTCAATAACCAATGAATGATTTATTTTTGCATTAAATAATTCTTTTATACTATCAACTAAAGTTGCATTGTATTTTGTTGAAATTTCTTCTAAAGCCTCTTTATCAGAGTATTTGTTGTCATTTTCTTTTAGTGCATTTAAAACTGTTGGAGAGAATTTTGTCCATTCAGCAGTTGAATAAATAACAGTTTTTAATGGCTTCTGTCTTAAGTCATTGTAAGCTTTAATACAAGTTGCAGTATGAGGGTCCATTAAGTAACCAATATTAAGAAACTCTTTTATAGTTTTTGTACCAAAAGTATCATCTGAGTGAATTGCAGAGAAGTATTTTTGCAGATTTTCTGTTTCAGTTTTACTCATTTTAAAGATATTATTTTTATTTAAATCTTCCATTAATTCTTTAGTTCTCTCTGCTCCAAATAATGAATAGATTACTCTTTCGATGTTTGAAGATTTTAATATATCCATTGCAGGAGATTTTGTAAGTTTTAGCTCTTTTTCTCTAATATCATAAACTCCTGTATTAATCCATTGAGTTAAAATATTGTTTTCATTTGATGCAACTAAAAGTTTTTCAATTGGAACACCCATTTGAAGTGCATAGAATCCACCTAAAACATTTCCAAAGTTTCCAGATGGAACAACTAGATAAATTTTTTCACCATTTGTAATCTCTTCTTGTTTTAAAAGTTGGATATATGACCAGAAGTGGTAAATTATTTGAAAAATAATTCTTCCAAAGTTTACTGAGTTTGCTGCACTTAAATTGATATTGTCTTTTTCTAACTCTTCTTTAAAAGTTTTAGATGCTAATAGTTTTTTTAGTGCATTTTGTGCATCATCAAAATTTCCTTTTATTCCTAAAACTTTTAGGTTTTTTCCATCTTCACAAACCATTTGAAGTCTTTGAACATCACTTGTTCCTCCATCTGGATAAAGACAAACTACTTGAATATTCTCTTTATTTTTAAAAGTATTAAGTGCAGCTGGTCCTGTATCTCCAGAAGTTGCAGCAAGAATTAAATATTTTTCATCTCTTTTTTTTGCAATTGAAGAAAGAATTGAACCAAATGGTTGTAAAGCCATATCTTTAAATGCACGTGTTGGACCATGATATTGTTCATGAACAAATAAATCATCTTTAACTTTAACAACTGGGCAAGGATTTGACGCATCATCAAAATTGTCATATAAAGCTAAGGCTTTATTTATTTCATTTTCATCAATGTCAATTTCAAATGCTTTTAATATGTCAAAAGCAAGTTCTTTATAAGAAGAGTTAATATGATTTAAAATAAAGTTATCTTCTAATTTTGGTAAACTTTTTGGTACATATAATCCACCAAATGAAGTGCTAGGATTTAAAATAGCTTCACTAAATGGCACTTCAACTGGTTTAATACCATCATTTCCTCTTGTTTCAATAAAATTCATAATTATCCTTAAAAATTGTCCCAATTTTTTAGGGACCTATTATTTTTTAATTTCTTTTAACGCTGAAAATAAATTTCAGCTAAAGAAACAAACTCTAAAGAGAGCAACTCGTTGCTCTTTATTTATTCACTTAATAATTTTTCCATATCTATCCCATTATTAGGATTTTCTTTTCTTATAAATTGAGTTCCAATTCCATCACTTGTAAATAACTCAAGTAAAATAGAGTGTTCAACTCTTCCATCAATGATGTGCGCTTTATTTACGCCATTGTGTATTGCATCAATACAAGAATCAACTTTTGGTATCATTCCACCAGCGATTGTTCCATCTTTTTTGTAGTTTTCAACACTTTGTTTATCTAAAGTTTGAATTAATTTTCCCTCTTTATCTAAAACACCAATAGTGTCAGTTAAGAATAGAACTTTTTGTGCTCCAATAGCAGCAGCAATTTCGCAAGCGGCAACATCTGCATTTATATTAAATCCTGGATGATTTGGTTCTGCGCTATCTCCAATTGGAGCAATAACAGGAATAAATCCTTCTTTAATTAGATTATTAATCATTGCACCATTTACTTTTGTGATTTCACCTGTGTATCCAAATTTCCCACCATCTTTTGGGATTGCATTTATTAAAGCTGAATCTTTTCCTGAAATTCCTATTGCTTTTGCTCCATGATGTGTAAGTAAAGATGTAATATTTTTATTGATTTCACCACTTAACACCATTTCAACAACTTTCATACTTTCTTCACAAGTAACTCTGTGTCCATCAACAAAGTGTGAAGGAATTTCTAATTTTGTTAATAATTCAGTAATTCTAGCCCCTCCACCGTGAACAATAACAGGTTTGATTCCTAAAAGTGAAAGAAAAACAATATCTTGAGCAAATTTTTCTTTTAAATCAGGGCTTGTTTGTGCTGAGCCACCATATTTGATAACAATAACTTTTCCGAAAAATTTTTTAATATATGGTATTGCATCAAGTAGAGTTTGAACTTTTTGATGTTTATTTTGCATATCTATAATCCTAAGTGATTTTTGAGTGCTGATTATATCTAAAAGAATCTTATTAATAAAAAATTTAGTATCATTAGGCCATGAAAAAATACTTAGCCCTAAAAGCCAGTGCAGGAAGTGGAAAGACTTTTGCCTTAACTGTTCGATATATAACACTAATGTTGCTTGGTGCAAAACCAAATGAAATTTTAACTCTTACATTTACAAATAAAGCTGCAAATGAAATGAGTGAGCGAATTTATAAAACTCTTTTAACTTTAGGTGATGATGAAGCATATTTAAGTGCAATTGTTGAACAATCAAATTTAAGTAAACAAGATATTCTTGGAAAAAAGAGTTTTTTAGTTAAATCATTTTCAAATGCAACTCTATCTATTTTTACAATTGATAAATTTATAAATAAGATTTTACGAGAATTTTGTGGATATATTGGAATATCAGATGATTTTGAGATAAAAGTTGATGATATTGAAGCTTTAAGTATGAAGTTTTTACAATCATTAAATGCAACTCAATTTGAAACTTTGATTGATTTTTCTCACTATGAAAAAAAGAAATTTAATTCAATTTTTGAATTATTCAAAAATCTACTTGAGAAAAATGAAACAGTTGATATTGTAAATATTGACGCAAAACTTATTGATTTACAAAAACAAAATGTTTTAGAGTTTGCATTTAAAATAAAAGAGCAAATTTCAAATTGTAATGGTGCAAGTGCTAGTGCAATTAAAGCTGTTGATTTTGAAACTTTTGATGAATTATTTGGAAGAACTTGGCTTGAAAAAGAAACCTTAGCTGATTATTCATATTTTAAAAAGTGTGCAAATGATATTTTAGAAAATCACTTTTTTAATCTGAAAGAACAAATAGCTATTTATTATAAATTAAGAGCTGGATATAGTTTGAGTAAACTTTTTGAACTTTATTTGATGTTTAAAGAGTTTAAATTTACTTTTAACAAAAATAAAAACTATTTAGAATTTAATGACATTTCAAATTTAGTTTATGAATTGCTATCTACAAAAATTGATAAAGATTTTTTATATTTTAGACTTGATTCATCTTTTTCACATATTTTGATGGATGAATTTCAAGATACTTCACTTTTACAATATAAAATCTTAGAACCATTAATAAAAGAGATTCTTGCAGGTGACCAAACTAAATTCAAAACATTTTTTTATGTGGGAGACACAAAACAATCAATTTATAGATTTAGAGGTGGGAAAAGAGAACTTTTTGATTATGTTGCAAATACAAATAAACTTTTAGAAGTTGAAGTTTTAAATACAAATTATCGTTCTTGTGAAAATATAATCTCTTACGTAAACTCTCTGTTTTTAAATATTCCAAATTATGAATACTTTGAACAAGAGTCAGTTTCAAAAGGTGGATATATTGAAGTTATAGTTGATGAAAAACTTGAAGAAGATGATAAATATGAAAATATTGCTTCTAAAATTGCCCAACTTTTAAAAGAGGGTGTAAATTCAAATGATATTGCAATTTTAACTTATACAAATGATGATGTTTTAAATCTATATTATTATTTAAAACAAAAATTCCCATCTTTGAAAATATCAACAGAGATGACTTCAAAACTTATAAATCAACAAAATGTAAAAGCTGTAATAAATGCCATAAAATATCTCTATTTTAAAGAAGAGATTTACAAAGAAAATCTAAATGCATTAATTGGAAAACCAATATTAAATGAACTTGATTTAACTATAGAATTAGAAGAAAAATCAATTCAAGAAGTGATAAAAGAGTTAGCAAGTAGACTAAAAATCATTGATGAAAATATAATTAAATTAATTGAAGTAAGTTCAGTTTTTTCAAATATTGTTGATTTTGTATATGAGATTGATAAACTAGATTCTAATATGGAAAACTCAGAATCAGTTGGACTTCAAATTCTAACTATTTTTAAATCAAAAGGTTTAGAGTTTAATACTGTAATTTTACTTGATAGAATTAAAAGAAAAAATGTAGATAAATCTTCACTTTTATTTGAATATGAAAGTGTGCAATTAAAAAATATTTTTTATAAAATCAAAGGTTATGAAAACTATAACAAAGATTATGAAAAAGCACTTTCAAAAGAGAAAGCTTTGAGTATTGAAGATGAGATAAATATTTTATATGTGGCATTAACTCGGGCTAAAAATAATATGATTATTTTCAAAAAATCAAAATCTTCAGTTTTTGATGTTTTAAATATGAAACCTACGCAAATTGGAACTATTATCCAAAGTCAAAATATCTCAAAAAACTATGAAAAAATAGAAAAAGTTTTATATACTGCTATGAATTTAGGAACGCAAGAGAAACAAATTTCAAAAGAAAAAGAGTTTGATGAAAACCATCTAAAAGCTAAATATTTTGGACTTGCAACTCACTATTGTCTTGAAATGATGAATGAATTTAATAGTGATAATTTACTATATTCTTTGAATTTATCAAAAACTAGATACTCAAACTTTTTAGATGAGATTGATTTTCTTGATATAAAAAATAGATTATCTTTATTGGTAAAAAATGAGCAATTTCTTTCACTTATTAAAGATAGTGAGTTTATTACTGAACAATCTTTGGTTTATAAAGAAGAGATAAGAATTATAGATTTACTTCTTTTCAAAGATGGAAATTATTATATTATTGATTATAAAACTACAAAAGATAGACATCTTGAACATATAGCTCAAGTTGCTTTTTACAAAAAAGCTATAAAAGATATTTTTCAAACACAAAATGTTTTTTCTTATTTGCTTTATTTACAATCAAATGAAGTGCAGATTAGTGAAGTTTAAACAAAATATCTAATAGATGCAATTCCATAGGCTTTTGTTTTAGATATTTGCATTATTTGTTCTTCATTTATAATCCCGCCAAGAGCGATAATGTTTATATTAGGATATTTATAAATAGCTTCTTCTAAAGCAATTATTCCTTTTGGTTCGCCTTTATTTGGTGTTTCAAAAATAGGAGAATAAGTAACTGCATCTACTTTATTATCCAAAGCTATTTGAATATCACTCAAACTATGACATGAAATAATCACATATAAACCAAGTTCTTTTGCCTCTTTTATTTTATCAAATTGAGTGGAAGTTAGATGAACTCCGTTTGCTTTTAATTCATGAGATAGAAGATAATCACCATTTAAAAGTATTTTTTCTATATTGAACTTTTTACAAGTTTCAATAAATATTAAAGCTAACTCTTTAAAATTTGAAGAGCTTTTATCTCTAAAACAAGCTAAGTCTATTTTGTGATTTTTTAAAGCTTTCGTTAAATTTTCTTTGAAAAGTTCTTTATTATTTGAATAATATTTTGGGTCAGTAATTAGATAGTTTTTGAAATTATGATTATTCATAAAAGAAGAATTCCTTTTTAAAAGATATAAAAAAAGGGAATAAGTAAAAACTTATTCCCTTTTTTAAATAGAAACTAAATTTAATTAGTGTTCTTCGTGTTCCATCATAACAGAACCAGCAATATAAACATAAGTTAATATACTGAAGATAAACGCTTGTAAGAAACCAAACGCTGTTAATAGGAAAAATCCTGGTAATGGTAATAACCAAGGTACTAACATTAAAAGTACCATAAGGAACATATCATCACCTCTGATTGATCCAAAAAGTCTGAATGATAATGAAATTATTCTTGATATATGAGAGATAATTTCAATAGGGAACATTAAAGGAGCAAGAATAGCCATTGGTCCCATAAAATGTTTAAAATAAGCTACAAAACCATTTTTCTTAATACCAACATAATTATAATAAACAAATACAATTAATGCTAATGATAAAGTAAAGTTAATATTACTTGTTGGAGCTTCAAATCCAGGAATAACTCCCATCATGTTACTTACGAAAATTACAATAGCTAAAGATGCAATTAATGGCATATATGTTCTAGCATTTTGCTCACCCATTGTATCTGTTCCCATTTTGATGATACCACCAATAAATGTTTCCATTACATTTTGTGCACCAGTTGGAACTAATTGCATTTTTCTTGTCGCAGCTCTTGCAATTAAAAAAATAATACCAAGCACTAAAATATAGTGCGATAAGATGATCCACTCTTGACCGTGCCCACCAATTAGACCCAAGAATGTAAACAGTCTTCCTTCCATGTTCTTCCTTTGTTTTGTTCTACTACATACTAAATTATGCCTGCATTATAATATTTATTTTCTAAAATCTTTCTAAAGATAATAAATTAACTTAGATTTGCTTAAATCTATAACCACTTTGTTTCAAATTTTCCCTTATTAGTTCTTGATGTTCTTCACCTTTTGTTTCAAGGGCAATGGTTACGTGTGCTTCACCAAAGTCCAGTTTTACAGACTTTCTATCATAATCTATTTGTACAATGTTTGCAGAGCTTTTTGTGAAAACTTCTGTTAAGTGCATTAATGCACCTGGTTTATCCATAAGTGTTACGATTAGATTCATTTTTCTATTTGATTTTACTAAACCTTTTTCTATAATCAAAGATAACATAGTAACATCAATATTCCCACCACTTACGATTGCACAAACTTTTGAATTTTTCACATCAATTTTTTTATGCATAAGTGCAGCTGTAGCAACTGCACCTGCACCCTCAACAACAAGTTTATGTTTTTCTAATAAAAATAAAATTGCATTTGCAGTTTCATTATCTGTAACTTCAACTATTTCATCAACATAATCTAAAATAATATCAAGTAATTTTGGCGTTACATCTCTAACTGCAATTCCATCTGCAATTGTTCTTACTGATACTGAATCAATTGGCATTCTAGCTTCAAATGATTCTTTCATTCCTCTTGCTCCACTAGCTACAACGCCAACAATTTTAATATTGGGATTTATAGTTTTTGCAGCAATTGCAATTCCAGAGATTAATCCACCTCCACCAATTGGAACAATAATTTGTTCTAAGTCTTTTATTTCATCTAAAATTTCTAAAGTTATTGTTCCTTGTCCCGCAATTACAGCATCATCTGCAAAGGGATGAATAAACTCTTTTTTATTTTCAGTTGCAAATTTTGTTGCAGCTTGATAAGCTTCATCAAAATTTTCACCAATTAAAACAACTTTTGCACCATAAGATTTAACACCAGATACTTTTGTAAGAGGAGTTGCTTCTGGCATAAATATTGTAGCTTCACAGCCAAAATATTGTGCTGCAAAAGCTAAACCTTGTGCATGATTTCCAGCACTTGCTGCAACTACACCTGCATCTTTTTGTTCTTTTGTTAAAGAGGCAACTTTGTTAAATGCACCTCTTAATTTAAAACTTCCTGTTAATTGTAGGTTCTCTTTTTTTAAGAAAATTTCTGCATTTAATTCTTTGCTTAAAATTGGAGCTTTTGCAATTGGAGTATTTATTGCTATATTTTCAAGATTTTTTCTTGCTTCTTTTATATTGTTAAGTGTTATCATGATTTCTTTTCTCATTTTTTTTGTGATGTTATCTAAAAAAAGTTTTAGTATTATTAAAACTTTTTTTAAATAGAGCAAAAGCTCTACTTATTTTTCTCCTTTTTTTATAATTTGTACTGCTTCAACCATGTTTTTTAGACTCTGTTTAACTTCTGGCCATTTTCTTGTTTTTAATCCACAATCTGGATTTATCCATAACTGTTCTTTTGGTAAAACTTCAAGTAATGCTTTTATTTGATTTACCATCTCTTCTATACTTGGAACTCTAGGACTGTGAATATCATAAATTCCAGGACCAATTTCTTGTTTATAAGCTACTTCTTTAAAAATTCTTAAAAGTCTATTTCCACTTCTTGCTGTTTCTATGGAAATAACATCTGCATCCATAGCTTCAATTGTTTTTATAATGTCATTAAACTCACTATAACACATATGTGTATGAATTTGTGTGTCTATTTTTGAGGTACTTACACTTAATCTAAAATTTTCAACTGCCCATTGTGCATAGTCTTTCATGTTTTCAATTCTTAATGGATAACCCTCTTTAAAAGCAGCTTCATCTACTTGAATCATTTTGATTCCAGCATTTTGTAAATCATTTACTTCTTTTGCAATTGCAAGGGCTATTTGATGAGCTACTTCACTTCTTGAAATGTCATCTCTAACAAATGACCAATTTAATATTGTAACTGGTCCTGTTAACATTCCTTTTACTACTTTTGAAGTTTTACTTTGTGCATATTTAATCCACTCAACAGTCATTGGATTTTCTCTGTTTACATCTCCGTAAATTAAAGGAGGTTTTACGCATCTACTTCCATAAGATTGAACCCAAGCATTTTGAGTGAAGGCAAAGCCATCTAACATTTCACCAAAGTATTCAACCATATCATTTCTTTCAGGTTCACCATGCACTAAAACGTCAAGTCCAATCTCTTCTTGAAAAGAGATACAATCATCAATATATTTTTTTATCTCTTTTTCATATTCGTCTTTTGAAATTAGATTTGCTTTAAAGTTTTTTCTATTTTCTCTAATTTCTGGTGTTTGAGGAAATGAACCAATTGTTGTAGTTGTAAGATAATCATAATTAAAAAACTCTCTTTGAACTTTTATTCTATCTTCAAATTTATCTGTTCTTTCAAGGATTTTTAAATTTTTTAGTTCTTTTTGAATTTGTATATTGTGAATTTTAGGTGATGTTTTTCTTTGATTGTTATCTTCAAAATTTCTTTTAATTGTTGATGTCTCTTCTAAATTTAATTTTAAATCAAAGAATTGTTTTCCCACAAGTGCTAATTCATTTAATTTTTCACAAGCAAATGCCAACCAAGATTTTATCTCTTTATCTAAATTGTCTTCATATTTTAATGAAAATGGAACATGCAATAATGAACAAGATGTTGAAACTATTAATTGCTCTTTTGGAATAGTTAAAGCTATTTTTTCTAATAATTGTAATTTATCTTTAAAATTACTTTTCCAAATATTTCTTCCATCAATTATTCCTGCAATTAAAATTTTATTTGAATTTTTTATATATTCTAAACTTTCAAAATTTTTAGCTCCATAAATAAAATCTAATCCAAGAGCCCAAATTGGTGTATTTACTAATATTTTAGTGGCTTCATTTGAGTGTTCAAAATAAGTTGTAACAACAATTTTAATGTTAGAAGCTGTATTTGCAAGTGCATCATAAACAGGTTTGATTAAAGATAAAACTTTTGAATCTAAATCTTTTACAAATAATGGCTCATCAAATTGGACAATAACTTGCTCATCTAGTTTTGATATTTCTAATAATAGATCTTTGTAGGTATTAACAACACTATTTATATGTAAATAAACATCACTATTATCAACACTTTTTGATAAACCTAAATATGTAATTGCTCCAATTAGATTAATTTTTGTTTTAATTCCTAATTCACGAGCCTCTTTATACTCTTCAATTATTTTTTTGCTATTTAGTTTAAATGTAGTCTCTTTTGAGATTTCAGGAACAATGTAATGATAGTTCGTATTAAACCATTTTGTCATTTCCATTGCTACACAAGTTTCATTTCCCCTTGCCATTGCAAAATATAACTCTTCGTTTTTTAGATTTTCAAATCTTTTTGGAATTGCTCCTAATAATATAGAAGTATCTAACATATTGTCATAATATGAAAAATCATTAGATGAAATAAAATCAACTTTTGCATCTTTTTGGTAATTCCAATGTCTTTTTCTTAGTTGACTTGCTAAATATTCAACTTCACTAAAATCACTTTGATTTGCCCAGTATTTTTCTAAAACTTTTTTAAGCTCTCTTTTTTCTCCAATTCTTGGAAATCCTATAACATAATTTTTTTGCATAATTAATCCTTTTAAATGCGTCCATAAAATGGAACTTAAGAATAATTGCCAACTTTTACAAGCAGCAAAAACTAAAGGCCTTTAAGAATAAAGCCATAACAACAGATATAAAATTTTGATTAATTAAAAAATAGGAGGATGAACGCCAGTTCTTCTAAATGCGAAGAATGTATTATAATAAGGACATCGTGGAATAAATTTAAATAAGCTTACTGCTAAGGCAGTTTTTCTTTTAAAAACACAGTCACAATGACAAGGTTTATTGTTTTGTAAAAAACAAAGAACAAGAGATTCTTGTAAATTAGGTGGAGAGTCTTCTTCTTTCTCATCTTGAGATGATAATAAAAGTTTTGTATTTAAATGATTTTTAAATGAAGTAATTACACTATGTAATTTTGGAGCAACAGCATACGCTTGTATTGAACAAAGTGTAAAATATTTTTTTCCAAAACCCTTTAGCAATCTCAAGTAAAACCTTTATAATAAATAAGTACGAAGTGTAAATAATTAATGCTTAATTGTAAATAAAAGTAAATATGGTATGATTCCATCAAAAAAAGGGTAGATTTTATTTTGAAATTTACATTTGTAACACTTTTCCCAAATTTGATAGAACCATATTTTCATGACTCTATATTAAAAAGAGCAATTGAATCAAATTTTATATCTTATGAGTTTTATAATCCTAGAGATTTTACAACTAATAAACATAAAAAAGTTGATGATCAAATGGTAGGTGGAGGAGCAGGAATGCTTCTTACTTGCCAACCTTTATTTGATTGTTTAGATGAAATAAAGAGTAAAAATAATGATGCTTACATTGTGTTTCCACTAGCTGCTGCTAAACCATTTAGACAAAATGATGCAAAGCGACTAGCAAAGAAAAAAAATGTAGTATTTGTTAGTGGACGATATGAAGGAATTGATGAAAGAGTTATAGAAAAATATGCAAATGAGGTATTTTCTATAGGGGAATTCATTTTAACTGGAGGAGAATTACCCTCACTTGTCATGGCTGATGCTATTTCAAGAAATGTTAAAAATGTACTTGGAAATGCTGATTCTTTGGATGTTGAGAGCTATGAAAATAATCTTTTAGAAGCGCCATCTTTTACTAAACCTGAAATTTTTCAAAAATTAAGTGTTGTTAAAGAATTCTTAAAGGGAAATCATAGTAAAATTTCCGACTTAAAATTCCAGATGTCAAATTGTAAGACAAAATATTATAGACCTAATAAGGAAAAACGATGAAAAATAGATATATAGCTAGTTTCGAAGCAGCGCAAATTGAGTCAAAAGAGATTCCTCAATTCAGAGCAGGAGATACTGTAAGACTTGGTGTAGAGATTAAAGAAGGTGAGAAAAAAAGAATTCAGCTTTTTGAAGGTATTGTTATTGGTAGAAGTGGAAACGGTGTAGACGCAACTTTTACAGTTAGAAAAATTGGTGCAAATTCAATCGGTGTTGAAAGAATTTTTCCATTATATTCTGAGTCTTTAAAATCTTTTGAAGTATTAAGAAGAGGAAGAGTTAGACGTGCTAAACTTAACTTCTTAAGAGAATTAAAAGGTAAAGCTGCAAGAATTAAAGAACTTAAAAGAAAGTAAAACTTAGGCTTTTGCCTTAGTTTGATTTATGTCTAAGATTTTAATTCACACAACCTCAATAATCGAAGCTAACCCGATTATTGAATTTTTTAATTTGAAAGAATTAGAAAAGTCTGTCGAAAATAAAATATATTCCAACGATGATATCTTACTTATAATATCTGGAGTAAGTAAAGATTTAATAGTTAAGTCTTTGGATTATATTTTTAAAAACTATTCAATTTCAAAAGCATTTGATTTAAGTATTGCATCTTGTAGTGATGGCTCAATTGCCCTTGGAACACTTTTTTGTACTAATAGATTTATTGGTGGATTAAACTTTGCTAATATTACTACTATTGAACAACCCCTTGAAACCGATGAAAATTTAGAGACTTTACTTGTTGATAAACAAGCTTTGTTTTTTTCTCAAAAATGTAAAGAGAATATAAAAGATTTTTATATATTAAAAATTGTTTCTGATTATTTTGATGAAGTTGAACCAACATCTGATAAAATATTTGAACTCATTAATAATTCAATTTCAAAGTGGAAAAAACTAATTTAAAGGTATAAATTGTTTACAAGTATAATTGACTTCATAGTTAACACTGTTGGAACTTTAGGTTATGTAGGTATTTTTATAATGATGTTTTTAGAAAGTTCATTTTTCCCATTTCCTTCTGAAGTTGTTATGATTCCTGCTGGATATTTAGTATTCAAAGGTGAAATGAATATGTACCTAGTTCTTTTGTTTGGAATATTAGGTTCTCTTAGTGGAGCTTTATTTAACTACTATTTAGCAGTAAAATATGGACGAAAATTTCTAATAAAATATGGCAAATATTTCTTTGTAAAAGAAGAAACTATTATTAAAATGGAAGAATTCTTTAAAGTTCATGGGCATATTTCAACTTTTTCAGGAAGATTAATACCAGTAGTTAGACAATATATCTCATTTCCTGCAGGACTTGCAAAGATGAATTTATTTGTATTTTGTTTATACACAACCTTTGGTGCTGCTATTTGGGTTGTGATTTTAACACTTTTAGGATATTTTTTAGGAGATAATCAATTATTAATTAAAGAGTATTTGCACTACATTATTATAGTTATTTTGATATTATTAGTAATTCTATGTTTTTGGTATTATAAAAAACAAACAAAAATTAAAGGATTATAGATGTATAAAAAAATACTAAAAATTGTTTTAATTCTTTTAGTATTTATTTACATAATTTTTGAAGAGTTAATTTGGGAAAAGTTCGCAAAGCCTATAATTACTTTTATTACAAAACAAGAAATATTTAAAAATCTTATTCCCAAAATTTTAAATTTAAACTCATATTTTATTTTAATATTTTTTGTTTCAATATTTGTAATTGTTGAAGTTATTGGAGCTTATGCAGGATTATTGTTTATATCTGGACATATTGTTACAGCAGTACTTATATATATTCTTAAAATACCAGTAGCTGCGTTTATTTTTTGGTTTTTCAATATTGTAAGACCAAAATTATTAGAATTCAAATGGTTTAAATTTGTATATGATAATTTGATTTTAGCTATTTATAAAATTAAAAACTCTTCAATTTATATAATGATAAAAGGAAAAGTTGCTGAATATAAAAAATTTTTGAAAGAGAATGGTTTTTTAAGTAAAGGTAGATTAAAACATAAAATTATGGGACTTTATAAAATAATAAAACACAAAATAACAAAAATTAAATATTAATTAAACTTTATATAATACAATAAGCTAAAATTTGAAGGCTTAATTATTAATACTCAAAAACAAGCATATAAATATGCATTAATTTCAATATTCTTTTGGTCAACTGTAGCAACTGCTTTTAAAGTATCTTTACAATTTTTAACTCCTATTGAATTAGTTTTATATTCATCGTTTTTTTCAACACTGATTTTATTTTTTGTAATTGTCTATGAGAAAAAGATTAATGATGTAAAAATTCACATTTTTTCAAATTATAAAAAAGTTTTTATATTAGGTTTAATAAACCCTTTTTTATATTATCTTGTTCTTTTTAAAGCTTATGATTTATTGCCAGCGCAAGAAGCACAAGCAATTAATTATACTTGGGCTTTAATGTTGGCATATTTATCAGTAATATTTTTAAAACAAAAACTAACACTTAAAGATATACTTGCAGGAATTATCTGTTATTTTGGTGTGCTTATTATTTCAACTAAAGGTGCACCTTTTTCTTTGAACTTCTCAAATTTTGATGGAGTATTTTTTGCTTTATTATCTACTGTTTTATGGTCTATGTATTGGATTGTAAATACCAAACATAAAGGTGATCCGATTGTTGGATTATTCTCAAACTTTTTAATTTCACTACCTTTAATCATTATTTATTTTGTATTAACTCAACCTTTGATAATTCCTGATGTAAAAGGAGTATTATCAGCTGCTTATGTTGGTTTTTTTGAAATGGGTATTACTTTTCTTTTTTGGTTAAAAGCAATGCAAACAGCAACATCAACTGCAAAAATTGCAAATTTGATTTTCATATCGCCTTTTCTTTCTTTAATATTTATTCATTTTATTGTTGGGGAAGAGATATTTTTATCTACAATTTTTGGATTATCAATTATTATAATTGGCTTAATTTTACAGCAATCAAACAAAGAAAAAAACTAATAAAAAATATACAACTTTCTATAAAATCTACAGAAAAATAGCATCAAAATAGCATTCTTTTATATATTGCGAAATTGATTATATATTATACAAATATAGTGAAAATATTAAGTTTCAGTTAAGTTTCACTATGAAATAATGCTTAAAGAAAAAAAGGTAGTACAAAAAGTATTACTAAATAATCTTTAATAATTTGGGTGAAAATGGCAAAGCTAAAAAATAAAAGATCAATTATTCAAAAAGTTATCAATAAGCATACATTGATAAATAAAAAAACCATTTCTCAATTAACTATTAAGATAGATAGTAGATTAGATGAGGCATTAAAAATATTAAGTTCTGAACTTAATATTTCAAAAAATAGATTAATTGAAGACATTTTATTTGAAAGTGGTATTTTGCAAGAAGTTGATGAAAATTATGTGGAGTTAGATAATGAATAAATTTCCTTTAAAAGAGAGTGTAGAAAATTCAGTAATAACAGGAATGTTAAATGCTAAAAAAAATTATACTTTTTGGACATGTGATGAGTTATATTTATCTTATGCTCCGCCAAAATTTTTAGCTATTCATGTTGCTCAAGAAATCGCAAAATTAGAAGATAGTCCAGAATTATTTTTAGATGCTACAGTATCTGATATTTTAAGATGTTCATTACCTAATAGAAGTGATTTTAGAGATTTTATGAAAAAAAAATATATTATTGATAGAACTCTTTGTCTTACTTTAGATAAAAGATTTATCCACAAAAGTGACAATGATTCTATCTCAAAAGTAATAATGTTTTTAAAAAATGGTGTTAGAAATGTTCAACAAGAGTATTTAGATGACATTGAATTAATGTGTAAAATGTTAGAAAGAGATAATAAAGATGAAACAACTTTAGATTATGGAATTTTTGGATTCTATTTAGATATTTCATCAAGTGCTAGAAAAAATGCAAAAGAGAGATTAGAAAATATTATTGAAGCCTTTGATAAAATAGTGTCTTCACATAAAAATTTGAAATCTAGCTTTAAAGGGGGGAGTATTAATAAAATTGACAAAATCGGTGAATGGTGCATAGGTTGCTATGTGATAGAACATACAATATAAATAAAATTTAAGGAGAGATAAATGAATTTAAGAAATATAACTAAAACAATAGCGTTGAGTACAATATTAGCAGGCTCACTTTTTGCAAGTGATGTAGTAAAAATAGGTGTACAAGCGCCAATTACTGGAGAATATGCAAATGAAGGGCAAAGTATTGAAAACTTTGTAAAATTGATTGTTGATGAAAAAAATGCTCAAGGTGGACTCTTAGGTAAAAAAATTGAAGTTGTAACTTGTGATGATGAAGCAAAAGCTCAAAAAGCAGCTGTATGTGCTAAGAAATTAGTAAATGAAGGTGTACTTGCAGTTATTGGTTCTTATACTTCAGGAGCAACAGAAGCTGCTCAAACTACATATTACAGAAGTAAAGTTTTACAAACATCTGATGGAACAAGTGATTCTTTAATTACAAATAAATATTGGACTTTTTTTAGAAATTCATTCCCTAATTCATCTCAAAGTGATTACACAGCTGAGTACATGGTTAAAACAAAACAATACAAAAATATAGTTGTTTTATCTGATTATTCTTCTTATTCTGAGGGTTTAGGTGATGCAACAGAAGCTTCAATTAAAGCTATTGGTGGAAATGTGATATTTAGAGGAAAAATTAAATCTGGAACTCAAAACTTTTCTGCAATGTTAACTAAAATTAAAGAGATGAAACCAGATGTAATTTATTATTCAGGTTATTATACTGATGGTGGTTTATTAAGAGCGCAACAAAAACAACTACAAATTGATGCAGATTTTGTTGGTGGAGATTCAAATGATAATCCTGATTTCTATAAATTAGCTGGTAATGCAGCAGAAGGTACAGTTTTAATTAACTTCCCAACTCCTGAAATTTTGCCATACCCAGAAGCTAAAAAATATTTATCAGCATATAAAACTAAATTCCAAATGGATCCTCCATCAATTTGGCCAGTTACAAATGCAGATGGCTTAAGAGCAATAATGGAAGCTGTAGAAAAAACAAATTCGCTAGATACTGAAAAAATTGCAAAATATATCAGAACTATGAAAGATTTTCCAGGTATTACAGGACCATTTAACATAAGAGAAGATGGTGAAAGAATTGGTGCTAAATTTGTCGTTTATAAAATGAAAAATGACGGTACTAAAGACGTAATAAGTCAATAAGGTTTATAAATAATGGATATTTTTCTTCAACAGTTAATTAATGGTTTAACTATAGGAAGTCTTTATGCATTAGTAGCTTTAGGTTATACAATGGTTTACGGTGTGATGAAGTTAATTAACTTCGCACACGGTGACTTGGTAGCTTTTTCTGCTTATGTTGGCTTGACTATATTTACGCAGTTTTTTGGTTCAAATGCATTGTCTTTAATAAATATAATTATCGTATTTTTATTAACAGCAATAGTGGTGGCTTTTGTAGGTGTTCTTCTTGAGCGTCTTGCATATAGACCTTTAAGAACGGCACCAAGATTAAGTGCAGTTGTTTCAGCACTTGGGGCATCTTTGGTAATCCAAAATGCAATTATGCTTATTTGGGGACCAAATATGGAAATATTCCCAGCTGATATATTTCCAAGTACATCTTGGGATTTCGGTGGCGTAATTATTTCATTTACACAAGTTATTATTTTACTTTTGTCATCTGTATTAATGGTATCACTTTATATTTTTATTAATAAAACAAAAATTGGAACAGCAATTCGAGCAACGGCTATTGATCAAGATGCTGCAAAATTAATGGGTATTAATGTTAATAGAATTATTATGACTATTTTTATTATAGGTTCAATGTTAGGAGCTGTTGGAGGTTTATTCATAGGTATTTATTATCGAGGTTTAACATTTGATATGGGATGGCTTTATGGTTTAAATGCATTTATTGCAGCAATTATTGGAGGAATTGGTTCAATCCCAGGAGCAATGCTAGGTGGATTATTACTTGGATTATTTAATGCAATGATTTCAGGTTATATTTCAACTACTTGGGCAGAAACTTTTACCTTTATTTTATTGATAGTAATTCTAATTGTAAGACCAACAGGTCTTCTTGGTGAAAAAACGGCGGAGAAAGTATAATGAATAAAACTACAATTATTGCTACATTATTTATAGCGGTTATGGCTGTTTTTCCATTTTTAGTTGATTCTGCATGGTTAAGCATTGGTATTACATTTTTAGTATTTTCAGTTGTTGCTTTTTCGCAAGATATTATTCTTGGACGAGCTGGAATTTTTAATATGGGACACGCAATTTTCTTTGGAATGGGTGCATATACAACTGCTATATTAAATGTGCATTTTGGATTTGAAATTATTGAAACTGTACCTTTTGCTATTTTAGTACCAGTTGTTTTTTCAATTTTACTTGCTGGTCCAATTATTCATTTAAGAGGTGATTATTTATTAGTTGCAACTATTGGATTTAATATTATATTTGAGCAAGTTTTATCAAATGATCTATTTGGATTAACAGGTGGTCCAAATGGTATTTTTGGAATTGATGTTGTTAGAGTTTTTGGTTATGAATTATTTAGTGATACTTCAATTTATTACATTGCTTTTGGATTATTAATTCTTACACTATTTATTATTAGAAATTTAGATACCTCAAAATATGGAAGAGCTTTATATTACATAAATAAAAATGAAATAGCTGCAAAATCTATGGGTATTAATATTTCATATTATAAACTTTTTGCTTTTGCTTTAGGTGCTGCAATTGCAGGTGCTGCTGGGTGTGTTTTTGCTATTCAGTATTCAGCTGTAAGTCCTGAGTCATTTAACTTTATGCAATCTGTTATGTTCTTTGCAATCGTTCTTGTTGGTGGTTCTGCTTCACTTCCTGGAATTATTATTGGAACATTTGTAATGTTTGTATTACCTGAATTATTCACTGAATTTAAAGAATCAAGATATTTGATTTTTGGAGCAGCGATGGTTCTTACGATGATTTTGCGACCAAATGGTGTTTGGCCTGCAACTTTTGGAACTATTCCTAAATTCTTAAAAAAGAAAGCAGCTAAAGTGGAGGAATCAAAATAATGAAATATGTATTAGAAATTGAAAATGTTTCAAAATTTTTCCATGGTTTAGTTGCAATTGATGATTTAACAATCAAAGTAAAACCCGGCCAAATATATGGAATTATTGGTCCCAATGGAGCAGGGAAAACTACCCTTTTTAACTGTGTTACAGGTATTTATACTCCTGAAAAGGGAACTATTAAATACAAAGGTGAAAATATAACAGGAATGGCTCCATATAAAATTGCCCAAAGGGGAGTTTTAAGAACATTTCAAAATATCAGACTTTTTAAAGAGATGAGTGTTGCTGAAAATATTATTGCAGGTTGTCATACAAAATCGATGCAAAAATGGTATCACTCGATTATTCATACTCCTTTTTATAAAAAAGATGAGTTGAAACAATGGAAAAAAGTTGAAGAGTTGATGGAGTTTTTTGCATTAACAAAATATGCAGCAACACCTGCTGGAGATTTATCTTATGGAAATCAAAGAAAAGTTGAAATGGCAAGAGCACTAGCAGCTAATCCTGAGCTTTTAATCTTAGATGAACCAGCAGCAGGATTAAATGAAAATGAGACAATTGAACTTACAAATATTATTTTAAAAATCAAAGAAATGGGTCTTGGCATTATGATGATTGAGCATGATATGGAAATGGTTATGAAATTAACTGATTATATTACAGTTATTAACTTTGGAAAAGAAATTTCTCAAGGTGAGCCAGATTTTGTTCAAGATGATCCAAAAGTAATTGAAGCATATATTGGAACTGATGATGAGGAGGATGAATAATGGTAAATAATGAAGTATTACTAGAAATAAGAGACCTTCATGTTTCATATGGTGCAGTATCAGCTATTAAAGGAATTTCACTAAAAGTTCTAAAAGGTGAAGTTGTAACAATTCTTGGTGCAAATGGTGCTGGAAAAACTACAACTTTACAGACAATTTCTGGACTTTTAAAAGCAAAATCGGGGAATATTATTTTTGATAAAAATGATATTACTAAATGTGAAGCACATGATATTGTAGCTCTTGGAATGTCTCATTCTCCAGAAGGAAGAAGAGTTTTTGGAACTTTAACAGTTGAAGAAAATCTTATGATGGGGGCTTACACATTAAAAGACCATGACAAAGAGACTTTAGAGTGGATTTATGACATTTTGCCAAGATTAAAAGAGAGAAAAAAACAACTTGCAGGAACACTTTCAGGTGGTGAGCAACAAATGCTTGCAATTGGAAGAGCAATTATGTCTAAACCAAAACTTTTAATTTTAGATGAACCATCACTTGGACTTGCACCAATTTTGATAAAAGCAATTTTTAAAGCAGTTAAAGAGATAGCCTCATCAGGAGTTACAGTTTTATTAGTTGAACAAAATGCAAAGGCAGCTTTAAAATTAGCAGATAGAGCTTATGTCTTAGAAGTTGGAAAAATCACACATGAAGGAACATCACAGGAATTACTAAACTCAAAAACCATTCAAGAAGCCTATTTGGGTAAAAAGCATTAAGAACATAAAAGAAAAGAAGTATAAGTAGCAAGAGGGGTGTAACTTGGCGGTTTCCCCTCTATTGACACATTTAAAGCGTGCGTCGTAAGCTACTTAAAATCTGGTTAATATTTAATTAATTTTAAGGATAGTATATGAAAAATGAAGTAGAAATTGTAAATTCAGCAATAAGTCTTGCAGAAAAATGGCAAAATAGAGCAACACAACTTGTAAGTGACTTTGATAGAGAGTTTTATATAAAAATGAATAAAATGCTTGATCATCCAAAAGATAAAGCACTTTTAATAGAGTTAATGGATCAATGTTTTAGATGTGATTCAAATGCTAGAATTGCTGATCAAATTTGTTTTTTACTTGAAAAACATGGCATGGCTCACTTTTTTACAACAAAAGATAAAACACTTTTATGGTTGTTTACTAATTTTGGTAAATTTTTACCAAATTTATCTGTTCCTATGTTTGTAAATCAAATCAGAGAAGATACTAAAACTGTAGTTATTAAAGGTGAAGAAGAACCATTTAATAAACATTTAGTAATGAGAAAAGAAGAGGGAACTAGAGTAAATATCAACCTTATTGGTGAAGTTGTTCTTGGTGAAGTTGAAGCAGCAGAGAGAATGGAAAAATATTTAAAAGCTCTATCAAATCCAAATATTGACTATATTTCTATTAAAATTTCAACTATATATTCTCAAATTAATGCTTTAAATTTTGAACATACAGTTCAAGTACTTGTTGAAAAATTATCTAAAATTTACGCACAAGCAAAAAAATATCCATATATTGCTCCTGATGGAACAAAATCAAATAAATTTATCAATCTTGATATGGAAGAGTATAGAGATTTAGCAATTACTGTTGAAGTATTTAAAAGAACCCTAGAAAAACCAGAATTTAAAGATTTCTATGCAGGTATTGTTTTACAAGCTTATTTACCAGATTCATTTAATTGGCAAAAAGATTTATGCCAATGGGCAAAAAATAGAGTTGCTAATGGTGGAAGTCCTATCAAGTTTAGACTTGTAAAAGGTGCTAATATGGAAATGGAAGAGACAGAAGCTAGTCAAAAACATTGGGAAATGGTAACTTATACTGATAAATCTGATACAGATTCAAACTATAAAAGAATGGCAAGATATGCATTAGAATCTGAAAATGCTCCATATATGCACATAGGAACAGCTTCTCATAACTTATTTGAATTAGCATATGCAACAACACTAGCTGCTGAAAATGGAACAAGCCAATATCATACTTTGGAAATGTTAGAGGGAATGAGTGAAGCTGCTAGATTAGCAATAAAAGAGATTTCTAAATCTGTAATTTTATATGCACCAACTGCTTCAAAAGCACAATTTACAAATGCAATTGCATATTTAGTGAGAAGACTTGATGAAAATACAGGTCCAAATAATTTTATTAGATATTCATTTGGTTTAAAAGTTGGTTCATCTGATTGGAAAATGCAAAAAGAGTTATTTTTGAAATCTTTTGAAAATGAAAAAACTTCATTTGTAGGTGCAAAAAGAAAACAAAATAGACTTACTGAAAACTGGGATAATTTTTCTAATTCATCTTATGACACAAAACATTATCACGCAGAAGCTGATACAGATTTTGTATTACCTGCTAACCAAGAGTGGGCTAGAAATATTGTTAAAAAATGGAAATTTACAAAAGATACAGTTCATGCTATTACTCCAATTGTAATTGGTGGATTAGATATTACAGAAAATAGAATAGTTGTTGATGCAATTGATAAATCTTTATTAAAAGAGGGCGTTTTAGCTGGAAGATTTGCAAATGCAAATGCTGAAGATATTAAAAAAGCGGTTGAAGTTGCAAAGGCTGATGTTGATGGTTGGAGAAGTTTAACCCATGCTCAAAGACAAGCAGCTTTAAAATTAGTTGCTATAAAGGTACGTGATAGAAGAGGTGATTTAATTGGAGTTGCTGCTGCTGAGGTTGGTAAAGTATTTACTGAAACTGATGTTGAAGTAAGTGAAGCAGTTGATTTTTTAGAGTTTTATCCATATAGTACTCAATATTTTGAAAAATATGAAAACTTAGAGTTTAGTGGACGAGGTGTTGGTGTTGTAATTCCACCCTGGAATTTCCCTGTTGCTATTCCTTTAGGAGGAGTTGCTTCTGCACTAGCAGCTGGAAATACAGTTATTATCAAACCAGCATCATCAGCTGCGTTAACTGCATATGAAATGTGCAAATGTTTTTGGGATGCAGGTATTTCTAAAAATGTTCTTCAATTCGTTCCTTGTGCTGGAGCACTTGCAGGTGAGCATTTAATTGCAAATAAAGATGTAGATTTTGTAATTCTAACAGGTGGTGAAGATACAGCAAAAACTATGCTAAAAACTAGACCAGATTTATTTCTAACAGCAGAAACTGGTGGAAAAGATGCAACAATAGTTACAAATATGGCAGATAGAGAACAAGCAGTTAAAAATGTTTGTCAAAGTGCCTTTGCAAATTCAGGTCAAAAATGTAGTGCAACTTCACTATTAGTTTTAGAAGAAGAAGTTTACAATGATGAGGGATTTAAAAAAGCATTAATTGATACTGCAAGTTCAATGAGTGTGGGATCTGTTTGGGATTTCAAAAATAGAATTGGAACTTTAGCAAATAAAGTTTCTGGAAATCTTGAAAAAGCACTTAATACTTTAGAAAAAAATGAATCATGGCTATTGGCTCCTTCATATGCACAAGATAATGAATATATGTTAAAACCTGCTATTAAATGGGGAGTTAGTGAAGGAAGTTTTATCCATAAAAATGAATTATTTGGGCCAGTTTTAGCAGTTATTAAAGCAAACAATTTAGAACATGCTGTAAAAATTGTAAATGATACAGGATATGGTTTAACTTCTGGAATTGAATCACTTGATGAAAGAGAAGTAACATATTGGAAAGAGAATCTAAAAGCTGGAAATCTATATATTAATAGAGGAACAACTGGAGCTATTGTATTAAGACAGCCATTTGGTGGAATGGGTAAATCAGCAATTGGGGCAGGAAGAAAAGTAGGTATTTTTAACTACATCACACAATTTGTAGAATTTAAAGAAAAATCAGCTCCAAAAGTAGCTAAAAAATATAACAATGATTTAACAAGATTACTAGAAAATTGTAAAAACAGTTCTAAAAACAAAGAAGAGTTTGAAAAACTTGAAGTAGCATTACAATCATATTTAGAAAATTTTGAAAATGAATTCTCTCAAGCTAAAGATTATGCAAAAGTAAGAGGTGAAGATAATCACTTTAAATATTTACCTTTAAAAAATGTTTTAATTAGAGTTTCTTCAGGTGATACAATTTTCGAAACAGTTTCAAGAATTTTAGCAGCAAAAGTTTCAGGGGTTCATTTTAAAGTTTCTGTAAATAATAATGCAGAAGTAAAATCATTTTTAAATGCTACAAAAGAGTTATTCTCTACAAGAGATAGATTAATAGAACAAAGTGATGAAGAACTTATTACATCTATTTCAAGATACGATAGAGTAATTTACTCAGATATTTCAAAAGTTCCTGCATTAGTTTTTGAAGCAGCAACTAAATTATTAACATTTATTGTAAGAGCAAAACCTATGATGGAAGGAAGATTAGAATTACTTAATTACTTCATCGAACAATCAATTTCTCACTCTTTCCATAGATATGGAAATATTGGTGCAAGAGGAATAAAATAAGAAGTTAATCTTCTTATTTTATTCCTAATTTTAAGACTACTTTTCACGCACTTTTTAGTGATATGATTCTAAATTAAATAAATTAGGATTAAAAATGACAGTAGGGATTTTAGTATTCTTAATTTTTATTATTGTAATACTTGCGTGGTATATACATGATAAATATGTACAAAGAAAACATCAAATATTAGTAAATTATCCAATAATTGGAAGATTGAGATTTGTATTTCAAGAGTTTAGAGAGCCATTTAGACAATATTTTGGTGATGAAAAATTTTATGAATCAATGGATAAATTAGAGTGGGTTTATAGTGCTGCTAGAGATAAGATTAATTACTCATCTTTCTCTCCATCTCAACCTTTACCAAAACCAAAATTTATGTTAAGACATACAACTATTGTATTAAATGATGATGAGGTTGATAATGATTTTTCAGTTGTATTTGGTGAAAAAAGAGGAAAACCATTTAAAACATCTTCAATAATTGCAAGAGCTCCTATGAGTGATGGATCTATTTCTCCTGAGGGAACAAGAGCTTTTGTTCAAGGTTCACAAATGGGTAAATTCCCTATAAATAGTGGTGAGGGTGGATTAACATCAAATTTCTTTGTTACTCATAATAATTACAATGAAAAATATATGACTGAAGTTATTGGTAATGATTTACAACAAAAGATTTTTAAGCTTTCAAAGTTTTTATTTAATGTTCCAGTTGCTATTGATATTTATAGAAAATTGGTTTTTAAGAAAAATCCTTTAAAAGATACTTATGTATTTAATAAACAAAATGAGTCTTTTTATAGACCAAATTGGGATGCACCTTTAGAAAATTTCCCTGAGGAAGTCCCCTCTGATATGCCAGAAATTATTTTACAAATTAGTTCAGGGCTTTATGGGGTGAGAACAAAAGATGGAAAACTAGATATTGAACGATATAAAAAGCAGATGAGTTTTTGCAAAATGACTGAGATAAAATTGGCTCAAGGTGCAAAACAAACAGGTGGAAAATTAATTGCTCAAAAAGTAACTCCTTCTATTGGATATTATAGAAATATTGAACCATACAAAGATGCTTTTTCACCAAATAGATTTCCTTATGCAAATAGTATTGAAGAGTTATTTGATTTTATTGGTACTTTACAAGAAGCGTCACAAAAACCAGTTGGTATTAAAATTGTAATTTCTGATTACGATAATATTGTGCCAATAGCAAAAGAGATAAAAAGAAGAGTTGAATTAAATTTACCATATCCAGATTATATCTCTATTGATGGAGGAAGTGGTGGAAGTGCAACAGCTCCACTTGATATGATGGAGAGAATTGGTATGGATATTAGAGATGCTTTATATTTAGTTGATAAAGTATTAAAAGATTATGGTGTTAGAGAACATGTAAAAATATCTGCAAGTGGGAAAATATTAACTCCTGATGATGTAATTATCATTTTATGTTTAGGTGCTGATTTTGTTCAAATTGCACGTGGATTTATGATGAGTGCTGGATGTATTCGAGCGAGATATTGTTCAGGTGCCACAAAACATCAATGTCCAGTTGGATTAGCAACTCAAGATATTAAAAAAAGAAAAAATTATTTTGTAGCTAAACACTCAGAATATATTAAAAATTATCATAACAATGTTTTAAAAAGTATGAAAAGCTTATTAGCTGTTATGGGATTAAAAAATGTAAAAGGTTTAACAAAAGAGAAATTAATTTTTCTTGATATTGATTCAAAAATACATGATGATATGGACTCATTATTTGAAAGAAGAATATTTGAAAAACAAAAGTAATAAACAGTAAATTTTATATTTACTGGTGAGCAGGTATATACAAGTAAATCATTTTATTTGATTTCTTTATTATCCCATAGTATCCCAATATACCTGTTCACCCGTGAATATATAGATTATTGATTTAAATTAAAATAGATGATATACAAAAAATAAATAAGGATATAAAATATTCATATTTTAATTATATCTATTTATTAATTGATGTAAAATCAATAAATCATATGTAAGAAATGATACCATATTGGTATTATTCAAAGATATAATCACTTGAACATATAAAATAAGGGTTTTCATGGAAAAATATAATATTAGAAACAAAGTTTTATTAATAGTTTTAATTGGCTTTATTCTATCTTTTTCAATATTGGGATTTTTAAATACAAGCCATGCATATACATCAGAGTATAAATTGGTTGAGGAAAGAAATCTAGAGTTAGTAACTAAAACATCTGATTTTATTGATAATTATTTAAAATCAAAGATTGTCATAGTTGAATCTGTTGCTAAAGAGTTAGCAAAAATTGATATTTATAATCAAAATAGTGAATTTATATCTAAATTAGTATTAGGTAGAGATTCAGGTTCATTTGCAGATTTATATTTAGGTTATGAAAAAGATGGAGCATTAATATTATCTACTGGTGAAATCTATGATTTAAAAAGCAAAAATTATGATGCAAGAAAAAGACCTTGGTACATGAAAGCAATTGAGCTAAATAAATCAGCTGTTTCTGAACCTTATATGGATGTGGTAACTGGTAAATTAATTATTTCAGTTGTAACACCACTTGTTATAGATGGAAAAATTGTTGGAGTTATTGGTTCAGATATTTTCTTAGATACAGTTGTTAATACTATTTTAAATCTTAAAATTCATGAATCTGGTTTTGCTTATTTATTAGATAAAGATAACAAAATTTTAATTCATAAAAACAAAGAGTTATTAAATAAACAAAGTGTTGCTTTTAAATCAATAGAAAAAAATACAGATTCTGCCTTTAAGATTTTAGATGTTGATGGTGTTAAAAAAATCGTTAGTTTTAGTAAAGTTCCTTTAACTAATTGGTATTTAGTAATTGAGTTAGATAATGATGCTGTATTTAAAAAGCTTCATGATAATGTTATTATTGACATCATTACATATTTAGCACTTTTAATTGTATTTATTTCTATATTATATTTTTCATTAACAAAAATGTTGCAACCTCTAAAAATTTTAGAAAATGGATTTAATGATTTCTTTAATTATTTAAAAGGTGAAACTCAAAATGTTAAAAAACTTAATATAAATTCTCAAGATGAATTTGGGAAAATGGCAGCTATTCTTGATAAAGAGATTGAATTAGTTTCTACAAATTTTGAAAATGATAAAAAATTAATTGAAAATGTAAAATCTGTAGTAAATAGGGTTAAAGAGGGAAAATTAGATAAATTTGTAACTCAAGAAACAAACAATAAATCTTTAGGTGAATTAAAAGAGATATTAAATGAGATGATTAGTCAAATTAGTAAAAATGTTCATGATAATATTAATGAAATAATTACTACTTTAGATTTATATTCAAAATCAAACTTTACACAAACAATTCAAAATCCAAAAGGTGATATTGCAAGGGGTTTAAATAATTTGTGTTTGACTATTAATGAAATGCTAAATGTAAATAAATCGACTGGTATTACTTTAGAAGCAAATTCTAAAAAGTTATCAAGTAATGTAAGTATTTTAAATAAATCTTCAAATAATACAGCAGCAGCTTTAGAAGAAACAGCAGCAGCAATTGAAGAAATCACATCAACAGTTGCAAATAACAGTGAAAAAATTGCAACAATGTCTTCATATTCAACTCAATTAACAAGTTCGATTTTACAAGGTGAGCAACTTGCAAACTCAACAGTTATTTCAATGAATGAAATAAATGAGCAAACAAATGCAATTGCAGATGCAATTACTATTATTGATCAAATTGCATTCCAAACAAATATCCTTTCTTTAAATGCAGCCGTAGAAGCAGCAACTGCTGGAGAAGCTGGAAAAGGATTTGCCGTAGTTGCAGCAGAAGTGAGAAACCTTGCATCTCGTTCAGCAGAAGCTGCTAAAGAGATTAAAACACTTGTAGAAAATGCAACTAATAAAGCTAATAATGGTAAAAAAATTGCTGATGATATGATAAGTGGTTATAAACAATTAAATGACAATATCTCAAAAACAACAAAAATTATTGAAGATATTTCACAATCATCAAAAGAGCAAAGAACAAGTATTGAACAAATAAATGATGTAATAAATGAACTAGATAAACAAACACAACAAAATGCTGTTGTAGCTAGTGAAACTTCAACAATTGCACAAGAAACTTCAACAATTGCTAAGAAAATATTAGAAGATGTAAATAATAAAGAGTTTAAGTCATAGACTAGAGAAATCTCTAGTCTATAGTTTTATAAGCAGCTTTTGATTAGTTTAATACCTTGCTCAATTTGTTCAAAACTTGAGTGAGTGTAGTTAAATCTAATTTCTCCATTTGGAATTTTATCTATATAAAATTGATTACCTGGAACATAAACAACTTTTTTCTCAATACATTTTTGTACCAATGCAAAAGAGTCAATTCCTTCAAAACTACCATATAAAAACATTCCACCTTTTGGTTTTTCATATTTAAATTCTGGTAAATACTTGTCTAATTGTTCACAAAAGAAGTTTGCTTTTTTCTCATAATCATCTCTAATATCTTGAAGGTGTTTTTCATAATTTGCTTCATCTTCTAAATACTCATTTAAAATATATTGAGAAATTCCACAAGAGTGTAAGTCAATACTTTCTTTTATAATCATTAAAGATTGAAGTAATTTTTCATCTGCTCTAATCCATCCAATTCTAAGACTTGGAACTAAAGTTTTAGAAAAACTTCCTAAATGAAATGATCTATTTGGAATTTTACAACTAATAGAAATATTTTTTTTATCAAAATAGAGTTCACTATAAGGACTATCTTCGATTAATAATCCATTTTCATCTTCAACAATTTTTGCAATTTCTTCTCTTTTTTCATCACAGTATGTAGTTGCTGATGGATTTTGAAAATCTGGAATTAAATATGCTAATTTTGTTTGTTTAAAACTCTCTTTGAATTTTTCAATATTAACTCCATCTTTTTCAAGTTCTACACCTTTCATTGTAAGATGATTTAATCTAAAAATGTTCATAGCACCTAAATATGATGGTTCTTCAATAGTTATATCTTTACTTTCAAAATATTTAGCAAGGATGTACATACCTTGTTGGCTTCCTGTTGTAATTAAAATATTATTTTTAGTTGTAGGAAATCCCTCTTTTGTATATCTTGCTGCAATTTTTTCTCTTAATTCAGAAATTCCATTACTAACTCCGTATTGAAATACTTTTGGATTATCAAATATTTTCATTGTTGCAGTTTTTAAATCATCCCTTGGAAATAGTTTTTCACTTGGAAGTCCACCTGCAAATGATATTGTATGTTCATCAATTGATTCAAGGATTTCTCTAATAAATGATCTTTTCATAAGTCTCCTATTTTTTATTATAAGCATACTCAAATGAGAGTTTTTATTCTTTACATATATTGCTTTTATTATTATCTATTTTTGCTAATTTGTAGATATAATTCATTTATGAAAAAAAGTACCCATGAAAAAAGAGCAAAAATTGCAAATGACGTGATGAACTATATTTATAAATATATAGACACAGATATAAATATAGATGAATTAAGTATAGAATTAAAAGTAAGTAAGTTTCATCTTCATAGAATTTTCAAAGAAGAGTTTGGAAAGAATATCTATGAAAGTATAAAATCTATAAGACTTCAAAAAGCTTCAAATCTATTGATTACAAATAAATATTCTACAATTACAGATATATCAAGTATGTGTGGATATAGTTCTCAAACTTCATTTTTAAGAGCATTTAAACAAAGATTTGAAATGACACCAAAAATTTGGAAAAATGGTGGATACAAAGATTACTCAAGTAAAATAGTTGAAAAAATTACAAACCAAAATAAGAGTATCACTATTTTTGATATAGAACCAGTTATTGTAAAAATGCCAGAGATTAAAGGTTATTATATAAGACATCAAGGTTATGATGTAAGTATCAAAAAAACTTGGCGAAAATTACAAACATGGATTTATACAAATGATATTAAAGAGTATAAACAAATGGCTTTACACCATGATAATCCAATTATAACTCCACTTGAAGAGTGTCAATATATTGCAATTGTAACCCTTGAAAATGAAGATTTAAAAGATGTTTCTCTTCCTAGTTTAATTATTCCAAAGGGAGTTTATGCAAAATTCTCCCTTAGTGGAAGATATGGGGATGTAATAAAACTTATTCAGTGGGTTTATCATTATTGGTTAATTGATAGTGGTTATGAAACAACACCAAACCCTTCATATACTATTTATCAAAAAAATCATTTTCTAAGTAGTGACGAAGAGTTTGTTTTGGACTATTATTTACCTATTAAATATGTGTGAAAGGCTTTTGAATTTTACTTCTGCAATGATAGTTGCAAGTACAATTAAAATAGCCCCACTTATTTGAATATTTGTTAATAACTCACCAACTGCTAAAAAAGCAAAAATAGAAGCACTAACAGGCTCCATAGCAAAGATAATGGCAGTTTTTGTGGCACTTGTGAATTGTTGCATATAAGTTTGAATTAAAAAAGCATAAACAGTTGCAAATATAGCTGTGATTAAAACAGCTTTAAAAAATGCATAATCATATGTTAAATTAAATGTAACATTATCAAGTAGAAGTGAAAAGCCTAAAGATAATACAGTAACTGTAATTAACTGAAATAAAACTAATAAAAATACATTTACCTCTTTTGAAAACTTTCCTGTATAGATTATTTGTAAGGCAAATAAAAATGCACAAATTAAAGTTAAAAGCTCACCTTTTCCTATTGTTAATGCTCCTGACATAGTTAGAAGATATAGACCAATCACAGCTATAAATGTGGCAATTAATACATTTCTCTTTATATGATCTTTAAAAATAAAATATGCTAAAAAAGGAACACAAATTACATTAAGTCCTGTAATAAAAGCAACAATAGAGCTTTTTGTATAACTCAATCCAAAGGTTTGAGTAGCAAAAGCACTAAATAAAAATATTCCAAGAATAATTCCATAAAAAATGGTTTTTTTATTAATTTGATTTAAAAATTTAAATGCAATAAAAAACATTAAAATAGATGCAATAGCAAATCTAAAAAATAAAAAAGCATAAACAGGTGTTGTATTAATGGCATCTTGAACCATTAGGAATGTTACACCCCAAGCAATTGCAACAGATAAAAGTAATAAATCTGCTCTTAATTCATATAATTTTGACTTCAAAATATTCCTTTAAAAATAAAAGCCGAGATTATATCATATTTACAAAATTGTATATTATGTATAAATTGTATATAAATTATATGATTATGGTATAAAAATTAAATAAAACTTTGGATATGATTAATTTTTAATAAATAAAAAAAGAGTATTGATGTCAGACAACATAATTTCGATGGTAAATATTAATAAATTTTATGATGATTTTCATGTATTAAAAAATATTAATTTTACTGTAAAAAAAGGTGAAATAGTAGTAGTTTGTGGGCCTAGTGGTTCAGGTAAATCTACGCTAATTAGGTGTATAAATGGATTGGAAGATATTGATGATGGTGATATAATTGTTGATTCAATTGATATTCATGGAAGTAAAAAGAATCTTCAAGAAATACGAAGTGAAGTAGGAATGGTATTTCAACACTTTAATCTTTTCCCACATCTTACAATTTTAGAAAATATTACAATAGCTCCAACTTTAGTAAAAAATATGGATAAAAAAATTGCTAAAGATGTAGCTATGGAATTACTTAAAAAAGTAAAATTATCAGATAAAGCAAATGCTTATCCAGCTGATTTAAGTGGTGGTCAAAAACAAAGAGTTGCAATTGCAAGATCTTTAGCCATGAAACCAAAAATAATACTTTTTGATGAACCAACATCTGCACTTGATCCTGAAACAATCGGAGATGTACTTTCTGTTATGAAAGATTTAGCCCAAGAAAATTTTACAATAGTTTGTGTAACTCATGAAATGGGATTTGCAAAAGAAGTAGGGGATAGAATTGTATTTATGGATCATGGTGTGATTATTGAAGAAAATAGTCCTATGGAATTCTTTAATAATCCAAAAAGTGAAAGAGCTAAAAAGTTCTTAAATGAAATTTTAACACATTAAAAGGAGATAAAAATTATGAGAAAAAATGGAATCCTGCACACAGGTAAAAAGCTAGTTATGTTGGTTTTAGCATTTGCATCATTAAATATGTTTGCTGCTGATTTAGATTTATGGAAAAATTCAACTTTGAATAAGATTGTTCAAAAAGGTGAATTAAGAGTTGGTTTAGAACCAGGTTATATGCCTTTTGAAATGAAAGATAAAAAAGGTGAAGTTATAGGTTATGATGTTGATATGGCTAAAAAAATGGCTAAAGAATTAGGTGTTAAATTAACATTAGTTCCAACTGCGTGGGATGGAATTATCGCTGGTTTAATAACTGATAAATACGATATTATCATATCTGGTATGACTGTTACTCAACAAAGAAATTTAGAAGTAAATTTTGCAAATCCATATTTAGTTGTAGGGCAAACTGTTCTTATGAATAAATCATTAGAAGGTAAAATTAAAACTGCACAAGAGTTGGATAAATCTGGATATACAATTGTGACAAAACTTGGAACATCAGCAGAAATTGCAATTAAAAAATTCTATAAAAATGCAAAAATTGTTACATTTGAAACTGAAGCAGATGCTGTTAGTGAAGTTTTAAATAATAATGCCGATGCTTTTGTTTATGACCAACCATACAATCTTTTGTTTATGGCTGATAAAGGTAAAGATAAATTAGTTCATTTAGATAAAGCATTAACTTATGAACCATTAGCATGGGCTATTAGAAAAGGTGATCCAGATTTCTTAAATTGGTTAAATAATTTCTTAAGACAATGTCAAGAAGACAAAGTTGTTGACTTCTCAAATGAGTTATATAATAAATGGTTAGTTGATACTACTTGGCTAAAAAGAGTTCAATAATATATGTCAAAAAAGCATCAATCATTAGCACAAAATAAAAACTTAGGGCATCTAATTGCCCTAATGTTTTATGTAGTTGTAGGATATTTCTTATATATTGCTGCATCAAATATGAATTATGTATGGAAATGGAATTCTATTCCTGATTATTTTGTATATACTGAAACAAAAGCAGTTGAAGCATCTGTAGATGGGAAACTTGTACTTGAAAATGGTATTTATTATATACAAAATAATAAAGATAAAACTCAGTTAGCTTTAGATGATACTTATAAATTTTCTTACAATGTTGGAGAAGATGTTTATGAGGGTGATACTATTGCTAAAAAATCAATAAGTAAAACAGGTCCTGTTTTAAATGGACTTTGGGTTACTTTAAAAATATCTTTTTTTGCTGCTATCTTAACTCTTTTTATTGGAATAATAGTCTCTTTAATGAGGTTATCAAGTTATCAATTTTTAAAAGATATTGCAACAGTTTATATTACAATTGTTAGAGGAACACCTTTACTTGTTCAGATATTTTTATTTTATTTTATAGTTGCAAATATATTTGAATTAGATAGATTTGTAGCAGGGGTTTTAGCTCTTGGAATATTCTTTGGTGCTTATGTTGCTGAGGTTTTAAGAGGTGCAATTCAATCAATAGACAAAGGTCAACTTGAAGCTTCTAAATCTTTAGGGATTTCAAATTTTCAAGCTATGAGATATATCATTTTACCACAAGCTTTCAAACGAGCTTTACCTACACTTGTAGGAGAAATGATTGCTTTAGTGAAAGATTCTTCTTTAGTTTCAGTTATTTCAATTACAGATTTAACAAAAGTTGGTAAAGAGATTGTTGCAAATACTTTCTCACCATTTGAAACGTGGATAGTAGTTGCGTTAGTTTATTTAACTATTACTTCAAGTATGAGTTATATTGGACATATTATAGAGAAAAAAATGGCTTCAAAAGGTGGAATGAGTTAGTGGATAACCTTTCTGCTTTTTTACAACAATCAATTACTTTTTTCGCAATTTTAGACCCAATTGGAATAAGTGCAATTGCTTTGTCAATACTTAGTACAAATATTACAAAAACACAAATGAATACTGTTGCATATAAAGCTACTATTACGATTTTAGTAGCTTTTTTTGTGGTAATAATTAGTGGAGATTTGGTTTTAAAACTTTTTGGAATAGATGAAAACTCATTAAAAGTTATGGGTGGAATTATTCTAATTTTAATGGCTATTTCTATGGTAAATGGTTCAGTTGAAAAGAAAACTTCAAAAGATTCAGCTGATGATAAAAATAATGAAGAATTATCAGTAATCCCAATTGGAATTCCAATTGCTTTTGGTACTGGATTATTTACAACTATTGTAATTTTTAAACATCAAGCTCAGAGTGCATTAGATTTATTGTCTATTTCCGTTGCTTTTTGTTTAAATGCTTTAGTATTTTATTTGATACTTAGAAACTCAATTTATATTAAAAAATATTTAGGTCTTACTGGACAAAATATTATTACAAAATTGATGGGATTAATTGTTGGAGCAATTGCAGTGCAATTTATAATTGGTGGAATCGTTGCCTTATCAAAAAGTTATTTAGGTGCTTGATATATACTTAAAAGGCTTTATAGTAACTATTTCTTTGATAGTTGCTATAGGTGCTCAAAATGCTTATATACTAAAACTAGGACTTTTAAAACAGTATGTTTTATTGGCTGTTAGTTTATGTATTTTATTTGATTTTATTCTAATTAGTCTTGGTGTTTTTGGGTTAGGATATTTTATTCAAGGTAATCAACTTTTAATAAATATTATTGCAATTATCGGAATAGTTTTTTTATGTGTATATGCAATACTATCTTTTAAATCTGCTTTAAAAAATGAGAGTTTACAAATAGATGGAAATGTTAAAACAAATCCAATAAAACAAGTTATAACTCTAATTCTAGTTTTTACTTTTTTAAACCCACACACTTATTTGGACACAATTTTACTAATTGGTGGAATTGGTGCAAATATTGAAAATGGCTTGAAAATCTATTTTTTATTAGGTGCGGTAAGTGCTTCTGCTATATGGTTTTTTTCATTAGGCTTTGGAGCTAGATTTTTAATTCCACTATTTAAAAAGCCTATTACTTGGAAACTACTTGATATTAGTATTGGTTTTTTGATGTTGTTTATTGCTTACTCTTTAAAAGATTTGATAGTTTATTAGTTATAATTATTTCACGAAAAGGGAATAATAATGAACAATAATACAAGTTTAGAAAATATTGGTTGCTTTAAAACAATTCTTGATCCATATAATGGAATAACAATTAATAGTATAGATTTACCACAATCAAAAGAAGAGTTTGAGTTAAACCTTGATTTTTTAATTAATGAAGTTGAAAATAAAAGATTTTTAATTTGGATTTATATAGATATAAAAAAATCAGACTTTATTCCAATTGCTACAAAAAAAGGATTTATTTTTCACTCTTGTGATGAAGATTATATTTTACTTGTAAAAGCACTAAAAGAAAATGCCATAATCCCAACAGCTTCAAATCATACTTTAGGTGTGGGAGCTGTTGTCATAAATGATAAAAATGAATTATTAGTAATCAAAGAGAGAATATCAACTGTTGGATATAAACTTCCAGGTGGGCACATTGATAACCGTGAGATGATTTCAAGTGCACTTAAAAGAGAAGTTTTAGAAGAAACAGGAATAGATGTTGAGTTTGAGTCTATAGTCTCTCTAGGGCATTTTTATCCCCACCAATTTTATAAATCAAATTTATATATATTATGTACAGCAATTCCAAAAAGTTTAGAAATAAATATAAATGATACTCAAGAAATAATTGATGCAAAATGGATGGATGTGGATAGTTATTTAGATGATATAAATGTTTCTGATTATTCAAAGGCAATAGTTTTAGCAGCAATAAATTTTAAAGGTTTAAAAAGAGCGAATCAAGAAGTTCTTTGTCATATTAAAAAAGATTTCGAACTATTTTTCCCAATAGAAAGTTAGAAGTTTGTATAATACAAAAAATTAAAAGCTTTGGACTTAAAGTCTTTGGATTTTTTCGAAGAGAGTTTAACAACAAGCTACAAAAGGATTAAAATGAAAACTATTATTTCAACACCAAAAGCACCAAGCGCAATCGGACCATATAATCAAGCAACAGCATTTGATAAATTAATTTTTACATCTGGACAAATTGCATTAAATCCACAAACTATGGAAATAGTTGAAGGTGGAGTTCAAGAGCAGACAAAACAAGTTATGGACAATCTAAAAGCAGTTTTAGAAGAAGCAGGAAGCTCTTTTGAAAATGTTTTAAAAACTACGTGTTATTTATCAGACATGGATAACTTTGTAGCTTTCAATGAAATTTATGCTCAATATTTCAAAGGTGAAACTGCACCTGCAAGATCAACAGTTGCTGTGAAAACTTTACCTAAAAATGTTTTAGTTGAAGTTGATACAATTGCTTTTAAAAACTAGGATTTTCCCTAGTTTTTAATTTAAATAATAATTTTAAAAATAAGCTGTTGACATAAATAATAAAATTTTGTACTATACAAGAAAATATCTTTTAACATTGGTAGGTTTTAATGTATCGTGACAATTCTTATTATGAAGAGATTTTCAAAAATGTCTCAGAACCAATCTTTTTGTTAGAAGGTCAAAATTATATTAACGCCAATTTATCGGCATTATCTCTTTTTAAAATAAAATCAAAAAACGAACTTTTTTTATATCATCCTTTTCAATTATCTCCTGAATATCAACCTGATGGTGAACTATCATCTAAAAAAGCTAAGAGAATGTTAGCTCTTTGTTATAAAAATGGTGAGCATACATTTGAGTGGGTTTCTAAATCTACAGATGGAAAAATTTTTTTAGTAGAAATTAATTTAAAAAAAGTTCTTATCGACGACAGAGAGGTTTTAGTAAGCAAATTAAAAAATTTAGAAACTACAAGAAATATTGAAAAAGATTTAATTAAACAAAAACAAATTGTTGAGCAAAAAGATGAATATATTCAAAAAATAAATGAAATTTTATTATCAAATAAAGATAATGAAAATTTACTTGAATCTTTAATATTATTAGAAGGTTATAAAAAAGCTCTTGATGAAAGTTCAATAGTTTCTAAAACAGATTTAAAAGGAATCATTACTTATGTAAATGATAATTTTTGTGAAATTTCAGGATATAAAAAAGAAGAATTAATCGGAGCGAATCACAATATTATTAGACATCCAGATACACAAAAAGATTTCTTTAAACACTTATGGCAAACAATAAATAATAAAAAAGTATTTAAAGGTATTATAAAAAATAAGAAAAAGAATAATCAAGCATATTATGTAAATTCAACTATTATTCCACTTTTAGATAAGAATAATGAAATTACTGAATATATTGCAATAAGAAATGATATTACTTCTTTATTCGAAAAAGATGAATTAATTTATGAACAATTTACAGATGAATTAACGTCTTTGCCAAATAGACAAAAACTCTTAAATGACTTAAAAAATTCAATAAATCCAAAACTTGCAATTATAAATATTGATAGATTTAAAGATATAAACAACTCTTATGGTATAGAAATTGGAGATGAAATATTAAAAAGATTTGCAAAAAGGTTGATGACATTTAAAAGTACAAATCTAAATATTTATAGAATTTCAGGAGATATATTTGCATTTATGGCTTCTGGAAATTTTAAAATAGAAGAACTACGTAAAACATGTATGAATATTATTACTTTGTGTGATAGGGAAAATTTTATTATTGATGATTATAGTTTTGATATTTCATTTACAATAGGAATTGCAGATACTAATGATAAATTACTAACTCATGCAGAAATTGCACTTTTCTGGGCAAAAAAAATAAATATAGATATTGGAGTTTTTGATGAAGATATGCCTATTTATAGAGAATTAAAGAAAAACATTCAGTTAACAAAAGATATAAAACAAGCATTAAAAGAAGATAATATTTTAATGTATGGACAAAAAATTATAAATAATAAAACTAACGAGATAAAATATGAAACATTAATGAGGATGCAACTTCCTGATGGTAAAATTTTGTCACCTTTTGTATTTTTAGAACATGCAAAAAAAGCAAGACTTTATTCTATGATGACAAATAAAATGATTGAAAAATCTTGTGAATATTTCAAAGATAAAGATGCAATTTTTTCTATAAATTTGATGATAGAAGATATAAAAAATGAAAAAACTGTAAACTTCTTATTTTCAAAATTAATGGAATCAAATCTTGCAAATAGAGTTATTCTAGAAATAGTAGAGTCAGAGGGTATTGAGAAATTTGAAGAGGTTGGAGATTTTATTAGAAAAGCAAAAGCACTTGGTTGTTTAGTTGCAATTGATGATTTTGGAACAGGATATTCGAATTTTGAATATATTATAAAATTAAATGTAGATTTTCTAAAAATAGATGGTTCTTTGATTAAAAATATTCATGTGAATGATAATGTTAGATTAACAGTTTCAACTATTGTAAACTTTGCAAAGGTACTTAATATCAAGACTGTTGCTGAGTATGTTCACTGTCAAGAGGTTCAAGATATTGTTGAGTCTTTGGGAATAGATTTTTCACAAGGTTATTTGTTCCATGAACCTGAGCATTTGGTTTAATTCGAAGATTTCTGAGTAAGGATGCTTTTTTCTTTTCTTTTTAGTAAAGAAAAGAAACAAAAGAAAAGCGTTCGCTGGTTTCAAAATAGCTAAAAAATTTATAGAAATTCTAAAATTTGCTGTGCTTGCACTCTCTTTGAGAAAACTCGACTCCGTTCCTCCGTCTCAAACAGTTCAAATTTCTTTACGAATTTATATAAATTTTTCTTTACGCTATTTTGGAAATGCTCACTTTTTAAAACGGTATTTCATTTTCATCAAAATCTACTATTTGATTTGTAACCTGAGTTTTTTTCATTTCGAATTTATCTTGATTTTTATTAATCCAATTCCAACCTAATTCTGTAAGTTGATAAGCAAAATATTCATTTCCATTATAATCTTGATATGGTGTATATAGAATAAATCTTTTTTTTTCTAAACTTTGTAATCCAAGAACACAAGCCATTTTTGTAAAACCACTGTTTTCTACATCTTGTTTTATACTATATGCCGCTACATTACCATTTGGTTCATCTAAGTTTTCTACTATAGAAACAATTGTAATTAACTCATGTTGTGATAATCCTTCAACCTTAGCGATACTATCTGATGAGATTTTAGAATAAGTCTCTTGTTTTTCTAAAAGTGCTTTAACTTTTTTCTCAATTTTTTCTTGGAGTTCTGTAAAATCTCGCATAGAATCTTTTGAATATCTGATAATTGTTCTATGTCTAATATCAAATGGAAATTTATCTCTTTCTTTAGAGCAGATAAGTATAACTTGTTTATTTGCAGAAAATGCATACCCTAGTTCATACCAGACATTTGGATTATCTTCACTTATATCAGCTAAACAAATTACAGAATCTCTAATCCCTTTTTCAATATTTTCTATAGGCACGATAGTGCTGTGATCTTCATCAACTCTATATGGGGTTAATCCTAAATTTTTGATGGCAGGTTCAATTGTATCTTTGTATCTTTGTATCTTTTATCAAATTGTCCATTATCAAATGGCTGAATTATAAAACATGTTTGCATCTATGTTCCTTTTCATTATAATTATTATAGTATTGAAATAATTCTTAAATAATTACTTCAAACTCAACCCAACCCTCTGTTTCTCCAAATCAATACTAATAACTTTAATATTTTTCAACTGTTGATTTATACTTAAAACATCCATTGGATGGGAGATTCTTTTTTCGCTGATTTGTGAGATATGGATTAATCCATCATTTTTTAGACCAATATCCACAAAAGCTCCGAAGTCTGTGATGTTTCTTACAACTCCACTTATTATAAATCCTTCTTTTAAGTCTTCTATTGTTTTTATATCTTTTGAAAACTCTACTGTATCAAATTCACTTCTCACATCGTAGCCTGGTTTTAGAAGTTCGGCGATTATATCTTTTAGAAGTAAAATAGGGCAGTTTAGTTCTTTTGAAATTTCTTCAATTTGATTATCTTTTATCTCTTCTATTTTGTATTTCTTTTGAAGTTTTTCTACAACATCGTAGTTTTCTGGATGAATTGCTGTATTATCTAGGATACTTTTTCCATCTTTGATTCTTAAAAATCCAACTGATTGTTCGTAAGCTTTTGCACCGATTCCCTTTACTTTTAGAAGTTCTGATTTTGTTTTAAAGTTTTTGATTTTTTCTTTGTGTTCTATTATATTAAGAGCTAGTTTTTCAGAAATTCCTGAGATAAATGAAAGCAGTTTATATGAAGCTGAGTTTATATCAACTCCTACTTTATTTACTAAATCTACTGTTACATTTTCAAGTTTTGCTCCAAGCTCTTTTTGATTCACATCGTGTTGATATTGTCCAATTCCTAGTGATTTTGGGTCGATTTTTACTAAAGCTGCCATTGGGTCACGAAGTCTTTGGGCTATTGAGATTGCACCTCTTATTGTAACGTCAAGATTTGGATACTCCATCATAGCTATTTTTGAAGCTGAATAAACACTTGCTCCTATTTCACTTACAACTGCGTATTTTATATCTAAGTTATTTTCATTTATCAATTTTGATATAAATGCTGCTGTCTCTTGTGAAGCTGTTCCATTTCCAATAGCAATAGAGTTGATTTTGTATTTTTTTATTAGCTCTAAAACTATTTTTGAAGAGTTTAGAAAATCCTCTTTTGGTTTGGTTGGATAAATCACATTTGAAGCAAGATAGTTTCCATTTTCATCAATTACTGCTAATTTACAACCACTCACATAACCAGGATCCATTCCTAAAATTACTTGATTTACAAGTGGAGGAGTAAGAAGTAGCTCTTTTAGATTTTTTCCAAAAAGTGTGATTGCTTCACTTGAAGCTTTCTCTTTTAGTTCACTTAATGCTTCTCTTTTTAAACTTGGAAGAAGTAATCTTTTTAGTCCATCTTTGTAGGCTTCAAAAACTAACTCTTTTGAGCTTGATGCACTTGAAGGAATTTTATATTTTTTTATATTTTCTAAAATATAGTTTTCATCAACTTCGATTTTTACTGTTAGTTCTTTTTCATTTACAGCTCTATTTATTGCTAGAAATCTATGTGATTTTATATATTTTACTTTTTCACTTATATTTGCAACACTAATATAAACACCATTTTCATTAAATGTTTTTGTTTTTTTAGTTTCTAAAATTCCATAGTTTAAAACGATACTTCTAATCACTTCTTTTGTTCTAAAATCATCGGCATATCTTTGAGCGATAATATCACTAGCTCCATTTATTGCATCTTGAACAGTTGTAACTTCTTTATTTATAAACTGTTTTGCTTTTTGGTTTATCTCATCAAGTGAGTATTTCATTGATTGAATAATATTTGCTAGTGGTTCAAGTCCATTTTCAATAGCTGTTGATGTTCTTGATGATTTTTTATCTTTAAAAGGTGCATAAATATCTTCTAACATTTGCAAAGTTGTAGCACTATTTATGTGAGTTTTAATTTTTTCATCTAAAAAGTTTCTCTCTTTTAAAATGCAAATTATCTCTTCTTTTCTAGTTAGAAGTTTTAGTGAATAATTATATATGTCTTCAAAATCACGAAGTTGTTCATCTGTAGCATTTGAAGTTAAATCTTTTCTATATCGAGCAATAAAAGGAATAGTACAACCATCTTCTAAAAGTTTTAGTATGTTTTGGATAACACCTTTAGAAAATGAGGTTTTTTCTTCTAAAAGTGCTATTAAATTATCAGTCAAGAATTACCTCTTTAAAATCACTTCTTGTGTTGTTTAAAGGTTTATTTGAAGCTGCTCTAACCGTGTAAACAAAAGAGATTTTTGCTTTGTCACTATTGTTTTTACTTGCATGGTGAAGAGTTTTACAGTGAAATAATACAACATCACCTTTTTGTAAATTTGCATGAACTTTATTTTTTATGATTTCAAGATTTTTTGGATGTTCATCTTTGAAATTGCTCACTTCATCAAATTGATCTTTTTCTAAATTTAGTTTATGAGAAGCTGGTATAAACTCTAAAAGTCCATTATCTAAATATTCATCGCCTAAAGCTAACCAAACAGAAACTAAATCATTATTTTCAAAATTCCAATAACGTCTATCTTGGTGCCAAAAAGTTCTAGTACTTTCGTGTGGTAACTTTGTCATAATAGAGTTATGATGAGCTAAAGTTAAAACAGGTGTATCATTTAAAACTTGTTTTAAAATGGGTCTAATTTTCTCATTTGTCATCCATTTTTGAAAAACTTCTTCTCTATCATATACTTGTCTTAATCTTCTTACAGTTATTTTGTCTTTGTTTAAGTGCATATACTCTTGTTCAGTTTCAATAGGTGCAGTTTTATTTTCAAGATGGATTTTAGCTTTTTCTAAAATCTCATCACAAAGTGCTGAATCTGCAAAATTTCTTAGGATTAAAAATCCATTTTCATTGAACTCTTTTAGTTGGTTTTCATCTAATTTCATATTATCTCTTAATATTGATATTTTGTGTAATTATAGTAAAAAAAACTTTTTTTTAATTGATAAGTGCATTATGCCATTGAACTAAACTTATTCTTCTTCCTTGATTTACTTTTAAAACTTCATGGGTAAAAAATGGATTACTTAAGAATACTAACATAGTTCCAGCTTTTGGTTTTACTTTTACTTCATTTGCATCTTTATCACATAAAAAGTTAAATAAAAGCTCACCACCAGTAAAGGTATTATCACTAATATTCTCATCATATGATGTTGTAAATAAAACAGTTGATATTTTTCTTTGTTTTGCAACGGGAAGAAAACCTATTAATTGTTCATCTTTGTATAACATACTTGAATCATCACTATGCATAGTATAAAATGAGTCTTTTAGATATTCTAAAACTTGTACTTCAGTTGATGTTGTAAGTGCTATTTTAAAATAATCTTCTATTAGGGCTTGATGTTCTAAAAATCTATTTGTATACACATCTAAATATTTTTCACTTAATGAATAGATATTTGTTTTTCTAATCTCTTCATTTGTTTGCGCTGATATTAATATATCTGTAGTTTTTATTTGTGCTTTTTGATAATCATCGTCTTCTTTGATTTGTTTATTAATTTCATCACAGTCATGAATACTTAGAAAATTGTCAATAATCAAATAAGGATAGTCATAATAAGGGTTAGGTAATAATTTAGTTTCAATATCAAATGTAATTAAGAAATCAGCACAATATATATTATTGCTAATTTGTGTCATTTACCGCCTTTCATAAACATATGTTTATGAAAGTTGCTTAGTAAGATTTTTTAAATCACCAAGTACCCAAATATCTACAATTTTCCCATCTTTAAATTTAAAAAAAGATGCTCCATTATAAACAATTTTATTGTTAGTTGGTTCATAATCAAATAATTTACCAGTATGTCGACCATTATATAAAGCTTTTACAGCAATATTTTCATCTTCACAAACCATAGTAATAATACTATGAAAAAGGTTTGGAATAGCAATATGCATTGTGTCCATATACTTTTCGAACTCTTTTTTTCCTACAACTGAAATATCTAAAGAACCATGGAATGTTATTTCATCATCAAATAAAATATCAATATAATCTTTATTTTGCTTATTCCATAATTCGTTATAATATAATTTTACTAACTCTTTATTAGTCAATTTCTTCATGATTTCCCTTGTGGCTTGAACTATAATCATCGTCAAAATCATAGTTATCATATTCATCATAATCTACAGTAAACATTTTTGCATAACCAAGCTTTTGAAGTTCTTTGTCAATATTTTCTTCTGTCAATCTATTTTTTACTCTATCCATGATTAATTCAATGTGCTCTTCACTAACATTGTTTGCTCTTAATTCATAAATAATCGCTAAATCCATAATTTTAATTCCTCTAATTAATATATATTTTTGATTTTAAATTACTTTATATTAGGCTTTTTATCAATATATAAACTGCTTAACATATATAAAATTGTTTTAACAGACTTTATAGAAGCTGTCTCCTCGACTGTATGATAACCTGTTGTTGGTATTTGTAAAGTTGATCCTTGAATCGACCCACGAGATTCCATTACAATTCTTCCAAGTTCTGTACTTCCAAGAGTAAGTAAAGGTAAATTTTTTTCTTTTCTTATCTTATTTTTTTCTTGAATATAAGTATCTTTACATGAAAAATCAATTCGATTTTTATGGCAGAAGTTTTTTAATTGTTTTAAAACAGGAGATTTAAATCGTGCATTTGCATCTCTATTTCTTAAAACTACTTGTTGAACTTCAGCTTCAATTCTTGTATCATAAGGACTTGTATCTAAAACTAATAGTTCATTTGTAGTAACTTTATTTTTTCTAAACCACTCATAAACATATCTCCAAGATTTTCCAGCTTCTTCTTGTGCTGTAAAAAATGCAGTTCCTTGAAATCCATTTTGGTATAAATAGATAATAATTGCTGCACTAATAACATTGTCAAGTTGAGCTGAAATTAAATCATCTTCAATGTTGAGTCTATCGCTAAATGCAATCGGTGTTCCTGGTTGCAAGTGAGATAAACCCTCAATTTCAAAAATCAAGTTATTAACTTCTTCACACATGAAAGCATTAGTAATTTTACCAATTCCTAAATAACCTCCACTCCAAGGTTCATAAGCTTGTACTTGTTGATTTATATATCTTTTTGCAATTAACTGATAAGTTTGTTCAGATAATGAGTTTCCTCTTAAATCAGAACGATTTTTTGCAAGAAAGGCAGCAAATTGGAATTCATTTGGGCCTGTACAAATAACGCCATGTCTATCAATGTGTGCACTAAGCATTCCTTTTGTAGGATTTTTACCTTGCGCAACTAATAAACCATCATAATATTGAGTTTGTATACCTATTTCTTCAAGCTCTCTTTTTAAATACAATAAAAATGAGTGCTCAGCACCAGTTACTGATGGAACTCTTATCAATTGTTTTAATAAGTCGAGGAAATGTACAAAATTCATTACGGGTTCATTTGTATATGAACTATCCAATTTATTCTCCTGGAAATTTTAGATAGAATAAGGCTGTAGGAAGCTAGATTAAATACTTTGTGATTTAATTCTTATTCTATGCTGTAATTATAAACCATAAAAAAAAGAAATTTCCTGAAAGAAATCTTAAAATTATTTTTCTCTTAATAAGTGCCTAGAAATGGGAATTTTTATTAGATGAATAAATTGTTTCAGATTAATTTTCAATAATTTAAATACAGAAAAAATCAAAAATCAAGGATTTTTAATCTCTACTTTTTTAATCAGGATTAAATTTATTTATTTTTTATAAAAATAAGATATAATTTTGAAAAAGAAAGATATTTAAAGATAAAAAAAACTTTAAAAATAGGAGAAAAAGATGGCAAAAGAGTTATCAGCGCTAGAGCAGTTAAAAGCTTCAAGAAATCCTTTAAGAGTTATTGATGATATATATAAAGAAGCATTAGAAGGTGTACCTTTAAAAGAAGAGTATATTGGACTTTTAAAATGGTACGGAATGTATCCTCATATTAATAGTGATGGAAGAGAAGATAAAAAATATTTTATGAAAAGAATTAAACTTGTAGATACAAGTATGAATTTAGAGCAATTAAAAGTTATGGCAAAAATCGGTCAAGATTATGCGCAAGGATTAGTTGACTTTACAAATAGACAAAATGTTCAATTTCACTATATTCAAATTAAAGATATGCCAGAGATTTTTAAATTATTAGAATCTGTTGGATTAACTTCAAGAATGGCATCAGGTGATGGACCAAGACCAATTATGACATGTCCCGTTGGTGGAATTGATAAGGATGAAATCTTTGATGCAAGAGAACTTGTAAAAAATGTAGATACATATTTTGACAAAAACGATGATAGATTTTGTAATTTTCCTAGAAAATATAAAATAGGTATTAGTGGATGTGCTTGTCATTGTGCTTCACATGAAATTCAAGATGTTGCATTTACTGCTTTTAAAACTGAAATGGGTGAAGTATTATTTGATTTAACTATTGGTGGTGGTTTATCAAAATCTAAACAAATAGCTACTCGTGCAAACAGATATGTAAAACCTGAACAAGTTCAAGATGTAGCTGTTGCTTGTGCAGAAATATTTAGAGACAATGGTAATAGAGATAACAGAAATAAAGCAAGAGTAAGACACTTATTAAATGACTGGGGAATTGAAAAATTTGTTGCAGAAATTGAAAAAGTAATTGGTTACTCTTTACAAGAAGGACTAGTTGAACCAAAAATTACTTCATCTGAAAATAGAAACCATTTTGGAATCAATAAAGCAAAACAAGATGGCGAGTCTTATGTTGGATTTGCTACAAACTCTGGAAGAGTTGCAGGTGAAGATTTCCAAGCAATGTATGATATTTGTAAAAAATACAATGCAGGTGGAATTACAATCACAGCTACTCAAAACTTTATTGTTTATGGTGTAAAAGATGAGGTAGCTCAGAATCTAGCAGATGAATTTGCTAATTTAGGTTATCCATATATTCCAACTCCATTTAGAGCAAGATTACAATCATGTACAGGAAAAGAGTTCTGTAAATTTGGTATTACAGAAACTAAAGAGTTTGCTAAAAAATTCTTAGTTGAACTTGAAAATAGATTCCCAGATTTTAAAGAAGATGTAACAATGGCAATTTCAGGTTGTGGAAATGGATGTTCTCATCCTCAAATTTCTGATATTGGATTTGTTGGTGGAATGATTAGACATAATGGTGAAAGAGTTGAGGGTTACGAAGTTCTTTTAGGAGGAAATCTAGAGGGAACAACAAATAGTAGACTTGCTAGAAAAGTTGGAGTAAAAGTTCCAGCAACAGGATTAGTTGATTATGTTGGACAATTAATAAATGATTATAAAGCTGATAATTTAGGTCAAAAAAGATTTAAAGATTATTTAGCAGCTTTACAACCAGCTGGTGCTGTAGAACAAGATGATTAATTCTTAAACTTTTTATGGTTAGCTTTTTGTGTATACATAGATTCATCTGCTTTTTTAAGTAGTGAATCTAATGTATCACCTTCTTCATAGTTTGCTATTCCAAAACTACAAGTTACTTTTATAGAGTTAGTAAAATCAATTTCACTTAATAACTTTTCTAAATTATAAACAATATTTTTAGTTTGTGTTAAAGTTGTTTGAGGCAGGATGAGCAAAAATTCATCTCCACCCCATCGACCAATAAAATCACTATTTCTAATATTTTTATTTATTACCCCTGCGATTTTGATTAGAACTTCATCTCCCAAATGATGACCTAAATTATCATTTATATCTTTGAAATCATTAATATCAAAAAATATAATAGAAAGATCTGTTTTATATCTTTTATTTCTTATTAATTCTAGTTCACAAAGTTCTTCAATTCTTCTTCTATTATATATATTAGTTAATCCATCTTTATTAGCTAATTCTGATAATTGTTTTTCTATCTCTTTTCTTTTTTCTATCTCTTTTTTCAGTTTAAAATTAAAATATATAAAAATTATCAATAATAAAATAAATGGGATAATAATTTTAGCTATAAAGTATATGTCAATAGTTTTTGGATAAAAAATAAATTGGTAGTTATTTAAAATATTGTTTTTATCATCTTGTGAAAATCTATTAATTGCACTATTTAGAATATTTATAAATAATCTATTTTTTTCTTCACTTTGCAAATATAAATTTAGTTTGTGATTAAGTAAAGTATTGATTTTTATATTATTTAGATTATTTTTATTTATTTTGTGAGAAATTGTATACATATTGTCTATTAATGCAAATATTTCATTTCTTTGCAATTTCATCAATGCTATATCAATAGAATCAATTCCAATAAAATTTATTTTTGGATACTCTTTTTGTAAAGTTGAAATTATTTCTAAATTATTAATTACACCAATTTTGATATTTCTAAGAGTTGATAAATTAGTAATAAAATTTTTATCATTTTTAGTAACAACTGCAATAGGAACTTGAGCAACAGGATCTGTTAATAAGTAACCAGGAGTGTTTTTCTTCTCAAAACTATAAATAAATTTTGCTTTTATTGAATTTGAGAAAATAGTAAATATTTGGTTATTTATTGTTTCTTCAATATTTAAAGGCTTTGATAACTTTTGTGAAATCAAATTCCAAAAATCAATTTCAATACCTTTTAATTGATTTGTTAATTTAAACGAGAAAGGAATTCTATTATCTTCAACGTAAAGAGTAAAATTATTATTTTCTAAATATTTACTATCTTCTTCACTTAAAAGAATGTTCATTTTATCTAATATAATTGAGTTAGTATCAAATGTAGTATTCTGTTTATTTAATCCTAAAAAACTATTAAACCTTTTAATTTCATCAATTGTTTGTGAATCAATTTTTCCTAATTTACCTTCATCAATTCCAGATAATTTTCTTAATGCAAATCCTTCATAAATTAAAGAATCTAAGCTTTTATTTTGAGTATTATATTTCTCATAAATTAATTTTGCAGTCTCTTCTACATTATTAAAAGCATATCTCCAGCCTTTTAATGAAGCATTATTAAAGTTTTGAACACGTGTAGGATTAGTTAATAACTCTTTTTGAGAAGTATAAAGAATACCTTCATAAAAATCAAAATTGTAATTATGTGGATTTAATATATTATATTGAATATTATTTTTTTCTAAAAAATATGGCTCATTTGAAAGAAAACAAGCCATAGCATCAGTTTTTTTATTTATTAAATCATTTATATTAAAAGAGTGTTTTTGAATTGTAATATCATTTAGTTTTACCCCTTGAGAAATAATCATTGAATTAATACTAGCTGAACTAATCGCATCATCTGTAATCATTACATTTTTATTTATTAAATCTTTTGGATTATTAATATTTGAATCTTTTAAACTTATAAGTACTAAAGGTGAAGCTTGATAAATACTAGATAACAATATTAAATCATTTCCATTAAATTTATCAATAATTAAAGATGATTTTCCAACTCCAAAAGTTGCTGTATTTTCCATTACATTTTTTAAAATATTTGTATCTATATCAAATTCTTTAATGTTAATATCTATCCCAATTGCTTTATAGTAGCCTTTTTCTTTAGCTATATAATACCCAGCAAACTGGAATTGATTTAACCAATCTAAATAAAGAGTAACTTTATCATTTGATTGTGCATTTAAGCTTGTAACAAGTAGTAAAAATAATAAAAGTAATTTTTTTAAGATCATTCATTATTCTACAACATTATATATAAAAATAATATTGTAATAATAATTTAAAAGTTTAGAATTTCACCACTAAAGTCATATTTAACATTTTGTCCAATTTCTAAATTATCATCAAAACTGTGAATTAGTAGTTCAGTTTTCTCCGTTTTTAGGATTATTTCATAAAAACTACCATAAAAAACTATACTTTTAATAATTGCATTGAATCTACCATTTGGAGTAATAAAAATATGTTCTGGCCTTACATAATTATTTTGGGAGATTTCTGTGATTTTTCCTAAAAAATTTGCACAATATAAATCTACAGGATTATGATAAATATTTTTTGCAGTTCCAACTTGTAAAATATCTCCACCATTCATAATGGCAATTCTATCTGATAGATAAAAAGCATCTTCTTTATCATGGGTTATAAATAAAGCAGTTATTCCAAAAGATTTTATCATCTCTTTTAGTTCAACTCTTAAATGAGCTCTTAATTCTGTATCAATATTACTTAAAGGTTCATCTAAAAGTAAAATTTTTGGTTTTGTAATAATAGCTCTAGCAAGGGCAACCCTTTGTTGTTGACCTCCACTTAATTCATGAGGAAATTTATTTTCTTGACCTTTTAGTTTTGTTTTTTCTAAAACATCTTCCAAATCAGCTTTTGAAGCTTTACTTCCAAAGGTAATATTTGAAGCAATACTTAAATGTGGAAGTAATGCATAGTTTTGAAATACAACTGCAACTCCTCTATCTTTTGGTTGAAGATTGTTGTTTTTTGAAAAAACTTCTTTATCATCAATTATAATTTCACCACTATCTGGTATCTCAAGACCTGCAATCATTCTTAAAAAAGTTGTTTTTCCACTTCCACTTTTACCAAGTATTGTAAAAATTTCACCTTCATTTATAAATAAGTTAATATCATTTGCAACACAAATATTGCCTTTACAAAATACTTTCTTAAGATTTTTAATTTGTACAATTTTTTTCATATTTTTTTTCTCGTAAATTTTGAATTAAGTAATATAACAGCAATTGCCGTTGTTCCAACAAGGATGAGTCCTGGAAAACCAATTTTATAAAGTAACTCATTACTAGCTAATTCATAAATTCTTATAGCTAAAGTATCAAAATTAAATGGTCTTAATATTAAAGTTGCTGGTAATTCTTTTGCTATATCTATATAAAGAATTAAAAAACCACTTATAATATAAGGTTTCATTAAAGGCAAATATACTTTAAAAATATTGTTTGATTCACTTTTCCCAAATATTTTTGTTGCATCATCTATACTTGTATCAATCTTACTAAAACCATTTTCAATAGAGCCAATACTTGAGGTAAAATATCTAGTTGTATAAGCAAAAATTAAAAGGAAAAAAGTTCCTCCCATAAGCACATGTCCAAGTGCTGTATCAACAAAACTACTTATTAATAATAATCCAACTCCCACAACAGCTCCTGGAATTGAATATCCTAACATTGACAATTTATGAGTAAAGTAGCCAATTTTACTTGGATAGAATCTAAGCATATAGACAACAAAAAAAGATAATAAAATTATAATTATTGATGAAAAGATATTTAAACTAATTGTATGGTAAAAATAATCTAAAGTATCAAAATCTAAAGAATCAAAATCAGAGATAAACCAATAAATCAACACAAAAGTTGGAATTAAAAGTGTAATGGTTGTAATAAAAAATGAGATAAAAAATGCAATTAAATTGTATTTACCTGTTAACTTTATTTTTGAAGATTTTTTTCCACTAAAAGTTGAACTAACAAATTTATATTTTTTTCTAATTAAACTCTCTGTCCATAATATTGCAAATACAAATACAAGTAAAATGATTGCTACATTTATAGATTGCATTAAATCCCCATATCCAAACCAGCTTTTAAAAATTCCTACACTGAAAGTTTCAATACCAAAATATAAAACTGTTCCATAATCACTTAATGTTTCCATAACAGCTAAAATACTTCCTGCAAAAATAGCTGGATAAGCTAATGGTAGATATACGGTAAAAAAAGCTTTTATAGGATTTATTTTATGTAAAGAAATTAGTTCTCCAACTGTTGATGAAATAGAGCCAAATGACACTTTTGCTAGGATATAAACATAAGGAAACATAGCAATTCCAAAAATAAATATAGCACCAGACATATTTAAAATGTCATATCTTGCCTCTACATTACCTAAAATTTCAGATAAAACACCTCTATATTCAAAAAAACCGACATAAGTGTAACCTAAAAGATAAGCAGGATAGGCAAGGGGAAGTACAAATAATATTGAAAAGATTTTATCACCAGTATATTCAAATCTGGCACTTAAATATGAGCTTACTGTTCCTAATATTACAACAACAAAAAAAGTCCCAGCTACTAATATTGTTGTATTAGTGATATATCCAGCTAACATTTCACTGAATAAAAAACCAAAATCAAAGTTTCCTTTGATTATAAAGTAAAACAGTAGTGTTAATATAGGTAGCGATATACATAGCCCAATAAGTGGAGCTATGAAATATTTCGATTTATTTACTTCCAATTTGCTTTTGTAGCTATTTCTACAGCCTCTTTAGTATATTTTCCAACTTCATTTAATTGAATTTTATCTTCTTTAAATGTTCCCCAAGAACTTACAATTTCTGAAGATTTAGCTTTTGGATTAGCAGGAAATTCTTGATTTGCTTCTGCAAAGATTTCTTGTGCTTCTACAGAACTCAGAAATTCAATAAATTTAATAGCATTATCTTTATTTTTTGCATAGTATGTAACTCCAGCTCCTGAAATATTCATGTGAGTTCCAGTTGTTTCTTGTGCTGGGAAAAATATTTTTAAACTTTTTGCAATTTCAAGATCTTTTTTGTTTTTACTATTTAGCATAACCCCTAAATAGTAAGTATTTACGATTGCTATATCAGCATCACCAGCTCCAACTGCTACAATTTGATCTTTGTCAGCACCCTTTGGACTATATGGAAAATTATTAACTAAGCCTTTTGAAAATTCTAAAGCTTTATCTTCTCCATAATGTGCAATAATTGAAGCTAGTAAAGATTTATTATAAGCAGCTGTTGATGATCTTGTAACTACTCTTCCTTTGAATTTTTCTTGAGTAAGACTAAAATAATCACCTAAATCAGCAGGATTAACCTTTTGTGGATTATAAACAAAAACTCTAGCTCTTTTTGTCAGTGCAAACCAATTATTATCATTATCTCTTAAGTTTTCAGGGATATTTTCATTTAATATTTTTGACTCAATTGGTTGTAATAATTTTCTTTGTTTTGCTTGATATAAATTTCCAATATCTGCTGTTATTAGTACATCAGCAGGAGTATTCGCTCCTTCAATTGCAAGTTTTGCTACAAGTTCTTCAGCTTTTGCAGTAACAGCATTTACTTTTATCCCTGTTTCTTTTTCAAATTGTTTATATAAGATTTTATCTGAATCATAGTGTCTTTGAGAATATACATTTACTTCATTAGAAGCAAATAATGAAGAGGCTAAAATAATTGCTCCACATGCTAACTTTTTTATCATAACATTCCTTTTTGTTTTATACAAAATTTAATTGTTGTATAGTAATACTTTTTTTCTTTAATGATTCTTAATATTAAGAATGATTATCATATTAAACAGAAATGATTTTTAAGATAAACAAATTTTATTATTGTTATAATAGCAAACTTAAAAAAAAGGAAATAATATATATGATTTTAATGATTGATAACTATGATTCTTTTACATATAATATAGTTCAATATTGCCTAGAATTAGGGGCAGATTTAAAGATTATAAGAAATGATGAACTAACTTTAAAGCAAATAGAAGATTTAAATCCACAAAAAATTATCATTTCTCCAGGCCCAGCAACACCAGATGATGCAGGAGTTTGTTTAGAGGTAATTAAACATTTCGCTGGTAAAAAACCAATTTTTGGTATTTGTTTAGGACATCAAGCAATAGGGCAAGTTTTTGGTGGAAATGTAGTAAGAGCTAAAAATATGATGCATGGGAAAACTTCTTTAATTAAAGTTGTAGAAGATACAGAAATTTTTAAAGATTTACCTAAAGAGTTTATACAAACTAGATACCATTCATTAATAGTTGAAAAAGATAATTTGCCAGAAGATATTGTTGTTACTTCATATAGCGAAGATGATGATGAAATTATGTCTTTAGAGATAAAAGGAAAACAAATTTATGGAGTGCAGTTTCACCCTGAGTCAATTATGAGTGAGCACGGATATAAAATTATAGATAATTTCTTAAAATTATAAAAAATGATAACAAACAACAAATATAAATACTATTTTTATTTATCACTACTATTTTTAACATTTATATTGTTGTTTAAAGCAAGTAATTCTCTTAGTATTTCATACAAAGAAGCTTTGAATGTATTTGTGAATACTTCAATTTTATCTTTGATTACAAATATATCTATTTACATTTTTGGACAAAATGATATAGCATTACGATTGCCATTTATTTTGTTTTATATCTTTTCTGCATTACTTATGTATAAAATTACTGAAAATTATTTCAGATATGAAAAAGACAGATATATATCCATTCTAATATTTATGATTCTTCCAGGTTTTCTTAGTGCTTCATTATTGGTAAATAGTGCAATAATAATAATCTTTTGTACTTTATTGTATTTGTATTACTATCAAAAATACAATAAACACTCATATCTGTTATTATTTATATTTCTATTTATTGATAACTCATTTGCTATTTTGTATTTAGCATTATTTTTTTATTCGTTAAAAAACAAAGATACAAAACTTTTATATATTTCATTAATACTATTTTCTATATCTATGTATATATATGGATTCCCAACAGGAGGAAAACCTCGAGGATTTTTAGTTGATACTTTTGCAATATACGCAACAGTATTTTCACCCTTTCTTTTTTTGTATTTCTTATACACAATATATAGAGCATGGATAAAAAAAGAAAAAAATTTGACTTGGTACATTTCAATAACTGCATTACTTTTATCTTTGGCAGTCTCTTTTAGACAAAGAGCATATATAGAAGATTTTGCACCTTATGTGGTAATATTCTTACCGTTTATGTTAAAAACATTTTTTCATGCATATAGAGTTAGATTAAAAGAGTTTAGAACTAAATATAATATATTGGCTGGATTAGTTATATTTATGTTGTCAATTAATGTAATTTTGACATTTATAAATAAGCCTTTGTATTTAATTCTTCCAAATCCAAGTAAACACTTTGTTTATGAATACCATTTTGTAAAAGAATTAGCACAAGAATTATCTAAAAGAGGAATTACAGCAGTAACAACTGATGATCAAGAATTGGCTTTAAGGTTAAAATTTTATAAAATAGATAAAGGTGATGATTATTTTTTAACACTAAAAAATTATAATTATCCAAGTCAAAGGATAAGTATTAAATATTATGGAAAAGAACTTTTCGTTGCTTATCTAATAAAAATAAAATGAAAAAATCATTTTCTATATTAGAATTAATATTGGTTATTACCTTAATAGTTTTTTTATATACAATTTTTCTTCCCAAAAATAAAATCAATTACTTAGATGAATTTTCAAATCGAATATCTTTATATCTATCATATATAAGATACGTAGCATTAATAGATGATAAATATGATTTAGATGATTCTTTATGGTATAAAAAAAGATGGACATTGAAATTTTTCAGATGTAGAGATTATGAAGATGGAATATATTACTCTATATATAGTGATAAAAATAAAACAGGTCATCCAAGTGTTGAGGATAGTTTAAAAGATCCATTAAGTGGTAAAAATATATATAGCTCAAATTATTGTAAAGAAAATATTTCAAATAGTAAATATGTTTTATTAACAAAAGCTTTTGGAATAACAGATGTACAAATGTCTTGTAATGAAACAACATCTTTAGGACAACTCTCATTTGGAAGTGATGGAAAAGTATATTCAAAATTAAGTGCATACGAAAATGAATCTCTTGAATATGAAATTACTGAGCCTTGTAATATAAAATTTATATCAAGAGATGGGGAAAGTACTGAATTAGTACTTTTCCCAAAAACTGGATATGTAAAATAGAGTATAACTAAAGAAAATAAACACAAGAGGGTATAAAAAGCCAAGAGAAAGATAGTAAAAGAGCAAAAGAGCAGAGAATAGTCAATAAATTTGCAAATTTGCGGAAAAACCCCTTGACAAAGAAAAAAGAATCTATTATAATTCCCGTCCAATTTGACTGAAGCGCATCAAACGAAAGAATGATAGAAAGCGTTGTAATCGAAACTGGATGATCTTTAAAAATAATTATAACGTTTGTAAAGTAATCTTTATAAACCGAATATGAGACTCTTATAAAAATCTGTTATTTATTACAGATGTAAAATAAGAATAAATGTTAAAAATATAAAAACAAACAAGAACAATATGGTAAAACATATAACTTGTCTATACTATGAGTGATAATTTTGTAATAGTAAAATAATACAGAAGAAGTCAAGTTCAAAAACTTCAATTTATGGAGAGTTTGATCCTGGCTCAGAGTGAACGCTGGCGGCGTGCTTAACACATGCAAGTCGAACGAGAACGGATTATAGCTTGCTATAATTGTCAGCTAAGTGGCGCACGGGTGAGTAATATATAGGTAATGTGCCCTAGAGAAGAGGATAACAGTTGGAAACGACTGCTAAGACTCTATATGCCTTTAAGACAGAAGTCTGCAAGGGAAATATTTATAGCTCTAGGATCAGCCTGTACAGTATCAGCTAGTTGGTGAGGTAATGGCTCACCAAGGCAATGACGCTTAACTGGTTTGAGAGGATGATCAGTCACACTGGAACTGAGACACGGTCCAGACTCCTACGGGAGGCAGCAGTGGGGAATATTGCACAATGGACGAAAGTCTGATGCAGCAACGCCGCGTGGAGGATGACACATTTCGGTGCGTAAACTCCTTTTATATGGGAAGATAATGACGGTACCATATGAATAAGCACCGGCTAACTCCGTGCCAGCAGCCGCGGTAATACGGAGGGTGCAAGCGTTACTCGGAATCACTGGGCGTAAAGAGCGTGTAGGCGGATAAATAAGTCAGAAGTGAAATCCAATAGCTTAACTATTGAACTGCTTTTGAAACTGTATATCTAGAATGTGGGAGAGGTAGATGGAATTTCTGGTGTAGGGGTAAAATCCGTAGAGATCAGAAGGAATACCGATTGCGAAGGCGATCTACTGGAACATTATTGACGCTGAGACGCGAAAGCGTGGGGAGCAAACAGGATTAGATACCCTGGTAGTCCACGCCCTAAACGATGCACACTAGTTGTTGTGAGGCTAGACCTTGCAGTAATGCAGTTAACACATTAAGTGTGCCGCCTGGGGAGTACGGTCGCAAGATTAAAACTCAAAGGAATAGACGGGGACCCGCACAAGCGGTGGAGCATGTGGTTTAATTCGACGATACACGAAGAACCTTACCTGGACTTGACATAGTAAGAACTTTCTAGAGATAGATTGGTGTCTGCTTGCAGAAACTTATATACAGGTGCTGCACGGCTGTCGTCAGCTCGTGTCGTGAGATGTTGGGTTAAGTCCCGCAACGAGCGCAACCCTCGTCATTAGTTGCTAACAGTTCGGCTGAGAACTCTAATGAGACTGCCTACGCAAGTAGGAGGAAGGTGAGGACGACGTCAAGTCATCATGGCCCTTACGTCCAGGGCTACACACGTGCTACAATGGGGTATACAAAGAGCCGCAATACGGTGACGTGGAGCAAATCTCAAAAATATCTCCCAGTTCGGATTGTAGTCTGCAACTCGACTACATGAAGTTGGAATCGCTAGTAATCGTAGATCAGCTATGCTACGGTGAATACGTTCCCGGGTCTTGTACTCACCGCCCGTCACACCATGGGAGTTGAACTCATTCGAAGCGGGGATGCTAAAATAGCTACCTTCCACAGTGGATTCAGCGACTGGGGTGAAGTCGTAACAAGGTAACCGTAGGAGAACCTGCGGTTGGATCACCTCCTTTCAGAGAATTGAGACTAGATTCGTTTCTAGTCTTAAAACTAAAAAGAAAGAGTTTTTATATTCGGTTTATAAAGATTATTTAAATAGGTAGAAAAATGGGCCTATAGCTCAGCTGGCTAGAGCGCTCGACTGATAATCGTGAGGTCTCAGGTTCAAGTCCTGATAGGCCCACCATTAAATAATCTTAAAAGATTAATCAGTGTGGGGAATTAGCTCAGCTGGGAGAGCGCCTGCTTTGCACGCAGGAGGTCAGCGGTTCGATCCCGCTATTCTCCACCACCTATTAAAAATAAGCTAAAAGTTATAATTAGAAGAAATGATAAAAAAGTTAAATATAAGTTCAAAAAGATTGAATTTATATTTGATTTTCGAATCAAAAATGTTGCCTTGAAAAGATGTAAATTTTTTTAAGTAACAATGATATTTAAAAATATAATGTTAAAGTCTTTAATTTTTTCGTTTAATTAAAAGAACTAAAAGAATTTATTCTAATAGAACTAATAATTAAAAACAAAAATTTTAATTATCTAGAAATAGATAGAACACAACTAATTTTATTGATATATTTTAAATAATATGTTTAATAAGATAGTAGCCAAAGAATATTATCAAAAATGCGATAGAGTTTAACTCTATTTATTAATAAGCTATTAAGGGCTAATGGTGGATGCCTAGACTGTAAGAGGCGATGAAAGACGTATTAGGCTGCGATAAGCCTCGGGGAGCTGCCAAAGAGCTTTGATCCGGGGATTTCTGAATGGGGCAACCCAGCATAGTGAGAACTATGTTACCCTACGGGGAGCTAACCTGGTGAAGTGAAACATCTCAGTAGCCAGAGGAAGAGAAATCAAACGAGATTCCGTCAGTAGCGGCGAGCGAAAGCGGATTAGGACAAACCCAATGCTTGCATTGGGGGTTGTAGGACCATGATATGAGACTAAAGAAGATAGATGAAATACTTGGAAAAGTGTAGCATAGAAGGTGAAACTCCTGTAATTTAAATTTTCAATAGCTCTAATGGTATCCTGAGTAGGTCGGAACACGTGATATTTTGACTGAAACTGGGGGGACCACCCTCCAATCCTAAATACTACTTACAGATCGATAGTGAACAAGTACCGTGAGGGAAAGGTGAAAAGTACTCCAGCGAGGAGAGTGAAATAGAACCTGAAACCATTAGCTTACAATCATTCAGAGCCCTATGATTTATCAGGGTGATGGACTGCCTTTTGCATAATGAGCCTGCGAGTTGTGGTGTCTGGCAAGGTTAAGTCAAGTACGAAGCCGTAGCGAAAGCGAGTCTTAATAGGGCGAATTAGTCAGATGCTGCAGACCCGAAACGAAGTGATCTATCCATGAGCAGGTTGAAGCTGGTGTAAGAGCCAGTGGAGGACCGAACCGATAGGCGTTGAAAAGTCTCCGGATGACTTGTGGATAGGGGTGAAAGGCCAATCAAACTTCGTGATAGCTGGTTCTCTCCGAAATATATTTAGGTATAGCCTTGTGTTGTAGCATATAGGGGTAGAGCACTGAATGGGCTAGGGCTGCTTACCGCGGTACCAAACCCTATCAAACTATGAATACTATATGTGGAATCACAGGAGTCAGGCGATGGGTGATAAAATCCACCGTCGAGAGGGGAACAACCCAGACTAACAGCTAAGGTCCCTAAGTCACATCTAAGTGGAAAACGATGTGGAGTTACTGTGACAACCAGGAGGTTGGCTTAGAAGCAGCCATCCTTTAAAGAAAGCGTAACAGCTCACTGGTCTAGTGATTCTGCGCGGAAAATATAACGGGGCTAAGATGTGCACCGAAGCTTTAGATTCGAATTTATTCGAGTGGTAGGAGAGCGTTCTATTCAGCGTTGAAGATGTACCGGCAAGGAGCGTTGGAGCGGATAGAAGTGAGCATGCAGGCATGAGTAGCGATAATTGAGGTGAGAATCCTCAACGCCGAAAACCCAAGGTTTCCTACGCGATGCTCGTCATCGTAGGGTTAGTCGGGTCCTAAGTCGAGTCCGAAAGGGGTAGACGATGGCAAATTGATTAATATTTCAATACCAACATACAAGCGCGATGTGGGGACGCATAGAGTTAATCGAGCTCACTGATGGAATAGTGGGTCGAAGGACGTAGGCTGTAACTTAGGCAAATCCGGGTTACATTAGGCCGAGATCTTACAGGCTCTTGACACTCTTCGGAGGAGATGGAGAATCGATGATACTGTCGTGCCAAGAAAAGCCACTAAGTATATTGTATGTTGCCCGTACCGTAAACCGACACAGGTGGGTGGGATGAGTATTCTAAGGCGCGTGGAAGAACCCTGGTTAAGGAACTCTGCAAACTAGCACCGTATCTTCGGTATAAGGTGTGCCTACTTTGGTATATGGACTTGCTCCAGAAAGCTAGAGAGGTTGCAACAAAGAGTCCCTCCCGACTGTTTACCAAAAACACAGCACTTTGCTAACACGTAAGTGGATGTATAAGGTGTGACGCCTGCCCGGTGCTCGAAGGTTAACTGATGATGTCAGCGCAAGCGAAGCATTTGATTGAAGCCCGAGTAAACGGCGGCCGTAACTATAACGGTCCTAAGGTAGCGAAATTCCTTGTCGGTTAAATACCGACCTGCATGAATGGCGTAACGAGATGGGAGCTGTCTCAACCAGGGATCCAGTGAAATTGTAGTGGAGGTGAAAATTCCTCCTACCCGCGGAAAGACGGAAAGACCCCGTGCACCTTTACTACAGCTTGACACTGTAGCTTGGATATTCATGTGCAGGATAGGTGGGAGGCTATGATGACTAGACGCAAGTAGAGTCGGAGCCATCCTTGAGATACCACCCTTGAATATTTGAGTTACTAACTGCGTACAATTATCTTGTATCAGGACAATGTCTGGTGGGTAGTTTGACTGGGGCGGTCGCCTCCTAAAAAGTAACGGAGGCTTACAAAGGTTAGTTCATGGCGGTTGGAAATCGCCAGTTGAGTATAATGGCATAAACTAGCTTGACTGTGAGACATACAAGTCGAACAGAGACGAAAGTCGGTCATAGTGATCCGGTGGTTCTGTGTGGAAGGGCCATCGCTCAAAGGATAAAAGGTACGCCGGGGATAACAGGCTGATCTCCCCCAAGAGCTCACATCGACGGGGAGGTTTGGCACCTCGATGTCGGCTCATCGCATCCTGGGGCTGAAGTAGGTCCCAAGGGTATGGCTGTTCGCCATTTAAAGCGGTACGCGAGCTGGGTTCAGAACGTCGTGAGACAGTTCGGTCCCTATCTTCCGTGGGCGTAGGAAAGTTGAAGAGATTTGTCCCTAGTACGAGAGGACCGGGATGAACGTACCACTGGTGTACCAATTGTTCTGCCAAGAGCATCGTTGGGTAGCTACGTACGGATGTGATAAGAGCTGAAAGCATCTAAGCTCGAAGCCAACTCTAAGATTAACTTTCCCTGAAGTTCCCAGTAAGACTAACTGGTTGATAGGCTGGATGTGTAAGCGTTGTAAGGCGTTTAGCTGACCAGTACTAATAGAACGTTTGGCTTATTTAACAAATTCTTTGGTTTACTATCTTATTAAATATATTTCTTATATTTAATACAAATTGTGTTTTTTTAGAAAAAACTAGCGTTACCTTGAAAAAATGAATATTTTTTTAAGCGCGTATAAGACTTTAACATTATTTTTTCTTAACTCCTTTACGAGTTGAGTGTAAAGAGCAATACATATTGATTTATCTTATGTTTATTTACTTTTTACACTCAACTTTGCTGGTGGCTATAGAGAAGTGGAAATACCCAGTCCCATTCCGAACCTGGAAGTCAAGCACTTCATCGCCGATAATACTGCCGGGTCCCCTGGTGGAAACGTAGGCCGCTGCCAGCTCTTGAGTTTTTTTAAAGCTTAGCTTTTTATACTTACCAAAGTATTCAATGCTAAGCTTTTTTTTTAACCCGCTTTTTAGGTTATTTTTATATTCATTTTTTATTATCCTATTATTCTAGTATAATTGATCTTTATTTTTATATTTACACTAACTCTATACACATATTCAGTTAGTTCTTTATTATTCTCTTTTGCTTGCATAGCTCCAACGGTAGAGCAATTCCATGGTAAGGAAGAGGTTACAGGTTCAAATCCTGTTGTGAGCACCACCATCCCTAACTTTTACTTTATTTAGCCCTTATTTAATGTTTTTCTTTATTTATAATCTCAACAAACTATGATAGCGTTTTAGAAAAAGCATATGAGAGTGATAATGTACAGGCTCTATATTTAGATAATAATTTTAAGCTTTCTCAAGTTGTTTCAGATGAACAAACAAAACCAATGGTTTTGAATATACATGGGCATGAATTTAATGTTATAAAAGATATATTAGATTTATATGCTGGGCATGGAAGAAATCATTATTTGATAATAAAAGAAGATAAAGTTATAAGTAATTTGAGTGAAAATATTAAAATAATTACTTATAAAGAACATAGTGATTTACCAAAACTTATTGAAGAGTTAATACCACATAATTCTGTTGAAATAAGTGAGAAAAAACAAATCAGAGATATTGATAGATATTGGACTATTAAACCAAGTGTTAATACAGAGTTTATTGGTAGAAAAGAAGATTTAGATAAAATTGATGTTATGTTGCAAAAGAGTAACGTGACTTTAATCGTAAATGGAATTGGTGGTGTTGGAAAAAGTGAGATTGTAAGAAAATATATGTTTTTAAATGAAGATAAATATGAGAATATTATATTTTTAGAGATTTCCGAGAAAACTACATTTGAAAGTTTGATGATTACTTCTTTTAAAGAAAAACTAGAACTAGATAAAGATAGCACAATTGATACGGTTATAAAAAGATTACAAAATATAAGTGGTAAAAATCTTTTTATACTTGATAATTTAGAATCAAAAGAGGATTTTGAAAAACTAAAACTTTTAAATCATAATTTTGATTTATTAATAACTACAAGACTTAAAAATATTGATGAAATAAATCAGATAAATTTAGATGTTTTAAATGATACTGATGCAATAGATTTATTTAAATTAAACTATAACACAGATGAAGAGATAGGTGATATTGTAAAAGAGTATTTGGGAAATCATCCATTGTTTATAAAACTAACGGCAAAGTCACTTAGAAATGGATTTATTATCCTTGAAGAGTTGAAAAAGAAAAAACTAAAAGATATAGATATTGATGATGCAAAAATATTTCAAGAGCATTTAGAAGATAATTTTAATAGACAATATGAGAGCTTGAAAAAAGAGGATTTAAAAGAATTGTTATTAATGCTTTCACTTTTTTCATCCCTTGAGATTGACATTAGTGTGTTTGGAAAATGTTTTGATGATGAAAATATAAAAAATAAACTGATTAAACTTGAAAAAAATGGCTGGTTAGATAAAAAAGAAAATAGTTTTAGATTATGAAAAAGTAAAACTTCTATTTAAAAGAGTTTCAAATTTTATTAATCCAGATGATTCTACTGTAAATGCTATTAGTTTGATTTATTATATTCCTATTATTGAATCTTTTCTAAATGATTATGGAATAAATGAAGATGAGTATTTAATAAGATTAAATGATTCTTTAACATTTTTGTATTATTCCCTTGCAAAGTATGAAAAGGCTTTAGATATACAAGAGAGGATGTTATATTTAAGAGAAAAGTTATTTGGGAAAGATGTGAATGAATATGCAAAAGGTTTGAATTTAAAAGCAGTTATATTTAGAGAATTGGGAAAATATAATGAAGCTTTAGAATTACATAATCAAGCAATAATTATACGGAAAAATAAAAAAGTATTAAAAAAAGATTTAGCAGTAAGTTATAATAATATATCATTGATTTATTCTGATTTAAAAAAAATAGAATTATCCCTTCAATTTGCAAAAGAAGCTTTAGAAATTTCTGAAAATATATTAGATTGTAATCATTTTTCTTTAGCAATCCGTTATAGAAATATATCTATGATATATAGAAATTTAGAAAAATATGATTTATCATTGGATTATGCAAAGAAAGCATTAGAAATAAGTGAAAAGATATTGGTTAATAACCATATTTCACTATCAATTGATTATGGAAATATATCTTTAGTGTATTATAATTTAAAAAAATACAATTTCTCATTAGATTATGCAAAAAAATCTTTGGAAATAAGTGAACATATATTAGATAAAAATCATCCTGAATTAGCAAGAGTTTATAATAATTTGGCATTTATTTACAGAGATTTAAAAGAGTGCAAAATTGCAAAAGTCTATATGGAAAAAGCAAGAAATATTTATTGTTTATATGAATATAAAAATAAAGAAACAATTGAAGCAATTAGATTTATAAAAAAGATAGAACAAAATTTAAAGCTAAACTACAAAAAAAGAGGAAATACTGTAAAGACTAGAAAAAGAGAATTAATCTCTTTTTTCTAAAATCTCAATTGAAATGATTTTATCTTTTTGTTTGATTGCATCAAGTACAGCAAAACTATTTTTATCATCTTCTTCAATTCCACCAAATACAGTATGACCACCATCTAAATGAGGACAAGGTACAAAACAGATAAAAAATTGGCTTCCTCCTGTATTTTTACCAGCGTGAGCCATTGATAAACTTCCTTTGTTGTGAACTTGTTTTTCAGCTTTTGTTTCACACTCAATTGACCATCCAGGACCTCCTGCACCAGAACCTTCTGGACAACCACCTTGCGCCATGAATCCTGGAATTACTCTATGAAAGTTTAATCCATTATAAAAACCATCATTTGCTAAAGTTGCAAAATTTGATACAGCAGTCGGAGTCTCTTGATTAAATAGTTTAATCCAAATTACTCCATTTTCAGTAGTAATTTTTGCATAGCCAAATTTTGCTAATTCTTCTTGTGTTAAATTATATTTTTTTAATTCTTTTTTAAATCCGAACATTCTAATCCTTTAAGTTTTCATCAGGTGGCATTATATCGTCTTTTATATTTTTGTCAAAAATTATATTTTCTTTGGGTATTAAATAATTTAATTTTACTAAATTTTGTATTACTTCTTTAAATACAGGAACAGCAGATGATGCAGCGTAGTGATAATACCAGTTGACACCAGTTGATATTGGATTAAAAACAGTAACTCCAATAGTGTATGAGTTATTATGTTCATCATTTACAAAACCAATAAAAGAAGAAATATATTCTTTTAAATATTTTCCACCACGAGCTATTTGTGCAGTTCCTGTTTTCCCTCCAATTTCTAAACCTTCTATTCTTGCCGACCTACCAGTTCCTTCTTCAACAGTTCTTACTAAAAGTTTTTTCATCTCATCAGCAGTTTGTTTTGAGATTATTCTTTCAGGTTTACTATCATTAGCTTTATATTGATTGTTGTCATATGTTAAGTGGGAAACGATTCTAGGTGTAATCATATATCCATCATTGTTAAATGTGGAATAGGCTTTAATTAATTGAATAAATGTTGATGTCATACCTTGACCAAAAGATACAGTTGCTTTAAAAACATTATCTTTTTTATCTTTGTCTCCAGCTGAAAATTGCCAAATTTTAGGCATTACACCCTTTTTTTCATATGGTAAATCTATACCTGATTTTCTTGTAAATCCAAATCTTTTCATACCTTCAAAGAATTCAGGTCCAGACAATCTTTGTGCGATTTGTAATGTGCCAATATTTGAAGAATACATTACGATGTCATCAATTGATAAATTATGTTTAGAGAATTCATGGTCATCTTTGATAGTAAATCTACCTAATTTATATGCACCTTTTGGAAATGTACCTTTTGAACCTTTAACCCCATCATTAAAAGCATAGAAGTTTTCATTTCTTTTTACTAAATTTTTATCAAGGGCAAGTGATATTGAAATTGGCTTTATAACAGAACCTGGTTCGTATTGGTATTCAATAGCATTAACATTTAAATTTGGAATATCTTCTTTTGCGATTTTCTCAGGATTAAATCTATTTGATGAAGCCATTGTAATGATTTTACCAGTTTTATTTTCCATAATTGAAACTATAATTTCATCAGCACTTAGTTTCTTTTTATACATATCAAGTGTAAGCTCATTGTTTTTTTGAAGCTTTAATGGAATATTTAAATTTAAAGTTGCTCCATCTACTCTTTTTCTAATAATTGAATTTTTGTCAAATGAGATATATGATAATACATCTCTATCTCCTTGCAAAATCCCATCTTTTGATTGATTTAATACTTTGTTATAATATTTTTCTAAACCTTTAATCCCATTAACTTTTGTTTTTCCTGCTTCTGATTCAAATTTTGAAATATATCCTACAACAGGAGTTAGAGTGTCATTATATGAAAATGTTCTTTTTTCACCACTTTCACTAACTGTTAAACCTCTTAGTATTTTTACACCATTTATTTGTTTACTTGTGAAAACATCTAATTGGATTAATTTAAAAGCTAATTCTTTTAAGTTTTTTGCAGATCTTGAATCAATACTATATGAAAGAACTAAACTTCCTGGGTCTTTTTTTCCCTCAGCTAATTTTTCTTTTAATGTATTATAATCAATTCCACTATAAATTGAAAAAAGATTTAAAAAAAGTTCTTCTTTTAAGGGATCAAGATACCTTGTATCAATCATTGCTTTATATACTTTTTTAGATGAAGCAATCTTAAAATTATCAGAACTAATTATATCTCCTCTTACTGATAACTCTGATTTTTCTCCCTTTAATGAGGGTATATGTCTTTTTTCAGTTATTGTTCGAAACACTGAAAAAAATAGAATACATAGGAATAAAAAAATAAATGAAAATAGTATCACTATTTTTTTTGTTTTATCAACTTTTTCGATTTTTTTTGAAGGCATATTTATCCATATTATTATATAATGAGAAATGTATTTTAACAAAACTAATATTAAAGCAAATAACAATAATTTAAATAATAATGAAGCTGACTACCCTTTATTTATTTTGGTGTCAATATTAATTATCGTAAGTATAGTTTTTTCATATTCTTTAACCGTTTATACTGTAGATTTTTTTGGATATGATCAGTTCCACTTTTTCATAAGACAAGGATTAGTAGGAATCTCTGCCATTTTTATTATGTGGTATTTTTCTTTATTAGATCCAGATAAAATAGTTAAAAAAATTGGGATGGGACTTTTTATAGGTTTTTTTATCATTATGATATTAATGCCTTTTTTACCTGGTTTTATGGTGACTGAATCAGGGGGAGCAAATAGATGGATTAGGCTTCCTGGGTTTTCATTATCTCCTGTAGAATTTTTTAAGATAGGATTTATATATTTTTTATCTTGGTCTTTTCATAGAAAAGTTATTCATCAACCTAAAAAAATTGGATTGATAGAAGAGATGTTGCTATTAGCACCGTATTTTTTTACTTTTTTTATTGTTGTATTTATTATTGCATTTTTACAAAAAGATTTAGGTCAAGTTGTATTACTTGCAATTATTATGGTTGTTTTACTAATTTTTGCAAATAGGTCATTTAAGATATTTCTTACTTTAGGAACTATTGCAATTGTTGGAGTATTTGGATTAATTATTGTAGCACCACATAGAATTCAAAGGATTCACTCTTGGTGGGCAATGGTTCAAGATGGTATTCTATCGGTTTTGCCTTCATGGGCAGAGACATACCTTAGAATTGATGATTTACCTGAACCTTATCAGGTTTCTCACTCATTAAATGCGATTCATAATGGTGGCTTTTTTGGTCAAGGTGTTGCATTAGGTGATTTAAAAGTTGGATTTTTATCTGAAGTTCATACTGACTTCGTTTTAGCAGGTCTGACTGAAGAGATAGGTTTAGTTGGATTAATGTTAATTTCAACAATTATGTTTTTGATTATTTGGAGAATTTTTAAAATTAGTAGAAGAGTAGAAAATCCAATTTATCATCTATTTACATTAGGAATTGCATTAATGATAATTATTGCATTTTTAATCAATTCATATGGAATATCAGGGATGATTCCAATAAAAGGTATTGCTGTTCCTCTTTTATCTTATGGAGGTTCTTCAATGCTTTCCGTGGCATTAGCTATTGGGTTAGTATTATCAATTAGTAGAGTTGCAAAAGAAGAGAAAGTTATTAAAAAGGTCAAAGATAAATGAATGGAACAGTAGTTGTTACAGGTGGTGGAACAGGTGGGCATTTAAAAGTTGCAGATGCTTTTATAGAAGAGTTTCATAATAGAGGCATAAATGTAATTTTTATTGGTTCTTCAAATGGACAAGATAAAGCTTGGTTTGAAAATGATAGAAGATTAAAAAAGGCTATTTTTTTGGATACAAGAGGCGTTGTTAATAAAAGCTCATTTGGAAAAGTTTTATCTTTATTAAATATATTTTCAAAAACTTTATATTGTTTAAGTTTTTATGCAAAATACAATGTAAAAACTGTTATTTCTGTTGGAGGATTTTCAGCAGCTGCAGGAACTTTTGCATCAATTTTAAAATTTGGATGTAAATTATATATTCATGAACAAAACTCAAAAATGGGTAAATTAAATGAAATTACTTCTAAATTTGCAACTGAAGTTTTCTCTTCATTTGACGAAAACTCTTTAGTAAAAGATTATCCAGTTGCAAAAGAGTTTTTTGATACAGCAAGAGTACGAGATAAAATAAAAACTATTGCTTTTTTTGGCGGTTCGCAAGGTGCTGTTTGTATTAATGATTTTGCCTTAAAAGTTGCACCAACTTTAACTGAAATGGGAATAAAAATTATTCATCAAACAGGTAAAAATGACTTTGAAAGAGTAAAAGCTGAATATAAAAAACTAGATATAAGTGCAGATGTTTTTGATTTTTCAAAAGATATACCTAATAAAATGGCAACAGCTGATTTTGCAGTTAGTCGAGCAGGGGCTTCAACTTTATGGGAATTGTGTGCGAATTCATTGCCTACATATTTTATTCCATTTAAATATGCAGCAGGAGACCATCAATATTATAATGCAAAAGTTTTATTTGATAAAGGTTTATGTTTTTTACAAAGAGAAGAAAATTTAAATGTAGAAGATTTTTTTAAAGCTGTAAATTCTGATATTCACAAAATAAGCATTGAATTAATTGGTTCAATCAATTCAAATGCAATATCTTTAATTTTAAATATTATCTTAGAAAATAATAAGAAGTAAAATCCCAAATATAATTCTATAAATTCCAAAAGCTACGAAAGTAAACTTTTCTAGGAATTTAAGAAATATTTTTATTGTTAAAAACGCCACAACAAAAGATACAACAAATCCAACTAATAAAAGTAATAAATTACCACCAACTAAAAGTTCATCGTGATGTTTTAATATATCATAAGCAGTTGTTGCACACATAACAGGAAAAGCTAATAAAAATGAGAATTCAGCACTTGTTTTTCTATTAAGTCCTACTAACATTGCTCCAATAATACTTGCTCCTGCTCTACTTGTCCCTGGAATTAAAGCAAATATTTGTGCAATTCCAATCCAAATTGCTTGTTTATATGTTACATCTTCAACATCTAGAGTATGTGTAGTTTCTTCTTTATAAAATTTCTCAACAATTAAAAAAACAATTCCACCTATTATAAACATTATTGCGACAATTTCTAAACTAAACATAGCTTTAACTTGTTTAGAAAATATAAAACCAAGAGCTGCAATTGGTAAAAATGCAATAAATACTTTTGTCCATAAATCAATATGTTTAAAAGTAAATTTTGATGGATATGTTAATATTACAGCCAATATTGCTGCAAATTGAATAATAACTTCAAAAGCTTTATTTACACTTGTTTGTTCTAATCCTAAAAATTCACTAGCAACAATCATATGGCCAGTTGATGATATTGGTAGAAATTCTGTAAATCCTTCTATTATTCCTAGAATAATAGAGTCTAAAATTGTCATTTTAATCCTTTTTCTTTTGTTAATTTTAGAAAGAGTTTTAAAGCTCTTTTTTCTTTTATTCCTAAGTCATAATCTATTTTTTTAAGATATTCAAGAATATGTTTTTTTGAAACACCACTTCTAATTGAGTATTGCTCTAGTATGTATTGAGGAATTTTAATATATTTTTTATTGAAGTTTTTTGTAAGTTTTGTCAATGCTTTTTCATTTGCATTAAAACATAGTACTGCAAAAACAAAAGGTAGATTATATTTGTTTTTCCATTGTTTAGCTAAATCTATTTTTTCTTCATCTTTATTTTCATGGTAAAAATTTAGTGCTTTATCTCCAATTATTACCTTGCCTTTTAAGTCTAAAACTTTTGCAAGTGCATTTGATGTTTTTGATTGATAATCACTTTGTTCAACTCCTGGAACTAATAAAACCGATAAAACTTCATCATGTGCTACAATTCCAAAATTTAAGAATTTTTCATTTCTTGAAGCAATAGAAGATATAAATGCACTATCAACTTTTCTTTTTTTAAATTTATTAGTTATTAAAGATGGATAAGATTTTTTATACTCAATACTAGCTTTTAATTGAGAAGATTTAATGTTTTTTTTGATAAATATGTGAAAGGGAAGTAAATTAATAAAATCTATTTTTGCAAATATCATGAAATATTTGTCCTTATTATGGTAAAATTTTTTTGATATGGTAATACAAATATTATAAAAGAGGGTTAAAATGGTTAAAATAGAATTTCTAGGACCAATAAATAAAGATGATATGGATTTAGATATAGATAATTTATCGCAATTGAGTGAAATTTTAAAAAATGATAAAGAGGTTTCAACATGGCTTGAAACTTGTGCAGTTGCAATTAATGATACACTAATTTGTTCAAAAGATATAAAATTAAGTGATGGTGATAAAATTTCTTTACTTCCTCCTGTTTGTGGTGGTTGAATAATGCTGGATAGAAAAGAATTTTTACATTTATTTGATGGCTGTTTACCTGTAGAAAAGATTACTAACTCTTGGTATGAAAAATACAAAAATTCAAATTATGGAGCAATTATTACTTTTGTGGGAGTAGTAAGAGATGAAAATAAAATTGAGGGTTTATCCTTTGATATTTATGAACCTATATTAAACTCATGGTTTGATAAGTGGCAAAAAATAGCAAATGATAAAAATGCAATAGTTTTAATGGCGCATAGCCGTGGAGATGTTTTTAATCATGAAAGCTCTTATATTGCAGCTGTTTGTAGCCCAAAAAGAAGAGTTGCTTTAGAGTTAATTGATGAATTTGTTGAAGATTTTAAAGCACAAGCTCCAATATGGAAATATGATATTATAAATAAACAAAGAGTTTATGCAAAAGATAGAAGCACTGCAATAAGTGGTGCAGGTATTTTATTATGAGTATAAAACAGGATAAAAAATGAGAGTAGATTTACACAATCATACAATTTTATGTAATCATGCAGAAGGTAGTGTTGATGAATATCTAGAACGAGCAATTGAATTAGGTATTGATGAGTATGGATTTTCTGACCATGCACCAATGAATTACGATCCAAAATATAGAATGGACATTTCTCAAAAACAATTGTATGAGAGATGGGTACTTGATGCAAAAGAAAAATATAAAGATAAAATTAAAGTTCTATTAGCTTATGAAGTAGATTATTTAGATGGTTATGTTTTAGATGAAATCAAAAATGCTAAGGTTGATTATTTAATTGGTTCAGTACATTTCTTGAAAAATAAAAATGATATGTGGGGTTTTGATAATCCTGAATTTATCGGTGTTTATAAATCAAAAGATATTGATGCAATATGGATTGAATATTTTGATGCAATTAAATCAATGGCTAAAACAAACCTATTTGATATTGTTGGACATTTTGATTTAATAAAAGTTTTCAAATTTTTACCAAAAAAAGATATTAGATTACTTGCAAAAGATGCATTAAATGAAATAAAAAAATCAAATATGGTTTTAGAAATTAATCCAGCAGGATTGAGAAAACCTATTAATGAAACATATCCTTCTAAACAATTACTTGAATTGGCTTTTGAAATGGGAATTGATATTACCTTTGGTTCAGATGCCCATAGTGTTGAGCAAGTTGGATTTATGTATGCGAAAGCTGCCTCTCTTGCGAAGGAAATAGGCTTTAAAGAATGTATTAGTTTTGAAAATAGAGAAAAAAAAGTAATAAGGTTTTAAAAATAGATATTAGATTATATTTTTATTATAGTTGTTTAAAAAATATACAGCTGTTTTATTTTATTTTATACTATTTTAGATAAAATGTTTTAAATAATTTTGAAGGAGTTAAACCTATGGGAAAGTTTGTTAATAATACTGAAGAGTTTTTTATTTATTGTAAAGAAAATGAAGTAAAATTTGTTGATTTTAGATTTACTGATATGAAAGGTACATGGCACCATGTAACTTATATGATGAGTGCGGTTAGTGCTTCTCAATTAGATAATGGAATGCCTTTTGATGGTTCATCAATTGATGCTTGGCAACCAATTCATAGATCAGATATGTTATTAAAACCAGATGTTGGTACAGCATTTTTAGATCCATTTACTGCTGATTCTACAATCATTGTAATTTGTGATGTTTACGACATTTACAAAAATGAAATGTATGAAAAATGTCCAAGATCTATTGCTAAAAAAGCATTAACTTTTTTAACTGAATCAGGTGTTGGAGATGTTGCATACTTTGGTCCAGAAAATGAATTTTTTGTATTTGAAGATGTAAAAATCATTGATAAAGCAAATGAATCATATTATAGAGTTGATACTGAAGATGGTGAGTGGAATGATGCTGCTGATATGGAAGGCGGGAACATGGGTCACAGAGCTAGAACTAAAGGTGGGTACTTCCCTGTAGCTCCTATTGATACAGGTGTTGACTTAAGAGCTGAAATGATGCAAGTATTAGAACAAGTTGGTTTAGAAGTTGTTTTAGGACACCATGAAGTTGCACAAGGTCAACATGAATTAGGTGTTGTATTTGGTGACTTAATTGAAGCATCTGATAATGTTCAAAAATTAAAATATGTAATCAAAATGGTTGCACATTTAAATGGTAAATCTGCAACATTTATGCCAAAACCACTTTATGGTGATAATGGAAATGGAATGCACGTACACCAATCAATCTGGAAAGATGGTAAAAACTTATTCTACACACAAGGTGAATATGGAAATCTTTCAGAAATGGCTAGACATTATATTGGTGGTGTGTTTAAACATGCAAGAGCAGTTGCTGCATTTACTAATCCATCAACTAACTCTTACAAAAGATTAATTCCAGGATTTGAAGCACCTTCAATTTTAACTTACTCTTCACAAAATAGATCTGCATCTTGTAGAATTCCTTATGGAGCTGGTGAAAAAGCTGTACGTGTTGAAATGAGATTCCCAGATTCAACTTCTTGTCCTTATTTAGCATTCTCTGCTATGTTAATGGCTGGAATAGATGGTATTAAAAATAAATTTGAACCAATTGGACCAATGGATGATGATTTATATGAATTACCATTAGATGAAATTAGAGAAAGAGGAATCCCTCAAATGCCTCATACTTTAAGAGGTGCATTAGAAGCATTAGTTAGAGATAATGATTTCTTACAACCAGTATTTACAAAAGATATGGTTGATACATACCAACATTATAAATTTGAAACTCAAGTATGGCCTAATGAAGCAAGACCTACTCCATTTGAGTTAAAAACTACATATTCTTGTTAGTATTTAATTTACCAAAATAAAAAAGGGTAAGTTTTAAAACTTACCCTTTTTTTATATCTAAAATATAATGATTAGTTTAACTAATCATTAAAAATCTAGAACTTCTTGCCCAGAGTTTTGTGGCTCAGCTTGAAATTCCACATCAGGAAGAGGAGACATATCTGTATAAAGTTCATCTCTACCATTAATATTTGATGTATAAACATTTGAAGGCATTACAAAAGTTCTAGGAATTTCAGGATGTATTTCCATATATTTTTTATAAAAGTTTGAAAATGCAGGACCTGCAATTCTTCCACCAGTTTCTGTTCTTCTCATTGGAGTATTATTATCATTACCAAACCAAATTATAGTTTGAATTGATGGTGAATATCCGCAAAACCATCCATCAATATTGTCATTTGTTGTTCCAGTTTTTCCAGCTATTTCTATACCTGGAACTTGTGCATTTTTCCCTGTACCATTATTTACAACATTATTTAATATAGTAGTCATTAAATATATTTGTTCTGGTTTGTCTATTTCTTTTGTTTGTGGACCAAAAGTTACTGTGTTACCACTTTGATTTACAATTTGTTCTATTATATAAGGTTTAACTTGAGTACCTGCATTTGAGAACATACTATAAGCTTCACTATAATCAATTAATGAAACACTCATTGAACCAAGAGTAATAGAAAGATTATTAGGAATATCTTTAAATCCATAATTATTTAATCCTTTGATTACTGTATCAATTCCAACATCAGTTACTAAATTCAAAGTAGATAAATTTCGTGAATCTGTTAATGACTCTTTTAAACTTACAATTCCTTCAAATTTTCCACCATAATTTTTTGGTTGCCATTTTTTCTCAACACCACCAACTGTATAATTATATGTTCTTGATATATCAATTAATTGTGAGGCAGGATTGTATCCATTATCTAATGCAACTTGGTATAAGAAAGGTTTAATTGAACTTCCTGCTTGTCTTTTTGATTGAAAAGCTCTATTAAACATTGATTGATTATAATCAATTCCACCACATAAAGCTAAAATTTTTCCAGAATTATTTTCCATTGAAACCAGTGCACCATTTAACTCTTTTACATAAGAGTCATCATTAGGTTTATTTTCTCTTTTTCTAAAATCTAAATCTCTTTTTAATGCTTCCTCATATGCATCTTTTAAACTATTTTGTGCAATTTCTTGAGCATCTAAGTCAATAGTTAAATAAACTTTATATCCACCGTATAAAATATCTGGAATATCATTACTTAATAAACTAATTGCATAATCAACTGCATAGGGAGCTAAATTTTTTGTTAAACTTTGATTATAAATTACAGGAGTTTCTTTCATTGAACTTTCATATTGTTCTTTATTTATCCAACCTAATGTATTTAATCTTGTTATAACTTGGTTTGCCCGTGCTAGTGAAATTTTTAAATTTCTTGTAGGATCGTAAAAACTAGGAGCTCTTGGTAGTCCTACTAAAATAGCCATCTCTTTTAAAGATAATTCATATAAATCTTTATTAAAGTATCCTTTTGCTGCTGTTTTGATTCCATAATAACCATGTCCAAAATATACATGGTTTAAATATCTTTCTAAAATTTCTTCTTTTGTTAGAACGGTTTCAAGTCTAATAGCTAGAAGTGCTTCTTTAACTTTTCTTAACAATTTCTTTTCTCTTGTTAGAATTAACATTTTAATTAATTGCTGAGTTAAAGTACTTGCACCTTCAACAAATCCACCAGCTTTTATGTCTTTTATTATCGCACGACTTATTGCATCTGGATTAATACCATGATGTTCAAAAAATTGAGTATCTTCAATTGCAACTAATCCTTCAATAATTCTTGCAGGAATATCATCATATTTTACATATTCTCTATTTTCATCTTTGAAAGTATTTGCTATTACTTTTCCATTTCTGTCGAAAAATTGAGTACTTTGTTTTGGTGTGTAGTTCACAACTACATCAATGTCATGTTTTATTTCATCATATAAATTATATAGCCAACCAGCTGCTGCTAATCCTAAAATAATTAATAAACCAAAAATATATTTCATCATATTATGTCCTAAAAGTTTTATTTTTAAATGTTGAATTAATTAATCTTTTTGTGTAATCTTCTTTAAGTGCTGATAAAATATCATTTGTTAAACCTTTTTCGATTATCTCTCCATTTTTTAAAATTATTATATTTTCACAAATTGTTTTTATCGAATTTATGTCGTGAGTTACAAATAAAATTAATATATTCAATCTATCTTTAATCTCATTAATTAAATCTATAATATTGTTTTTATTTTCTTCATCTAACGCAGTTGTTGGTTCATCTAGCAATAACAATTTTACATCACGACTTAATGCAATTGCAATAACAACCCTTTGAATTTGTCCTCCACTTAATTGTGAAGGAAATTTTTTTAATACACTTTTATCAAGACTAACTAAATTTAAAACTTCTTCTTTTTTTTCATCACTACAAAAAAATTGATTTTTAATTCTTGTCATTGTTGATAATGATGTAAATGGATTTTGTGGAATGAAACCTATTGTATGATAATTTAGCTCAAAATTTGAATCAATATCTTTATTTATTTCAAGTGTCGAGGGAAGTAGATTTAATAAAGCTTTTAAAGTCAATGATTTTCCGCTTCCACTTTCACCAATTAGTGCTGTAGACGTTGACATATCAAAAGATATATCAACTAGCTTTTTTTCATTGCTTTTTATTTCTAATTTTTTTATATTAATATTTAACACAGTTTTTCTTTATATTAATGGTTCATCCATCTCTTGAGGGATTTCTAAATTCATCAGTTTTAATACAGTTGGAGCTATATTATTTAAACTTCCTGTTCTAACAACTTTAACATTATTTGCAATAACAAAACAGTAAACATCCCCAACTGTATGGTTTGTTAAAGTATTTCCATCTTCATCTTTCATCATTTCACAATTTCCATGATCAGATGTCAATATAATATTATAATTCTCTTTTTTAGCAGTTTCTAAAATTAATCCAAGTTCATAATCAACGGCTTCAACCGCTTTTACAGCTGCATCAAAAATACCAGTATGTCCAACCATATCTCCATTTGCAAAATTTACAACAATAAAGTCTATTTGTTCATTCATAGCAGTTCTAACAGCAGTTCCAACTTGTGGAGCTGACATTTCAGGTTGTAAATCATACGTTGCTACAGCAGGTGATGGAATTAAAACTCTAGTTTCATTTAATAAAGGTTCTTCAATTCCTCCATTAAAGAAAAATGTAACATGGGCATATTTTTCAGTTTCAGCTGTGTGAAGTTGAGATAATCCAGCATTTGAAATAACTTCAGCTAATGTATTAATTGGTGCATCTTTTGGGAATAAAACATCAATAGGATTGTTTTTATCATACTGTGTCATAGTTGCAAGATTTAAAGAATCTTTAAAAGTAGGGAATTCTGCGAATTCTTTATTAACAAATACAGATGAAATTTCTCTCATTCTATCACTTCTAAAATTACAAAAGATTATTCCATCATTCTGTTTTAGTCCTTCATATTTATCAAAAGCTGTAGGAGTAATAAATTCATCAAAAATTTTATTCTTATATAAATTATCAATATAAGTTAAAACATTAGTTGATGTTGAAGGTTGGGCAAAAGCAATTACATCATAACCTTTTTTTACTCTGTCCCATCTATTGTCTCTATCCATAGTGTAATATCTTCCAGAAATAGTTGCAATCTTAATATCTTCATCGCAGATATTAAGAATTTGATTAATATAAATTTCCGCACAATCAGGAGCAACATCTCTTCCATCTGTAATTATATGGATAAAAACTTTTTTATTAGAATTTTTTGCAATTTTTGCCATTGCAATTATATGATCAATATGTGAATGAACTCCTCCATCACTTAAAAGTCCAATTAAATGAATATTATTAGATGTATCTAAAATATTTTTAAAAATTGTATTATCTTTTAAAGTGTCATTTTCAATAGCAATATTTATTTTTACTAGATCTTGATATAAGATTCTACCACTTCCAATAGTCATGTGTCCCACTTCACTATTTCCCATTTGCCCATCAGGAAGACCAACAAATTTTCCATAAGTATGAATTAATGAATAAGGAGCATTTTTGAATAAATAATCATATGTTGGAGTTTTGGCACTAGCAAAAGCATTAAATTTATCTGAAGAGTTGTGTCCTATTCCATCAGTTATTATAAGTAGTGTTTTATTTGTCATGATTTAAACCTTTTAAAAAGTATAATATATTATAATCGCGCATATTATATCAAAATCAAGGTTTAAGTTTGTTTTATTGGTTCTATAGACATCTAGAGATTAATATCTTTCAATATATTTCAGTGCGAGCTGGAATTAGTTTTTTTATTGCTTTTGTTTTAACAATGTATTTAATGCCAAAATTTATTGCTTGGGCAAAAAATAAAAAAGCCTCACAACCAATTTATGAACATGCACCAGAATCTCATCAAGCAAAAGCTGGAACACCAACAATGGGCGGGGTAGTTTTCATCTTCTCTACCATAATTGCAACACTTTTAACAGCTAAATTAAGTAATTTTTATGTGGTTGGTGGATTAACAACCTTAGCTCTTTTCTCATTCATTGGTATTCAAGATGACTATTCAAAAATTTCAAAAGAGAAAAACTCAGCAGGATTGAGTGCAAGAGCTAAACTTGTATTACAATTTTTCTGTGCATTTATTGTAGGTTTTACTCTTTATTACTATTCACATACAACAGAATTATATACACCTTTTTATAAACTTCCTTTATTTGATATGGGAGTGTTTGCAATAGTATTATGGATGATGGTTATTGTAGCTTCATCAAATGCAGTAAATTTAACAGATGGACTAGATGGATTAGCAACAGTTCCCTCAATTATGGCATTTGTTTCACTTTCTGTGTTAGTTTATATTACAGGTCATGCAATATTCTCATCATATTTATTATTACCAAGTATTCAAATAGCAGGTGAATTAGCTGTAATGGGAAGTGCAATTTGTGGAGCATTAATTGCATTTTTATGGTTTAACTCTCATCCAGCAGAAGTATTTATGGGAGATTCTGGCTCTTTACCTTTAGGAGCATTTATGGGATATATGGCAATAGTTGCAAAATCAGAATTACTTTTATTAGCAATAGGATTTATATTCGTATTAGAAACAGTATCAGTGATATTACAAGTTGGATCTTATAAATTAAGACAAAAAAGAGTGTTTTTAATGGCTCCAATTCATCATCATTTTGAAAAAAAAGGTTGGAAAGAAAATAAGATTATTGTGCGATTTTGGATTATTGCATTTATGACAAACTTACTTGCTCTATTAAGTTTAAAAATCAGATAAAGATTAAATAATGATTACAAAAAATGAAAGAATTAGAATTTTAGGAAAAGGTATCACTGCACTTGCACTAAAAGATAAATTTCCTAATGCAATACTATATGATGATAACGATTTTAATGAATATGATTTAAATTCAAATGAATATACAGTTGTAAGTCCAGGAATTCCACCTTATAATAAAATGATATTAAATTCTAAAAATTTAATTAGCGATTATGATTTATTTGCATCTGTAATGCCTTTTTCAATTTGGATTTCAGGAACAAATGGGAAAACAACTACTACACAAATGTGTCAACACTTATTAAAAGAGTATAAAGCAATTTATGGCGGAAATATTGGTGTTCCTCTTAGTCATTTAGATGAAAAAGCACCTATTTGGATATTAGAGACTTCATCTTTTACTTTACATTATACAAATAAAACGAAACCAAATATTTATATTTTACTTCCTATTTCTGAAGATCACATTACATGGCATGGATCTTTCGAAGAATATAAAAATGCAAAATTAAAGCCATTATCTTTAATGAATGAAAATGAAATAGCAATAATTCCAAGTGAATTTAAAGATATTAAAACTAATGCACATTTGATTACATATGAAAATAGTGATGATTTATGTAAACATTTTAATATTGATAAAACAAAAATTAAATTTAAAGAACCATTTTTATTAGATGCAATTTTATCAATTGCAACAAGAAAAATCATATTTGATGAAATTGATTATGAGTTAATAAACGAATTTGTAATTGATAAACATAAGGTTGAAGAGTTTAAAGATAGTAAAAATAGACTATGGATTGATGATAGTAAAGCAACAAACGTTGATGCCACGATAAATGCAATAGTTCCATATAAAGATAAAAATATACATATAATATTAGGTGGAGATGATAAAGGTGCCAATTTACTTCCACTTTTTGAGAATATAAAGACATTAGATATTAATGTTTATGCAATAGGAAGTAATACTGAAAAAATTGTGAAATATTGCAAAGAATATAAAATCAATGTTGAAAGTTGTACATTTCTTAATATAGCAATAGAAAAAATAGACTTAATTTTAGAAGAAAATTCAGTAGCAATGTTATCTCCTGCTGCTGCATCATTAGATCAATTTATGTCGTATGCTCATAGAGGCGATGAATTTAAAAATTTAGTATATTCTTTAAGTTAATATTAATAATTTAATTTGTATAATCTCACTCCAATTTGCATAGGTTCGATAGCTCAGTCGGTAGAGCAAAGGATTGAAAATCCTTGTGTCGACAGTTCGATTCTGTCTCGAACCACCATTTTGTGGATGCTGGTGTAGCTCAGTTGGCTAGAGCAGCTGATTTGTAATCAGCAGGTCGGGGGTTCGACTCCCTTCACCAGCTCCATTTTGTCCTGCGTCTTCTTTCTAAAGAACAGCGCTTGACCAGAACAATAATATTTTTCAACGGTGAGGTTGGAGAGTGGTCAAATCCTGCGGACTGTAAATCCGCCGCCTACGGCTTCGAAGGTTCGAATCCTTCTCTCACCACCACGCAAATGTTGCGGGAGTAGCTCAGTTGGCTAGAGCTTCTGCCTTCCAAGCAGACTGTCGCGAGTTCGAGTCTCGTCTCCCGCTCCATTTATTTTATTGATTACTGGGAGCTGAGTTATAAGCACAATTTTTTTATAACTCTTAATATATATTATATCTTCCATTAAAGTTTTTTTCAGTATTTTTTAAATATAATACGCACACAATTTTATTGTGTAATTTAAATAATTAAATCCCCTCTGAATAGAGAAGCCAAATGGGCTTATCTACTCAGAGGGCAATAACCAAAATTTAGAAGGGGAATTCTATGGCAAAAGAAAAGTTTTCAAGAAATAAACCGCACGTTAATATCGGTACAATCGGTCACGTTGACCACGGTAAAACTACATTAACAGCAGCAATCTCGGCAGTATTATCTGTAAGAGATGGTGGAACTATGATGGATTACGATCAAATCGATAATGCACCAGAAGAAAGAGAAAGAGGAATTACAATTGCTACTTCTCATATTGAGTATGAAACAAAAACTAGACACTACGCTCACGTTGATTGTCCAGGCCATGCCGATTACGTTAAAAATATGATTACTGGTGCTGCTCAAATGGATGGTGCTATTATTGTTATTGCAGCAACTGATGGTCCTATGGCTCAAACAAGAGAACACATTTTATTATCTAAACAAGTAGGTGTTCCATACATCGTTGTTTTCTTAAATAAAGAAGATCAATTAGATGATGAAGATAGAGAAGAAATGTTAGAACTTGTAGAAATGGAAGTTAGAGAATTATTATCTACTTACGATTTCCCAGGTGATGATACTCCTATCGTTGCAGGTTCTGCATTTAAAGCATTAGAAGAAGCTAAGGCTGGTTCTATTGGTGTTTGGGGAGAAAAAATTATTGCATTAATGGATGCTGTTGATTCATATATCCCAACTCCAGAAAGAGATGTTGACCAAGATTTCTTAATGCCAGTTGAAGATGTATTCTCTATCTCAGGAAGAGGAACAGTTGTTACTGGAAGAATTGAAAAAGGTACAATTAAAATTGGTGAAACTATTGAAATCGTTGGATTCTCTGATACAAAAACAACTACTGTAACTGGTGTTGAAATGTTCAGAAAAGAAATGGAACAAGGTCAAGCTGGAGATAATTGTGGTATTCTTTTAAGAGGTATTAAAAAAGAAGACGTAGAAAGAGGACAAGTTTTATGTAAACCTAAAACTATTACTCCACATACTAAATTTAGATGTGAAGTGTATATTCTTTCTAAAGATGAAGGTGGTAGACATACTCCATTCTTCTCAGGATATAGACCACAATTTTACGTAAGAACAACAGACGTAACAGGTTCTTGTACTTTACCAGAAGGTACTGAAATGGTTATGCCAGGTGATAACGTAGAAATGACGGTTGAATTAGTTGCTCCAATCGCTCTAGACAAAGGTACAAAGTTTGCTATTAGAGAAGGTGGTAGAACTGTAGGTGCTGGAGTTGTTGCTGAAATCATTGAATAAGGATTTATAATGGCAAACATTAGAATTAAAATCGGATTAAAATGTCAAGAGAATGGTGATATTAACTATACTACTTGGAAAAATCCAAAAACTCATACTGAAAAGTTTGAAGTTAAAAAATATAGCCCAAGATTAAAGAAACACACTTTACACAAAGAAGTGAAACTTAAATCATAATTTTTGAACTTATGGTTGAAAAGCCATAAGTTCATTTAAACATAGGTCAGTAGCTCCAATGGTAGAGCGCCGGATTCCAAATCCGATGGTTGTGGGTTCGAGTCCCTCCTGGCCTGCCACTTTAAATTTTTTTAAAAGAAGTAGATCTCTTTTTTTGAAAGAATTTATTAAATATAATAGCAATCAAAATGGAGTAAGTGTGAATAGAGTTAAAAATTACTATCAAAATGCAAAATCAGAATTACTAAAAGTTATTTTCCCTATTAAAGAGCAAATTAGATCTGCATATTTATCTGTTTTTATTGTTGTTACTGTAATAACTTTATTTTTAGCTTTAATTGATGGAATAATGTCATTAAGCTTATCTTCAATTATTAACTAAGGAAGTAATTATGGCACATAAATGGTATGCAATTCAAACTTATTCAGGTAGTGAGTTATCAGTTAAAAAAGCTTTATTACAATTATCGGAAGAAATGGCTGATGATAGAATATCAGATGTATTAGTACCTACTGAAGATTTAATTGAAATTAAAAAAGGTAAAAAATCTATTGTTGAAAGACCTTTATATCCAGCATATGCATTTGCTAGAATAGATTTAGATACTGGATTATGGCATAGAATTCAATCAATGCCAAAAGTTGGAAGATTCATTGGTGAATCAAAAAAACCAACTGCATTATCAGATAAAGATATTAATTTAATTTTGGAAAAAGTTAAAAATAGAGCAGCAGCAAAACCAAAAGTTTCATTTGAAGAGGGTGAAATGGTTAGAATTAATGAGGGTCCATTCTCTAATTTTAATGGTTTAGTAGAAGATTTTGATATGGTTTCTGGATTATTAAAATTAAATGTTTCTATTTTTGGTAGAAATACGCCAGTTGAAATTTCATATACTCAGGTTGAAAGAGTAGTTTGATTTAAAAAGTAATTGTAGGCATTAGGCAAAAAAACTAGCTTCTTGTAAATAGTTTTCTTGCCTAATGTCTAATCATTAAAAAATTGATAAAGGAATAGCATGGCTAAAAAAATTCAAGGTCTAATCAAATTACAGATACCTGCAGGTGCTGCAAACCCATCACCACCAGTTGGACCAGCACTAGGTCAAAGAGGTGTTAATATAATGGAGTTTTGTAAAGCTTTTAATGAAAAAACTAAAGATAAAGCTGGGTTTAGATTACCAGTTGTTATTACAGTTTATACTGATAAAAGTTTTACATTCGAAGTAAAACAACCACCAATGACAGATTTAATAAAAAAAGTTGCTGGTATTAAATCAGGTTCAAGCAATCCGCTTAAACAAAAAATTGGTAAATTATCTAGGGATCAAATTATGGAAATCGTTGATATGAAAATCAAAGATTTAAATACAGATGATAAAGAAGCGGCAGCAAGAATTGTTGCTGGTTCAGCTAGATCAATAGGTATCGAAACAGAATTATAATATTCTGTTTTGGTTTAAGTCTTACCACCAGACTCAATAATGGCGGTAGCAAAATAATATAAATTGCGGAGATAATAATGGCAAAAATTTCAAAAAGATACAAAGCACTAACTGAAAAAATTGAAGATAGAAAATATTCTTTAACGGATGCTTGTACAAGTGTAAGAGAGTTAAAATCAGCTAAATTTGATGAAAGTGTTGAAATTGCACTTAAATTAAATGTAGATCCAAGACATGCTGACCAAATGATTAGAGGTGCTGTTGTACTTCCAAATGGAACTGGTAAAACTGTTAGAGTTGCAGTATTTGCTAAAGGTTTAAAAATGGATGAAGCAAAAGCTGCAGGTGCTGATGTTGTTGGAAATGATGATTTAGCTGAAGCTATTCAAGCTGGAAACATTAATTTTGATGTTTTAATCGCAACTCCTGATTGTATGGGAATTGTAGGAAAAGTTGGTAGAATTTTAGGGCCAAAAGGTTTAATGCCTAATCCTAAAACAGGTACAGTAACGATGGATGTTACTAAAGCTGTTAATGATGCAAAAGGTGGTCAAGTTACATATAGAGTTGATAAAAAAGGTAATATGCAAGCTGGAATTGGAAAAGTTTCATTTTCTGCTGAAGCTCTTAGAGAAAATGCTGCAGCATTTATTGCTGCAATTAATAAAGCTAAGCCTTCAACTGCAAAAGGTAGATATATTGCTAATGCAGCTATATCGCTAACTATGAGCCCATCAATTATTATTGATAATATGGAAATAATGGAAATTAGATAAGGTCTTCCTTATCTAATTTTTTTTTAGCATTCAATAATAAAGAACTATTTCTTTATTATTGAGTGTTATTCAAAGCACTGAAATAAAACTGAAGACAGCTGGTAAGAGACACCTCCGTTTCTTGTAAGTCCCGCCTAAGTCGATGTTTTGAAGGGAGGAGAAAAAATGACTAAACAACAAAAATCAGAAATTATTGATTCATTAACAGGTGAGTTCAAAAACTCTTTAGCAATCGTTGTATGTGACTATAAAGGTCTTACTCATAAAGAGTTAGAAATCTTAAGAAAAGAAGCAAGAGTAAATGATACTAAAGTTCAAGTTGCTAAAAATACATTAGTTACAGTTGCTGTAAAAAATGCAGAATTAGGTGATGTTGAATTAACTGGTACAAATATTTTCTTATGGTCTGCAGATCAAATTTCAGCTTGTAAAGTTGCAGATAAATTTGCAACTGCAAATAAAGAAAAATTTGTTATTAAATCAGGTATTATTGAAGGTAAAGTTGCAGATTTTGATACAGTTAATGCATTCGCTAAATTACCATCTAGAGAACAACTTCTTGGTATGCTTGCAGCTACTTGGATGGCACCTGTTACAAACTTTACTATCGGACTTGACGCACTTAGAAAGAAAAAAGAAGAAGAAGCAGCTTAATTATTTAAGCTATTAATAAATTTAAAATAAAATTAAAAGGAAAAGAAATGGCAATTTCTAAAGAAGACGTATTAGAATACATCTCTGGTTTATCAGTATTAGAGTTATCTGAATTAGTAAAACAATTCGAAGAAAAATTTGGAGTATCTGCACAACCTGTTGCGGTTGCTGGTGGTGCTGTAGCAGCTGTTGAAGCTGTTGAGGAAAAAACTGAATTTGATGTTGTTATCTTAGATGCAGGTGACAAAAAAATTAATGTTATTAAAGAAATTAGAGCATTAACTGGTTTAGGATTAAAAGAAGCAAAAACTGCTGCTGAAGAAACTCCTTCAACAATTAAAGAAGGTATTTCTAAAGAAGATGCTGAAGCTGCAAAAGCTGCATTAGAAGCTGCTGGTGCAAAAGTAGAAATTAAATAATTATTCGTAATTATGATTGATATGCAGGGCTTTTGTCCTGCATAAAGATTAGCATCTTTGAAGGTTAAGGTTAAAATTTTTTGAAATTTTAACCCTATCCTTTATGGATGCTTTTGTGCTTTATACTAATATAAAAAGCAAAACTTAACCAAATTTTATAACAAGGCCGACAATGTTAAACTCTTTAAAATCTGGTAATAGACTTAGAGTTGATTTTGCAAAAAATCCACAACAAATTGAAATTCCAAACTTATTACAACTACAACAAACTTCATATGATACTTTCTTAATGATTGGTCAAGATGATAGAACTGCTGCTGGGATTGAAAAAGTATTTAAATCTATTTTCCCTATTCATGATGTACAAAACCGAATTACACTTGACTACCTAGGCTCAGAAGTAGGTAAACCTAAATATGATGTTAGAGAATCAATGGTTAGAGGTCTTACTTATTCAATTCCTCTTAAAATTAATATTAGATTGACACTATGGGATTTAGACGAAAAAACTGGTGAAAAAATCGGTGTTAAAGATATGAAAGAGCAATCTTTATTCATTAGAGAAATTCCTTTAATGACTGATAGAACTTCTTTTATTGTTAATGGAGTTGAAAGAGTTGTTGTAAATCAATTACACAGATCTCCTGGTGTTATCTTTAAAGAAGAAGAATCAAATACTGCTGATAATAAACTAATTTATACTGGACAAATTATTCCAGATAGAGGTTCTTGGTTATATTTTGAATATGATTCAAAAGATGTGTTATATGTAAGAATAAATAAAAGAAGAAAAGTTCCTGTTACAATTTTATTTAGAGCATTAGGTTACTCTAAAGAAGATATTATCAAATTATTCTACCCAATAGTAAATATCAAAATTAAAAGTAATAAATTTTTAACTGAATTCAACCCTGATGATTTTATGGGAAGAATTGAATATGATGTTAAAGATGATAAAGGTAATTTAGTTATTGGTGCTGGAAAAAGATTAACAGCTAGAAAAGCTAAAGCTTTAATTGATGGTGGTCTTAAATTAATTGAATATCCATTAGAACAATTAATGGATAGATATACTTCAAATACAATTTATGATCCAGAATCTGGAGAAGTTTTATTTGATGCATTGACTAATCTTGATGAATTAAAATTAAAAAAACTTTTAGATTTAGGATTTGAATCATTCGATATTGCAAATGATTTAGCTACAGGGATTGATAACTCTATCATTAATGCATTTAAAGCTGATGTTGAATCTTTAAAATTATTAAAACAAACTGAACAAATTGATGATGAAAATGATTTATCAGCAATCAGAATTTATAAAGTTATGAGACCAGGTGAGCCAGTTACTAAAGAAGCTGCAAAAGAGTTTGTTAAAAAATTATTCTTTGATCCAGAAAGATATGATTTAACAAAAGTGGGAAGAATGAAAATGAACCACAAACTTGGTGTAAATGTTCCAGAATATGTGACAACTTTAACTTATGAAGATGTTATTAAAACTGTTCAATACCTAGTAAAAGTAAAATCTGGTCACGGTCATATTGATGATAGAGATCACTTAGGTAACAGAAGAATTAGAGCAATTGGTGAACTGTTAGCAAATGAATTACATGCTGGTTTAATCAAAATGCAAAAAGCAATTAGAGATAAAATGACTACTTTATCTGGTACATTAGAAGATATTATGCCACATGATTTAGTTAACTCTAAAATGATTACATCAACAATTACTGAATTCTTTACTTCAGGACAATTATCTCAATTTATGGACCAAACAAATCCATTATCAGAAGTGACTCATAAAAGAAGACTTTCTGCACTTGGTGAAGGTGGACTTGTAAAAGAGAGAGCTGGATTTGAAGTAAGAGACGTTCATGCAACACACTACGGAAGAATTTGTCCAGTTGAAACTCCAGAGGGACAAAATATTGGTCTTATCAATACTTTATCTACTTTTTCAAAAGTAAATGAATTAGGATTTATTGAAGCTCCTTATAAAACTGTTGTTGATGGTGTAGTAACTGATGAAATCAAATATTACACAGCTACTCAGGAAGAGGGGTTAGTAATTGCTCCAGGATCAACTAAAGTTGACGAAAATGGAAAAATCATTGAGTCTTTAACAGAAGCTAGACAAGATGGAGAAATTTTATTAGTTGAAAAAGGTAAAATTGATTTAATTGATATTTCTTCTCAAATGGTTATGGGGGTTGCGGCTTCTTTAATTCCATTCTTAGAACATGATGATGCCAACAGAGCACTTATGGGTTCAAATATGATGAGACAAGCTGTTCCATTATTAAGACCAAATGCACCTGTTGTTGGAACTGGTTTAGAAAAAACAGTTGCTAGAGATGCATGGGAAGCAATTAAAGCTAATAGAGCAGGACTTGTTGAAAAAGCTGATGCAAAAAATATTTATGTTAGAGGTGAAGATACAAACGGTGCTTTCATTGATCATTATTCAGTAAATAAAAATGTAAGAACTAATAATAACACTTCATTTGGACAAAGAATTGCTGTAACTGAGGGTGAATTTGTATCTAAAGGTCAAGTAATTGCTGATGGTCCTTCAATGGATAAAGGTGAACTTGCAGTTGGTGTTAATGCAATGGTAGCGTTTATGCCATGGAATGGATATAACTATGAAGATGCTATTATCCTTTCTGAGCGATTAATTGAAGAAGATGCATTTACATCTGTTCATATTTATGAAAAAGAAGTTGAGTGTAGAGAATTAAAACATGGTAATGAAGAAATAACTAGAGATTTACCAGGTGTTAAAGAAGAGTCAATTACTCACTTAGATAATTCAGGAATCGTTAAAATTGGTACATTTGTAAAATCAGGAATGATTTTAGTTGGAAAAGTTACTCCAAAAGGTGAAATTAAACCAACTCCTGAAGAGAGATTATTAAGAGCAATTTTTGGTGAAAAAGCTGGACATGTTATTAATAAATCATTAGTTTGTCCAACATCAATGGAAGGTACAGTTGTTGATGTAAAAGTGTTTACTAAAAAAGGTTATGAAAAAGATGAAAGAGCAGTCGCTGAAATTGCATCAGAAAAAGCTGAATTAGATTTAAAACACCATGACAAATTATTAATGCTTGATAGAGAAGAGATTTTAAAAATTAATGACTTATTATTAAAATCAAATTTAATTAAAGATTTAGAGTTAGATGACGTTACATACAACAAAGGTGAAACATTACCTGAAGATGTATTATTAAATGTAAATAGATTTGCAATGAAAAAAGTTGTTTCTTCTTATCCAAAAGAGATTGAAAAAACTTATAATGATATTAAAGAACATTTCATTAAACAAAAAGCTCATTTAAGAGATGAACATGAAGAAAAACTTCAAGTTTTAGAACACGATGATATCTTATCTTCTGGTGTAATTAAACAAGTTAAAGTTTATATTGCAACTAAGAGAAAAATCAAAGTTGGGGATAAAATGGCTGGACGACATGGGAACAAAGGTATCGTTTCTAACATCGTTCCTAAAGTTGATATGCCTTACTTAGAAGATGGTTCAACGGTTGACGTTATTCTTAACCCACTTGGGGTTCCATCTAGGATGAATATTGGACAAATCTTAGAAGTTCACTTAGGATTAGTTGGTAAAAGATTAGGAGCACAAATTCAAGAGATATTTGATGCTAAAAAAGCTGATTTTGTTACTGAACTTAGAGCTAAAATGACTGAAATTGCATCTGTTGCAAAACTTATGAATGGTAAAGCATTTATGGATGCATTAAGTGATGATGACTTAATTAAATATGGACAAGACTGGACAAAAGGTGTTAGATTTGCTACACAAATTTTTGATGGTGTTAAAGAAGAAGAATTTGTTAAATTATTTGAATTAGCAAAAATTGATACTGATGGAAAATGTGTTCTTTATGATGGAAAAACTGGTAATAAAATGATGGAAAGAGTAAATGTAGGTTACATGTATATGCTTAAACTTCACCACTTAGTTGATGAAAAAGTGCATGCAAGATCTACTGGTCCTTACTCTTTAGTAACTCAACAACCAGTTGGAGGAAAAGCTCTATTTGGTGGTCAAAGATTTGGAGAGATGGAAGTTTGGGCTCTTGAAGCTTATGGTGCAACTAATGTACTTAAAGAGATGCTAACAACGAAATCAGATGATGTTGAAGGAAGAACAAGAGCTTATAGAGCAATCGCAAATGGTGAAAATGTTCCAAATTCAGGTGTTCCTGAAACATTCTTCGTATTAACAAAAGAATTAAAAGCTCTTGCTTTAGATGTAGAGATTTTTGGAGAGGTAGAAAACAATGAGTAAAACTGAAAGAACGTTACAGCCTATTGAAATTAAAGAATTAGAAAGACCGCAAGATTTTGCAGCTTTTCAATTAAGACTTGCAAGTCCTGAGAAAATCCTTTCTTGGTCTTGTGGAGAAGTTAAGAAACCTGAAACAATCAACTATAGAACATTAAAACCAGAACGTGATGGTCTATTTTGTGCTAAAATTTTTGGACCTGTAAAAGATTATGAATGTCTTTGTGGTAAATACAAAAAAATGAGATATAAAGGTGTTGTTTGTGAAAAATGTGGTGTTGAAGTAACATCATCAAAAGTTAGACGACATAGAATGGGTCATATTGATTTAGTATCTCCTGTTGCTCATATTTGGATGGTAAGCTCACTTCCAACAAGAATTGGTACTTTATTAGGTGTTAAATTAAAAGATTTAGAAAGAGTATTATATTATGAAGCATATATCGTAAATGAAGCTGGTGAAGCTTATTATGATAATGAAAAAACTAAAAAAGTTTTAAAATATGATATTTTAAATGAAGAACAATACAGAACTATTGCTGATTTATTTGAACACACAGGTTTTGAAGCAAGTATGGGTGGACAAATTGTAAGGGATTTATTAGAAACTATTGATTTATTTGAATTATTAACAGTTTTAAAAGAAGAAATGGGTTCTACTAAATCAGAAGCAAAAAGAAAAACCATAATTAAAAGATTAAAAGTTGTTGAAAATTTCTTAAATTCAGGAAATAAACCAGAATGGATGATGCTTACTCAACTTCCAGTTTTACCACCAGATTTAAGACCTCTTGTTTCACTTGATGGTGGAAAATTTGCTGTATCTGACGTAAATGACCTATACAGAAGAGTTATTAACAGAAACAACAGATTAAAAAGATTAACAGAACTTGATGCTCCAGAAATCATTATTAGAAATGAAAAAAGAATGCTTCAAGAAGCTGTAGATGCTTTATTTGATAATGGTAAAACTGCAAATGCTGTTAAAGGTGCAAATAAAAGACCTTTAAAATCTTTATCAGAAATTATCAAAGGTAAACAAGGACGATTCAGACAAAACTTACTTGGTAAAAGGGTTGACTTCTCTGGAAGATCTGTAATTGTTGTTGGACCTACATTAAATATGGACCAATGTGGTATTCCTAAAAAAATGGCTCTTGAGTTATTTAAACCACATTTGATGGCTAAATTAGAAGAAAAAGGTTATGCAACAACTTTAAAAGCTGCAAAAAGATTAATTGAATCAGAAGCAAATGAAGTATGGGAATGTTTAAACGAAATCGTTGATGAATATCCAATTATGTTAAATAGAGCTCCAACTCTACATAAGCTTTCTATTCAAGCTTTCCACCCAGTTTTAATTGATGGAAAAGCAATTAGATTACACCCATTAGTTTGTGCTGCCTTCAATGCCGACTTCGATGGTGACCAAATGGCAGTTCACGTGCCTTTATCACAAGAAGCAGTTGCTGAAGCAAAAATTTTAATGATGTCTTCAATGAATATTCTACTTCCTGCATCTGGTAGAGCAATTGCAGTGCCATCACAAGATATGATTTTAGGTATTTATTATCTATCATTAGAAAAAGATGGTGTAAGAGGTGAACATAAATTATTTACTGATGTAAATGAAGTAAAAATTGCCTTAGATATGAATAAAATTGATTTGCATGCAAAAATTAGAACAAAATTAAATGATAAAGTTATTCATACAACTGTAGGAAGATTAATTATTCATGAAATTTTGCCAAGTTTTGTACCTGATAATTTATGGAATAAAATTTTAAAGAAAAAAGATATTGGAATTTTAGTTGATTATATTTACAAACATGGTGGATATGAAGTAACTCCAAGATTCTTAGATAACCTTAAAAATTTAGGTTTTAGATATGCAACAGTAGCTGGTATTTCAATTTCTATTGATGATATTAGAGTTCCTGAGACTAAAGTTGGACATATTGCTAAATCTAAAAAAGAAGTTATTGAAGTTCAAAAACAATTCTCTCAAGGTTTATTAACTGAGCAAGAAAGATATAATAAAATTATTGATATTTGGACAGAAGTTAATAACAGACTTGGTTCTGAAATGATGGAATTAGTTAAATCTGATAAAAATGGATTTAACTCTATTTATATGATGGCTGACTCAGGAGCAAGGGGATCTGCTGCACAAATTAGACAGTTATCAGGTATGAGGGGACTTATGGCTAAGCCAGATGGTTCTATTATTGAAACCCCAATTATTTCAAACTTTAGAGAAGGTCTAAATGTACTTGAGTACTTTATTTCAACTCACGGAGCTAGAAAAGGTCTTGCCGATACTGCACTTAAAACTGCAAATGCTGGTTACTTAACAAGAAAACTAATTGATGTTTCTCAAAATGTAAGAATTACAGTTGAAGATTGTGGAACACATGAAGGTATTGAAATCACTGATATTACTTCTGGTAATGAATTAATTGAGTCATTAGAAGAAAGAATCACAGGTAGAGTTATTGCTGAAGATATTATTGACCCAATTTCAAATGAGATTTTATTTGCAGAGGGTACATTAATAACTGAAGAAGATGCTAAATTAGTAACTGAAGCAGAAGTTAAATCAGTAGTAATTAGAACTCCATTAACTTGTAAAGTTGAAAATGGTTTATGTTCAAAATGTTATGGTCTAAACCTTGGTGAGCAAAGAAAAGCAAAACCAGGTGAAGCAGTTGGAGTTGTTGCAGCTCAATCAATTGGGGAACCAGGAACACAGCTGACACTTAGAACTTTCCACGTTGGGGGAACTGCAAGTGCTACTCAAACTGAAAGAGAATTAAAAGCTGATAAAGAAGGTTTCATTAGATACTATAACATTAAAAAACATGTTAAATCTGACGGAAAAGTTATTGTTGCAAATAGAAGAAATGCTGGTGTTTTATTAGTTGAACCAAAAATTAATGCACCATTTAAAGGTAAAGTTACTGTTGAAACTTTACATGAAGAAACAATTCTAACTATTTCAAATGGTAAAGAAGAGAAAAAATATTTCTTAAGAAAAAATGACGTTGCTAAAGCAAATGAGTTAGCAGGTATTTCTGGAAAAATTGAAGGTAAACTATACTTACCATATAAAGATGGTGTTGAAGTTGAACAAAATGAGTCTATCGTTGAGATGATTAAAGATGGATGGAATATTCCAAATAGGATTCCATTTGCCTCTGAATTAAAAGTTGAAGATGGTGCTCCAATTACATCTAAAATTATTTCAGGTGCAAAAGGTGCAGTTAAATATTATAAATTAACTGGTGACTATTTAGAAAGAAGATCAGACATTAAAGCTGGTGATACAGTTACTGAAAAAGGTGTATTTGCAGTAGTTGTTGATGCTGAAGATAGAGAAGCATTAAGACATTATGTTGCACGTGGTTCTTTAATTGAATTAAATGACAACACTTTAGTTGAAAAAGATTCAATTATTACAACACCTAAAACTGCAGAACAAGTTGTAATTGCAGAATGGGATCCATATGCAAATCCAACAATTGCAGAAAAAGCAGGAACTATCTCATTTGAAGATATTATTCCAGGTGTTACTGTTTCTGAACAATTTGATGAATTAACTGGAACTTCAAAATTAGTTGTTAATGAGTATATTCCAAGTGGATATAAACCGACTATTATTTTAGCTACTGATGATAAAGAGATTATTAGATATTCATTAGACCCAAAAACTTCATTAAACGTTGCAGAGGGTAAAAGAGTTGAAGTTGCAGATATTATTGGTAAAACACCAAAAGCAACTCAAAAATCAAAAGATATTACAGGGGGACTTCCTAGAGTATCTGAATTATTTGAAGCAAGACGACCAAAAAATATAGCAGTTCTTGCATCATTTGATGGTGTTGTTTCTTTTGGTAAACCATTAAGAAATAAAGAGAGAATCATAATTTCTGATGGTCTTGGTAACAATACAGAATATTTAGTTGAGAAATCTAAACAAGTTTTAGTACATGAAGGGGAGTTTGTTCATGCTGGTGAAGCATTAACAGATGGACAAATATCTCCACATGATGTATTAAGAATTCTTGGTGAAAAAGCACTTCATTACTTTATTGTTTCTGAAGTACAACAAGTGTACAGATCTCAAGGGGTTAATATTGCGGATAAACATATTGAGGTAATTACTTCTCAAATGTTAAGACAAGTTTCAATTTTAGATGGTGGAGACACTAAATTTATCGTAGGTGATATGGTTTCTAAAAAAAGATTTAAAATTGAAAATGCAAAAATAATTAAACTTGGTGGAGAACCTGCTATTGCTGAACCTTTATTATTAGGTATCACAAGAGCTGCTGTTACATCTGACTCTATTATTTCAGCTGCATCATTCCAAGAAACTACAAAAGTTTTAACAGAAGCTGCAATTAGTGCTAAAATGGATATGTTAGAAGACTTAAAAGAAAATGTTGTTATTGGTAGAACAATTCCTGTTGGAACTGGTCTATACAAAAACCAAAAAATTAAATTTTCTGAACATTAATATTAATCAATAGGGTTTTCCCCTATTGATTTTCTTACAATGGATTTTATCTCATTACTTTTAATCTTTATTGCCTTAGAATTTTTTGAGTCAACTTGGCAAAAATCTGATTCTTTATTTGGCTTTTTAAATAATAACTTCAATTTCTTCAGAAAAAATATTTTTCTATATTTTTTGTTACATCTAACATTTTTTTATACAATTTATTTATCTTTTTATTATAATAATTTTGGTTTTTGGATGAGTTCAATTTTTATAGTAAAGTTTGCAGATATTAGTTTTAAATTATTTATTATGAAAAAACTCTCTAATGGAAATTTAGTTGAAGAGATTATTCCAATGAATATTCTTATGACTCCTTTGTTAAGATACTTTAATGTCATAATATATCCATTGACATTTTTATTTGCAATCAAATTGACATAGTTTAATTTTATCATTTTAATATTATGGTAAAATGATAAAATTAAATTAAAAAGGATATTAATGCAATATTTAGTAATAGCTTATGACAATGAAAATGCACTAGAAAGAAGATTAGAATCAAGACAAGCTCATATTGATGGTGCTAGAAAATTAATGGCTGAGGGAAAAATAATTAATGCTGGCGCACTAATAGAAGATGAAGTTATGGTTGGATCTACACTATTAATTGATTTTGAAACTGATGAAGAGTTAGATGAATGGTTAGAAAATGAGCCATATGTAAAAAATAATGTTTGGAATATGGACGAATTCCAGATAGTTCCTATGAAATTACTCCCAAAAAACTAAATAATACATCAAATAAGCCCATTTTATAGGGCTTATTTCTACTTGTAAATCTCACATTACATCATATTAAATCATAATAAATTAGACTAAATCAAGTTTTTTTTAGGTAATATTTCAGGTACTATAAGAATTATTAAAAGATGAGTACCTTAAAAATGCCAAAAATATCAAAACCTCTTAGTGATACAGAGATTAAAAATGCTAAATACACTACTGATGAAGAATTTGAGCTGTTAAAGAAAGAATTAGAAAAATCTAATTCAAATGAAAAAGCAATAAAAAAAAATAAGTTAGCAGATGGAAAAGGTTTGTATCTTATTATAAAAGCTAATGGCTCTAAAGTATGGAGATATGATTTTAGATATGGAAATAAAAATCTTAGTATGTCTTTTGGTGTTTATCCAGAAGTAACTTTAAAAGAAGCAAGAGAAAAAAGAGAAGAAGCTAGACAATTATTAACTAATAATATCAATCCCATTTCAGCAAAACGAATTAAAAAAGCTTCAGAATCTTTGACTTTACAAAATGTTGTAGATGAATGGATTGAATTAAGAAAAAAAAGTTCTAGTGAAGCAACAATTATTCAAAATACAAGAATTTTAAAAAATATCACAAATTGGTTAGGTAGTGTTGCAATCAAAGACATAAAAAGAGTTAATATTATAACTGCATTAGAAAAAATGCAAAATAAAGGAATTATAGAATCAGCTCATAGGCTTTTATCGATAATAAATAAAATATATATGTATGCAGTTACTAAAGAGTATATAGAACATAATATAATTGCTGATATAGATAAAAATGCTGTTTTAGTTCCAAATAAAAAAGATACTCATCTTCCTGCATTAACTGAACCAAAGGATATAAAACAATTACTTATTGATATAAACTTAATAGGAGAAAAATTAAGATGTGAAATAAGTACAATATTTATATTTAAATTAATTCCTTATGTATTTGTTAGAAGTGATAATATAAGACTTATGTGTTGGGAAAATATAGATTTAGAAAAAGGTATTTGGACAATACCAAAAGAAAAGATGAAAATGAAAGTTGATTTTGTTTGTCCATTACCAACTCAAGCAATTTATATACTAAAACAAATAGAACCTTTTTCAAGACATAAAAGTAAATTTGTATTTCCTTCTCCATATAAGAATGATAGAGGAGTTTCAGGAGCTACATTATCAAATACATTAAATAAGTTAGGCTATCAAGATAAACACACTTTCCATGGCTTTAGAAGTATGTTTTCTACAATAGCACATGAATTATATAAAGAACATGGTTTTCATTCTGATATTATTGAATCTTGCCTGTCTCATAAAGAAAGGAATCAAACTAAAGCAGCTTACAACAGAGAATCAAAATATAAATATTTTGAAGAGAAAAAAGAACTAGTTCAGTGGTATGCCGATTGGTTAGACAAATTAAAAATGAGTGTTTATTGATTAATTCATTAGCATCTTTTAGTTTTTAAAAAATCTTATAAAATATTTGTAAAATATTTATATGATAAACTTGACATAATACCACGGTTATGGTATATTTTTTAGATAAACAGATTTAAAATTACTATTAAAAAAATGATAAATATAAATAGTTTTTTTATATAAAAAGGTTACGAATGTACACAACTCCAATTATACCTCAAACAGAACATTACTCTTTAAAGCAAGAGATAATTAATAAAGCAGAACGTATTATAATTGAAAGCGCTAAGTTAACAGGTAATTTAAATATTCATGTAATCAATGCAATAAAAGATAATTTACGTACAATAAATTCATATTACTCTAACAAAATTGAATCTGAGGGTACTCATCCAATTGATATTGAAAGAGCAATGAAAAACGATTTTTCTCAAGATGATAAAAAGAAGAGTATGCAACAATTATCATTAGTACATATTGAAGTACAAAAATATCTTGAAAGTACATTAGATATATCTACTCCATCATATTCATTAGAAAAAATATTAGAAATCCATAACGTGTTTTATAATAAAGAAGAAATGAAGTATGCTTTAAATATTAAAAATGGTGATTTAGAAGTGGAAATGATTCCTGGTAAATTAAGAGAAGGATATGTTCGAGTAGGTCAACATATACCACCTGAAAGTAATGAATTACAATCTTGTTTCAATGAGTTTGAGACATTATACAATCAGTCTAAACATTCAACTCATACAATGAAATTAATTTATGCTCTGTGTTCACATCATCGATTAACTTATATTCACCCATTTTATGATGGGAATGGTAGAGTATCAAGGCTTTATTTAGATTATTTGCTATTTCATTCAGGTATTCAAGGATATGGTCTATGGAATATATCAAGAGGCTTAGCTCGTAATCAAGAAGATTATAGAAAGTTTTTAGCAAAAGCAGATGAACAATTCAATGGATACAATGATGGAAGAGGTCCTTTGACATTAAAAGGTTTAGAGGCTTTTTTAGAGTTTATGTTAGATATTGCATTGGATCAAGTATTATTTATGAGTGAATATTTAAAATTAGATTCTATGGCAAGAAAAATAAAGGCATTTGTAGAACTATCACAAAAAGGTTTACTTCATAATATAAAGCCATTACCTAAAGAATCAAATAAGCTTTTGGAACATCTATTAATTCATGGAGAAGTAACGAGAGGAGAAGCACAAGAGGTTTTAGATGTAAGTGCACCTACTGCAATATCTATTGTAAAAGAGCTTTTAGAAGAAGATTATTTAGAAACAAACAGTCCACGAGGAAAGCTCAGATTTAAATTAAATAGTAAATTATCTGGATATCTTATTCCTGATTTATTTGAAAATTAATTTTAATATTATAAAAGGGATATGTAAAATGAGTTCAGATTTAGATGAATTAGAAGAAAGAATTAAAAAAAGTAAGGGATATTTGAATGAACTTGAAAATAAAATGAAAGTAATAGAATATAGTATTATAGAAAAAGCTTTATCAAAAATAAATAGTTATATACAATTTATTTTTGCTTTATTCTCAGGACTAATTATTTTTATTGGTTTTGTTACTTGGGCAACTGGAGATAATTTAGAAACTTTTTATAAAAATATTTTTCAAAAAGAAATGGATAATTGGCTTACTTTTTCAGATAAAAATTCTCCAATTTCAAAAGAAATGAAACAAATTAGAGTTGAAACAATGATTAATGCCAACTTAATTAAATTAGAAAAAAATAGTATAGATGAGTATAGTGTAAGAGTAAGTGAACTTAATTTAGAAGAAAAAACAGAATTAATGAATTATCTCTCTAATCCAGACTTATTATTAAGCAACTTTATTGATGGATTAAAAGTTCTTAAGTTAGGTTATGGACCATATAGCATTAATTTTGAAGAGAAAGTTGAAGAAAAAAATTTTATATTGAACATATTAAATAGCAATAATTTTACTTCTTATAAAAAATTATCATTAATCGAAAATCTTAACAAATCAATAAATATGTTACCTTATTCAATTAGTGTATTGAATAATTCTGATATAAATTATTCATGGAAAGTAGCAGCATTTGAAACAGTGTCATTATTTAATAAACAATTTGCTTTAGACTATGCTAAAAGCACGCTTAGAAAGTATAACAGCTCAATTAAACCAAATAATGAGATTTATTTAATGTCACATTTAGGTCAAATAATAAAACTTATAGCTATGGAGGATCCTAATGCTTTTGAATTAAAGGAATTTATTGACAAACATTCATACCTTACTAATCAACTTTTAGAAATAGCTTTTATATTAGCACAGAATGAAGATAATTCAAATTTACAAGTTCATGACCTTTTATTTAAAACTTTAAATAGTGCAATACATAATAATGCTTTTTTGGATATACATAGTTTTTTTAATAGTAAATATATCTCTACTATTAATGAGAATATTATCAGTAAATTAGATTCTCCTGATAAATTATTTAATAACATAGAAATATTAAATGAATTAGTTAAAAAAAATTCAGAAATAGAAGATCTATTAAAAGTAATAAAATTTTTTCAAATTGTTGATAGATCATATTACATTGTAGCAATACAACTTTCTTTATCAGAGGGTACAATATTTACTTTTTTAGATAATTCCACTTTGCAACATAGTGATGTAAAAAACGATATGTTATCTTGGTTAATTTATAATGATAGTACGAAGTCATTAGAATTAAGCTGGAGAGATTGTCTTGGTAATATAAATCAAAAAACAATTAAAAAGGTAAAAGATATTCAAAAATCAAAACTCTATTTTTCATATGATAAGAAAATTATGGAAAATTTATCTATAAGAAAATTTAACAATTTAAAATTATAAATTTTTTTTAGATAGAAATAAAATAAGTACCCATCAATATATTTTTAAATTAAATTATGTTTGATACTTTATTTTATATAAGCATACTATATTTGGGAAATTCTTAATATACCATTATAATGAGTAATATTGAATTTACCAAAAAAGTTTAGTGACTTTAATGCAGAAGCTGTAGCTTTTATTCTTGCAGGAAATCTTGATATATCAGAAAATGAAGAATTTGCATAAAAATAATCTTCTTCACTAATTTCAATTATTAAATTTCCATTGTAACCATTTTTAGTAAAGTTAATTTCTAAATCATCCTTTAGTTGAGGAATAGTCATAGCACGTAAATGTTCAAGAACAATATTTTTAAATTTGCTTTTTCTTTTATTATATTCAATCTTTTGCATCATAAGATCCTTTTTAAAATTACTATGATTTAAAATCAGTTTTAATTGACTTAATATTTGACTGGTTTATCAGTGAACTACATTGTATAAAATAAATAATAAATATTTAATAATATAATTTTAACGGAAAAAGATTTATTAAAATTAGTTAGAAGATTAGAAAAAACAAATTAAGTATTAAAAGTATTTTCTATTTGTTTTAATTTATTTCTAATTTCATTAAGATCTTTTTTTAATTTAACATCGTCTAAGTATTGGTCTCTTTGATTTATCATAATTATAAATCCCAGAATAAAAACAATTAAAAGTTTGTTGATTTGAGTATGTCTATCAAATAATGATTTTGCTTTTTTATCATATACTAATACTGTAGATATTAGCAAATAAATAAGATTTATTAACATTTGAAACCAGTAATTGTCATCTAAAATAGCGTCTTTAAATAAGTCTTCTTTCCCTATATTCATAATATACATAAAATAATAGGAAAAATTGTAAAGAAGAAAAATACTTATTAGTATTTTAAATATACTTTTTTTTATAAAATAAATGTATATAAGTTTTAATTTTTGCTTCATTTTGACCTTTTTTATTTCATATAATAAGAAAAAAATATAGTGTATGTTATAAAAAATAGTCTAGACAATTTAATTGTTAAACCAAGTAAATAACTACTATATTTTATTTATAAAGCTTTACTTTTCTTAATTCACTACAAAGATTCAATAAATTCTGTTTTTATTACAGTACAAATTTTTATTAAATAGTTTTATATAATTCCCTTATACAATTAGCACAAACTTTTCTTCCATGTTCTGCACACAATTTTCTTGCTTCATTTTCATCTTTACAAGCAAAAACATTTCCTATACTATCAGCTCTTGTCATCTCTTTACAATCAGATGTATTACTTGCGTCACATATAGCGTCACAATTTTAATTTTTATCATAAATCATTAACTAAATTCAATAAATCTTGTTCAGGTGAATTCTCACTAAAGTTAACATCTTCATTTCTTTAACAATCTTCTGAGAAATATCTTTTTGCTTCACTAAGATTTTTTTTAATTTTTAATATCTATTTTATTTCTAGGGCTCGATTTTTTAGGATTTTACAAAAATCCGTTAAGAAAAATGAGCGAACAACTGGCTAGGCAATTTATTAGCAAAAATGAGTTAATCCAGTTGTTACAAGGCACTTTCTTTATATTATTAATTCAGTATAAAATATAAAAGTTAATTTATAAATTTAAGTTTATTTATCTATCTTTCAAATGATTACTTCTCAAATCAAATCAAAAAAAATCAAACTAACATAAACTTTTTATAAAAACTCTTTATTTACAAAGCCCACAAAATCGTATATACTTGCTCTATAAATATTTAGAGCTTGGCAAGCTACATATCTGCTTGGTAGATTTATCGCTCGATAGATTTGCTAAGCTCTAAGTATTTTAATTAGATATGTATCTTGCCAAATCTACATTCTAATTTTAAATACAAATCTCAAAATAAATTCAAATGTTAAATGTAAAAGTATGAAAGCCACTTAATTGTTGGAGAATATTTTTATGTCTAAAAAAAGGAGTATTTCAGCAATCCTTCCCTGTTAGTTTGGCGACTAAAAGAATTGCTAAAAAAGTAATGACATCTTAACAAATATCTAAATAAATTTCAAGCTTTTATCCAAAAAATTTTCAAAAAAAAATCAACTTAAGTGTTGAGGATAAAGTATTGTCTAAAAAACTATTAAGCGGTAGAGTATAAGGACTGCACAGTAAGGTGAAACCCTGCGATAAAATTAAATACTTATGCAAGGTGAGAATGAACTCACCGAAAACAATCACAGCCAAATAAGAGACCAAATCAGCAAGGTGTGAGGAAGTGTATGTGGTACGATTCACCTTGGAGATGCCCGTTCATCTGCGAAAGCAGTAGCAAGGACACTCCTATAGATTTACCAGTTAATATATAAAACAGAGGTTTTTAAATTAGTATGAGAACTAATACTGGATTTATTAAAGATATAGGTTACTAGATAAGGGGAACCGTCTAGTGTAATTGTGTCGTAGATTAAGCGCTGTTCAATAATCTACTTAAGTCGTAAGCGAAAGTCCTGCAAAAGCCGTGTCATTTGCAAATTTTTAGACTAACTTGTCCTGTACTATTTTGTTAAATCCAAAGTAGTATAAGGGCAAGATGTCTCCGCTCTTGAGCCATTCCCTACCATATCATTTGAACTTAGCCAAAGGCGAACGGAAAGATTAAATCAGAAAAGCGGGGACAACTGAGATAAAAAAGGTGGTTAGGATTTAATATTTTCTACTAGATTTTTTAAAATTTCTTTCCCAAATTCATTTCTATCAAATTCTTCTATTTCTTTACTTATTTTTTCAAATTTTTTAGGTTCTGAAATTATTTTGTATATTTCCTCTTTAGATAATTCTTTATTTATTTTTTTTAAATATTCACTAATTTTTTTATATTTTTTAAACTCATATAATTTTTCAAAATCTGATGATATATCTTTTATTAGTTTTTTATTTATTTCATTTTTATTTTTATTAAAATATTCATAAATTTCATTTACAACGGATACTTTATTATCACATAAAATATCTTCTTCTTTAAAGTTATTATTTGAATAAACCAAAAATCCTATTGCATGATATAATAATTCATCATCGCCAGAATTTATAAATAATTCAAAATCTGTTTTAATTAAAAAATTTATGAAAAAATACATATCATTATCCCAATGTTGTATAAATGATAAGTGATTGTATATATGTTCAAATTGCTTTTGAGAATGCTCAATTATTTCTTTAATTAAATTTTGTTTTTCTTTTTCTTCATCAAAATTAAAATCATTATTCTTTAATTTAATTTCATCTTTTTTTGTTTCATTTTTTTGTTGAGGAAAAAATTCTTCAATATCTTTTATAAAATATTCATGTTCCGCTTCTTTTTCTTCTTTTATAAATAGTAGTCTTATTTCAAAGTTCTTTTTTTCAAATTCTTTTTGTTGATTTTCAAATATATAATCACTGAGTGCTTTATTAAAGTCGTATCTCTCAATAAAATATGATTCATACTCATAATCTGTAGTTGAAAAGAAGTTTTTTTTGTTTTTTAAATTTGTTAAAAAATAGAAATAGAAATCTGTGATATATTCATTTTCGGCAACAAACTTTAATGATGAGTGATTATTTTTAAAATTTTGAATATATTTATTTTTTTTTGTCTCTATAAAATACTCTTGAATACTGTTGTTGTTTTCAAAATTGTTTATTTTCCCAAATTCAATGAATTCTTGTAAATCTTCTTTAGTAAAATATTTTTCTAGTAGAGTAATTATTAATCGTTTCTGTTTGCTGAAATTAGAATAGCTTCGAGTACTAATATCAAGAATCTCACAAGCTAATTGTTTAAATCCTCTTTCTGGTTGTTTATGGTTTTCAGGCATATTATTCCTTTTTCTTTTTCAAATTATAAAATTAATAAGTTATTATGGAATATTTTACCATTTTAAGTTTTAAATAAGTTTAATGGAATATAATTCTATTACTGCTTATATGATTTAATATGATTTAATATAAGTGGAAATATATTCTATTAACATAAAGGAAATAAAATGGAAAAAGAAGATAAATTGATTAAAAAAACAGAAGTACTTTCTGAGTACATTAAGATAGGGGAGACAAAACTTGATGCAATTATAAAAGAAGGAAATTTTGTGACACCAATATTTATACAAGGATTCGCGCATAGTCTATACAGCGTAAAGGAGATACAAAAATGGATTGAAGAACAAAAACAAAAAAGAAAAATAACAAAATAAACTCCCTCTTTTAAAAAACTTTTCGACGAGCAACAAAAGAGAGAGAGTGGTAAAACCATAAGTAATAGTTTTTAACCGTTGCCATTATAACATAACTGATAATAGCAATGATTATTCAACCTTTTTTAATTTAAAAAAGGATTAAAAAATGAGAAATCAGAAAAATATTCTAGTTGTTCAATCTAAAGGTGGAGCTTCAAAATCTACTACTGCTATGCAGATTATATCAACTTATTTTCTTGCAAAAGGTCAAGAAATAGAATTATGGGAGTTAGATAATCAAAATCAAGATGCGAAAATATTTTCAAAATCAAAAATCAAGACAAAACAAATAATTGTAGATTCTAATTCAAAAGATTTAAATCAAACGGTTAGAGATTTATTTTTATCTGAAAATAAAAATAACACAGTGTTGGATGTTGGGGGGAACGCTACGACAACTAATTTTTTACGATCGCTTAAATCAACACACATGTACAACATGGTTGATTTATTCATCGTTCCCATGTCTGGCGGTTCGCAAGACTTAAAAAATGCTAAAGAATGTCTGAAAATTATATTAGATATGAATAAAAATGTAAAAGTATTATTTGTTTTATCTCGAGTGAGAAATCCAAAAAGAGTTCAGTTTCAATACGGTGATTTTTTTGAAGATAAAGAATTAAATAAATATCCATATATTATATTGCCAGAGAGTGATTGTATAGATTTAAGCAGAAAGCTTAAGAAAACTGTCTATGAACTTGCTCAAGATGAGCAAGAAAAAGAGAACATTAATCAAAAACTTTTAGAATCTTTTGATAAAAATGATAAGAACTCAATATATTCATATAGTCTTATTCTAGAGATTCTTGAAGATTCTCAAAACTACAAAACAGAAGTTATTGATGTCGCTCACCAAGTATTAGACGAGGTGCTTAATGCAAAATGATGAGATAACTCTAAGTGAAGCAAAAAGAGTTACCGCAGAGTTAAAAGCATCAATTTTAAAACTCGATGTTTTAAATCAAGAGGTAATTAATAATATTACTCAACTGCAAGATTTAAATTCAGAAATGAAAGATTATACATTTATGATAAGCAAGTTCGAGCCAAAAAATGAGCAAGAGATGATTAAAAACTACTCACTTTATCTTTCATTTCTTTCTCAAAAACTTGAAGATTTAGGGAAAAATCAAGAGCTTAAAAAAATAGAAAAAATAATAAATCTTGCAGACAAGATACTTAATCTCTCTGTCTTAAAAGTGGTGTTGATAGTTGCAGTTGTTACAACTGGCATAAATTTTATAATTTTGAAATAAAGGAATAAAAATGGAAAATAAAATAGATTTTTTTGAGAAGAATCTTAAAAAAATAGTAAAAAAAGACCTAAAACTAAAAGATGAAAATATTGAAATAAACGTAAAAGTAACAGGTGCAGAGACAATACCTTTTTTTATAGATTTAGAAAATCAGCTGCTAGTAATAGATGGATATTCTCAAAATCTTAGAACATACTGGGATACAACCAATGTCGAGATTTTGGCTCAAAAAATCAAAAATGAATTTGAAATCGAAGATATTCACGAGTATCAATTTTATTTCTTCAAATTCAAAAAAAATGAAATTGAAAAGAGAAATAGTAACAGCACTAAAATTTTTACATATAAATTTAATTTGGAGTGAAAAATGAAAAAAATTATAGAAGAATCAAAAAATAAAATAGAAATAATTATAGATGGTAAACTTAATCCACTTTATTTTGAAAATGTAAAAAAAGAAGCCGAAAAAAATGTAAAAGAAATTTTTAATAAAAATGGGTTAGTTAATTACAAGGATAAAATAAATCAAGACCAAGCAAAAAAAAAATTAGAGCAACATTTTTTTTCACAATTTATAAAAGAGTGGGGATTAAAAAATGAAAACGAGCTAGATAATCTCTCTAAAAAAATTCAAGAGCAAGAGCAAAAAATCAAAGATTTAAAATCTGATAATTTTCAAAGTAAAGATGTAAAAATCGAACCAAAAAAAGAAAAAGATAATACAGATTTTTTAAATCAATTTTATAAATTCAAATCATTAATAAGCCCAAATATTGGGCTTATTAATGATGCTTTTGAGCAAAATTTAAAAAAAGCTGAAAAAATCGAAATAGATATAAACGATTTAAAAAATCACAGCAAAAAAATTTATTCAAAAATTAACGACTTAACAGATGCTTCTTTATCTCAAAGCGAAAAAGATAAATTGTTCGCTGAGCTTGAACGAGACATTTTAAACCTTAAATCAACGGTTGAAAAATTAAAAGAAGAAAACCAAAACTTAAAAAAAGAGTTAGAGCTTCTAGTTGAAAAAAATAAAATAGAGTCTCAAAAATCAGGCTTAGAAAAAGAAAATGAATCACTAGAATCTAAAATCGAAGCCCTAAAAGATAAAACTAAAAATTCTAAAACTGAGTTTCAAGAAAAAACAACTGGGAATAAAATCACATACAATAAGCCAGAGTCTCAATTAATCAAAGATTATGAAAATCTAAACGATAACCAAAAGGAGAAATAATGCAACCACTAAGTGACAGAGTAGTATTTTACTACATTTTTTTCATTACTTTTTTTATCCTATTATCAATCCTTTGGGCTTTAACAAAAGACAAAAAATTAACAGGCTATCAGCGTTCAAATCGTACAAACTTGGTTATAAAACAAGGAATCATATTAGTATCATTAATTGCTTTATCTATGGGGTTAAATCATATCTTAACTCTTATTTATACACAAATTCAAGATAGTTTAAATCAAATAGAGACAAGCTTTAAATTTCAAGTTTTCAGTTTGTTAGCTTTATTTTTTTTAGTTGTAAATTATCTTTATAATCGTAAGTTGGAGTTAGTAGATGAGCGAGTTGTAAAATTAAAACAAGACACTCCTTTTAATCTTTCTCCTGTACAAAGAGTGGTTAAAAAAATAAAAGACTATGCACATTTTTATAGTGGAATTACCTATGAGTACAGTCCTAAAGACTTTACTATTCAAAATGTAACAATTAACATCACTAATGCTGATATGCAAGAGTTTTCAAAGCTTCAAGATAAACCAGTTCAAATAACTCAATTTTATTTAAAATTAATAGAGTACATTAACATAAAAGCTGATATTTTTGATTATCAGAAAATCTCAAATGAAGATTTAAAACAGATAAAAACAGTAAAAACTCTAAAGCTTTTAATTCTTTCAAAATTTGAAATCTTCAAAGAAAATCAATACTTTCCAAGTATCAGCCAATTATTTCAAATTTCAATTCCAGAAGAAACAGAGTTTTTAAATTTCTTAAGAGATTACTCTCATGATAAATACTCTAGCTTAAGCCTTAAACACGCAATTTTTTATATAAAAGAGGTATAAAATGGAAAATAATAACAGTGATAAAATAAGGGTTAATACCTACACAAAAATAGATGATAGTGAAGAAAAATTACTTGACGAAGTTTTTTGGTCTAGCTTATGGATAATTCTATTTTTTGTATTTAGTATTGGTTTAAAGATTCACTTCTTCGCATTTGCACTTTTTATCTATTTCTTTTCTTTTAAATTTCAAAAAAATTTATTAAAAAACAAAAATAAATATGAAAAGATTAAAGAGCTATTTCTCATAAATAATGATAATTTAAAAAATAAATACAGTATACATCTTGGAACGCTTGTAAAAAAGCATAAAAAAGATGTTGATGTTTTAACTCTTTACAATCAAGTTAGAAAATTTTTTGGATTTGATTATGAAATTGAAAAAACAATCCCGTCTCAAAAACTAACTTCAAGTAAAAGTAATGCAATTACTCCAGTTTTAATTGATGATGCAATTCTAAGACAGCATTGTGCTTTGATGGCTACTACTGGTGGTGGAAAAACAGAGTTATTATTGAATTCGTATATAGAATCAAGTATATCAAAAGGTTCAGGAGTATTTGCAATTTTTGGAAAAGCAGACAACTCAATGCTTCAAAGAGTTCAATCTATTTGCGCAACTTTTAATAGATTGTCTGATTTACACATAGTAAACTGGAATCCTGATAAAAGAGGAAAATTTAACTCAAATACAATTAATCTTTTTGAATTAGGAGCTTCAAAAGATATTATTACTATGCTAACAAGTATAGCTGACTTAGAGGGAAATGATGATGGCTCATGGAATGGAAAAGCAAAACTTTTCTTATCATCACTTTTAAAAGTAATATTAACTCTAAGAGATGCAAATTTCTTTTTAGATATTTCAAAAATTGATAAAGTTTTTAATTCAACTAATAAGTTTGAAGAGTATCAAAAACATTTAGTAAAACTGGACTATTTTTCATTTAATAGGCTTCTTAGTGAAACAGATTTATTAATCAAGTTTTTACTAATTTTTGATGAGATTTATGAAACAAATAAAAATGAGATTAACACTAAGTTATATTCAAAGTTCATTAAAATTATTGAAGTTGAAAGTAAAAATAATAGTTCACTTTCTCATTTAGATAGTAGTGTAAAAAACCAATTTCACAATGAATTAAAAAATGTTGTAATTATGCTTTCGAATGTACCAGATTGGGAAAAATTAAAAGAAACATACTTAAATGGAGTAGTAACAGAGAGTGGAACTACTATTAAAGGTATTGAAGCAGTAAGTTTAAAATATCCACAAAGAAGTGGAACTTTCTATGACCTTTCAGTAGCTCAAGGATTGATGGATAAGTTAGTTAATTTCTTTGATTCTTTCGCACCAATTCTAAAAAATGTAAATAGTGACTTAAATATCTTAGATGCTATAGATAGTAATAAAATTGTAATAGTGAACTTGCCAGGACAAAATAAAATCTATAGCCCAATTTTAGCCGAACTTTTAGTATCAACTTTAAATCTACTAGCTGAAAGACGCGGGAAAGATTTTATTCCTGATACTACTACCCTTGTAATACTTGATGAGATTAACTCATGGCTTAAAACAAAAAATAATCAAAGCTATCAAATTGGAGATTTACTCTCAGTTATTAGAGGTTTATACATGGGAGCAGTTCTTTCATTTCAAAGTGATTTAAAAGAGACGATGGGAAGTATTGATAACTCTCAAATAATAGCAAATGTAAAAACAATTATATCTTTAAAATTAGAAGATGTAGAACTTATAAAACTTCTTAATTCAAAAGTACAAAAAGTTGAAAAAATCACTCTTGAAGAGAGTATGAAAAGAGAAAAAAATCTAAAAAAATCTCATAACAACGAAGATTCAAAACTCTCAAAAAGTGAAGAAGACTTTTTTAAACCTGAAATGTTAAGCAATATTAAAAATGGTGAGGGCTACATAATTAAAAACTCTATAGCATCACCTTTTATGGCTAAGTATATGAAGCAAAAAAGCTTATACAAAACTGCAAAAGATGATGTTGTTCTAAACAGATATGTAGATGTTGATGTGATTATAAAAAAACAAATTGAGCTAGGAGTTTAAATGCCAAAAGAAACACTTAAATTAACTCCATGGGAACAACTTAAAGAAAAGGTTAGAAGATGGTTTGGAAAAGGTGAATATGGAACTTCAAGAGATTTTTTAACTCTTCATCAAATGAGAGAAAATTCTATAGATTTAGAGTTATTACTTTTTACAAAAGAGTTCAAACAAGATGGCTTAACAAAAGATGTTTACGGAACTAACTATGAACTAAAAAAAGAGTTTAGTGAGTTTGAAGAAAAAAAAGCCAAAGGTGAGTATTTAAACAATGAACAAACAGCTTTAGATTTTTTAAAAAATTATAACTCGAAGCTTTCTCAACTTGACTCAAAAGTTGATGAATTAGCCCAACTAAAAAAAGAGATAGCAACCATTAAAAGTGTAATTAATGGTAATGATTTAGATGTTAAAAAAGAAGAAGAACTGCAAAGTTTTAGAACTCACAAAGAAATAGAACAAGAAAAACAAAGAGATAGAGAAAAAAGATGGAGAGAGAAAGGATTATAAAATGCTAACAAACGCTAAAAAAATAGATTTTATTCAAAAAATAAAAGATATGCAAGAAAGAACAAAAAACTCAAAAAAAGAGCTTTTAAAACAAATAGATACAAAAGATGAAGACTATAAAATCTTTTCTTCTAAATTAAAAGAGATACAAGAGTCTAATCATGATATTTTTGGACTAATGGCTTTAGCTGATATTTATTATCTAACTAAAAAACAATTAGCAAAAAAAGAGCTAAATAGATTAGAAAATCAAAATGAAATTACAACAGAAAAAGAGAAATTGATTAACGATTTCTTCGAGCAAGTTGGAGAAAGAATTAATATTATTGAAAAAGCTGAAAGCCATGATCTAAAAGAGTTTTTGGATAACAATAGTTTATATGAAATTTTTGACGACAAAAAGTTCGAAAAATATATCAATCCTCAAAATATAGCAGAAAATATAAAAGGAAATGAGCATGAGTTCTCAAGAGAAAAAGAGAGATAACTTAGAAGTTTTACATGAAGCTTTAGGTCAAGAGATAATTAAACAAGTTGTCTCAAAGCTTGATATTTATGAGTCAAAAATAAAAGATATATTTGAAATCATGGAAGAGATTCAAGAGATAATCCTTTTACAAGCAAGTGAGCAAAAAGCAAAATTGAACTCTCAAAGTGAACTAGAAATAAACGCTCGTATCTCAAAATCAATGGAAGAGTTCGAATTAGAGTTTGAAAAGATGTTGAATAATCAAAAAACAAAAAGCAATAATAAAGTTGTCTATTTGATGATAGTTATTGTTTTTTTACTTTTTGCATTATTCTTTAAATGACAATTAAAAGGATGTAAAATGAATATACAGTTGTTATCTCCTACTGAAATTGCAAAAGTAATTGGAGAAAAGAAATCTACAGATTTAATTGGCGATATAGATAACATTTCAATTAGCAGTTTAATTGGCTTAAAAAAAACAAATCCAAATAAATATGAGGTAGTTATTTTAGGTTTAATCACTAAAAAATTAAATATAAATGTAGATGATTTGATATTTTTAAGTGAGCTTAAAAATAATTCTGAGAAGAGTCACTTATGAAAAAGTATATATTATATATCTTTTTACTACTTATTTGTTCAGTAAATAGTATAGCAGTTGAAATAACAAGATACCAGACAGAGAATAGAAGTTCTTTACTAGATGATAAAATGGCAAGTACTATAATAAAAGGGGCAAGTTCTAAAAGCTTAAAATTTAATACAAGTACTCCAATATGTAATGATTTATATAAATATGTTTATGATGAAAACGAAAACATTAAATCAAAATCAAAAGTAGATGCTCAAAAATATCTAATTGATTTTAACTATAAAGAGGGAACATTTACTTGCTCTTATGTAAATGAGAAAGAGTTTGGAAATGCCAGTAAATCAATAACTCTTTCAATCTCCAACTGGACTTTATTACTAGGGCTCATCGATGGCACAAAATCAGGTAAAAGTTTAGTTGATGTACCTACTGAAATAAATGATGTATATAATTTATTTGATGGTGAATATAAACCTTCAAATCTTAGTGTACTTCCAGAATTTGAGCATTATGAAACTACTTGGGAAGCGGTTAAAAGATTAGGGAATAAAATACTAACTATTGGAAACAGTACAGATGATTCAAATAGTTTAGTGACAACTCCTTATGATGTAATGTCAAGGGCTAGGAGTTTAGGACTTGAATTTTTAGGTCAAAACAGCGATAAAGAAAATTTTACTGTATCTCAATTTGTAACTGGTTTAGTAACCTTAAATAGTAGTGTTGTAACAGGTGTAGATTCAATGGGAGATATTAGTATTGATTCTGAAGTTGAAAATAAAATGGCTATTTTAGATTCAGTTGAGTATCAAAAAGGGATATGGGCTAACTTTAAAGACAAAGTTTCTGAGATTTATAAAAGTTCAACTGGAAATGAAATTACTGATGTAAATTATACAAGTGTATATAGTTTCGAGCAATATTTTGATAAAAAAATATTTGCTCTTTATTACAGATTTATGTCTCTTGGTTGGCAATCAATTTTTAATTATGCAGGGCTTTTGATACTTGCAATGGTATTTATGTATTCAGGTGGAATCATTGGATATAAATATTTAATGTTTAGAATTAACAATAATAATGAAAACAAAGAGTGGGATTTTCCTTTTACAAATAGAATCGTAGCAATTGTTGTTATGTTAGCTGTATTTTTTCTTCACTTTCCTACGGGAAATTCTCAAACTGTATCATTAAACAATAATGAGAGCGATAAAATGGTAGAAGTAAATACTACTATTAATAATCAAAGTATACAAATGGATTCTCATTCAACTGTGTTCAAAGAAGTAATTGGCTTTTTAGCAAATATGGGAGCTCAAATAGCTGATTTAACTGCATCAAATATTGGTGTTATTTACATGACTTATTTAACAGAGGTAACTCATACAAAAAGTTATGGAGATACAATAACGCTACTAAATCAAAATAGAAGAGATATTGTTGAACAAGCAGTACTTCAATCATTTTTCAAAGATAATTGTATAGCTTCTCATGAAGCAAGTTATAAAAAATACAATGGTTTTCAAATGGCAGATTCTCACATTGATTTATTATGGAATGTAAACACTGGAAGTAATAAAATTTTTAATGATACTGGAACTATATCACCTCTTATGTGTAAGAATTTAGAAATTTCTCTTATGATAGGAAGGGAATATTTAAAAAGAACCAAATCAGTTAGTGAAAAAACTATTGCAAATCTATCAAAAAATTCAAATGTAAATTTTGCAACTAATAATAGTTCATACTCAACAATGAGTCATTTATATATAGATACTCAACTATTAGGCTTTAAAAGTATAGGTTGGTTTATGGCTTCGACTCTTCCTGTAAGTCATGTATTTATGTTGAATTCAAACATAATTAATAATGCTTACGATGGATTATCACGAACAACAAACGGCGAAGCAGTAACTACAATGTTAGTCAATAAAGCAAATGATTTATATGAAAAAGATGGTGAGAATATAAGTAAACAAACATTAGATACAGAGATTTTAAATTCAATGACAAGTAACTGGATTAAAAATTCTTTTTCTACAATGATGTCTTATCAGGTATATAATATGTTTCCTTTTTTTAGTGAAATTAGACAGTTTTTTGAAAAAGCTGTTGAAGGAACGGGAGAATCTTTATTTGAGATTGCAGGAATATTTTTACCGCAAAGTAAACTTCTATCTTTTGCAAAATCTTCTTTGGATAAGTTTGTAAAAGAAACTAATGAGCAAAAATCAAAAAATAGTAAAGAAAGTAATATTTTTAGTCAAAAAAATATAGATGTATTAAGTTCTGGATTTAAATCATTTATGTCTTATACTGCTAGTTTTACACTTGCAGTAATTTTATATAAGCTTATGATTCAAGGAATTTTCGCAGCAGTTGTTACACTATTAGCAATACTAAAGATAGGATTGTATTTCTGGGATTGTTTTATGTATTTCTTTATGTCTCCATTTATTGTGCTTTGGCAAATGACAGTAAAAGAAAAAACAGATAGAGTAAATGCTTATTTTGTGGATGGTTTTGTGCTTTTTATGGCAAAACCAACATTAATGGTAATTTCTTTTTTCATGTTTATTGTTAGTTATGAAATTCTTATTGCACTTTATTCATTAATATTTGATGTTATTTTTTCAACTTTAAATTTATCTAATTCATTGTATGAAGATTCAAGTATTGCATTGTCTTTTGTTACACAAAGTGTTATAACAGGATTTGCAGATATATTTATATATTTTATTGGAATGATACTAGCTTATTTTATTATCCTAAAAGGTGATGACATGATATTATCTAAGTTCAAATATAAAGATGAAAGTGATAGTGGATTAACAAATTTACTTGGAGATAGAGTTCAAACATTAGGAGGAGCAAGAATATAATTCTTGCTCTTTTTTTATTTCATAAAGGAAATCAAAATGCAACAAATAATAAAAAATCAACTAAATAAATCAATTGAATATTTAGAGCAAGAATTAGTAACTGACAAACTAAAAGTAAAAAAACTAAGAAACAGTTGGTTACAAATTTTAAAGAAAATAATTTTATATGTTTAATAAAATCAAGAGAAATAGCAACAAAATTTTTATAATAGATATAAGTAATAAGAAGGATGATTTAACATCTTTGTTATTAAATTAATTCATAGTAATACAAGTTTATTCTTTATGAATTTATTTTCTTCTTGTGTTTTGTCTTATTGAAATAATTAATTGATAAATTAAATAAGCGATAGTTGTTTTATAAACTAGTCCCCAAAATGTTAATTCTTCTTTTCCTGTCATTATAGAAAAAGGGTTTACTGAATTTGAAAAATATTTTAAATTTGCATCCTGTGTTAAATATGAGTAAGCTAAATATAAACATATTATTGAAAAAAATAAAAAGGAATAGAGTAAATTTTTTTCATTTTTCATTTTCCAAAAAACAAGAAATGATAACATTATAACTATACAAATTAATATAAATATTTTTGCAAAATATTGAGATAAAAACTCATTATATATTAAAGTATATTCATATTTAAAATTGTTCATGAAAGCTGAATATGTAAATGTAAAAAACATAATCCAAAAAAAAGCTAAAAACCAACTTTGAGAATGATTTGAGCTAATTTTATGTAGCCAGAATACAAATCTTTCAAATGTACGATAATCACTTCTTTTTAAAAGTTTATATTCATCCATCCTTTTATTCATTTCTAATTTATAAAATCTATTAGCTTCAATAATATTATTTGAATTATCATAAAAATTTTTTATGATTCTTGCTGTTTCTCTATTGGCTACATTTATATCAGTTGGTTCTCCAATAAATTTATAATCTTTTAATTTTTCATCATATTCTTTTCTCGATATTGATGTAATATCTAAAAAATTTGCTTCATCATCAAAAATAGAATTTCTTAAATCTAATTCTCCTGAAACTACTGTATCCCTAAAAATCGCTTTTCCTAAGAATTTAGTATATTTAAAATTTAAAGTACAATTAAATTCAGATTCACTAAAAACTGATATTTTCTCAAAATCAGTTCTTTCAAAATCTACTTCTTCAAATTTACTTTGATAAAAGTCTGCTAAATCTTTAAATTTTGTATTATAAAATATAGCTTTATTTATATCACAAAATTGGATTTTTACTTTTGTATTTTCTTCAAATGTTGAATTAGTTAAATCTAATTCAGTAATTTTGAATCGCTTAGAATCATTTTCTTTTTTTCTTTCTGATGAATCTATTATGAAATTTTTTTCTATTGAACAATTTTTTAATATTAGAGACTTAATTTCTTTAAATTTTTCTTTTATATTATTGTTATTTTTTATAAGTTGTTTTTTAAGAACAACACCTTCTAATTCTAAATTGTCTATTTTTGAATTAAAAAATAATAAATCTTTTATTTCAATTTTATCTTCTGAAGGATTATTAAAATAATATCTCTCAATTTCAGAATCTTTAAAAATAATTGATTCACAAAATATGTGTCTAAATTCTCCTTGAATAGTGCATTTTTCAAAAATTAACTCACAATTTTTATTTATTATTAAATCATCTGAAAAGCAATTAGTAAAAGTACAATCAATAAATTTAATTGTTTCAAACTTAGTCAAATCATTTTTTATTTCATTTTCAATATTAGAAAATTTTTTATTTTTGAATGTTACAACTTTCACTTCTTTTTCACTATAATCTATTGATGTTGATTCTTTATTTGTATTTTTTGTTAGATTTTTATTTCCATTTAAAGAATTGAAAACTTTTTTTATAATTTTTATCATGTTACCTTTTTTTTAATTTAAAAATATCTTATTAATTAGTTATTATATCAAAATATATTATTTCTCATTATTAAACTCATCCCTAATCTTAGAAATAAATTCTTTACTAGAGTCGTTAAAATCAAGTTTATTAATATCAGTCCATCCCTTTTGTTTCATAAGTTGAACTATTAATTTAGCCTCTTGTTCACTAATCTCTCCACTACTTAAAATTTCATTTATAGAGTCAATAATTTCAAGGTCTTTATCTTTTGATTTAGAAGTTATTTTTACAGAATTATTCTCTTTTTTAATATAGTATCTTGATAAATCAATATCACTTTCAAGATTGTAAATATCTTTATAGATTTTATTTTGGAAAGAATCAAAGAATTTTAGGTTTTGAATATTTGATTTTTGTTTTAAATCTAAAGTATTAGTTACATTTGATTTTACATTATTTTGTAAGTGAAATAAAATTGTACTTTCATCTAGTCCAATTTGATTAAAATATACAGAGTAATTTTTATCTTCATAGCTAAATTTTAATCCAGTTTTTTTTCTTTTTCCTTGTATATTTTGATTTCTAAATCCTAAATCTTTATATCCAAATTTTAAAAGTATCTCTTTTAGCTCAATTTCATTTTTTGCATATTTTAAAGCTTCTAATATATCATTTTTAACAGCATTGTTAAAAGATAAAAATTTATCACTACTTCTAAACTCTGTTTTGCTTTTACCTTTCATATTATCTAGTATTAAATCATTTGAAGAAATTATTGGAAAGATATAATCTCTTTGTTTTAACTCATCAATTATTGTAGATTGAAAACCATTTGTATATTTGATGTAATCTCTAGCTAAAAAGTTATCCCTAGTCATTAGCTTTTTTAATTTTTCTTTATCTTTATTTGCAATTGCGATTAAAGTTTCATTTGTAATTTCATCAATTGGAATAGGGTAGATGTGCTTTATATTATTACTCCTGAACTCGAAACCTAAATCTAATCTATTTAATCTTTTTTTGATATTGTTCATAGCTTTAATATAAAACTGTAAATTACCAGTTGCAGTTGCATAATCATATAAAAGCTCTAAGTTCTTTGTTAAATCATCAGCTTTTGAATTAACATAGTTTATTACTTGTTTATCTGTCATCTTTTGAGTGAACCAAGAGAACCTTGAACACTTTTCCATAAGTCCTTGAAATTTATTTACACTTCTATCTTTTTCTTCATCAAAATGAAATACTAAACTATATTTACTTGCAACAGTTTGTAAATGCTTTTTTAAATGGTAATAGTTTAAACCAGTTTGTTTTGAAGAGTCTAATAAAAAATGAAAATGTGGCTCAATATTATCAAAATCAATTTCACTACTAAAAGCTCTATTGTGATATGCACTTAATGTATCACTTGCTAAATCAAAACTCTTATTTGAAAAATACTCTTTTTTATTTCCATTTCTATCAATGTATTCTCTAGTTTTTACTCTAAAAATATATTTTGTATTGATTATCTCATCTAACATTAATTTCATTACATTGTTTATTTTATCTTTTGAATTAAATCCATTTGCAATTAACTGGCTTGTATCAATAGAGCATTTAAAGTGAGCTTTGTGTTTTAAAGGATTGTATTCTCCAAGAGTATTATAAATAGTTTCTGCATGGTCTAAAATATGTAAATCAACCCTGTAAGATGATTCATTCTTGCTCATAGAAATCCTTTATAAAAAAGCTTGACGATAGTTAAGCATATAGCTTAGTCATTGGAAATATTTTAGCAATTTATTGCTTAATATTTTTTATGACATTACCTGATTAATAAAAAAAATATTTTAATAGGTAAAGAATAGTTTATATACTGGGTTAATAGATTGTTTAATATAGTTGTTAAATAGTATTATATAAATAATGTATTAGTTAAATATAGTTTTATATAATTTATTATATAGTTTCATATTAGTTAAATATATAGTTAGGATTGATATATGGTAATTTCAAAACAAGCTTTGGCTTTAGTGAAAAATAAAGAAAAAGAGCTGATAAATAGAAAAAAATCTAAGTATCAAGATTATGAAGCAGATATAATGTTTTTAAAAAAAGAAGGTTTTCCTATTTCTCGAATAGCACAATTTTTAGAAGATACATACAATTTAAAAAATGATAAAAGTTTAACTGCATTGCAAAGTTTCATAAAAGTTAGAGAAAAGCGAACTAATAAAAATGATAAACAAGTTGCAGAAAAAGAGACTAAAAATATAGAAAAGCTTGATGAAATAAATAAATTAGAAAATTCAAAAAATGAGATGACTTCTACTGAAGAAGATTTATTAACTCTCGTTAGTGGATTTAAAAAATGAGACTTGTGAAAAGTCTTACAAACTTTATTATAAAATACTTCCAGAAGAATAATTATACAGAGGATATAAAAGTGGAAAAAAAAGAAAATAATTTACATATTAAGAAATATTTTGATAATTATTTAAAATCTGAAAAATCAGAATTTGCAGTTTTATTAACAGCGAAATGGGGGACTGGAAAAACATTTTTTATAAATGAATATATAGAAGACTATAAAAAAGATTCTAAGAAAGAAGAATGTAAATTTATAAAAATAAGTCTTTTTGGTATAAGTGATTTAAAGTTAATTGATGAAAAGATATATCAACAAATACACCCTGTATTAGGTCATAAATATGTAAAATTTGCAGGTGGTATTTTAAAAAATGGAGTTAAATTAGGTATACCAAATATAGATTTTAATGGTGATAGTAAAAGTGATTTAAATGTTAATTTTGATATGAAATCAAATTTTGATGATTATTTTTCTAAGAATAAAAGCAAGAAAAAATTAGTTTTTATTTTTGATGATTTAGAAAGAACTAAATTGGATTTTAGATTATTCTTAGGGTACATTAATTCTATATTAGAGGAACTACAGTATAAAATAATTATTATTACAGATGAAAAAAAATTGGCAGATAAAGAATATATTGAGTTTAAAGAAAAAGTTATTGGAAAAACTTTTGAATTACAACAAGAGGATATACATTCAATAATTAAGACGTTTGTAGAAGAATATTCAAATAAAACAAAAAATATATTAAATGAAAATATTGAAACTTTAATTGATGTTGTATGTAAAAATAATGATTCAATTAATTTAAGAATTGTTAAACAAAGTATTATGGCATTTGAATATTCTTTTGAATATTTAGAAGATAAATTTGTGGAAAATAAAGAGTTTATTAAACAACTGATAAAAAATTATTTTATTTTATCTAAAGAACTTAAAGCTAGAATGTTTAATAATCAAGAAGAAAATGAAAAATCAAAAATAGTGAAATGCATTGATATTCTTAATGAAAATGAAATTAATCAACATATATTTACTAACGATATTTGGTCAGATATTTTAATAAAAAGCTATTTAGATAAAGATATTTTGAAAGCTAATATTGAAAATACAACATATTTTATTAAAAAGCGAGATGAACCTAGTTGGTATAAACTATGGAATTTTAGAAAATTAAATGATGATGAATTTAATTTAGCATTTGCCGATATGAAAGATAAATTTATAAAAAATAACTATACTGATGAAATTGTATTGTTTCATGTTATAGCTCTATTGATATTCTTTTATAAAGAAAAATTATCTGAATATTCTATTGATTCAATCGAAAAGCAAATTGATATAAATATAAGTTTATTGAAAACTAAAGAAAAATGGGGAAAAAAACTTTTAAACAAAAATAATATGATATATGGTGGATTTGGACTTGGCTTTATGAATAGTAATGATGAAGATTTTGTTAAAATGTATAACAAAATATTAAAAGAGAATGAAGAATATTTCTATAATCAAAAAGTTCTGAAAGACAAAGATGAATTAGAATTATTTCTTAAATCAATAAGAGATGGTGATGAAAACTATCTTAAATCATTTTTCAGCGAGAAATATCAAGATATACCAATTCTAAAGGATTTAGATACAACAAAATTTGTTAACTCACTTTATGAATGTCCAAATAAAGGGATACAATTTTTAGCAGAAATTTTATCTTCAAGATATGCAGATAATTATTTATATCAAGAACAAGTAAGCTATTGTCGTTTTTTAACAAATGAAAAAGATTTCTGGATTAATGTAAATGAGTTAATAGATAATTATAAATATGATGAAAAACAAAAAATAAAGAATTATATGATAAGAGAAAATTTTAATAAATATATTGTGAAAAATACAATTGAGAAATTAAATAATTGTTAAATAATATATTTTATATTAACTAAAAAGGATGTTTATGAGTGACAATATAAATATTGTAATTATAATAATAGCTATTATTATAATTATTTATTTTTTTAAAGTTTTTAAGAGATATCTATGTAAGAAAGAGCAAAATTGTGAGTCAGGACAGGAAGTTAGACTTTGTGAAAAGTGTAATTTATATACATGTCATGAACATTATCAAACTCCTCCTGAAAGTGGAGATTGGGATGACCCTTCAAATAGAGGTACAAACCATTATAAATGTAAATGTTGTGGCAATGAATTTCAAGGTATTTTTTAAGGTATTTTAGAAAATAAAATTTTAAAACTATCTATTTTATAGGTATTTGTAGATATACTTTGAATTCCAGATAGTTCCTATGAAACTACTTCCTAAAAACTAAAAGCCCTAAAATAGGGCTTTTATACTGTAAAATTTATAAATATTTATTTAATTTTTCTTCAAGTATCGCTTTTGTTGTTGCTCCAATTAATTGGTCAACTATTTCACCATTTTTGAAAAAAAGAATAGTTGGTATTGATCTAATTTGATATTGTTGTGTTAATTCTTGCTCTTCTTCTGTATTTATTTTACAAATCTTAGCTTTTCCTTCAAACTCTTGTGCTAATTGTTCAATTACAGGTGCAATCATTCTACAAGGTCCACACCAAGGTGCCCAGAAATCAACTAATGCTACACCTTCGTTAATTGTTTCTTGAATATTTGTTTGATTTAATTCAATATAACTTGCCATTATAATTTACCTTCGTTTTTAGCTAAATACTCAGCAACACCAGAAGTAGAAGCTTTCATACCCTCGTCACCTTTAGTCCATCCAGCAGGACAAACTTCACCATGCTCATTTGTAAATAACATTGTATCTACCATTCTAATCATTTCATCAATATTTCTTCCTAGTGGCAAGTCATTAATTACTGCATGTCTTACTGTTCCATCTGCATCAATTAAGAATGAACCTCTTAATGCTACTGATTCTCCAAATAATACATCATAATCTCTTGAAATTGATTTTGATAAATCTGCTACTAATGGAAATTTAACTCTTCCAATTCCACCATTTTCAACAGCAGTTTCTCTCCATGCAAAGTGTGAGAATTGAGAATCAACTGAACAACCAATTACTGATACTCCTCTTGAAGTGAAATCTTCAATTCTTTTTGAGAATGCAATTATTTCTGATGGACAAACAAATGTAAAGTCTAATGGATAAAAGAATAATACTGCACCTTTTTCACCAATGTTTTCATATAAGTTAAAATTTTCTACAATTTGACCATCTGCAAGTACAGCTTTTGCTGTAAAATCTGGAGCTTTTTTTGTTACTAACATATCTTTTCCTTTAATATTTTTTATTATGTTGAAATTGTACACTTTTATTCTTAAAGTATTATTAATAAATTATATCAAAGGATAAATATTATCCTTAATAAAAAGACAAGTTAAAATATTTAATTGTTTTTTGGCATATCTTTTAGTAAAACCATTCTCATCCAAGCTGATGTTGTAATTTTTACTCCAACTTCATTTGACATTTTAATGGCTTGTTCTTCTATCCAGACTTTTTCAAGTTGATTTAGCGCAACTGGAATTGCTGTGTTTCTAACTTCATTTTCAGTTTTTTTTGGTCTACCTAGTATTTTCTTTTTAGTAACTTTTTCTTTCAGTACTTTCTCTTCAGTTTGGATTTTTGATGAGTTTTCTTTTAATTTATCTGCATATCCCATATTAACTCTCCAAAGCTTTTTTTAGTGTAATCATATCTTCTATTGCATTTCTATAAATATGTCTTTTAAATCTATTACTACCAGCTTTTGTTTCAACATACTCACAATCAAATAAACTATCTTCTAATACAGATGATTCTCTTACAAAAAGTATAGTTGCATTTATCTCTTTATATGATTTATTTATTTCTTCAAGTAAATACTCTTTTAATTCTATAGCTTTGTTGTTGTTTTTAGCCCTATTTACAACAATGATTATATTTTTATTAACTTCATATACATCTTTTAATGTAGCTAGTGTTGCTTGAACATCTACAATTGATGTAAGAGTTGGGATGATAATTTTATTTGATTGTTTGATAATATCATTGATTCTTGTATCTTTAAATCCTCCAAAATCATATACTATATTGTTATCAAAAGGAATCTCTTCATACTCTTCACTTGAAACTAAAAAACCTTTTTCTTCCGGCATAAGATTATGTGCAGAAGAATGAGAATCATTTGTTACGTATGTGTAATCTAACATTTGAGAAATTTGAACTGATAGGGTAGTTTTTCCAACTCCACCTTTAATACTATAAACTACGAATGACAATATAAATCCTTTATTTTATTTATATATAATTCTATATATAAATATAAATTATGTATTAATATTATAACAAATATAATATTAAATATATAAAATATATCTAATTATATAAAAATATATTAATATTCTAAAGATTTAAAAAAATAATTTTTATTAATAAACTTAGAAATGTTAATATAGGGAAAATTGATTCTAATTATCAATTGAAAAGCCTATAAAATAGCATTAATAGCAATAGAATAGCATTTTAATAAAATTTTAAGTTTATAATTAATAATTTTAAAATATTAAGAATAGATTAATTTCTTTTATGTAAATATCAAGTTTGAAAATAAACTAAGGAGATGGATTATGAGTAAATTAGTTAAGTTAACAGCTGCTTTATTATTAAGTGTTACATTTGCAAATGCTGAGAGTACACAAGCTGATGCAAAAGCATTAGTTGATAAAGGTGTTGAATTTTGTAAAAAAGTTGGAGTTACTGCTTGTGTTGAAGAGTTCAATAAACCTGATAGTGAATTTGTAAAAGATGATTTATATATTTGGGCAAATGACTTTGATGGAATAATCACAGCACATCCTAAAAAACCTTTAAAAGGTAAAAATATGTACAGATATAAAGATAGAGCTGGAAATCAATTATTCAAAGAATTTATTGATAAAGTAAAAGCTGATGGTTCTGGATGGGTTGATTATGTTTGGGATCATCCAACAAGAGGAGAACAAACTCCAAAAACTTCTTATGTTATTGGAATTGGAGAAAATCAGTTAATCGGTGCTGGAGTTTATAAATAATCTTCTAATTTAAAGCTTTGTTTTTCAAAGCTTTAAATTTCCAAATAAGTTAAAAAATGCATTTAATTTATTTGAGAATTTAATCTACAGGAGTTATCAATGTTTGGTATAAAAAATATGAAAATTGGAAAAAAAATTATAATTGCACCTGCAATTGCTGTTCTATTCTTATTGATTCTGGCACTTTTTTCTAATAATGCTCTTAAATCTGACAAAAGTACATTAAATGAAATAGTGCAAGTAAAATTTGAATTGTACAAGACAAGTAGTAAATTACTGAGTGATGTAAATTTGTATAATTCAATTTTATATAAAACCTTCAGTTATTCAACTGGTAAATATGAACAATTTATGATTGATGAGCAATTAGCTCTTTTAGAAAAATTAAGAATTAGTATTGTCAAAGAGATGGAAAATTTCTTAAAAGCACCATATTTAACAGAAGAAAATAAAAAAAGTATAGAATCTGTTAATAAAGAATTAATTGAATATAACTTAGCAATAAAAGATGCCGTTGATATGTTAAGTGTTGATTTAGGAATGGCCACACCTATGTTATTTATAACAGATGAGATGTTTTTGAAAATAAATGAAAAATTAAATGCAATAAATAAAACCGCCAATGAAGAAAATAAATCAAGTTATCTTTCTGCATTAGAAAAAATTAATTCAACAACATATACATTGTACACTCTTGTTATAGTTGTTTTAATTATTCTATTTTTTGTAATTCTTGCCATTACAAATTCAATAAAAGAGCCATTACAAAGATTCCAAAGTGGATTAATTGAATTCTTTAAATACTTAAATCAAGAGACAAATGAATCAAAGTTAATTGAAATTGACTCAAAAGATGAATTAGGTATTATGGCAAAAGAGGTAAATAGAAATATTTTAGATATTAATGATTCACTTCAAAAAGATAGATTAGTTGTTGAAAGTGCAATAACATGCGCAAATGAAGCAAAAAAAGGTTTATTAAATGCAAGAATAAAAGGTGAAACAAAAAATCCATCTTTAAATGAATTGAAAAATGTAATTAATCAAATGTTAGAAGCAACAGAGTTAAATATTAATAAAGCCATGAAAACTTTGTCTTTGTATACAAATTATGATTATCGAACAAAAATAGATATATCAGCATTAGATGGAGATTTAAAAGATTTATGCAAAGACATAAATAATTTAGGTGTTTCAATAACATCTATGTTAGTAGAAAATAAAGAAATGGGTTTAGTTTTATCATCTAATGCTGAAAATTTATCTTTAAATGTTGAAAAACTCACATCTTCTGCAAATACTCAAGCTGCATCACTTGAAGAAACAGCAGCTGCAATTGAAGAAATAACATCAAATATGCAAAATAGTTCTCAAAATATTGTAAAAATGACTTCTTTCGCAAATGAAGTTTCAAGTTCAGTAGCAATTGGTCAAGATTTAGCTTCAAGAACAGCATTATCAATGGATGAGATAAATACTCAAACAAATGCAATTGCTGATTCGATTACAATTATTGATCAAATTGCCTTTCAAACAAATATTCTTTCACTAAATGCAGCCGTTGAAGCAGCAACTGCAGGAGAAGCTGGAAAAGGATTTGCTGTAGTTGCTGCTGAAGTGCGAAATTTAGCATCAAGAAGTGCTGATGCTGCAAAAGAGATAAAAGATTTAGTTGTAAATGCTACTAATAAAGCAAACGAAGGAAAAAATATCTCAACAGAGATGATAAAAGGATATGAAAAATTAAATAATAATATTCATAATACTTTATCTTTAATAAAAGAAGTATCAACAGCATCAAAAGAACAGTTTAGTGCGATGGAGCAAATAAATGATACGGTTAATAATCTTGATAGAGTAACTCAACAAAATGCTGCATCAGCTGAAGAAGCAAACAAAGTAGCACGTGAAGTAAGTGAAATTGCAGAAAAAGTTGTAGAGCATACAAATGAAAAAGAGTTTGAGGGTAAATAGTAAATGATTATTTAGCTATACTTGCAAAAAGTAAATTAATCGGAGAATTATGAATTTTAATCAATTAGATGAAGAACAAAAAAAACAATTACATTCAAAAGCAATGGAACTTGCAACAAATTTAGGTGGAGTTAATTTTTTTCTTCAAATGATAGAAGATATAAAAACGGAAAAACCCCATGCCTTATTAAATAAAAGTTGTGTATTTCACTTCTCAAAAGGTAAATTAAATTGGAATAAACAACTATTTAAAGAAAGTATTAATAATCTATTTTCAGCTATGAGAAAAGAAGAAAAAGATGGAGATATGCTAAATGGTTTAGCTCCAAAAGATTACAAAGAGACTATGAATATGATGAGAACTTTAAAACCTCTTATAATTACAGTTACTCCAAAAAAAGTTGATGAACCAAAAATGTTTTCATTTTCTATTTTAGATACAAGTGTAGAGAAAAAAACAAAAGTTGATTTATTCTACAAAATGATGTTTTTTTATCATGTTGATTTTGCAAAAGATGTTATAAATTATAAAACAGAAGAAAATTAATGGATGGTAAAAAAAGATTTAATGTAAAACAAGGTTTAAAAGTAAATATTGTTTTAAAAGAAGATCAAAGAAGTGGAAAATTAACACAAGGTATTGTAAAAGATATTTTAACAAATTCACCAACTCATCCACATGGAATAAAAGTAAGACTTCAAGATGGACAAGTTGGTCGTGTTCAAGAGATTCTATAAGAAAACTTCCAATAATATAGATACTAGTAAATAAAAGGGTATACTGAACCTTGAAAGGTTCTTATGCCAAAACTACGATACATATATCAAACAATAGAGTTTGATAACATTGACATACATGTCAAAACACTAAAAGATAAACAACAATACGATGAAAAATGTGATTTAAACCCAACTGCTGGAATTTCTTCTGCAAATTGGTCTTTGTTTGGTGTGATTTGGCCCTCAGCTAGAATCCTAGCAACTTTAATGAATAACTATAATATCAAAGATAAAAGAATCCTAGAAGTAGGGTGTGGAATAGCCCTTTCAAGTTTAGTTTTAAATCACAGAAATGCAAATATAACTACAACAGATTTTAATCCAGAAGTAAAAAAGTTCTTAAGTGAAAACACAAGAATAAATTATGGAAAAATAATCCCTTTTGAGTGTGCAAATTGGGCAAATAGTGATGATACTCTAGGAAAATTTGATTTAATAATTGCAAGTGATATTTTATATGAACAGTTTCACTTAGAAAATTTAAGTAGATTTTTAAATGAACACACAAATGAAACTTGTGAGATAATAATAGTAGACCCAGGAAGAGGAAATCACGCTAAGTTTTCTAAAATGATGGTTGCTTTAGGATATGAACATAGTCAAAGTGAACCTTTGGATACGGAAGAGTATTTGGATGAACCTTTTAATGGACAGATTATTCGATATAGAAAAGGGTAATAATTAAAAGCTAAAAATTTATTATTCTAATTACAAATGTTATATACTAGTATTCATGGAAAAGTTTGAACAAATAAAAAGAAATCATCATTATGTTTGGAGTTATTATCTTAAAAGTTGGTCGTTTGAAGATAATAAAGTGTTTTATATATCAAAAAAAGGCAAAATTTCTTGTGATAGTGTTAAAGGACTTGCAAAAGATATTGATTTTTATAAAATAAATTCATTAAATGAAAAAGATATATTTTTTATTAAAAAGCTTTCTTCATATTCATCTATCAATTTACAAAATATACATTTACGACAGTTAAATTATTTTAAAAATTTATTAGATATTGAAAATTATAAAATCAATAAATTTTACCAAAATGAACAAAATCAGTTGGTGAATACAATTAAATCAAATACTTTAGAAAATACATATTCAATAATTGAGAATTTAGCATTAAAAGTAATATCAGAATTAATAGAAGGAAATTCTCAAGTACTTCATGAAGATAAAAAAATGATAGCTTTTTTATATTTTATAGGACATCAATTAAGTAGAACAAAGGCTTTTAAAGAAAAAATCTTATTTGCTTTAGCCAAAGATGACAGATTATATGATTTATGGGAAAAAAACTGGTGGTTTATTGCTTATATGTTTGGAATTAATTTAGGGCATAGTTTATATCAAAATCATAAGAAAAATAATCATATATTTATAGTTAATAATACAAATTTAAAATTTATAACAAGTGATTCTCCTGTAATTAATATTCACTCATCATTAAATGAATTAAAAAAAGGAACAGCCCCAGAACATATGGATTTATATTTTCCTCTTTCTCCAAGTTATGCTTACATGATTAATGATTCAGATACATATAATAATTTGAAAGATAATATAAATGAAAGTGATGTATTAAATTTAAATGAATATATTTATAAGAAATCTTATAAAACAGTTTTCGCTGATTCAGAATTAGCTATTAAGACATTAAAAAGGTATTCAAAATAGTTTTATAAGTTTTCTTTTTTTTGAAGACAAATCTATTTACAAAATCTCTCAACCTCAGTGGCAAAATAAACAGGACACTCAATCATCGGATAGTGTCCAGCTTCCATACACTCTATAATCTCAAAATCATTATAATAAGGTTCAAAAAGTTTTTTAATATGTAGTTTATTGAACACAGCAAAGTCATGTTTCCCTGTCATGATTTTAATAGGAATCTTTATATCTTTTACTTCATCTATAAAATCAGTTGTAAGATACATGGTCATATATCCAACTCTGGCTTCTACCGTTGAGGCTTCATATGCCATTTTTACTCTATAATCAAACCAAGTTTTGCTGTATCTTTTACTTGCAGCTTCTACAATTTCTTCTATTTTATTTTTATTCTCTTTCATTGCGTTTATTAACTCATTTTGGGCATGAGGTTTCATTTTTATACCAGCTGCTGAGATTGGTGTGATTAGAATTAGTTGCTTAATTCTGTCATCGATTAGAGCTACTTTTTGGGCTATCATCGTGGACATTGAGTGAGCTAGTAGATTTACTTCTTTTAGATTTAGTTTTGTGATGAGGTTTTTTACATCATTTGCTGCTTCTTCACAAGTATATTCACCACATATGTTTTTTGATAAACCATAACCTCTGTGGTCAGCAAAAATATATGTGAAGTTTGTGGCATCAATATATGGTAAAATTGGGTCGAAATTTGTGTGGTCTCCCATTAGTTCATGTAAAACTAAGATATATTTTTTACCACTACCTACAATTTTATGCCCAAGTATTGTCATACAAACTATCCCTGCACTTTATATTTTTTTAGGAAAATTAAACATAATCCCACACCAACCAAGGCCATTAAAGCACCACTTAATGATGGATAATTATAGTTTAATCCCATAAATAAAGGAATACCTCCTAAAAATGCACCTAAAGAATTTGCAACATTAAATGCAGCTTGTAAAAATGCAGCTCCTAGCATGGCAGAATGTTTTGCACTATCTAACATGATAATATTAATAGGTGCACCAATAGACATAGCAAATGCACCACATACAAATGTAAGAACAACAGTTGCAAACTTATATTCAGATAGGGAAAATACCAATATTAAACATATAACCATCATAGATAAAAGGAAAATTGCAACTTTTATAGGGTTTCTTTTATCAGCTAAATATCCTCCAACTATATTTCCAACTAACATCCCAAGCCCCGCAACAATCATCAAATATGAGACACTACTCTCTTCAAATTTTGTAACATGAATCAACAATGGAGCAATATAACTAATCCATGCAAACAATCCACCAAAACCAGTTGCAACAATAGCTAATATATGCCAAGCTTTGATTGTCTTGAAAAATTCTAGTTCCTCTTTTAATGTAACAGTTTTTACCTCTTTTTGTTTTGGAAGATTTTTATATAAAGAGAAAATTGTTATTAAACCAATTATTGAAACTATTGCAAAGGCATATCTCCAACTAAAAGTATGACCAAGATATGTAGTAAGAGGAACCATAGCGACATTTGCAATTGTAAGTCCTGTAAACATTACAGCAATTGCTTGTGCTGATTTTCCTTTATCAGCAAGTTTTGCAGCAACAACAGTACCAACACCAAAAAAAGCGCCATGTGGTAAACCACTTAAAAATCTTGATATTAGTAATGTAGTGTAATTAGGAGCAATAGCAGATAAAAAGTTGAAAAATGTAAATAAAATCATAAATACAATTAAGATATTTTTAGCAGGAAATTTTGAACTTAAAGCAACCAAAATTGGTGCTCCAATAACTACTCCTAAAGCATATATAGAGATTAAATGTCCAGCAACGGGAATACTGATATTTAAGTCATTTGCAACATCTGGTAATAATCCCATGATTGCAAATTCTGTAGTACCAATAGCAAGTCCACCTAAGGCTAGGGGAAGTAATTTTTTTGTCATTATGTAGAATCTTTTTTTGAATTTAAATTATGTAATTCGGAATTTTAGTAAGAAATATTTATTTTAGACTTAAATGAGAATTATTGGAAATTTGGGATGAAGTAATGAAATTTTTGACTAAACAATTATTAAGCATGTCTTCAGTATAATCCCGTACTTTTTTAGAAAACTAAAATAATTGAGTTTCCTAGAATGGGAGTATCGTTTCAACTTAATGTTGAAGTGCACGAGAAGCATGGGTAAGGCTATAATTACTCAAACCAATTTATATAAAGGAAAGAAATGCCTACAATCAATCAGCTTGTAAGAAATGAGCGAAAAAAGGTTATCAAAAAATCTAAATCGCCAGCATTAAAAGAATGTCCACAAAGAAGAGGAGTATGTACAAGAGTATATACAACTACACCTAAAAAACCTAACTCGGCTTTAAGAAAAGTTGCAAAAGTTAGATTAACTACAGGTTTTGAAGTTATTTCATATATCGGTGGAGAAGGTCACAACTTACAAGAGCACTCAATAGTACTTGTAAGAGGGGGAAGAGTAAAAGATTTACCTGGGGTTAAATACCACATCGTAAGAGGTGCTTTAGATACTGCTGGTGTTGCTAACAGAACTGTTGCAAGATCTAAATATGGTACTAAAAAAGCTAAAGCTAAGAAAAAGTAGAAGGATAGAAAATGAGAAGAAGAAAAGCTCCAGTTAGAGAAATAATGGCTGATCCTATCTATAATAGTAAAGTGATCACAAAATTTGTTAATACAGTTATGCAAGATGGTAAAAAATCTACTGCAGAAAAAATCATGTATGGTGCAATTGCAAACCTTGACGCTAGAGGTGAAGCAGCTGGTATTGAATTATTTGAAAAAGCAATTGAAAATGTTAAACCACTTTTAGAAGTAAGATCTAGAAGAGTTGGTGGAGCTACATATCAAGTTCCTGTTGAAGTAAGAGCCGTAAGAAGACAAACTTTAGCATTAAGATGGTTAGTTGATGCTGCAAGAAAAAGAAATGAAAGAACTATGGTAGAAAGATTAGCTAACGAATTATTCGAAGCTGCTAACGAAAGAGGAACTTCATTCAAGAAAAAAGAAGATATTCATAGAATGGCAGAAGCTAATAAAGCATTTGCACACTATAGATGGTAGGATTATAACATGGCAAGAAAAACACCACTTAACAGAGTTAGAAATATTGGTATTGCAGCTCACATTGATGCTGGAAAAACAACAACTACTGAAAGAATTTTATTCTATACAGGTGTTTCACATAAAATTGGTGAAGTTCATGAAGGTGCTGCTACAATGGACTGGATGGAACAAGAGCAAGAAAGAGGTATAACAATTACTTCTGCTGCTACAACTTGTCATTGGAAACACCCAAAAACAGGTGATGATTTAATGATTAACATCATTGACACTCCAGGTCACGTTGACTTTACTATTGAAGTTGAAAGATCTATGAGGGTTCTTGATGGAGCTGTTGCAGTATTTTGTTCAGTAGGTGGAGTTCAACCACAATCTGAAACTGTTTGGAGACAAGCTAATAAATATAGAGTACCAAGAATGATATTCGTTAATAAAATGGATAGAACAGGTGCAGATTTTTATAATGTTTTAAACCAAGTAAATGAAAGATTAAAATCAAATGCGGTTCCAATTCAATTACCAATTGGTGCAGAAGAAAACTTCAAAGGTATTGTAGATTTAGTTCAAATGAAAGCTATCGTTTGGGATGAAGATGCAGCAATGGGTTCTAATTACCATATTGAAGAAATTCCAGCTGATATGATGGAAATTGCAGAAGAATATAGAGAAAAAATGATTGAATCTGCTGCTGAGTCAATCGAAGAGTTAATGGAAAAATATCTTGAGGGTGTAGAGTTAACTGAAGAAGAAATTACAGCTGGTATTAAAGCTGGTTGTTTAAATATGACTATTACTCCAATGACTTGTGGAACTGCATTCAAAAATAAAGGTGTTCAAACTTTACTTGATGCTGTTGCTATGTATTTACCAGCTCCAACTGAAGTTGCTGATATTAATGGTGAAACTCAAGATGGTGAAGCTGTTATTGTTCCTTCAACAGACGAAGGTGAAGTAGCTGCGCTAGCATTTAAAATTATGACTGACCCATTTGTTGGACAGTTAACATTTACAAGAGTTTATAGAGGGGTTTTAGAATCTGGAACTTATGTTTATAACTCTACAAAAATGAAAAAAGAAAGAATCGGAAGATTACTTAAAATGCATGCTAATAATAGAGAAGAGATCAAAGAGCTTTATGCTGGAGAAATCGGTGCTGTTGTTGGTTTAAAATATACAATTACTGGAGATACACTTGCTTCTGAAAAAGATCCTGTTATCTTAGAAAGAATGGAATTCCCTGAACCAGTTATTTCTGTTGCAGTTGAGCCAAAAACTAAAGCTGACCAAGAAAAAATGGGTATTGCTTTAGGAAAATTAGCAGAAGAAGATCCCTCATTCAGAGTTAATACTGACGAAGAATCTGGACAAACTATTATTTCAGGAATGGGTGAATTACACCTTGAAATTCTTGTAGATAGAATGAAAAGAGAATTTAAAGTTGAAGCTGAAGTTGGTGCTCCTCAAGTTGCTTATAGAGAAACAATTAAAAATGCTGTTAAACAAGAGTATAAATACGCAAAACAATCAGGTGGTAAAGGTCAATACGGTCACGTATATTTAGACATTAAACCATTAGTTGATAGTGAAGAAAACTTTAAATTTAACAATGATATTAAAGGTGGAACTGTTCCTAAAGAATATATCCCAGCTGTTGAAAAAGGTTGTTTTGAAGCAATGCAAGGTGGTATTTTAGCTGGTTATCCAATGGTTAATATTGAAGTAACACTTTATGATGGTTCTTACCATGATGTGGATTCATCTGAAATGGCATTTAAATTAGCTGCTTCAATGGGATTCAAACAAGGTTGTAGATCTGCTGCTGCTCAAGCTGTAATCTTAGAACCAATTATGAGAGTTGAGATTGAAACACCTGAAGATTATATGGGTGATTGTATCGGCGATTGTAATAAAAGAAGAGGACAAATTCAGTCTATGGATGACAGAGCTGGTGTTAAACTAGTTGTTGCATTAATTCCATTATCTGAAATGTTCGGTTACTCTACAGACTTAAGATCTATGTCTCAAGGTAGAGCTACATATTCAATGATTTTTGATAACTATTCAGAAGTTCCAAAAAATGTTTCTGATGAAATTATTAAAAAGAGAAATGGTTAATCACGTTAAATAAGAGTAAAGTATTTCACTCTTATAGTGATTAACGAGCTTTTTTGTGTTATAGAAATCTTTGATTTCCTAATAACACCTAAAGGTCTGTATAGAATAATAGAAATTTTCTTTAGTTTTGTACAAAAAGGGATATGCGTTTGCATATCCCTTTTTTTTTGTTTTAAATTTATTTAAGTTATTATAAATAATCAGCTAAAATGGTTTACATAAATTTAAAATTGGAATAACATTGAGAATAGAAACAAATAATGAATTATTGAATAATATTAAAAGTGCAGGAATAATTTTAAAACCTTCAAGTCCAGAATTAAAAGAGATATATTTAAAAATTAAAACTCTTTTTGAACAAGCTAAAATCGAAGTCTATTTAGAAGATAATTCAGCAAATATGATATGCCTAAAAGGTGGACATTCCTTAGATGAATTATGCCATAAAGTTGACTTTCTAATCTCAGTTGGAGGAGATGGAACTTTACTTTCAGTCGTTAGAAAATCTTTCAAATATGATATTCCAGTTTTAGGAATTAACTTAGGAACTTTAGGTTTTTTAACTGATATAAGTATGGAACAATTACCAAAATTTATTGAAGATTTGAAAAAAAATATTTATAAAATTGATAATAGAATGATGGTTGAAGGAAGTGTAAATTTAAATAAATTTGTTGCATTTAATGATATTGTAATTTCAAGAAAATCTATCTCATCAATGATTAGAATAAAAGGTAAAATTAATGGAAAAGCTTTTAATACTTATTATGGTGATGGTGTAATTATCTCAACACCAACAGGCTCAACTGCTTATAATCTCTCAGCTGGTGGACCTCTTGTTTATCCTTTAACTGAAGCTTTTATTGTAACGCCAGTTGCTCCTCACTCTTTAACACAAAGACCACTAGTTATGCCAGCTGATTTTGAAATAGAGTTTAAAATAGTTGATAATCAAGGTGCAGTTGTAATTGTTGATGGACAAGATATTTATGAAGTTGAACAAAATCAATCTATTAAAATTAGAATAGCAAATAAAAAAGCAAAAATGATGCATAGAATTCAAAGAGATTATTTTGAAGTATTAAATGAAAAACTAAGATGGGGAAATTAATTTGATTACAAGAGTATATTTAAAAGATTGTTTATCTTTTGAAGAGGTTGATTTAGAGTTTAAAAATGGTTTAAATATTTTCACAGGACCAAGTGGTGCTGGGAAATCTATTTTGATGCAAGCGATTTTATCATTATTTGCTCTAGCTGATGTAAAAGCAAATCTTGGTGAAGTATTACTAAATAATTCAAAAATTAATGATGAAACTTATGATTTGTCTATTGATGACGATATTATTATTAAAAGTATTAAAAAAGATAAAGTACGATATTTTTTAAATAATCAATCTGTTTCTAAAAAAAATCTTAGTGATTTTTCAACAAAACTTATAAAACATCTTAACTTAAAAGATACCTCAGAATTTGATAGTTTAAAACTTTTAGATTTTTTAGATAGATTAACTATTCAAAAGAAAAAAGATTTTAAAAAGAAAAAAGAAACATTTAATAATTTATATAAAGAATTAATAGTTGTAAAAAAAGAGTTACAAAAAATATTAGATGATGAAAATAAATTAGAAGATTTAAAAGAGTTTGCAAGATTTGAAATAGATAAAATTGAGCAAATAAATCCAAGTATTGATGAATATGAAGAACTAAATTTAATAAAAAAAAGATTAGCTAAAAAAGAAAAAATAGAAGTTGCAATAAAAAAAGCTTCTGGAATTTTGGAATTTAATCACAATGTTATTCAAGCATTAGAATTAATGGAAACAGATTCTAGTTTTTTTGATGAAACAATGAATGAGTTGAACAATATCTTTGAAAAATTCAATGATTCATTACATGAATTAGATGATATAAATATTGAAAATGTACTGGATAGAATTGAAAAACTCTCAGCTTTACAAAAAAGATTTGGTTCAATTGAAGAGTGTTTAAAATATAAAGAACAGAAAAAAATTGAGTTAGAATCTTATGAAAATATATTTTTCCAAAAAGAAAAATTAGAAAAAAAATATGAAGATTTAAATTTAAAATTACAAGAGTTAGCAAGTGAAATTTCTATTTATAGAAAAGAGAGTTCTTTAATTCTTGAGAAAAAAATAAATGAGTATCTGAAATTTCTATATTTAAGTAACGCTAAAATAATTATTAATGAAAAAGAGTTAGATTTTTCAGGTGCAGATGAAGTTCTATTTGAATTAAATGGGGTATCTTTAGACACAATTAGTTCAGGGGAATACAATAGATTAAGATTGGCATTATTAACTTCAATGAGTGAGTTTGATATTGTTGATAATGGAATACTTTTTTTAGATGAAATTGATGCAAATTTAAGTGGAAAAGAAAGCGATGCAATTTCAAAAGTTCTAAAAAAATTAAGTAATTCATATCAAATATTTGCAATTTCACATCAACCACAGCTAACATCAAGTGCAAATCAACATTTTTTAGTTGACAAAATAAATGGTAAATCATTTGTAAAAGAATTAAAAAATAATGAAAAAGTAAATGAGATTGCAAGAATGATAAGTGGAGAAAAAGTTACATCAGAAGCTGTAGAATTTGCAAAAAATCTTTTAAAATAACATAAACTTGACAAAATATCCTGACTATGGATATTATATAAACAATTATAATAACTAGGAGAGTTTTTTATGTTCAAAAACATATCAATTAAAGGTAAGATTTTACTTCTTTCTTTAGTGACAATCATGATAGTATCATTTGCAATTGCTGTGAATTCTATTTATTCAATAAAAAAGTTTTCAAATAAAAATATTGAGAACTTTAAGAATCAAGCTTATGCAAAAAAAGAGCTAGAACTTAAAAATTATGTATCTTTGGCAATTAAAACCGTTGAAGCATATCATAGTAGAACATCAGTTGATAAAATTAAAGTTGAAGTGCAAGAACAATTAAAAATGCAGACTAATTTTCTATTTTCAATTTTACAATCTGAATATGATAAGTTAAAAGATTCTTTATCAGAAGAAGCATTACAATATAGATTAAAATCAATTATTAATTCAACAAGATACGGAAGTACTGGTTATTTTTGGGTTAATGACACAAATGCTGTTATTGTAGTTCATCCAATTAAACCTGAATTAAATGGTAAAAATTTAGTTGATTATCAAGATAAAAATGGTAAAAAAATATTCAAAGAATTTGCAACAGTTGCAAAAAATAGTGGTGAAGGTTTTGTTGATTATGTTTGGCCAAAACCAGGATTTGAAGCACCTCAATTAAAAGTGTCATTTGTAAAATTGTTTAAACCATATAATTGGGTTATTGGAACAGGTGAATATGTTGAGGATGTAACTTCAAAAATGCAAGAAGAAGCTTTAAAAACAATATCAGAAATGAGATATGCAAATAATGATTATTTTTGGATAAATGATTCAACACCGAAAATGATAATGCATCCAATTAAACCTGAATTAAATGGGCAAGATTTATCTGAAAATAAAGATGCAAAAGGTAAAAAACATTTCGTTGAAATGACTGAAGTTGTTAAAAATAATAAAGATGGTGGTTTAGTAAAATATTTTTGGGACAAACCTAATAAAAAAGGGGAACCTAGAGAAAAATTCTCTTATGTGCAAAAATTTGAACCTTGGGATTGGATTATTGGAACAGGTGCTTATGTTGATGATATAGAGAATGAAGTTATACTAATGGAAGAAAATACTACAAAAGAAATTAATAAAATCATTCTAAATATTATATTATTTTCATTACTTTCAATAATAATTGTTTATGTAATATATAGTTATTTCGTTAATCAATCTATTATTAAACCATTAGAAAATTTAAACAAAGCAATTACTGATATTAGCAATGATACAAATGGCACAGCAATAATTCAAAAAAAATCAAATGATGAAATTGGAAAATTAGTTGATAGTTTCAATGATTATATTGGTAAATTAAAAGATGGTTATGAAGAAGATTCAAAAGTTATTGAAAATGTTGATGAAGTTATTGAAAAAGTAATTAATGGATTCTATGTTTATAAAATTGAGAAAACATCATCTAATCCACAAATTATTAAATTAAGAGATTCGATTAATTCAATGATAGAAAAAACGAATGATAATTTAGTTGCATTAAATAATGTATTAATTGAATATGGAAATTCAAATTTTAGTGTTGATGACTCAAAACTCAATACTTCAAAAGTTAATGGAGTTATCTCATCATTAGCAGCAAGTAGCCAATTAATTGGTGTTACCGTTTCAGAATTTTTATCTATGATTATTGTAAGTGGTAGAAAACTAAATGAAGATACAAATATCTTATCAACAGCAGCAAATAAATTATCTGCATCTGCAAATGAACAAGCAGCTTCTCTAGAAGAAACAGCAGCTGCTGTTGAAGAGATAACTTCTATTGTAAAATCAAGTGTACAAAAAGTTCATCAAATGTCAAATTTAGCTGTTGAACTTCAAAACTCTTCAAAAGATGGTGAAACATTAGCTTCAAGAACAACAAAAGCTATGGATGAGATTGATAACCAAGTTAATTCAATTAATGATGCAATTACAGTAATAGATCAAATTGCTTTTCAAACAAATATTCTTTCATTAAATGCAGCTGTTGAAGCAGCAACTGCTGGAGAAGCAGGGAGAGGATTTGCCGTTGTTGCAGCTGAAGTGCGAAACTTAGCAAATAGATCAGCTGAAGCAGCTAAAGAGATAAAAAATATAGTTCAAATTGCAACATCAAAAGCAAATGAAGGAAAATCTATTGCAAATGAAATGATAGGTGGATATGCAACTTTAAATTCTAAAATTAACCAGACAATTACTTTAATTGAAGATGTATCTCAAGGAAGCAAAGAAGAAGAGAAAGGTATCATACAAATAAATGACACTATTAATACTTTGGATCAAGCTACACAAGTTAATGCAAATTCTGCAACAATTATCAGTGAATTAGCAAGTGAAGTTACGAAACTATCAGAAAATTTATTGAAAATTGCAGATAGAGCTAAATTTAACGAAATTTCAAAAGAAGAGATTGAAGATATAGATTTAGTATTTAAAATTTCTAAATTAAAAAATGATCACATTAAATTTAAGTTAACAAACTTTGATAAAATTGGTAAAACAAAAGTTGCATGGAGTGTTACAAAATCGACAGAGTGTGATTTAGGTAAATGGTTATTGCAAGAAGAAAGTTCAGGAAAAGCATTTACAAAAACTGAAAACTGGAAACAACTAAAGTTAAATCATGATTTTGTTCATAATTGTGTTCAAGAGTATATTAATGAAGATTGTAAAGATTATGTAGATAATGTTCTATTAAGTGATTTATCTCAAAAATTAGATGATTCAACATTAAAAGTGTTTAAATGTTTAGATCAATTAAAAAAAGATAATGTTAATGCAAAGCCTTTATTAAGTGAAAAAGTAGCTTCTAGCTCAAAACAGTTAAATACAAAAAATAGTAATGAATATATTCATGAGAATAAACAATTAGCAACTAAACAAAAAACTACAGGTATTACTTCATTAAAAAAAGATGATGATGAATGGGAAAGCTTTTAAGCTTTCCTAAATAAACAAGAGTAAACAAGAGTAAAAATATCCTCTTTTATATTTATTAAAAAATAGATATAATGCCAATCAAAAAATAAAATAAAACAATGAAATATTTAAAGGAATTATATGAATAATGAAAAAGTAGAGTTATTATCACCTGCTGGAAATTTAGAAAAATTAAAAATAGCAATTAAATATGGCGCAGATGCTGTATATGCAGGTGTTAGTCACTTTAGCTTAAGAATTAGAGCGGGAAAAGAATTTACATTTGAAACATTTAAAGAAGGAATTGACTATGCCCATGCTCGTGGTAAAAAAGTTTATGCCACAATTAATGGTTTTCCTTTTAATTCTCAAATAGATTTATTAAAAAAACATATTATAAAAATGGCAGAACTTGAGCCCGATGCATTTATTGTAGCAGCTCCTGGAGTTGTTAAATTATGTCGTGAACTTGCACCTCAAATTGATATTCATTTATCAACACAAGCAAATGTTTTAAATTATCTAGATGCCCAAGTTTTTTGGGATATGGGAGTAAAAAGAATCGTAGTTGCAAGGGAAATTTCATTAAAAGATGTTGTTGAAATTAAAAAACACTTACCAGATATGGAAATAGAAATTTTTGTACATGGTTCAATGTGTTTTGCATATTCTGGACGTTGTTTAGTAAGTGCAGTTCAAATGGGAAGAGTTCCAAATAGAGGATCTTGTGCAAATGACTGTAGATTTGAATATACATTATACGCAGCAAATGAAGATCACAGTACATTATTTAGATTAGAAGAAGAACCAGGTGTTGGAACATATATTTTTAATTCAAAAGATATGAACTTAGCTTCTCATATAAAAGAGATACTTGATTCTGGTGCAGTTGATTCCCTTAAAATTGAAGGAAGAACAAAATCACCATATTATGCAGCAGTTACTGCAAAAGCTTATAGAAATGCAATTGATGACTATTATGATGGTAAATTTGAAGCTGACAAATATCAAAGAGAACTTTATACAACAAAAAATAGAGGTTTTACAGATGCTTATTTAATTCATAGACCATTTGAAAAAACAGATTCACAAAATCATGAATATGCATTAAGTAAAGGTTCATATGAAGTTACAGGACTTGTAACAGAAGATGAAGAACATTTTTTATGTAAATACAAAGTTTATCCAAATGAAGATATTGAAATTTTTACACCAATGGGTGATGAATTAGTTGAGTGTGAAAATGAAATTGGAAAGATCTTTAAAAAAGATGGAATTTATTATATTAATTTCAAGAAAATATTAACAGAAACAAATAAAGAATTAGAATCTGTTCATAGTGGAAATGTTAACAAAATAAAACTTCCTGGAAGATTACCTTATTTAACAATGTTTAGAGTTGCAAATATTGAAGAAACTATTGAATAAGTTTTAAACTATAAATGATATTTTTTAGAGTTACTCAAAATATAAATATTAAAACTACTGATGGAACTTTGGTTAATTATTTTAAACTGAAAATTCCATCAGATATGGAAAACTCTACTATTTATATTACAACTTATGATGATTTCTTAGATTTAAAAGAGATATTCCTAAAAGTTGATAAAGATAAATATTTTGCAAAAGTATTAAATGAAGATAAAATTAGAACTACAGAAAACTTTCCAATTGAATTGGGAATCCGAAATCTTGCTGAATATAATTACAGAGAAAATTTTAAACAAAAATTTTTCCAAGATATTAAAAAAGTAGATATTTATAAACAACTAACAAGTATAAAAAAAGATGAAGTGTCAATTGCAATTATTGGAAGAGTTGGTACTAGTATTAGTGAGATGGTTTCTTCTTGTACAGCTTTGAGAATACTTCATAAAAAACTAAAAGAGATTTATAAAAATATAAAATTTGATATGTATATTAATGCTTCAAATAATAGTTTTTATACAAGAGATAAACAGATATATGAAACACAAGATTACATCAATAATATTCTTCCCTTGAGTATTACTTCAAAAAAATTGTGTGAATATGATTACTTTATAGATAATAGTATATCAATAAATTTTTTAGAACTAGACTCTTTAAATTATGTTGATGCTTGGCTTTTAAAATTTGGAATAGACTATAAAAAAATAAGTGAAAATGAAAAATATAATGAATTAGATATTTCAAATTATAAAGTTCAAGATAGTCTAAAAAAAAGATTAAAAGAGCTAAAATCAAAAGGTAAATTGCTTTTATTTCATCCATATTCTGCAAATATAAATAAATCAATTCCTCAAAATATTGCCATTGAATTATTAAAATCACTTTTGTTAAAAGCAGAAAATTACATCATAGTTTCTACACTTTTAATAGATAATAAAATAAAAGATGATAGGTTTATTGATTTAACAAAAGAATCAAAAAATATAAATGATTTTATGTATATTATCTCTTCAATGGACAGAATTATTACAGCTGATACTTCAACATTTCATATAAGTGATGCTTTTATGGTGCCAACAGTGGTAATTTTTACACAAAATGATTATTTGAAGAAAATAAAATATTTTAAATATATTAAACCAATTTTTATAGAAGATAAATCAAAAAATTTATCAAAATTCATTTATGATAATGATAGCCTAACTATAAATAAATTTGAGTCTTGGAATAAATTGAAAGTAAATAAGATTATAAAACTATTAGATAATTTTTGATATAATCTTGCACTTTTAAAAATAAAAAAAGGATTAGAATGAATTTTATATCAATTATTATGGGTAGTAAATCAGATTTTGAAATTATGAAAAATTGTGCAGATACTTTTGAAAAATTTAATGTTAAGTATGAAATGATTATATCATCAGCACATAGATCTCCAGAAAGAACTAAAGATTATGTTAAAGAAGCAGAAGAAAAAGGTGCTGTAGTATTCATAGCAGCTGCAGGAATGGCAGCTCATTTAGCTGGTGCATTAGCTGCAACTACAACTAAACCAATTATTGGAGTACCTATGAAAGGTGGAGCAATGGATGGCATGGATGCAATGCTTTCAACTGTTCAAATGCCTGCAGGTATGCCAGTTGCTACTGTAGCTCTTGGAAAATCTGGAGCAATAAATGCTGCTTATTTAGCAATGCAAATTTTAGCAATTACTGATAAAGAATTATCAATTAAATTAAAAGAAGACAGAATTGTAAAAGCAAAAGCTGTTGAGACTGATTCTAAAGAAATAGAAGTACTTTTATAATGAAACCTGTTGCACTATTTACTTTACCAAATTGTAAATGGTGCAAAGAGGCTAGTACTTACTTAAAAACTAAAAAGATAAAATTCAACATAGTTGATTTATCAAAAAATAAACAAGCATTAATAGATTGTCAAAAGCACAAATGTACAGGAGCTCCTGTTATCTTAATAGGAAATGTATGGATTTGTGGTTTTGATAAAGATAAAATAAATAAAGAGTTAGGACTTAAATAAATGGTTACATTTTCACAAATTCTATTAAAATTACAAGAATTTTGGGCAAATCAAGGTTGTAATATTGTTCAACCTTACGATATTCCTGCAGGTGCAGGGACATTTCATCCCGCTACACTTTTAAGAAGTTTAGACTCAACTCCTTGGAGTACAGCTTATGTGGCACCTAGCAGAAGACCAACTGATGGAAGATATGGAGAAAATCCAAATAGATTGGGTGCTTATTATCAATTTCAAGTGTTAATAAAACCAAGTCCAGATAATATTCAAGATTTATATTTACAATCTTTAGAATTTTTAGGTTTAGATATATCTAAACATGATATTAGATTTGTTGAAGATAACTGGGAATCACCAACTCTTGGAGCTTGGGGGCTTGGATGGGAAGTTTGGCTTGATGGAATGGAAGTTACTCAATTTACATATTTTCAACAAGTAGGTGGATTAGCTTGTGATCCTGTAGCTGTTGAAATAACTTATGGAACAGAAAGACTTGCTATGTATTTACAAGGTGTAGATTCTGTTTATGATATTGTATGGAATGAAAATAAATTTGGTAAAACAACTTATGGAGACGTTCATAAAGAGAGTGAATTTGAATTTTCTACTTACAACTTTGAAGTAGCAAATACTGATATGTTATTTAAACATTTTGATGATGCTTTTAATGAGTGTAAATCATGTTTAAATGCAGCTCTTCCACTTCCTGCATATGATCAATGTATGATTGCATCACATGCTTTTAATACTTTAGATGCAAGAAAAGCAATTTCCGTAACGGAAAGACAAAATTACATTTTAAAAGTGCGAGAATTAGCTCAAGGATGCGCAATGCTTTACAAAGAGCAAGAGCCAGCTAGATTAGCTAGAATTGGAAGTCCTGCTTCTTTAAAAGCATTAGAAGAGCTAAAAGTAAAACATCCTGAATTATTTGTTTAGGAGTTTACTTTGAAACTACAAGAAATCTACGATGTTTTAAATGAAATTTCTCCATTTGAATTACAAGAAAAATGGGATAATGCAGGAATTCTTGTAGGTTCATTATCTGATGAGATTAAAAATATCTATATTAGTATTGATTTAGATGAAGAATTATTATCAAAAGTTGAAAAAAACTCTTTAATAATTACTCACCATCCTTTGATTTTCTCAGGATTAAAAAAAGTAAATTTTGATACTTATAGTACAAAATTACTAAAAGAATTGATTAAAAAAGATATTTCTTTAATTTCAATGCATACAAATATTGATAAAACCCATTTAAATAAATATGTAACAGAAGAGATACTTGGATTTAAAATAGAGAATTCAAAAGAGTTTATATCTTATTGTGAAGTAAATATGAACTTTGATGAGCTAGTAAAATATGTTTCATCAAAATTGGGTTTAAAAACTACAAAAACAGTTAGATGTAATGATTTTATTAAAAGAATAGGAATCGTTACAGGTTCTGGAATGTCATTAATTGATGAATTAAAGGCTGATTGTTTCTTAACGGGTGATATAAAATATCACGATGCGATGGAAGCAAAAGCTCGAGGTTTATCACTTATTGACATAAGACACTATGAGAGTGAAAGATACTTCAACACCTTGTTAGAGGGACTTCTTTCAGAATATTTGAAAAAAAATAAATTAAAAGCTATAATAACAGCTTCAAAAAATCCATTTGAGTTTTTTATAGAAGGAGAAACGGTTGAATAAGTATTTACAGGATTTAATCAAATTATCAAAATTTGATACAGCAATTAGTATGTTTGAACCAAAAATTGAGAATGAAAAAGCTAAGTTAGCAACATTTGTTGAAACAGCAGCCTCAATTAAAGCATCAATTAATTCAATTTATTTAGAAATTGATGATGTAAAATCAAAAAGAACAAAAAACAATATTCACTTAGCTGAATTAAAAACTAAGTTAGACAATATTGCTAAAAAGAACAAAGATGTTCACAATGAAAAAGAGTTAAAAGCTTTACAATTAGAAGAAGAAATTGCAAAAGAGCAAATTTCATTTGCAAATGAAGAAATCGAAAGATTAGATAGTCTTGCTAAAAATAAAGAAGTTACTTTAAAAGAGTTACAAGAAAAACTAGCTGTTGAAGAAGAAGATATTAAAGAAATCCAAGTTGCAGTTGATTCTACTATTGAAGAGATTAATAAAGACAGAAATGTTGTATATCAAGAAAGAAGTGAATTATTAGAAATATTTGATAATAAAATTTTAACTTTTTATGAAAAAATCAAAAGATGGGCTAAAGATTCAGCTGTTGTACCTGTAAAAAAACAAGCATGTTATGGATGTCATATGAAAATTAATGATAAAACTTATGCAGAAGTTATTAAAGCAGAAGAGATTGTTAATTGTCCACATTGTGGAAGAATACTTTATAAAGAAGATGAAATAGAAGAGGCTTAATCTTGAGCCTTTTTAGTATATTTTATTACTTAATATTAAGTTTTATTTATATACTTGCAATTCCTTATTTAATTTTTAAATCAAAAAATTCTAAATATAGACAAGCAATTCCCGCAAAATTTTTTTTAAGAAATAATCGTAAATTTAAAGAAAATGGTATTTGGTTTCACTCGTGTTCAATGGGTGAAACAAAAGCTATTAAACCTTTGATTGAAAATTATTTGAATGATGCAAATATTTCTGTTATAACAAATACAGGATTTGAAGAAGCAAAAAAAATATCTTCAAATGTAAGATATTTGCCATTTGAAATATTTTTGCCATTTTGGATAAATAAACAAAAAGTTTTAGTTGTAATGGAAGCGGAACTTTGGTATCTACTTTTTTTGATAGCAAAGAAAAAAGGTGCAAAAACTTTATTAATTAATGCAAGAATTTCAGATAAATCTTATAAATCATATAGAAGATTTTCTTTTTTATACAAAAGAATATTTAAAAATATTGATAAAGTTTTTGCACAAAGTTTGACAGATAAACAAAGGCTTGAAGAATTGGGTGCTTCTAATGTTGAAGTTATTGGAAATATAAAACTAGCGCAGTTACCAAAAGTGAATATTAGTTTTGAAAAAACAAATGGTATTTTAATAACAGCTGCTAGTACTCATGAAAATGAGGAAAAATTAATTTTAGATGCTTATAAAAAACAGCAAGGAAAATTAGTAATAGTTCCAAGACATCCAGAAAGATTCGACAAAGTTGATTTACTTATAAAAGAGTATATTAAAAATAAAAATATTTCATATCACAGATATTCTTCAAAAGAGGATTTTGAATCTGATATAATATTAGTTGATAAAATGGGAATACTAAATGATATTTATGCAATATCAGATGTAGTTATTCTTGGTGGTGCATTTGAAAAAATTGGTGGGCATAATCCAGTTGAGCCTGCTTTTTTTAATTGTAAGATTATTAGTGGTAAAAATATATTTAATCAAAAATCTCTTTTTGATTGTATCAAAAATTACTATTTAATACAAAATGATGAATTAGGTGATTATTTAAATAATATAAAAAATTTAGAAAAACCTATACTAACAAAAGCAGGTTCTATCGAACCTATAATAAAGGAGATAAACAGATGGCTGTAACTTATGATAAAGCGTATAAACTATTAGCATTACAAGAAAATATATCAAACTCAAAGGCAAAAGAGTTAATCGATAGAGGTGTTGTAAAAGTTGGTGAGCAAAAGGTTTTAATTGCACGTGGTGAAATTAGAAGTGATACAAAATTTAATATTAAAGAGATCTCTAAAATAAGAGTAATTTTTGAAGATAATGATATTTTAGTAGTTGATAAACCAGCGTTTTTAACTGCTGATGATGTTGCAAAAAAATATGAAAAGGCAATTTTATTAAACAGACTTGATAAAGAAACTAGTGGTGTAATGATGTTTGCAAAAAATGAAGAATTTCAGAAAAAAGCAATTAAAGAATTTCAAGCAAATAGAGTTTACAAAGAGTATGTTGCTATTGTTGAGGGGAAAGTTGTTGATGAAATAGAAATTGATAAACCAATTCTAACTACAAAAGATAGAGGAATGGCAAAATCTAAAATTGATTTAAAAAGAGGAAAACCAGCAAAAAGTACAGTTTATCCTGTATTAGTTGAGGGTAATAAATCAAAAATTAAAGTTGTTATTGAATCTGGAAGAACTCATCAAATTAGAGTTCATCTAAATTCTGTTGGATTACCAATAATTGGAGATGCAATTTATGGTAGAACAGCTTCAAATATAAATAGAGTTTTACTTCATTCAAAAATTACAAAAATCTTTGATTATGTTTTTGAATCAAAGGAACCAAAAGAATTTAAAGTGTATGACTTTAATTCATAATTAAGCTTAGATAAATAGTAAAACCCTATATTTAGGGTTTTACTAAAAATATAAATATAAATATTTACTTAAACTACTTCGCAATTTAATCTAAAATAAAGCATATTTAAAGTAGAATTACGCAATTTAAAAATTGTGGAGATTTACTTTGTTTGATTCAATAACCGGCTCAATTCGAAATGCAGTTAACAAAATAAGACATCAAGATGATGTTGCAGCTTTAACAAAAGCAACAGCAGAACTTAAAAAAGCTTTATTAAAAGCTGATGTACATCATAAAACTACAAAAGAATTAATATCTGCCATTGAACTACAAACAAAAAATGCAGGTATTGGTCAAGATTCATTTTTAAGAGCTTTAAAAAGTGAATTAACAAAACTTTTAACAGTTCCTGGAAATCAAGGTTTTGTTTTCTCAAATACTCCTCCAACAACAATTTTAATGACAGGACTTCAAGGTTCTGGAAAAACAACTACGACAGGTAAATTAGCTAACTATTTAAAAACTAGAAAGAAAAAAGTTTTAGTAGCAGCTTGTGACTTACAAAGACTAGCAGCAGTTGAACAATTAAAACAAATAGCAGCTCAAATTGAAGTTGATATTTATTTCGATGACAATGAAACTAATCCAATTAAAATTGCACTTGCAGCTAAAGCAAAAGCAGTTAAAGAACATTACGATGTTTTATTAATAGATACAGCAGGACGACTTGCAATTGATGAAGAGTTAATGCTGCAATTAAAAAATGTAAAAGATGCAATTAATCCAAATGAAATCTTTTATGTGGCAGATGCACTAACAGGACATGATGCTACAAAAACAGCAACTACTTTTAAAGAAAAAATAGGAATTGATGGAGTTATTTTATCAAAATATGATGGTGATACAAAAGGTGGAGTTGCACTTTCTATTGCTAATCAAGTTGAAGTTCCTTTAAGATTTATAGGTACTGGTGAAAAAATGCCAGATTTAGAAGTATTTATTCCAGATAGAATTGTTTCAAGATTATTAGGTCTTGGAGATATTGAAGGACTTGCTGAAAAAACTTCTGCAATTATTGATGAGAAAAAAGCAAAAGAAGTTAGTAAAAAGATTAAAAAAGGTGAATTTAACTTTAATGACTTTTTGGATCAACTTTCTATGATGAGTAAATTAGGTTCAATGAAATCTATTATAGGGATGATTCCCGGTCTTTCACAAATGGCTGGACCAATTAAAGATATGGATTTTGAAAACTCAACTGAGATTAAAAGAATTAAAGCTCTTATTGGTTCTATGACTCCAAAAGAGAGAGAAAACCCAGATTTAATGAATCCTAGCAGAAAAAAAAGAATTGCAGTTGGTTCTGGACTTTCAGAAGTTCAAATCAATAAAATTTTGAAACAATTTAAAAATGCTTCAAAAATGGCAAAACAACTTTCTTCTAAGGGCGGAATGAAAGGTTTACAAAATATGTTGTCTCAAATGGGACCAAATGGGATGCCAAAAATCCCTAGATAAATAAATTAAATAGTGTTGAGCTGTGAACTTTTAACTTTCATGTTTTGGAGTTCAGAATTCAATACTATAATCAAAAAAGGAAAGAAAACATGACAGTAATTAGATTAACAAGAATGGGAAGAAACAAAAAACCATTTTACAGAATCGTTGTAACAGACTCAAGAAAAAGAAGAGATTCAGGATGGATTGAATCAATTGGTTATTTCAACCCAGTAGTTGAGCCAAAAGTATTAAAAATTGATGAAGAAAGATATAACTATTGGTTAAGTGTTGGTGCTAAACCTTCTGAAAAAGTTAAAAAATTAGCTTCTAAATAATTATAATTAGAAAATAATATGATTACTAAATTTATAGAAAACTATGCAAAACTAATTGTAAGCGTTCCTGAGGATGTTACTATTACAAAAGAATTAATTGATGATAATTTTGCTGAAATTATTATTAGTGTAAACAGTGTTGATATTGGCAAGCTTATTGGTAAAAATGGTAATATGATTAATGCTTTAAAAACTATGGCAAATGGTTGTAAAGCAAAAGATGGTATTTCATATAAAATACAAGTAGTGGTGAAATAGTTGTCTATGAATAGTAATGATATATTTGTAGCTAAGTTAGGAAAAGCTGTTGGATTACAAGGTCATTTAAGACTTTTTATGGATACAGATTTTCCTGAGCAGTTTAAAAAAGGTGCTGTTTTTAAAACTAATAAAAAATTAGAACTAAAAGTAGCTGAATATAATACTACTCGAGAACTAATAAAATTTGAAAATTTTGATGATCTCGAAACTTCTAAAAAACTAACTAATCAAGAACTATATTCAACAATTGAGCAAACAAAAGAGAACTGTAAATTAAAAAAGAACGAATTTTTTTGGTTTGATTTAATTTCTTGTAATGTATTTGAAAATGATTTATTGTTAGGAAAAGTTAAAGAGATACAAAGGTATCCTTTAAATGATTATTTAGAAATTCAAACTTCTGATGAACTTGTTGAAAAAGGTTTCTCAAAAGTATTTTTAATACCTCATATGTTTGATAAATACATTTTAGATGTAAATATCAATGATAAAAAAATAGAAGTAAAAGATTCACTAATTATTTTAGAAAATTCTTAAATTAATAGTTACATCTTTTATCATACTCTTCTTGCGTAAATTCTAATTCATATGCTTCATTAAATTTATTGCTAATCAATTTATTTAATAATTCACTTCTTTGAGTATCATCTTCAAAAGGCCCATAGTACAATTCAATTCTATTTTGATCATCTCTACATAGTTTTATGTTAGGATTGATTTTAGTAAGTTTATCAAGATATTTTTTGTATAAAACACCTTTTATTTTCGCAACATTAATCAACATTAAAAATCCATTTTTATTTTCTTTTTTAATAGAATTATTATTTAAATTTTCAACTTTTTTATCATCATGATTCATTGTAGTTTTATTGGAAGCATCTTGAATAACTTTATCTTGCGTTGATACACTTGGTTCTTGTGCATTTATATTAGATAACTCTTCTTTAAGTTGTAAAGCTTCTTGTTTCATTGATTCAAGTTGTGCTTTTTGTTTTTCTAATTCTTGTTTTTTCTCTTCAAGTTCAGTTTTTTGTTTTAATAATTCATCTTCTTTTTCTTTTAATAATTCATCTTCTTTTTGTTTTTGTTCAGCTATTAATTTTTCTTCATTTGCTTTTTTTTCTAACTCATCAATTTTATCATTATTCAAATTTGCATTAGTTAGATTTGCTAATTGCTCATTTAATTTTTTTGAATTTATATCTTTAATATCAAATTTATATGTATCTTGTGCAGGTTCAACCTTTTGAGCAGTTTGTGCCTCAATAGGTGCTTCAGTTTGTTTTATCTCTTTTGGTTTAAAAAAGCCTGTGAAATATAAAATAGCTCCTATAATTAAAAGTAAAAATAAAAGACCAATAATTCCAAATAATATTTTCAATAAAATACTTTTTTTAGGTTTTACAAATTCATCTTTTAGTTCAATTGGAGGTTCATTGTTATCTTCAATATCTTCACTGATTTCAGAAGAAGTTTCTTCATCATCTCCACCACCTGAAGAGTAATCCTTAGTTGTATAATTTATATTTTCAGGTTCTATATCTTTTTCATCTGGCATTGTTTACTCTTTTAAAGTTTTATTTTCTTTTTTCTTTTTATAATACTCTTTTCTATACTCTTTAAGTTCTTCTTTTCTTTTTTCTCGATACTCTTTATCGTATTCAAGTCTTTTTTCTTTATTCAATTCATAATATTCTTTTTTTTTATCTTTATATTCATTTAGTTTAGAAATAATTATATCTTTTCTATTATCAAGATAATTCTTTTGGGCTTTTATAATCTCTTTTATTTTAAGAGTAAAATTCTCATTATTAAGTTCTGTATCATAATCATAAACTTTTTTTACTACTTCTTGCTTTTTTTTGAGATAATATTCCCTTTTTTTTCTTTTATGGGCTAAAACTTTTTCTTCACGAAGTTTCTTTAATTCATCTAAATTCATAAACTTTATTTAGCTACTTTAGTTTTTCAATCTATTTACAGTATCAAGCATACTATCAGCTGTAGTTATCGCTTTTGAATTAGCTTCATAAGCTCTTTGAGCCGTAATCAAATCAACCATTTCATTAACTAGTTTAACATTTGATTGTTCAATCATCCCTTGTTGAAGACTTCCAAATTGTTCTTCTGTTGGATTTCCAACTAACGCATCGCCTGATGAATCACTTTGCATAAATAAAGAATCTCCTAATGGGGTAAGTCCTGCTGGATTTATGAAATCTGCAATTGTTATTTGACCTAAATCTACAGTTGCACTTGTTTGTGGATCAGTTGCAGTTACTGTACCATCTTTTCCAATTGTTAAATCTGTAACATTATCAGGAATAACAATTTCAGGACTAAGTGGATAACCACTTGCATTAACAATTGAACCTTCATTATTTCGCTTAAAAGCCCCATTTCTTGTATAGGCTGTTTCACCACTTGGTAATGTTATTTGAAAAAAACCTTTGCCTTCAATTGCTAAATCCAAGTCATTTGATGTTTGTTTTAAATCACCTTCTGTGAAATTCTTTTGAATACCAGAAATTCTAACTCCAAGTCCTACATCAATGCCTGTTGGATTCATTGTTGTTTGAGTTGTTTGTCCTGCTGTGTAATTTAGTGATTCATACATTAAATCTTGAAATTCAGCTCTATCTTGTTTAAAACCTGTTGTATTAACATTGGCTATATTATTTGATGTTACATCGATTTGATGTTGCATTGAGTTCATACCTGTTGCTGCTGTGTAAAGTCCTCTAATCACGGTATATCCTTAAAAGTTGCATATATTTATTATATTTTAAGAATAATTAAATTTAGATAAAATAGCTTATAGTTTTTTAGATACATTAAGTATAAATTTAAAACAAATTATATATAATGCATACTAATTTGAAGATATTTATAAAAAAAGGGATAGTTAATGAAAATTCTAATAGTTGATGATAGCTCTACAATGAGAAGAATCATTGGTAATGTGGTTATGCAATTAGGATTTACTAAGGAAAGTTTTGATGAAGCTGAAGATGGTGTAAAAGCTTGGAAACTACTTAGTGAAGGTCGATATGATGTTATTCTAACAGATTGGAATATGCCTAATATGAATGGTTTAGAATTAGTTAAAAAAGTTAGAAGTGAAGGTATCCATCAAAAAACACCTATAATTATGATTACAACAGAAGGTGGGAAAGGCGAAGTTATTATAGCTTTAAAAGCTGGTGTTAATAATTATATCGTTAAACCTTTTAATGCTGAAGTTTTAAAAGAGAAACTTGACGGAGTATTAAAAAAATAATATAAGGTATTATCATGAGTATGAGCCAAGAAGAAATTGAAGCTTTAATGAATGGTCTTGATATTGAAGATGATAGTGATTCAGAAGACGCATCAGAGAGTGTAAAAGTCAATACGCAAGAAATTGAAGAGTTATTATCACAAACAGAAGAATTTAAAGAAGATAGTAGTAAAAAAATAAAAAAAGAAGAAGTCGTAATATCTGAAGAAGTTATTAAACCTAAATCTAATTCTAGTAGTGTTGATAGTACAGACATTGAGAAACTATTAAGTGAAATCGAAAGTGTAAATGAAAAAAATACACTAGAAAAAAGTTTAGAACCAATAGTAGATGAACCTATGCTTGATTTATCATCAGCAGTTAAATCAGAAAAAATGCAGCTATTAAATGAACAAAAATCTAACAGAAGCGAAGATGAAATAGTAAAAGATTGGACATCTACTAAAATAAATGAAGGTGTTTTTCCTCTTCCTGCAGAAAAAGATACAAAAGTTGTTAATCAGTTAAGTCAAGTTGCGAACGATTCAGAAGAAAAAGTTTCACAGATATTTGATGTATTAAGCTTAACACTTGATAATAATAATGAAATTAGAAATCAGATAAAAGATTTTGAATCTTTTATTAATATGCAATCAAATTTACTTAATTCATTGAATAGTAAATTTCCGAATATAAAAATATTTGATGAACATTTAATTAGCGCAAATAAAATGTCAGATTCTTTGAAAAAATTAAAAGGTATACTTAATTCAGAAGATTTAGAAATTTTTCAAGCAATGGAATTAATGCAATTTAATGATATAAATAGACAAAAAATCGAAAGAGTTATGTCTGTTATTAGAAAGTTATCTATGTATTTAAATAACTTATTTGAAGATGATGGTGCAACAAAAGAAGTAGCAATTGCAAGACATATACATGGTGATGACACAAATGATTTAATTGGTGATGATTTAGATAAATTAATTGCAGAATTTTCAAACAATAAATAATTTAGAGGAGTAGTTTATGAATCAAGGTACTTATCCACTCGCTGCATCAATGATAAACCAAATAAATAGGCTTGATCAAATTAGTAATAATTTGGCAAATCTAAATACAAATGGTTTTAAACAAGAAGGTACAACAGAAACTACTTTTAATTATTATTTACAAAAAGCTCAGGAGCAAAATGTTGTTCCAACTAAAATAAATACAGTAACAAACAACATACCAAAGATTGATTCAAAATTTATTAATTCTGAAATGGGTTCTATTACATTAACTGGAAATAAACTAGATTTTGCATTAAATGATTCTGATACTTTTTTTAAAGTTCAAAATGCAAATGGAGATATAGTTTATACAAGAGATGGTGCTTTTAAAAATTTAGATAATTTTTTGGTTGATTCAAATGGAAATAATATATTAAATGCTGATAATGAGCCAATTACACTTGAGGATGAATTTGCTTCACAAATTGGTGTTGTTAAAATCCCATATACAAACTTAGATAAAATTGGAGACAATACTTTTTCAATAAAAAATCCTAATCAAATGGAAATATTTGATAATAATGATAGTTTAATTGTTAATGGTGCTATAGAAAAATCAAATGTTAATTCAGTTAGTACAATGGTTGAATTAATAGATGCAAACCGAAGTTTTGAACAAGCACAAAAAGCCGTTAAATCCATAGATGAATTAAATGCTTCATTAATAGAAAAAATAGGAAGTAATACTAAATAATGGAAGCAAGTAGCGTATCAAGCAATCTTTATGAGCAATTAAACTTTAGAGGTGAAAAGCAAAAAGTTATTTCAAGTAATATAGCTAATATTAATACACCAAACTATAAAACAAAAGATTTGGTTTTTGATGATGTGTTAAACAATAAATTAGATAATACTTTAAAAATGAAACAAACAAATTCAAGACACATCGCATCTATAGATAATAATTCATCTATAGGAAATCCTAAACTTATCCAAGTTGCAGGATTAGAAGAACAAAATGATGGTAATAATGTTAATTTAGATACTCAAATGAGTGAAATGTCTAAAAATAAAGTATTATTCGATGCTATTCAATCATCTATAAAAAGGGATTCTCGATTATTTAGATCAGTTATTGAATCTTCTGCAAAAAATTAATTAGGATAAGTAATCAATGGATCAACTTTTAAAGTTTATTAGTAATTTAAATACTGCTCAAAGAGCAGTAATAATAGGAGGTTTCTCTTTATTATTTATATTATTAGTTGGTTTTTTAGTTTTTTCAAGTATCAATGCAGAAGATAAAAAATTAAATTATACAATTGCTTCAAATTTAACTAAATCTCAAGTTATGTTAGCAAGTGATGAGCTTGAAGCATCAGGAATTTTATTTGCAGTAAGTGGAACGGGAAATAGTTTAACTTTAAAAACATCAAAAGAGTTTATAAATATTGCTAAAATCAAATTAGTTACAAGTGAAGCAGCAACTAGTCAACATGTTGGTTGGGAAATATTTGAAAAATCTTCTTTAGGTACTACAAATTTTGAAAATAAAGTTAAATATTTACGTGCACTAGAAGGTGAATTATCAAGATCTTTGGAATCTTTAAATGGTGTTTTAAGAGCAAGTGTAAAAATTGCAATTCCAAAAGATACAATTTTTACTGAAAAAAGGGGTGACACTACAGCTTCTGTTATGGTTTCATTAAAGCCAGGAATATTTTTAACTCAAAAGCAAATAGATGGGATTAAAAACTTTATTGCTTCTGCTGTTCCAGATTTGAAACATGAAAACATTCAACTTATTGACCAAGATGGAAGTTTACTTGAACAATCACCAGAAGAGATTAATAATTTAAAATCAACAACACAAAATAAATATAAAGAGGGCTTAGAAGAAGATTATTCTAAGAAAATTGTTGCTTTATTAGAACCTTTTGTAGGAGTTGGAAGAGTTGTTGCAAAAGTTACAGTATCTTTAGACTTTGTTAAAAAAGATGTTGAAGAAGAAATTTATAATCCTGAGGGAACTATTCGATCACAACAAGTAATAGAAAATAGTTCAAAATCACAAGGTATGCCTTCAAATAATGGTGGTGTAGCAGGCGTTGATAGTAATATTCAGCAACCTGCTACAAGCACTGGAAATAATAATATAGCTTCAAATAATGAAGGTACAAACACTGTTACAAATTATGAAATTTCTAAAAAAATAATTAGTCAAAAAGACAATAATTATACTAATATTAAGCGTATAACTGCTGCTGTAACCTTTGATTCTTCTGTGCTTAAAGATATAAATAAGGATGATTTTATAACTTCATTAGAGTCTGTAGTTCAAGATACAATTGGTTTTGATAAAGCAAGAGGTGACAAAATTACAGTAAAAGATTTTAAATTTATTGGAGTAAAACCAATAGAACAAATTAGTCAAACTTTAGATAAAGATGGGAATGCTATAATTGTTGGTGATGAGTCTACTGATACGGTTGCAATGATTAAATCTATTTTAAGAGATTTCAGTGAATATATACAATATTTAATAGCTGCAATTTTACTTTTTATTTTTTATAGAAAATTTATTGCAAGCAATGAAGTTGTTATATTAGGTGATGGCACAAGAAAAAGTGTTGATGGAACAGATGAAAATTTAGTTAAAGATATGTTAACAGATTATGAAAATGAGTTTGATTCAAGTACTGCACAAGGAAGATTAAAATCGAAAGTTAAAAGTCAAATATTAAACAATATTGAAGGCTTAGATGAAGAATCAGCAGCAAGATATGAAGTATTTATTGAAGAATTAGATAAAGATATAAATACTAATCCACTTGAAGTTGCGAGAATGATTGAGTTACTATTAAATGAAGGTAGTGGAACTTTTAAATAAAAAGGTGTTAAATAATGGCTGAAAGTAATACAAAAGAAAATGATATTCTAAAAGGAATGTCAATGATGGAAAAAGTTGCAAGATTTTTTGTATTAATAGGTGAAGAATCAACTGTTAAAATATTTCAACATTTACCTAAAGAGACAGTTGAAGCAATTTCAACGGCAATTACTCAAATTACATCGATAAATAAAGATGTGTCAATAGCAGTTCTCGAAGAATTCCATTTATATACTAGAACAAAAGGTTTTATAAGTTCAGGTGGTTATGATTTTGCAAGAGAAATTTTATATAAATCACTCGGGAAAAATGAAGCTGATGAAGTATTAGCAAAATTATCAAAAATGAAACTAGCATCTCAAGCTTTTTCATATTTAGATGGGATTAATCCAAAACAATTAAGTGACTTTATTAAAGATGAATCTCCTCATACAATTGCAGTAATATTATCTCATATGGATCCGAATAAATCTTCAGAAGTTTTAATGCAATTAGATGAAGAAATAAGGGTGAAAGTAACTATTCAAATAGCAACTATTAAGGATGTATCTCCTGATGTTGTAAGAACAATATCCTTAGTTTTGGAGAAAAAACTTGAATCTTTATTATCATCAATTGTTGATGTTGGTGGAGTAAAAGTTGTGGCTGATATGCTTAATAAATTAGGACCAAAAGCGCAAGATATATTAAAAAATATAAATGGAATTGATACTTCTCTTGCAACAAAAATAAAAGAAAATATGTTTGTATTTGAAGATTTATTAAATCTAGATCCTGAATATATTATGAAGATTTTACAAGGTGTAGATACAGCAGATGTTGTAATTGCAATGAAGAATGCTACAGATGAAGATATGGAAAAAGTTACATCTTCAATGTCACAAAGAGCAAGAGATAGATTCAAAGAAGAGTTTGAAATGTCGAATAAAGTAAAAATCAAAGATATTGAAATTGCTCAAAGAAAAATGTTAGATGTAGCACAAAAAATGATAGAAGATGGCATCATTGAGAGAGAGAATGGTTAATGGCTGATAATGTATATTCTAGTGCTAAGATTTTAACTAAAAATGAAGAAGTACAGAAATATGAATTAGGTACTTTTATAAATAGTGAAATTGATAATAATGTACTTTCAAATTCTAAATCAATTTTAGATGATAGGGAAATAAATGGACGTACAGATCCTGTTCTTATTGAAATTAGAAATTTAAATTTAAAAATAAATGAGATATCTCAAAAAGTTAATAGTATTGAAAGTGATGGAATAAAAGGAAAGGATGTTGATGCACAAGTTGTTCAAGCAATAAAAGATTTAAAGAATTATGCTGCTTTTTTTGAACAAGCAACTTTTCAAATGGAAACTAAATTATTAAAAACATCAATTTCAATTGCACAAAAAATTATAAGTATTGAAGTAGGTGAAAATTCGTCAAAGATTGCACAACAAACAATAAATCATCTTTTAAATAAGATTAAAACAGCTTCAAAAGTACAAATACATCTTAATCCCAAGGATTATGAAATTTTGAAAGGTCAATTAGATTTAGAACCTTTTATAGAATTAAAAAAAGATGCTAACGTGACAGCAGGTGGTGTAGTAATTGCAAGTGATCTTGGCAATTTCGATGGAAATATTGAATCAAAAGTTTCTTCAATGCTCGATTCTTTGGATTTAATCATTTAGTAATAAAAAAATCATTTAGTAAATATTGTAACTTTATGATATAATTTATCAAAATAATAAGCAAAGTATTTAAATGGAAATTAGTGAAAGAGATTATGATTTATTAGTTGATACAGAGATAGTTGTCGATGTAATGCTAGGTAGTACAAATATAACAGTTTCGGAATTTCTTAAATTAAGTGATGGTGATATAATTTCTTTGCATAAAGCCGCTGGAACAGGTGGCGAAATTTATGTAAATACAAGAATCATTGGAACAGGTGATATTATTGTAATGGATGATAAGTTGGCTGTTAGAGTTCAAGATTCTATGGACTCTGATAATGTAGTTCGATATTTCTTTGAAGAACATATGATATAGGAGATTAAAATGGCTAGTACAGTAGAAGTAAATTCAAGCACAGGTGTAGACGGTAATACTTATACAACAGCAATAAGTAATGATACTTTAACTAATGATGATTTTTTAAAATTGATGATTCAAGAATTAAAAATGCAAGATCCAACAAAACCAACAGATTCAGCATCAATGCTTTCTACTCAGATGCAAATGTCATCTATGAATACAAATCAAGAAATGATAAAAGCAATGCAATCAATGCAAACGGCTTTTTCACAATCTTCTTTATCAAATGCATCAGGAATTATTGGAAAAAATGTTGAAGATGGAAATATTAATCAATCAGGTGTTACTAAAGCATATACAGTAAGATCAGTAGAAAACGTTGATGGAAATATTCAAGTAAAAGCACAAGAAATTTTATATCTTGAAGATAGAGTTGTTCTTCCTGATTCTACAGATCCCACAAAAAGTACAATAGTAAATTACAATGTTAATGGTGAGATTTTAGATGATAATGGTGTTAAAACAGGAAAGAAAATTGTTTTAACAGCTCCGGGGACTCCTTTAGTTAGTGATGGTAAATTAACAATACTTGATGAAAATGATGAAAAAATTCCAGATAATAAATATTCATTAGCTGGTGTCTCTGTAGCTGTGTATTCTGACCAAATGACTACATTACCCTTTTCAACTATAACAAAAATATTCTAAGGTGAAAAAATGATTGGTTCATTATGGAATGGAGTTTCAGGTTTAAGTGCTTTTGAAAAAGCATTAAATGTTGAATCAAATAATTCTACTAATGTTAATACTATTGGACATAAAGCTGATGATATAAAATTTGAAAATATGATGTATGAAAATGGATATGGAAAAGGTACATCTATTAGTTCTGTAAGTAAAATTATGACACAAGGTAATTTGAAACAAACAAATAATAATTATGATGTTGCAATTGAAGGGAAAGGCTATTTTATAATCTCAGACAGAAAAACTAATGATACTTATTATACAAGAGCTGGTAATTTTTATATGGCTGAAGATGGCTTATTACAAACTCAAAATGGCATGAAGGTACTTGGATTAACTCCTCAGTCAAATAATATTGTTACTTCTGATTCAACAAAAACGAAATTTGATGATTCATATACTGAAAATATTGTAGCACAAACTATAGGTAATCCAAACTTTTTGCAAACAATAAATGCAAGAGCAACTAACTACACAACTTCAGCTGTTGATAAAGGTGTAAGTGGAGATGGATTAAAAACAAAATCTGCACAAATTATTGACATAGATGCTTTAATTACTGATTATAAGAACAAACTTGATTTATATTCAACAACGTCAACAGCAGTTTCTTCTCCTTCAGCTTCTCAAGTAACTAATATTGATTTATCAACTTCTATGAATCAATTGATAAATGAGAATGATAGTATAAAAGTTACAATAGATAATGCTGAAATACGTCAGGCTTTTGATACAGATATTGCAACAACGATGAAAAAACTTTCAGATAAAATATCTAATATCAAAGGTTTAAGTTCATCTGTTAATACTACAACTGGACTTTTAACTATTAATTCTTTGATTCCTGCAAAAGAAGTAAAAATAAAAGATGCTCAAATAAATGAAAATTTTTTGAATATTACAAATACTCAAAATGCAATTTTAGGTTCAGGAATAGGGCTGGTTAATAGCTCTCGAGATGCATTAAAAACTGCATTAGAATTTTCTAATGCTAAATTATTAGATATTACAAGCACAATGTCTTTAGTTGGTCAAGAATCATTATCTGTTAATGAAATACAAATGAAACTATCGAATTTAAATTTATCAGAAAATAGTTCTGGTAAAGTTGAAATATCAGATGGAATAATTTTTTTAAAAGATAATGGTAATAAGTTTATAGTTGGAAAACTACAGACCGCAAATTTTACGAATGAACAAGGACTAATGCCGCAGGGTGACAATATGTATGAAAATACTTTAGAGTCAGGACGAGCATTTTATGCAGGGACTTTAAACAAAATTGTTGGTAATTCTTTAGAAATGAGTACATCAAGTACAGCGAATAGTTTAACAAATTTGCTAGTATACCAAAAAGCATTTGAAGCAAATTCTAAGTCAATTACAACTTCTGATGAAATGTTACAAACTGCAATTCAATTAAGAAAATAGTGTTTTTATATTAGTGCTAATTAAGTATTAATATATGAACATTAAAGTTCATCACCTTAATAAATAAAGGATCAGTCATGATAGGAGCACTTTGGACAGGAATCTCAGGATTAGCGTCACAACAAAAAGCTTTAGATAATGAGTCAAATAATATAGCAAATGTAAATACAATAGGATATAAAGCCTCAAGAATTTCATTTGCAGATCAAATGTACCAAGATAGAATTGGAAAAGGTTCTACAGTACTTGATGCAGAAAAATTATATACTCAAGGTGGTACCAAATTAACTGGTGTAAACTATGATATGGCATTGAATGGGGATGGATTTTTTACAGTAATGAAATCAAGTACTTCAGGAGGATCTGAAACCTTTTATACAAGAGCTGGGAATTTTAGAATGGGTGATAATGGAACTCTTCAAGATTCAGCAGGAAATGAGGTACAAGGTTGGATGATGAGTCCAATTGATAGCCAAAATGATGTAACAAGTACAAATCCAAATACAAGTGTTTTTACTTCTGATTTTACTAAACCTTTAGCTTCAAGAATAATAAGGCACGGTACTTACATAGAAACAATTACAGCTAAAGCAACTGATTATAACTTGACTGCAAAATCAGATTCAAGCACAGTTTTTAGTGGAGATGGTGGAAAAACAAAATCTTCAAAAGTCTCTGATATTGAAGCAGCAATAAAAGATTATACTAATTGGTTACAAAAATTAAAAGAGGAACCAGATGCTTTATCAGCCACATCAATTCCTCAAATATCTCAAATTAATTTTAAATCAGGTAGTGAGTCAGTTATTGGAAAAGATTCAGATCAAATATATGTATATATAGATGGGAATAAAATTTCACAAAAATTTGTTGTAACTAGTGCAAGTGATTCTCTAAAAGCTGAACTTTTTGCTGATGATCCTGTAACATACGCAGATCCAACTGGAACTTTAACACCAGCACAAATTGCAGTTTATGATAAAGCTGCAGGTAAAATTGCTACATATAAAGCATTAGCTGATCAAATTTCAGAGATACCCGGTCTTGTGGCAACAATGGCTATTGACTCTGGAAGAGCAGATGCTTTTAATACAGGGGAAACATATACATCTTCGACAAATAATATTGATATGTTAAAAGGTATTATTCAAATTAAATCATTAATTCCTGGTCAAGAATTTAAAATATCAGAAGTAGCAGAATCAGCTGGTGAAGAATCAGTAGTTCAAGGAAATTTCCAAACAACATCAACAGCATCAAAAGGTTCAGGAATTGGTGCATTAGATGCCTCAAGAGATGCTCTTACTAAGTTAATAACTGGAAAACAACAAGATGTTTATACTGCTTCTAATTTGGGAATTGATGGCACACCTAAAGATTATACTTATGGCTTAACTATATATGATAAAGAGTTAAGAATTAACTTACCAATACCAAATGATGGTGGTGTTCCTCCTCAAGCTAAACCTTTTTATATTGATAATGCAGCAAGTATTGATGATGTAGTTTCGCAAATTAATTCTAATCCAGATTTATCAGCACAAGTTGTAGCAAGAAATGTAAATGGAAATTTAGTAGTAGAGACACTTGATTCAAATTATGATGTTGAATTTACAGGAAGTATGAAAGTTTCTGATGATGCTTCAGGTACAGCAGTGGCTCCTGCTGGAGTTTTCACTCCAATAGATGTAAATGCTAATTATTCAGGAAGAAAAGGTGCTGGTGCAGAATTTATTGAAATAACAAATAAAGTTGACCAAACATCAACAAAAGGAAGTTTACAATTAAGATTGGACACTTTAGGTATTTCTGATTCTCCTTTTGGAGAATTCTCAGTTGATAGTACAGGTCTTATTACAATGAAACAAGATGGCGTTGAATTTGCTATTGGTCAAGTTGCAGTTGCTGTTTTTAATAATAATAGAGGATTAAATCCAGTAGGTGGAAATCTTTTAGCAAAAACAAATGAATCAGGTGATCCTATTTATAATTTAAATAATGCTAAAACAGCTGAAATACAAACTAAAACATTAGAACTAAGTACCGCTGACTTATCAGAGAGCCTTGTAAATTTAATGGTTTTTCAAAGAGCTTTTGAAGCAAATGCTAAATCTATTACTACAGCTGACGAACTTTTAACTACCTTAATTGGCTTAAAAAGATAATTTCTTAAATAGAGTAGAATATCTACTCTATTTATATTTGAATAGGATTAATTTGGAAAATTTTTTATTAATTGTTGTATTAGGGGTTTTATTACTCTACTTTTTCTCAAGTTCTAACGTTTATAAATCTTTATATAAAAAAGTAAATGAAGAAAAAAACATTTTACAAGAAGAAGTAAGTAAATTTGAATCATTGATTGAGAGATATGAAAAACAAGTAAAGATAAGTGCAAATACCTTAAAAACTAATCAAGGTACATTACAAGTAGCAAGAGATGATTTACAAGTATTACGTATAGAAAATATAAACTTAAAAAATAGATTAGATGAATTACAAAAAAGAAATGAAGAGCTTTATGCCCAAGTTAATGCGATGGTTTAGGTTTTAATATTACATGAATTTAGTATATAAATTATTATTAACAGCTATATTTATAAATTATACTTTATGTGCTAATGAAGATGTAATTGAATCACAACCTGAAATAATATTTCAGTTTGAGAAATTAAAAAAATCTCAAGAGAATCTGTCTTTACAAATTGATTTTAATAAAGCAGTTTTACATTTAAGTAAAGATGAATACGAAGAAGCAATTAAACTTTTTGAAAAAACTTCTAAAATAATTGAAGTTCCATCTTATTTAAACATGGGAATTGCATATTATAAATTGGGTTCAATTGATAATGCAATAGTGTATTTAAATAAAATTTATGAAAAACCAGAAAATGCAAATATTCATACTTTCCCTTATATGTCAGCATGTTATTATCTATATCAAATCTCAAAAGATAATAAGTATCTTGATACTATCGTAAAAGTTTCAAAAAAATTTAAAAATTTATCAGAACACTCAAAAAGAATGCTTTCTGATACTTATATAATTTTAAAAGAGTATGAGAATGCTTTAGATGTTTTAAATACAATGGATTATGCTATGGATTTAAAAAAAGCATTAATTTATATAAAATTAAAAGAGTATGAAAAAGCAAGTTTATTATTAAAAAAAGCAAAAGATCAAAATGTAAATCCAAATACAATCGATAAAATTCTATGGTTTTTAAGTTATACTGATTTAAAAATGAATAATATTGAAGGATTAAAAGAGACTTTAGATTTAATAAATGAGAGAAAAAACACTTTTAAAGCGAATACTGAATTACCTTTAGAAATATTTTTTAATAAAAATAAATATACAACAAAACAATATTTAGATTCAGTTATAAAATTTGATGAAGATAGAAAAGTTGATTTTATTTTTTATTTTGCACCATTTATTTTTTCAGATTCTCAGGAGATTATTTATGATAGTTTGAAAGGTTTTATTTATAATCAAAAAGAAAGTATTTTAAATCTTGAAGAGATGGTTGAATATAATGCAAAATTTCTTAAAATTGTAAAAGAAGACCCAATTATAAGAGTTGTGGAACTTCAGAAAATGTTGACTAAAGATACAAAATCTTATATTTTTTATAATTTGGCACTATCTTTTGCTCAAATAAATGACTTTAATAATGCCTTTAAGTATTTTGAACGAGCATATAAATTAAATCCAGGTAATAAACTTTACTCAATTATGTATTTAATAACTGCGAATAGATTAAATATAAAAGTAAAAGATAAAGAGTATATAGAATCAAATATAAAAAGTAATAATGGTCTTTATAATTATTTTTCTAAAGAAATATACAAATTATTTATTAACCCTCAATTCACATCAGCAGATAAACCTTTAGAATATGAAAGTACTATATTTTATCAAGCAATAGATTTCTTAAAAGCTATGGATAGTGGAAAATTAGATGAAAATCATATTTTATTAGATGAGCATTTTAAAGATCCTTTAACATTTTTAATAAAATTAGTTCAACGAAGAAAAAGTGAAACAGATTACTCTTATCATTCAAGATTACAAGATTCATTACCTTTAACATTAAATAATCAATTTTTAGAAGGTCCACTAATTATTACAAGATATTATGTAGATATTTTGAAAGGTTTAGGTCTTTTCTCAAAAGCTGATATGAATATTACAGGTAAAAAAACACCTTCATATTTAAGAACTAAAGCGTTAAAAGATTTACACTCTAATGCACCTGATGAATCTATAAAAACTTTAGAGTATTTACAATTAGAATATAAACTTGAAGATAAATATACGATGTATTTAATGGTTGCTGCATTATTAGAAGCGGGAAGATATAATGATGCCTCAATACAAATATCATTAATTAAAGCCATTTTAAATGATCAAGATGCAGATTTTTTAACTGCAATTCAATTAATTCAAGAGTTAAAAATTTCAAGTGCTAAGCAATATTTGATTCGACCTTACTTAGATTCTTTGATAGATTTCAAATTAATAGGATTTGATGAGTATTTGGAATCTCTATAGTTTATACAAAGATTCTTAAATAATTTAATTTTTTTCTGCTATAATGGCTTAAAATAGTTACTTTTTAAGGAGGATATTATGGAAATTGGTAGAACTGCAGAGATAGATAATTCTAAAGCTAATAATTTAGAAAAAATCCAAAAAGTTAGTAATGTTGATCAAAAGAGTAAAGTTATCCAAGAAGATGAATATAAAAAAGCATTAGGTACTGAAAATATTTCAGATAAAAATGAAGTAACTTTAGATAATGTAAAGTTCGGATACAATAAAAGTTCGAAAGATTTTTTTGTAAAAATAACAAGAGGTGAAGCTGAATATAAATATCCAACAGAGGATATGATGAAAGTTAAAGCATTTGTTTTACAAGAATTAGAAAATTCAAATAATAAATAAAGGTAGTTTTAATTGGCATCAGATTTATCAAATATATTTAAAGAAGAACTCTCAAATACATTAGAACAATTATTATCAAAAAGTGCTCAGATTGAAGATATAGTAGCTTTAGTTAGTGATAATTTTGATTCTACGCAGCTTGTTGAATGTATTGTTAAATTTGATTTTAAAGGAATCTCTCCTAAAATTAGTTTTTATATACCAACATTAACTGCTACGAAATTTGAGTATTTGATGCTTGGAGGAATGGGAGATTTAAAAGAACATATTGATGATGAAATTACAGATGCTGTAAATGAAATAATTTCAAATATCTGTGGAAGTTTTTGTACTTCTGCTAATGCACAAGGATTAGGTGATATTGGAACAATAAAATCAGAAGTAAAAAGTTCAATAATTATTGAAGGTTCTTCATTAGAAAATAAAACAAATATTTATGAAATGATTGTTTCTTTGGATGATGAAAAATTGCCTTTTATTATATGTTTTGATGATATGATTTTACCATTCTTTTCTTCTATTACAGGAGTAAACTCAGATGAAATAGAAACAAGAAGTGAGACGCCAACTGTTATGTCAAATAATAATTATAATATGTACTCGAATCAACCAACGGTACAAACTCCAAAAAATCTTGAACTTTTATATAACATAAAATTAAAACTTAGTGTTCGATTAGGAACAAAAGTCGTTTTATTAAAAGATATTTTAAGATGGGATGTTGGAGAAATTATAGAACTTGAGCAAATGGTAAATGAACCATTGGAAGTTTTAGTTAATGGCGTAAAAATTGGAGTGGGTGAAGCTGTAATTGTAGAGGGAAAATTTGGGCTTAAAATTAAGAAAATCGGAAATGAAGATTTTAGACTAAATCATATAGGATTGTAATTTATGGATAAAAGTACCGCAGGAGGATTAGGAGGAGGTTGGGCATTAATTGCTCTCGCCATAATTTTAGGGGGAGTTGGTTTCGGCCCTTATGTGGATGTTCCCTCTGTTGTAATTGTAATTGGTGGTACAATTGCAGTTACTGCTGCTCAATTTGAATCTAGCGATTTAAAAAGAATTATGCCCGCATTTAAAGTTGCATTAAACGAAGTTAAAGTTGAACCTCTGCCTGAATTAGTTGAAAAAATTGTTTTTTATGCAACGGAGATTAAAAAACATGGTGTTATGCAAATTGAGCAAAAAGTGTTACAAGAAACGAATCCTTTTTTTAGAGAAGCATTCCAACTTTTAGTTGATGGAACAAAAGCTGATGTTTTACAGCCATTAATGGAATTAAAGTTAGAACATATGGAAAAAAGACATTCGACTATGATATCTATTTTTGGGAATATAGGTGGAACTGCAGGTGCAATGGGAATGATTGGAACTCTTGTTGGACTTGTTGCAATGCTTGCAAATCTATCTGATCCTGCAGCTGTTGGACCTGCTATGGCTGTTGCTTTGTTAACAACTTTATATGGTGCGTTACTTGGAACTCTTTTTGCTGGTATTGCTGAAAGTAAATTATCTCAAAAACATTCAAAAGAAGCAACTGCCTGTGAAGTAATTATTCATGGTGCAACAATGATTGCTGCTGAAGAATCAATAGGAAATATAAAAATGCAATTAAATTCTATTTTAGTTGAAGTTGTAGAGTAGAGTTGAATAATGGCAAAAAATAAATGTCCAGAATGTCCTAAATGTTTACCCGGTTGGCTTGTACAATTTGGTGATTTAATGTCATTATTACTTACCTTTTTTATTCTTTTATTATCTATGGCGGTTATGGATAAAGTTAAAGTTGAAGAATATTTTAATATTATGAAAAAAGCAATGGGATTTATTGATGCATCTACAGATGTGGAAACTCAAAGTGATTCATATTCTACTCAAAATAATAGTTCAACTTCAGATCAAAATGATTCATCAAATGAAAGTTCTTTTGATAATACTGAACAGAATGTTGCACAAGCTGTTCAAGAAATGAATTCTAGTCAAAATATTGAAAGTCAAGAAATTAAAATGGAAAAAGGCAAAAATGAGTTTGTTTTAGATATTCCATCAAGTATAATGTTTGATGATGGTGAATATGAATTAACAAATGCAAATGCAAAGACATTTATTTCTAAAATTGCACGAGTTATAAGAACAATGCCTCAAACTTTTAATATTGAAATAATAGGATATACTGATACTAATAGAGTTTTAAGTAGTACAATTCCACGTGATGCTTGGGATATATCTGCTTTGAGATCTATTTCAGTAGTTAAAGAATTAATTAAAAATAAAATTGATCCATCAATATTAAAGGTTTCAGCTTATGGTTCATTTCATCCTAAGAGTGATGTTGCAGCTGATAATAGAAGGGTTGAAATGAGATTCTTTTCTCAAGATAATCAACAAGATATTTTAACGCAAGAAAATTTCTTCGATAGGTTGGAATAATGGAAATAGGAACTAATAATGTAATAAATCAAGATTTATTACAAAGTAGTAAATTAAGTAATATAAAACAAGAAAACTTAAAAAATAATGATGATGAACAATTAAAAAAAGTTTGTAATGATTTTGAATCATTTTTTTTAAATCAAATTATGGATGTATCTTTACGATCAACAAAAGTTGCAGGGGAAGGTGCTGGTTCTGATATAATAAAAGGAATGTATACACAAGCTATTGCTGATAACTCTTCTGGAAGTTTAGGAATTAGCAATATGTTATATGAATTTTTAACTAAAAATAATAAATAAGGGTTCTTATGATTGAAAATACTATAAAAAATATGTCAGAATTGATTACAAAATTAAAAGACTCTATTTCTTTGGATATTGAAGATATAAAAGCTGCCAAGCATGAAGAACTTCTTAAAAGAAATGATGAAAAGCATGTTATGATAGATAATATTACTCTATTAAAAGCACAGTTAAATAATGAACTTATATTAAAGATACAAGAAGGTAAAGATGTTAATATTTATAGAGCAAGTGTTGATTTATTAGAAATACAATTAAAAGAACTTTATGAATTAAATAGAAAGTTAGCTTCAATTGTATTACCAGTTCAACAAATGTATAAGGAATTGGTTGCTGAAATAAGTGCGGCAAACGGAGGAAAAATCTTTGATATTAAAGCTTAGTTTTATAGTTTTTATATTAAATATGAATCTTTTTGCTGTTAGTGTATTAATTTCAAAAGAATCTATAAATTTTGAAGAAAAAATTGATAACACAAAAGTTAAAGTACAAAATATTGATGAACTAAATAAAACTTGTGTACCTTTACAATTATCTCATATACAAAAAGAAGAGTATATTACAACTCATTACATAAATAAAAATACAATTATTTGTTTAAAAGATGTAAAAAAATATGAAGATGAATCTATAGTTTTTAATTTCGGTGGTGTTAAAATCGAAAAGAAAGGTAAAATTATTTATGAAAATAATGATTTTATTCGTATAAAAAATACAGATGGAAGTATAGAACAAATATATAAAGATGGAAGAATAAAATGAATATGCTCTCTTTCTTAGGAGAAACCCCTACAATTGCTCTACGTCAAGCACAAGAAGAGTGCGGAGAAGATGCAATTGTAATATCTACAAAAAAAATATCAACACAACAAAATGGTAAAAGTATGTATGAAGTTGTTGTGGCTGTTGAAGATGAACAAAAAAAGAAAAATTTACAATATACAAAAACTGCAATAACTAAAGCAAGTGAAAATTCTCAGCCAATAAAAACGCAAGTTTATGATTTTAAAGAAGAAATCCTAAAAATGCAAAGTGTTTTAGAACAAGTTCAAAAATCAATTTGGAATCCAAAAAGTCAACTTTACGATTTAACTATTCCTCCTGAATTTGCATCTATGTATAATATTTTTGAACAAAATGAGTTTGATCAAGAAATGACTTATACTATTATGAAAAAAACTATTAAACAATTACCTATTGCATTAAAGTCAAATCCAAAAAAAGTTAATGATTTTTTTAAATTGATTCTAAGAAGAGTAATTCCTATAAAACATGAAGTACCTTTGCGAAAACATCAAAGAAAAATAATTATGATGGTAGGACCAACTGGTGTCGGCAAAACTACAACTATTTCGAAACTTGCAGCAAGATATGCTTATAAATTGGGACAAAATTATAAAGTTGGTATTGTAACTCTTGATTCTTTTAGAGTTGGTGCAATTGAGCAATTACAAGCTTATACAAATATTATGAGACTCCCTTTAGAGATTGTAAAAAAACCTGAGGGATTATCTGAAGCACTTTTAAGATTAAAAGATTGTAATTATATTTTTATTGATACAGCAGGTTCAAGTCAATATGATGTTGATAAAATTGAACTTATAAATGAATATCAGAAAAGAGTTGAAGAGTTACCAATTGAGAAGATTTTAGTACTTCCTGCAAATGTTAAACATAGTGATTTATTAGAGATTTATAAGAATTATTCTAGGCTTTCTATTGATTATTTAACTTTTACTAAATTAGATGAAACAAGAAGTTTTGGAAACCTTATCTCTTTTGCTCACAAAACAAAAAAATCAATTACATATTTCTCAATTGGACAAAATGTTCCAGATGATTTAATTGTTTCTGATTCAACATATCTAATTGATTGTTTTATGAATAAACAATGTGTTAGGAGATAGAGTTGCTTAATACAATTTCTTCACAAGCCAGTAAATTAATTAATCTTACTAATAGAGTAAAAAAGAATTATTCTAAAACAAAACTTGTAACAATAACATCAGGAAAAGGTGGTGTTGGAAAATCAACTTTTACTGCAAATATGGCTTTTTTACTTTCACGCAGAGGTTTTAATGTAGCAGTTTTAGATGCTGATATTGGTTTAGCAAATATGCAAGTTTTATTTGATATAAAACCTCAAAATACTCTATTTGAATATATTGATGGTACTAAAACATTAGATGAGGTTATAACCCCAACAGCCTATTCAAATATTCATTTAATTGCAGGCAGAAGTGGTTATCAATATAGTTCTACACGAAACAGTTTTGTTTTCTCAAGAATAGTTAAAGATATAATTGAATTAAATAGATTCGATGTTTTACTTATTGATACTGGTGCGGGATTAAATGAATATGTAAAAGAATTTTTATCAATTTCTGATAATATTTTGGCAATTACTACAACAGATCCAAGTGCATTAACTGATGTGTACTCATTGATGAAAATGCTTTCACTTGATAAAAGTAAATTAATGTTGAGTTTTAATCATACAAGAAATTATCAAATTGGCGAAACCATAGCCAATTCTTTAGTAAACTTGGGAAAAAAAAATAGATTAAATAAAGATTTTATGGTAGAATATATAGGAAACGTTTCAACTTCTGCAAATATTTCTACAACAGGAAGGCTTAGAAAATTATTTGCCAATGAATTTTCATCTGATGAAACAACAAAACAGTTACAAGTGATTATCGATCAATTATTAAAAAACATTCATTAAGGTCTGTTCTAGGTGTTAAAATTAAATTTAATTAATTCTATTTTTATTGTTTCAAGTAGAGAATCATGGTTGTAGAACGATTCTCTCAAACTGTAATAAATAGTGGAATATTTAGATTTTATATTGCAACTGGATTTTTTGCAACATTAATTTTTTTTACGATTAATGCAGATTTATTTACTCCAATGGAGATGATTTTAGGTATAATTTTAGTAACTATATCTTTAAAAGGCATTAGCAATATGATGCTCTCTTTGATTATTAGTCTTTTTAGTCTTGATAATAAAAGAAATGAATTTAATTTTAAATATAATGAAGAGAAAATTCAAGTTATGTTAAATGAATTAACAGTAAAAGACGTTATAGACGCAAATACAAAAGATCAAAAAAAGACAAAATAAGAGGTAAATTATGAATATATCTTCAATAGCAGATTCAATTGGCTCTTTGAGTTTAAACACAAATAATAAAATTGAAAAGAGTGATGACAAATCTTTTCAAAATATGTTAAATAATGCTATTTCTGATGTTAACAATCAACAAGTTGAGGGTTATAATGCTATGGAAGGAATTGCAAGTGGTAAAGTTACTAATTTACAAGAAGCAGTTCAAAAAATTGAAGAAGCTGAATTATCTATGAAATTAGCATTAGAAGTTAAAAATAAAGCAATAAGTGCATATAAAGAAATTATGAGAATGCAAATTTAGTAAAAGGAGTAGTTATGGGTTTTTTCGATGGTTATAATGTAGCAACTTCAGGTATGAGTGCTCAAAGAACAAGAATAAATGTTGTAAGTGCTAATATTGCAAATGCAAAAACTACTCATACTTTAGAGGGTGGTCCATATAAAAAACAACAAGTTGTTTTTCAAGATGTACTTTTAGCTAATACTAATAAAACAAATTCTAATGATGTTGAAACTACAAATAATAAAAATTCTGATTTAGCATTGAGAGGTGTTGGAGTCAAATCAATTGTACAATCAGAAGCAAAACCTGTAATGAGATATGAACCTGCTCATCCTGATGCTAATGCAGATGGGTATGTAGCATATCCAGATATTAATCCGGTTGTTGAAATGGTAGATTTGATAGAAGCAACGAGATCATATGAAGCAAATGTGGCTTCATTTAATACTCATAAAAATATTGATTCTAAAACATTAGATATATTAAATGCGTAATTAAAATGTCAAACATAATAGATAATTTACTTCCTACAGATAAAATAGTAAATACAAATACTACATCAACAACGGATCAACCATTAAAAGATAAACCTTCTTTATTTGATTCTTTATTATTAAATAGTATGCCAAAAGATGAATCAAATGTTGATACAAAAACGACTGTTATATCAGAAATAAAAAAAGAAGATGTAGTAACTACACTTAATAATATTGAAACTACAGAAGATGTAGCATTGCCTGAAGAAGATATATCTAGTACTGATAAAGAGCAAAAAGTTAGTACAAGTTCTTTATTAGATAGATTAATAATAGAAGCAAAAAAAGGTGCTAAAGAAGCATCAAATACAAATGAAAATATTGACATTAGAAATGAAAAGACTGATACTAAAAATGGAAAGACTGATAGTACATTATTGAATAATATTGAAACAACAGTAGATGGAAATATCAAAGAAGTTAAAAAAGATGAAAGTAATGATTTAAAAACTGCAGATTTAACAGATGATACAAAAACTACAACAACAAAAATGCTAGATGACACATTAACAAATAAATTAAATACAGATATTCAAGATACATCAAATTTAATTAATATCAATGCTAAGGATAATAGTTTAGATAGTGAAAATAAGTTAAATCAAGATACTTCAGAGTTAGTTCTTTCAGAAATTGAAAAACCTTTAGAAACAAAAAATAAAGTAGTAGAAAATACATTAGAAATTATTACTCCTAAACTTGAGTCAAATTCAAATAAATCAATCGAACAAAAAATTGATGTAAAAGAAAATAGTGAAAAAAAGATAACAAAAGAGATTACTATAGATTCGTCTTTAAATAAGATAAATAATAATGATACATCGATAATCAATGAGTCGAAATTAGTAAATAATGGAAAAGATTTATTATCAAATAATATTGTAGATAATAATTCTATTGAAGTAGAAATAAGTACAGAAAATATCACAAATAATATTGATTTATCTAATGAAAAAGAATCTTTAAATTCAACGGTATTAGTTGATAGTGATTTAGAAAATAGTAGTATCCTTCCAGATGAATCTTTAGTTATTGAAGATGTAAATAAAAATTCTTCAGAATTAGTAAGTAATACAAAAGATCAAAAAATGTCTTTGATGGATCAACTAATTTTAAAAAATAGTGCAAAAATCACTTTAAATATGACTACTAATGATATTAACCCAACAGAACAAGAAATTGCTGGTAAAGATTTTATATCAAGCTTATATTTAGGTTCTCAAAAAAATAAGATAAATAATCAATCATTGTTTAATAAAAATGAAGCAGTGACTCTTTTAAAAGATGGAACTTCAATTGATGCTGTTAAAACCAGTGCTGAAATGTTAGATTTAGGATTAGAAGGTATTGATGTAGATAAAGATATTGAAATTGAAAAAGTTGAAGTTAAAACAATTAATTTAAAAACTGAAAATAAAAAAGATTTTATTGATAATATTCTTTTAGATAAAAATATTAAAAGTGATGATATCAAAGGATTAATTACTAAGTCAGTTGAAGCAAGTGCTGCTTTATTAGAAAATACAATTAACTTAGCAGATGATGCAATAATTAATGTAAATTCACCATTATCATTTAATATTCAATCAAAAATAATAGGTGCAAGACAACAAATGGCTACGATGATGTCTGATATTGCAAAGCAAATGTATGAAAATTATAAACCACCTGTAACTGCTTTTAGAATAAATTTAAATCCTACAACATTAGGTTCAATTGCTATTTTGATGAAAAGTGACAAAAGTAATGGATTATCTATTAGTTTGAGTGCTTCAAGTAATTCAACTTTAGATGCATTAGTTGAAAATCAAAACGTATTAAAAAATTCATTAAATAAAACATTTAATGAAAGTACGGAATTCAATTTAGATTTTAGTTCTTCAAATCAAAATAGTAATAATCAATCATCGTTTAATAATCAAAGTGGTCAAGGACAAAATCCAAGAAAAATTGAACAACAAATGGATACTCAATCAATTTTACAACTAAAAGAAGAGAATAAAGATAGAGAAGAAAAAAGTATAGATTATATGTAATGGAAGCCTTTTTATCTTTACTTAATGAAGATATTTTATATCAATTTCTTCTTCTTCTTGCCAGAATATTATCTTTTGTTGCCTTTATGCCAGTTTTTGGACATACATCTATTGGATCAACAGTAAGAATAGCTTTTGCATTTTATTTAACAATTTTTATTTTCCCTTTAGTAGATATTACATCAGATGTTAATGCAGATAACTTTATTATGAGTTTAATCTCTGAAATAACATTAGGTCTTACTGCTGCAATGTTAATTAATATTATATTTTCAGCAGTTAGAATAATTGGAGAGTTTGTTGAATACTCAACTGGATTATCAATGGCTTCAATGTTTGATCCATCTACTGGTGGACAACAAGGGATAATTGCTAATCTACTTTATTGGATTGCCTTAATGTTGTTTTTTCAAACAGGGATGTATGAAATGACATTAGTTATTTTAGTAAAAAGCTTTTCTATGATTCATTTAGGAAGTTTTAATATTTTCTCTTATGATGGAGTTCAACTAGCTACTGATGAAATAAAAAGAATGTTTGCCTTTGCCTTTGCCTTCGCTTTACCTTTATTCTTTATTGGTTTTATTTTAGATATTTATTATGGTTATGGAACAAAATCTATGCCTTCATTCTCGCCTTTTATTGTTACATTTCAGTTGAAATTTGCATTGATTTTTATTTTTTTAATATTAGGTATGGAAATATTTACAAATGCATTTGTAGATTATTTTATTTCTAAATTCCAATAAAGTAAGGTTTTCATATGGCTGATGATGATAAAACAGAAGAACCCACCGATAAAAAAATAAGTGATGCAAGGGCAGAAGGAAATGTTGCAAAATCTGCAGAAATTTCAGGTGCCACAGTATTGACATTAGGGACAATGTACCTTCTTTTTTTTTCTTCATACTCTTTACTTGAAATTAAAAAATTGATGTTATTTTCTTATAGTTTTATTGGTCAAGAATTAGATGGTCCATTATTTTATACTATAACTTTTCAAATAACATTGACTCTTTTAAAAGCATTAGCCCCTTTATTTATTTTAGTATTAGTATTAGTATTAGCAAGTAATCTTGCTCAATTTGGTTTTCTTACTGTACCTATAAGTTTTAATTTACAGAAATTAGATCCTATCAAAGGTATAAAGAATATATTTGGATTTAAAAAACTTATTGAGGCATTCAAACTGTTAGCAAAGTTAACACTAATTACTGTAGTAATGCTTATTATTTTCTCTTTAACTTATCAAAAAATTTTGACAATGATGAATCAAGATACTCAAGATACAATAGCAACTATGTTTGAATTATCTGTTTATTTCCTTAGCGCAATTCTTTTTATTATTATTATTTTTGCTATAATAGATTTTTATTTTACTAAACATTATTATATAAAGTCTTTAAGAATGAGTAAACAAGAGATTAAAGATGAATTTAAAAATATGGAGGGAGATCCTCAAGTAAAAGGTCGAATTAGAAGAATTCAAATGCAAATGGCTCAAAAACGTATGATGAATTCCGTTCCTGAAGCTGATGTTGTTATTACAAATCCAACACATTATGCTGTTGCTTTAAAGTATGACAATAAAGTTGATTCTGCACCAAAAATTGTAGCTAAAGGTATTGATTTTTTAGCAATTAAAATAAGAGACATTGCAAAAGACAATAGAATACCCATTATAGAGAATCCGGCACTTGCTAGGTCTTTGTATGATCAAATAGATATAGATAGAGAGATACCAAGTGAATTTTATAAAGCAATGGCTGAAATATTTTCATATGTATATGAATTAAAAAATAAAAGGTAAAAATTGAGATTATTAATAATTATATTTTTAATATTAAATGTGTCATATGCAAAAAAAGATTTTTATTATGGTTTTATTGATTCTTCAGGCGTACAAATTTCAGAGCAAAGAAAACAATCAATAAATGATGGTTTTGATATTTTACAAAATGCAAGAACTTTAGCACGTGATGGAAAAATTGATGATGCTTATGATCAAGTAAAAAGCTTTAAAGATAAAAATAAAGTTAATATTTTAGTTTCTGATACAATACTTTTATATGCTGAACTTGCTTTAAAAAAACAATCAAAAAGATTAATTCTTGAGGCATCAACTGAACTAGAAGCCTCAATTAATTCTTCTAAAATTAACCAATATGATTTAGCAAAAGCTTATATGCTTTTAGTTGAATTAAAATTGGAAATAAATAAAATTGAAGATGCAAAATATTTTGCGCAAATTATAATTGATAATTTTGATGATGAATTAACAAAAACTTATGGAAAAATTTCTATGGCAAAAGTTTATAAATATCAAAAAGATTATCCAAAAGCAATAAAATATTTATATGAGATATTAACAGTAACAAAAGATAAAAATATTGCTACAGTTGTCGCTGATGAACTATTTGATGTTTATATTTTAGATGAAAAATACGATAAAGCAAATGAATTAATAACACAAGTTTTAAAAACAAATATTGACTTTTATGCTAATGACTCATATTTGGCAAATAAAAAAATCAATCGTTTAATAAAAGCAGGTATGCCAGAACATGCAGCTGAGATATTAAATGAGTTATTAAAAAGAACTACAAAAGAAGATTCAATTGAAGATTTTAAATTTAAATTAGCTAATACGTATATGCTTATGTATGATAAAACAAATTATTATTTAGAAAAAGCAAAAGATTTGTATAAAGATATTATTAATGATTTTTCTCAAGGTATACATGCAAAAGATGCAAAAATGTATATTGATGAAATTTTAATGAGACAAGGATTTATTAGTCCAACTGTTATATCTGCTAAATATCTCGAAGTAGAAGCAATGCAACAAAAAGCTCTTTTGCAAGAGCTTTTAAATAATATGAATGATAAAAAATATGAGCTTATATTAAAAGCTGAAAAAGTTTATAACAAAATTTCTAATGATATTGTAAAAAGATTTGGTTATCAAAGTATAAGTGATATTTACGATGAAATAAATATTCAAATTATGAAAGATTATTTAGCACAAGGAAAATGTACTGAATTAAATGATATTTTAAAAACCTCTAGAAATGAAACTTTAGTTAAATTAATAGAAGATGAAACAGTTAAATACTCTTTTTTTGAGTGTTTAGTAGAATCACCATATGAAAAAGCTTATTTACAAATAAAAGATACTTTTGATAAAACAAGAGATGCTAATATATATTTATATTTAGAACGAATGGCATTTAGTTTAGGATTAAGTGATGAAGCTTTAGAATTCTCTGCAAAAGTTGAGATGGTTGATGATTCAAATGTATTGGCAAATGAGTTTTTATATAGGTATCAAATACTAAAACAGAGAGATGATAGCATTTCTCTTGAAAAATTCTTTGCTTATGCTAATATTCATCATGATTTTTTTAAAGTAAATGAGAATAATCCTGTAATTATAGATTTTTATTATGATTATTATTTTAATTTATTAAAAAATAATGATAAGAAATTTGCAAATGAGATTTTGAATAAATTATATGATAAACAAAAAGAATTAAAAGTTTTTGTTTATTCTCCTTTTGTTGAAACTGAACTTGCAAAAATAGCTAAAGAATCAAATGAAAACCAAAAATCAGCTGATTTATTACTTGAAGCTTTAAAAGATACACGAAAAATCAAACCTAATGATGAAGTGAAAATTTATTATGATATTTTAAATTTATATGATACTATGGGTAATAAGAGTAAAAGAGATGAATATATTTTAAAATGTAAAGAAGTAAAAGATAGTGTTGATAGTTTATATAAAAAAATGTGTGATGAGATGTAATGGATATTGAAGATATATTAAACAGAATTGACTCAACAAATCTATCAATTCCTTTTGGAAGAATTAAAAATATTTCATCAACAACTTTAACAGCAACAGGTTTAGAAGTTGCTGTTGGAGATATAGTGAAAATAGAATCAGTTCAACATTTATATACTGTTTTAGGAATGGTAGCTTCAATTGATAATATATCATTTACAATTGTTCCATTTTCTTTTATTGATGGATTTAGAATTCATGATAAAGTCTACATTCAAAAAGATGGATTAACTGTTAAATGTGGTTATGGTTTATTGGGTAGAGTAATAAATGCTTTAGGTGAACCAATTGATAATTTGGGAAAAATTACTAATCTAGAAGAAAATGCGCCAATAAATAAACTTTCAATGCCTCCTCTTGAAAGAGGAATAATTGAACAAAAATTTGCAACAGGTGTTAAAGCAATTGATTCAATGTTGACAAGTGGTAAAGGACAAAAAGTTGGTATTTTTGCAGGTTCAGGAGTAGGAAAATCTACTCTTATGGGAATGATTGTAAAAGGTTGTGAAGCACAGATAAAAGTTGTTGCTCTAATTGGTGAAAGAGGACGTGAGATTCCTGAATTCATCCATTATAATTTGGATAATAATTTAGAAAATACAGTAATCATTGCAGCAACTTCAGATGAATCAGCTTTAATGAGAAAATATGGAGCTTTTACTGCGATGGCAATTGCAGAGTTTTTTAGAGATAAAGGACATGATGTTCTACTAATGATGGATTCAGTTACTAGATTTGCTATGGCACAAAGAGAAATAGGTCTAAGTACAGGAGAACCACCTGTTAGTCGAGGATATCCACCTTCTGTATTTGCATTGTTACCTCAATTAATGGAAAGAGCTGGAAATAATAAAAAAGGATCAATTACTGCATTTTTTACTGTTTTAGTTGATGGTGATGATATGAATGATCCAATTGCTGATCAAAGTAGATCTATTTTAGATGGACATATTGTATTAACAAGAGAATTAACTGAACAAGGATTTTATCCTCCAATAAATCTGCTGAAATCTGCTTCAAGAGTTATGGATAAGGTTGTTACAAAAGAGCACTATAATGATTTTTTAAAGTTAAAAAGGGTATTATCATTAATAAAAGAGAATGAAGTGTTGGTTAGAGTTGGGGCTTATAAAACTGGAATGGATCCAGAACTTGACAACGCAATGTCAAAGAAAGAACAAATAAGAGAATTTCTAACTCAAGATACTCAGAAAGTCTTTGGATTTGATGAGATAGTAACAATGTTTAGAAAGGTTTTACAATGATTAATCAAACAGATCAAATGCTTTATAGATTGAGTAATTTAAATATTCAACAACAATTAAATACTTATCAAATGAGCACAAAAGAAAAACTCCAAGAGGGAAGTGATGATTCTACTTTATATTCAAGATTAATAGCAGTTGATGAAAAAGTTAGAACTTATGAAGGATTACAAACTCAAATTGAAAGAACCACTGCTCAAAATAATGTAGCTGATTCCAGTATGGCTTCTATAAAGAAAATATTTGAAAATGCTATACAGGAATTAAGTAAAGCAAATACTGCAACGACTACAGCGGAGGGAATTGCAGCAATTAGTGCAAATCTTTCAGGAATAAAAGAGAATCTTTATCAGTTTGCTAATACTCAAGTTGAAGGTCAATATGTATTTGCAGGCTCAAACTCAACAATTAAACCATTTGAAAAAGATTCAAATGGAAAAGTAACTTACGTTGGAAACAACCAACTTAGAAAAGTTGCTGTTGAGGAGGGATCATATAGAGAAAAAGGAGTTACTGGATTTGATATGATGATGTATCCCAGTGCTACTGCTTATAAAGGTGAAAATCTAAATTTTAATGGTTCAGATAGAATTCTTGATCAAGATGGCAATGAATGGAAATTAAATTCTCCAACAAATGATACTTTAACAAAATTTGATTCAAATGGAGTTGCAACAACTGAAACTATTACTCCTATAACAAATGATGGATTAACACCTGCAACATATACTGCAACTCTCCCATCGACTGATGGTACAAAATTTGAAGCAAAAACAAGTATTTTTGATTTAATTGATAATACAATAAATGCTTTAAACAAAGTTGATAGTGTTGGTAATCCTATTAGTGATGAAGAATCAAAAGCATTGATTAGTAAAAGTGGTACAGAGTTAAATAAGGCTTATGACGGAATTAACATTGCTCATGCACAACTGGGAGGAAGAAATAAATTATTTGAAAATGCTCTTGATAATATTTCTTCTAAATTAACTCAATATGATATATTATCTCAAAATATTGGTGGTGCGGATATGACAAAAGTTGCAGTAGAGGCTAAAGCTTTGGAACTAACATATACTGCACTTTATTCAACAATTAATAAAACAAGTCAATTGTCATTAGTTAATTTTATGAATTAACTAGTTAATTATAATTAATATATGAATATAAAAAAGTTTTTTACTAAAGATTTAATAGTTGTTGCACTATTTGTTTCTATATTATTAATTATAATTGTACCTTTACCAAGAGGAATCTTAGATTTCTTCTTGGTAATTTCATTATCTATATCTTTACTTATTTTATTAATATCTTTATACATACAAAAACCATCAGATTTAACAACTTTCCCTACGCTTATCTTAATATTTGCACTTTTTAGGCTATCTTTAAATATTGCAACAACAAGGTCAATTTTAAGTGAAGGACATAATGGTCCAGATGCTGTAAGTTCGATAATTTCGGCATTTGGTGAATTCGTTGTTGGTGGAAATATGGTTATTGGTATTATTATATTTATTATATTAGTACTTATTAATTTTATGGTTGTAACAAAAGGTGCAACAAGAGTTGCTGAGGTAACTGCTAGATTTACACTTGATTCAATGCCAGGTAAACAAATGGCCATTGATGCTGATTTAAATGCTGGATTTATTGATGATAAACAAGCACAAGCTAGAAGAAAAAGTCTAATTTCAGAAGCAAATTTTTATGGAGCGATGGATGGATCTTCAAAGTTTGTAAAAGGTGATGCGGTTGCTGGTATTATTATTACAATAGTGAACTTAGTTGGAGGAATATTAATAGGACTTTTTCAACATGATATGACTATTAGTGAATCAGGAGAAATTTATACTATTCTAACTATTGGAGATGGTTTAGTAGCTCAAATACCAGCTTTAATTTTATCAACTGCAACTGCAATTATTATTACTCGTTCTAACATGGATGAAGAAAACTTTGCAAGCCAATCTATTTCTCAATTAATTAATGACAGTAAAGCATTGATTTTATTGGGTATTGGAATGGTTCTTTTTGGTTTTATCCCAGGTTTCCCAACTGGTATTTTAATGGGTATGGGTTTCTTAATGATATTTATAGGGTATGTGATAAATATGATAAATGATAAACAAGATAACTCAATTACTCGATTCTTTAAAACAGAAATTGTTAAAGCAAAAGTTGATGATGACATCAATGTACTAAAAGAGAAAAAGAAAAGCATGGCTATTGCTGATGAAACTCAAACAATTGAAAATATAATGAAACTTGAAGTTTTAGAGTTAAAACTTGGAATCAGATTATTACAACTTGTACAAGGAAATTCTGAATTACTTGATAAAATTAGAGCTATTAGAAAAACAATTGCAAGTGAATTAGGTTTTGTTATTCCTCAAATTAGAATCTCTGATGATGCAAATTTATCACCAAATGAGTATCAATTATATTTAAAAAGAATTCCACTTGTAAAAGGAAGAGTTGAAGTTGATAAACTTCTTGCAATGGGTGGATTAGCAAATGAAAAATTAGTTGGATTAAAAGTTAAAGAACCTGTATTTAATCTCGATGCCACATGGATTACTAATGATATAAAAGAAGAAGCTTTAATGAAAGGATTTACAGTTGTAGATGCTCCAACAATTATTTCAACACATATTTCTGAAATTATCAAAAAACATGCAGAAGATATTATTACAAGACAAGATATTGTTGATATTGTTGAAAGATTGAAAAAAGATTTCCCAATTGTAATTGAGGAAGCTATGAAAGTAACTTCTTATGGTTCTTTATTAAAAGTTTGTAGAGATTTATTACATGAAAAAATTCCAATTGTTGATATGCTAACTATTATTGAAGCAATAGCAGATATTGCAGAATTTACTAAAGCTCCAGAAATTTTATTAGAACACGTAAGAGCAAAACTATATAGACTTATTACGCAAAAGTTTAAAGATAATGATGGTGTTTTACATATTGTTACAATTAAACCTGACCTTGAGCAACAGTTTATAGGAAAACTTCAAGAACACCATGGAGTTTCACAGCTTATGATTTCAATAGCAGAGATTAATAATCTTGTAACAAAAACAAAAAAACTTTTAGATGATGTTGAAGCAAAAGGTTTTTCAAAAGTAACAATGGTTGTAGACCCTGTTCTAAGAAAAAGAATATCAGAAATTTATGAGAAATTTGGTTTACAAATTTCAGTTTTATCTCATGCTGAACTTGATTCAAAAGCAAACTTTGCAATTGAGGGAACGTTAGAGTTTTAAAAAATATAAGGAAAATATATGAAAATTATATGGATTTATTTAATATTGATTTCATCAATATTTGCAAATGAATATTATGCAAAATTAGAACCAATAGAAAGTTATGAAGTAAAAGCGGCAGTTGCTGGAAAAATAATATATTCTAATTCTAAAATTGAAGGATTAAAAGCAAATAATTCAACAATTATAGAAATAGATTCACAAGTTAATAAAGTTGAGCTTGAACAATCAAAAAATAAATTAAAATATATTGACGAAATGTTACAAATTGAAAAAAACAATTATGATAGATTAAATCAAGTAAGTTCTAAATCAGCCTTTGAAAAAGATACTCAAAAATTAAAAGTAATTAATTTAGAATCTTCAAAAGCTGATATGATAATAAATATTGAAACATTAAAAGATACAATAAATAATAAAAAATTAGTAGAAAAGTCAAATTATATTTTTAATATTGCAGTAAAAGATGGAGATTATGTAAATCCTGGAACTCTACTTTATGAGGCAAAAGATTTATCTAAAGGCAAACTGGAATTTTTTGTTCCAATTGCTCAAATTGATGAAATTAAAAATAAAGATATTTATTTAGATGGTAAAAAAAGTGATATAAAAATATCAAAAATTTATGATGTTGCAGATGCTACAAATATTTCAGCATATAAAGTGGAACTAATAATAGATGATGTAAAAATATTTTCAAGGTTGGTGAAAATTGAATTCAAATAATAAAGTAGCATGTCCTTTAGACTGTTATGATGCTTGTCAAGGGCAAATGATAGATGGCAACATAAAAGGCTCAAAAGAGCATAAAACTACTAATGGAAAGCTTTGTGTAAATTTTGCAAACTTATTAAAAGAAGATAATCTAAAAAAATCTTTTTTTGAAGGCAATGAAATTTCATTAAAAGAATCATTAAATATTTTAGTTGATAAATTAAAAACAACGACTCCTTCTAAAACACTTTTTTATAAAGGAAGTGGAAATATTGGGGTAATGCAAAGTGTAACAAAAAACTTTTTTACACAATATGGAGCAACTTTAACTAAAGGTAGTTTGTGTGATGGTGGTGGTGGTGCTGGAATTGAAGCAGGGCGACAGAATGTAATTAATCCACCAATTCAGAAATTAATAGATGCGGATATTATTATTGTTTGGGGAAGAAACTTTACTGTAACTTCTTCTCATATGTATAATTTAGTAAAAGACAAAACATTTATAACTATTGATCCTCTTTGTACTGATATTGCGAAAAAATCACAAATACATATGCAAATTAATCCAAAAACTGATTATGAATTAGCTTTATTATTTACAAGATTTGCTCATATGCAAGATTTAGAAAATTCGCAATTTATTGAAGAGTTTGGAAATGGTGCAGATTGGTTTTTTGATATAGCAAGAAATAGACCACTTGTTTCATATGAGGCAACAACTGGTATTTCACTCTCACAAGTGTATGAATTTTTTGATTTAATTAAAGATAAAAAAGTAGCTATTGTTTTAGGACTAGGAGTTCAAAAATATTTTGAAGGTGCTCAAATTACTAGATGTATTGATTCTTTTGCTGCATACATGGGATTCCACAAACAAGATGCTGGTGGAATTTGGTATTTAAGTGATTCAGGATTTGGTTATGAAAAACCATTTGAAATAAAAGGAACAAATAAAAAAGTTTCAATTCCTGAAGTTGAATTTTCTTCGTATGATTTAGTTTTCATTCAAGGTGGAAACCCTGTTATTTCTCATCCTAATACTCAAAAAGTAATTGATGGCTTAGATAAAACATTTGTTGTTTATTTTGGAACTACATTAAATGAGACTTGTGAATATGCAGATTTGATTATTCCATCTTGTTCTTTTTTATCAAAAAGAGATGTTAGATTATCTTATGGTCATGAATTAAAATCTATTTCGGATGTTGTAATTGCAAAAGATGAAAATACAATGAGTGAATATGAATTAACTTCTTATTTAATTGAACAATTTAATTTAAAAGAGTTAAAAAAAGAAGATGAAATTATCTCATATTATGAAAATCATAAACCAAAATTAGAAGATTTTGAAACATTCGATTTTGTAGAAGAGTTAGACATTGAACCTTTATATAAAGAAAAAACAAATGATAATTTTTATTTTATTACAGGAAAAAGTAAAAAATCACTAAATTCTCAATTTACAAATGATAATTTTGTATATTTAAATGCAACAACAAATTTTAAAGATGAAGATATTGTTAATATATCTTCAAAATATGGAAGTGCAAAATTTATTGTAAAAATAAATGATGATGTAAAAAGTAATTGTGCTTTCTTTTTTGCAGGAAATAAAAATGCTAATTATCTAACTCCTGCAAAAGAAGATGAAAGTTCATTTTCTGCAATATTCCAAGAAGTATTGGTGGAAATTGAACTATCGTAAACTTTTTAGAGAGCATAAAATTATAAGGGATTTATCCCTTGTTCAATTTATCTCTTATTTTGGAGCTTGGTTTTCAAATGTAGCTATTTATACTATGCTTGTAAATTTTGGCTCAACAGAATTTGCTATTTCTTTAGTAACTGCTATGCACTTTTTACCAGCAATTTTAATTGCTCCTTTTTCAGGTGCAATAATTGATAGAGTTAAAATCAAACCTTTAATGATAAGTCTTATTATAGTTGAGTTAGTAATGACTTTATGCTTTTTAACAATAGATGACAAAAGTCAACTTTGGCTTTTGATGATTTTCATTTTTATTAGAATGAGTGCTGCTTCTATGTTTTTTTCAACAGAAATGTCACTATTAGCTAAACTATTAAGAGAAAAACCATTACAACTTGCAAATGAAATACATTCAATTATTTGGTCATTTACTTATGCTGCTGGTATGGCAATAAGTGGTTTTGTTGTAAATCTTTATGGTGTAAAAGTAGCTTTTATTATTGATGCTTTTATATTTTTTACTGCTTTAATAATTTTTATAAATATTGATTTTGTTGTAAAAGCAAGTGTTACAACAGACAAAATCTTTCAACTTATAAAAGATGGATTTATTTATATCAAAAACCATAAGATAATGTTACATTTAATCTTTTTACACTCTTGTGTTGGATTAACTTCTTTTGATGCTTTGATTACTATTTTGGCAAAAAATGAGTATAAATATGTTATCTCTGTTCCTTTAGCAATTGGATTATCAAATGCTGTAAGAGCAGTTGCATTGATGATTGGACCTATGTTAATATCAAAATATGTTACAAAACAGAACTTACACTATTTAATGATATTTCAAGGATTAAGCATAATTTTATGGGGATTTATGCAAGAAAACTTTTATATATCTTTGATAGCTTTATTTTTTGTGGGACTAAGTACCACGATTTTATGGTCATTTACCTATGCTTTAATCCAAGATACTTGTGATGAAAGATTTATAGGAAGAGTTATTTCTTACAACGATATGTTTTTTATGCTTTCATGTGTACTAACAACTTTATTTATTGGATTAATGGCAAGTTTAACTTCTGTAGATATAATAACTATTCTTTTAGGAGTAGGATTTTTAGCTTTTGCTTTTTATTACACAAGGATTTTGAAATGGATATAAACGAAAAGATTTTATTGTTAGCAATATTAAAAAAAGAAGTTGATGAGTCTTTAAATGATGTTGTTTTAAAACTAGAAAATACAAATTTATTTTCTTTAAAAGAGGGAAAAAAACTTTTAAAAAAACTTAGAAGTGAAGAGTTTATTACTGATTCTTATTTGACTTTAAAAGGTGAAGTTATTGCTAAAAATGTAGAACAAGAATTTAAAATATAAAAGGGAAATAGATGATTTTAGATTATAAAAATATTGACGATTTAAATAGATATAAAATTATGTCAGGAACTGTAATTCCACGACCAATAGCTTGGATAGTAACTGAAGATGAGGGTGTTTTAAATGCTGCACCTTTTTCATATTTTATTCCTATTTCTTCAAATCCTGCATTATTAATTGTTTCAATTGGGAAAAAAGATGATGGAAGTCCAAAAGATTCATTAGCAAATATCTTAAAAACTAAAAAAGCAACTATTTGTTTTGTAAATAAAGATAATGTTGATAAAGTTCAAAAATGTGCAATGCCTCTTGGAAAAGATGAGAGTGAAATTGAAAAGTTTGAAATAGATGTAAAAAATGTAATGGAAGGCTTTCCTCCAATGATAGCATCTTCACAAAGTGCAATGTTTTGTGAATATTATGATACATATAAAATTTCAGGAGATATTACACCTGTAGTTTTAGAGTTAAAGTATCAATATATTGAAGATGATAGAATAAATGAAAGAAATCATGTAAATGTAGAAAATCTTGGAAGATGTGGAGTCTCTTTTAAAGCTTTAGTTGATTTATAATTAAAAGGCATTTGCCTTTTAATATTTTGTTTTATACTGCTGTATTTCCACAGTGTCCACATTTTTTTGCAGCAATTGGAATTTCCATTGCACACTCACTACAAACTTTTGTAGTTGGAGCTTTTTCTTCAACAACTTCTTCTTTTTTTAATTTGTTATATGATTTTATAAACATAAACATTACAAAACCTAAAATTACAAATGAAATTGTATCATTTACAAATAAACCTAATTTAATTGCAGGAGCTCCAGCTTTTTCTAATTCTGCTAAAGTAGCATAAGAATTTCCATCTAAAGAGATAAACAATTGTGAAAAATCAACTCTTCCCAGTAATAATCCAATTGGAGGCATAATCACATTTGTTACAAGTGATTTGATTAAAGTTGCAAAAGCAGCTCCAAAAATAAATCCAACTGCCATATCAACTACATTGCCTTTTATTAGAAAATCTCTAAATTCTTTTAACATATCTTACTCCTAATATTTTTGAAATTATAATCAAAATATCTTCATTGGTACTAAAATTATAAAAATCAAAATTAAATAACTTATTAATAATCCTTAGATTACATCTTGATTACAAAAAATAATCAATAATTCCACTTTTAAAAAATATAAGATATATTACACAAAAAAAATTTTTTAAGGGTAAAAATGAATAATTTAAAATTACAGCATAAGATATTTTTAATATTGTTACTTCCTATTATTGCAATATTAATTTTATCTTTTATCTCAATTAAAGATAAATATGAAAAAAATATAAAAATGAATGAGAGTTTAAACTATCTTTATTTTTTAGAAAATGTTTCATCGTTAATTCATAATCTACAAAAAGAAAGAGAATTCTCAATACTTTTTTTAGAGACTTATGGAAAAGAATATGTTGAGGAATTAAAAAATCAAAAGATCAAAAGTGATGAGTCAACTAATAAATTAAATGAATCTTTGAAAAAATACTCTTTTTTTAAAGATGAAGATTCAAATAAAGAGATTTTAAATTATGAGACAAATATTAAGAATATTGATGAGATAAGACAAAAAAGTTTAAAACTAGAAATTAGTAAAGAAGAATTAGAAAGAATTTATACAACACAAATTGATAATTTAACAAATTTTGTAGAGAACTTACTTAAATATTCAAATATTGCAGATTTATTAAAATATTCTCAATCTTATATTGCATTTTCCCATTTAATAGATGAATCATTTGATGAGCAAGAATATATTAGAAATATTTTAAATATTGGAAATATTTCTGGGGATAATTACAATAATTTTTTAACATCAGTTTCAAAACAAAATCTTTATTTAGAAATTATAAAAAATAATATATTTAATGAGGACTTAGAGAATCTAAAAAAAATATTTTCATCTAATGATTTTGAACAAATTGATAATATTAGAAAAGTTATATTTTTAAAAAGTCAGAAAAATGAGTTTATGTTAAAAATAAAAGAACTTAGTGGTTATGGAGGATTAATTAATTTATACAAAGATTATTTAGAAAACAAAGATGATAAATTATTAAATAAAATGCAATCAAAACACTCTTCTCTTTTAAAAGTTATAAAATATTATGAAAAATTTGATGGAACAACTCCTGAAGAAATTGTCTTGTTAAAAACATTACAAGATACATTTGATTTAATGATAGCAAATGCATATGATATTTCTCAATCTGATAATGACTCTTCAAATAAAGAAAAGATTGATAATAAAAATGCCATTAATGCTTTAAATCAATTATCAAATAATATTTATGGTGCTAATATAAACTGGAAAGAGAAATCAACTAATAAAATTAATTTATTAATAAATGCTCAAAAAGAACTATATGATGATTTAATCTCTTATGTAAATACAAATATTACAACTTTTAGAAATCAAATAATTTTTGAGTTAGCTTTTATAACATTTTTAACTATATTAATATTTATTATTATTTATTTTATGACAAGAAAAATTGTTATATCAATGAGAAATTTTCAAGCTAATTTAAATGAATTTTTAGCCTATTCAATGAAAGAAAAAGAAACAGTAACTTTACACGATATTCAAGGAAATGATGAATTTGCAATAATGACAAAAGAGATGAACTCTCAAATTAAAAAAATTGAAGAGATTCAAGAACAAGATAAAAAAGTTGTTTTAGAAATATCAGATGTAATAGAAAAAGTAAATAATGGATTTTTTGAGTATACAATAAAACAAAAAGCTGTAACAAAAGATATTGAAGATTTAAGACTTATTATAAATAAGATGTTAAATAGAACAAAATCTAAAATTGATAATATAAATCTTTTGTTAAATAGTTATATGCAATCTGATTATGTATTTAAACTTAGTGAAGTTCAAAAGAGGGGTATGTATGGTGATTTCGGAACATTATGTACATCAACACAACTTTTAGGGAATTCTTCTTCTCAATTAATTGCAATGATTACAAATGCTGGAATTGAACTTGAAAACAATACTAAAATTTTAGCGAGTTCTTCAAATGAATTAGCTCTTTCTTCAACGCAACAAGCAAGTTCATTGGAACAAAGTTCAGCTGCCCTTGAACAAATAACTTCAAATATAAGAAATAACAATCAAAATATGAATCAAATGATGAATATTGCAAATGATGTAAACGAAGCTGCAACTATTGGAAGTAAATTTGCTTTCCAAACTTCAAATTCTATGGATGAAATAAATGAAAAAGTTAAAGCAATTAATCAAGCTATTTCAATAATTGATCAAATTGCATTTCAAACAAATATTTTATCTTTAAATGCTGCGGTTGAAGCTGCAACAGCTGGAGAAGCAGGAAAAGGATTTGCTGTTGTTGCAGCAGAAGTAAGAAACTTAGCTTCTAGAAGTGCAGAAGCTGCACGTGAAATAAAAAATTTAGTTGAGAGTGCTAGTTTAAAATCAAATGAGGGAAAAGATATAGCTCAAAATATGATAAAAGGATATGAGAGTTTAACTTCAAAAATTACTCAAACAAAAGATATTATTCAAAATGTTACACAGTTTAGTAAAGAGCAAGAAGTTGGTATTATTCAAATAAATGAAACAATTTCAAGATTAGATATTGCAACTCAAGAAAATGCCTTTACCTCTTCAAATATTGATGTTTTATCAAAAGAAGTATCTAAACTTTCAAGCAGATTATTACAAATAACTGCACAAGCAAAAATAGATAAGAATTATTATGAAATGGTTGAAAATATAGATTTAATGAAAGATATTTCAAAATATAAAAATGATCATATAAATCTAAAAAAGAAATATTTCTCAACACTTGATTCTTTTGAAAATTGTGAAGTAGTAGATTGTAAATCTTGTAACATGGGAAAATGGATTATCTCTTGTGAAGAAAAAAATGTACCATTTACAAAGTCAAAAGAGTGGAATATATTAAAAACAAATCATGAAGAAGTTCACGAAAAAATTGGATTTTATATTCAGAATAATGCAAAAAGGGTTGAAAATAAACTTTTAAGAGAAATATCAGCTCAAATTGAAGATGCAACAGCAAATGTTTTTGACAGCTTAAATGATGTTTTATATATTGATTCAAAAAATTTAAAAAAAGTAATTAATCTATAAAGTTTTTATATATCTTTATATAAGAGTATATATTTATATATGAAAATATATACTTGATTTTAATAAAACAAAGCTTTTAAAAGCTTTGTTTATTGTACTATTTGATGAAGTTTTGAACATTGTCCTAAATAAGTATCCATCCCGCACATATCATTCATAATATCTAAGAAACTATGTGCATGGGCATTATAAACATAAACAAAAATTTCATCACCTTTTTTTAGAAAATTGTGTTTTCCAAATTCTGTATAAGCAGTTGCACCTGCTGCTATTAAAATACCTTTTGAATTTTTTGCCTCAGTCATAAATTGAGTTAACTCTTCAAGTGGTCCACAATCTTCTTGGGTATTTAATTTATTTATCATCCAATCTTTTAATTGATGAAAAAAGTAACTATATGATTTTACAGCACTTGTTGTTCCATAATCATATACAATTCCATCTCTTTTGATAAATGAAGAGATATGATATTTACTTAAAATTCCTTTTTCAGTAAAGTTATCAATCTCTATAATATCTTGTGAAATTCCTTTTGTATTAATTCCCCAGTTCTTTTTAGTACTTAATTTCTCTCCATTATTTACCCTAATAGAGCAGTCATTAAAGGCTGAAAAATATTTTGGAATAATATCAATTACTTTTCCATCTTTGTATTCAAAGTCACAAATTAATGCAACTTCTGCTTCAACTTGTAAATTCTCATTTTCTCTTCCATGTGTTAAAATAATTTCATCACATATTGGATAAGTTCCCAAAAAACTGTTATGGTTTTTTATATAAAAAGGAAACATTCCTTTTGGTGCATCTTTTTCTTCGGTTTTTATTACTGCAAATTCACTAGCTTCTCCCGCTTCACCTAAGTGATTAGCAAAATTTCCAGCAACAGCAAAACCTAAATAATCTTTTAAATCATCTAATAACATTTATTTTCCTATATTATTATCTTTTAAGTGGGAAAGAATAACATTTATTTTATCTTCTTAAAGTCAAAAATTGAATCTAGTTTGTTGGTATAAGGATTATTTTAGGTAATAGAAGTGTATAAAGTTATAAGTTAAAACTACAAAAGGCAAAAGCCTTTTGTAAATTAAATAGTTCTCCATTTAGCAGGACCAGTAGTGTGAATTGAAACACCTTCTGTATCAACTGCCACAGTAACAGGCATGTCTTCTACATCAAATTCGTAAATAGCTTCCATTCCCATTTCTTCAAAAGCAAGAACTTTAGCATCTTTAATTGATTGAGAAATTAAGTATGCTGCACCTCCCGTTGCAATTAAATACATAGATTTATATTCTTTAATTAAATCAATTGTTGGCTGTTTTCTTTCAGCTTTACCAATCATTCCCATGATTCCAATTTCCATCATGTCTTTTGTAAATTTATCCATTCTTGTAGATGTAGTTGGTCCCGCAGGTCCTACTTTTTCATCTCTTACTGGATCAACAGGTCCAACATAATAAATGAATCTGTCTTTTAAATCAACACCATTTGGAAGAGGTTTACCAGCATTTTTGTACTCAACAATTTTTTTATGAGCAGCATCACGTGCAGTTAAAATTTTTCCAGTTAATAATAATGTATCACCTGATTTAAATTGAGATAAGTTCTCTTTAGTTAAGTCTGCAATATTTACTTTTTTAATTGTATCCATTGGAAGTTCAATATCTGGCCATAAATCTAAATTTGGTTTTTTAAATTTAGCTACACCTTCTCCAGCTTTTAGTTTAAAGTGAATATGTCTAGTTGCAGCACAGTTAGGAATCATTGCAACTGGTAAAGAAGCAGCATGACATGGATAATCTAAAATTTTAACATCAACAACTGTTGTTAATCCTCCTAATCCTTGTGCACCAATTCCTATTTTATTAATATCTTCATATAATTTTAATCTTAATTCTTCTAAAGCATTTTGAGGACCTCTTTTTTGTAGTTCATGAATATCAACATGACCCATTAAAGATTCTTTTGCTAAAAGCATAGCTTTTTCTGGATTTCCACCAATACCAATACCTAAAATTCCAGGAGGACACCATCCAGCTCCCATTTCTCTAACATTTGCCATAACCCAGTCATAAATAGAATCTGATGGATTTAATACAGCAAATTTAGATTTGTTTTCACTTCCTCCACCTTTTGCAGCAACAGTAATATCTAATTCATCAGAATTATCAACAGTAACATGAATAACAGCAGGAGTATTGTTTTTAGTATTAGTTCTTTTTCCAGCAGGATCAGAAACAACAGAATATCTTAAAGTATTATCAGGATCAGTATATCCTTTTGCAACACCTTCGTTTAATACATCAACTAATTCTTTCGTTAATTCCAAGTTAGCTTTTAATCCAACTCTAACAAAAATATTTACTGATCCAGTATCTTGACATAAAGGTCTATGTCCCAATGCACACATTTTAGAATTAATTAAAATTTGTCCAATTGCATTTTTAGCAGCTTCACCTTTTTCATTTTCATAAGCTTCAACCATAGCTGTTACAAAATCTTCTGGGTGAAAATATGAAATGTATTGACAGGCGTCTGCAATACTATCTACTATATCTTGTTCTTTAATTACTTTCATCTTTTTTCCTTTACTTTAGAAATTGCATTATTATACCAATGTACAGATGAAATACATCTTTTTAAATTGAAGAATTGAAAATTATTTTAATATTAGTATGAGCTTTTCTCATTTGAAAAAAGTTCAAATATTGTAAGACAACTTAAGACCAAATGGCCTTAAGTGAAAAGGATTAAGAAAAGAATCTTTTAGTTACTTCATCTTGTAATTTTGTTCCAGAGAAATTTGCTCTTTGAACTAATTCCCAGAAATATCTGTAAGTTGCTCTATCGTGTAATTCACCATCATATTGAATTGGTCCCCACTCAGCATCTTGAGCAGCAATTAAAATATTTTGTGCAGCTTCAAGTTCTGTAAAGTCTGGTTTCATAGCATCAACAATAGCTTGTACTTGAGTTGGGTAAATTGACCACATTCTCATAAACCCGAACTCATTTCTTGCTTTTTCCGCATCTTTGTAAGTTTGGTATGGGTTTTTTAAATCAAGTGTAACATTATGACAAGGAATAATGTGATTAGAAAGTGCAGCTTGAACAACTTTAGCTTTTGCAGCAGCAATTAATCTATGTTCAAATTGACCTGGACTTCTCATATTAGAAGCAGGAATTGCACCTTGGTAACCAGAAACGAAGTCCATTAATCCAAAGTCTAAAACTTGTACCCATGGTAGTGTTGCAGTTTTTTCAACATCTCTTAAAGCACCATGAGTTTCAATTAAAACGTGAATAGGGATTTCTCTTTTAATTCCAGCTTTTTTTGCAGTTTCTTGGATATATTCAACTTGAGTTTTTGCATCTTCATAAGAAGTTGATTTTGGAATTGTAATATATGCTAATTTTTCTCCAGCACCTGGTACTAAAATATCAATATCTTGTCTCCAATCTGGATGGTCAAAATCGTGGATTCTAGTTCCAGCCATTCCATAAGGATTTGCATCAGAATTAACAACTCTTACGATCATTTCAGCATGTGCAACTTCTTTACCAGTTTCAGCTCCATCTTCGCAGTCACAAGTAATATCAAAAACAGGTCCTAATTTTTTTTGCATCTCAAAACCTTTTAAGATTAGCTTTTCGCTACCTGCAAAATGTTCACAAGATGGGATGATTGGTAAGTTGTCTCCAGAACCAAATAGTGCTTCATTAGGGTGTGTCATATTATTTCCTTTTTATTAAATTTAAATTTTGTATTATTTTTTTTCAGTTTTTTTCTTTGGAATTACAACCGTGTAATCCAAATCAAGAACAACATTTGGTAAATATTTACCATCTTCACTTTTTGGATTTTCAATCTCTTTTGGAGTTTGATTTTTAAGAGCAATAGTTCTTAATCTTAATAATCCAATATCTTCTCTATTTACTTCAATTGTTTCAACAACTTCAGTATAAGCATAGATTGTATCACCAGCGTATGTTGGGTTTGCATGAGCTCCACTATTTATTGCATACATCCATTGAGCATTTTGTAAACCATTAAATGAAATAGCTCTTGCCATTGAAATGATGATTCCACCATACATAAGTCTTTGACCCATTGGTGTGCTTTTCATCATGTGGTCGTTGAAATGTACTTTTGCATTGTTTTGATATAACTTTGTTGCTAATGTATGGTCACTATTATCAATAGTAATACCTTCTGGGTGATTTAATCTTTCCCCTTGCACATAATCTTCAAAGAAATATTTTCCACCAGTTGAATCTGTATCTACAGTTTTAATTGTTGGAATATTAATAACATCTGCAATTGGTGTTGTTTTTGCAAAAGTTGGAACTTCATTTACTCCACTTAAAGTAGAGTGGTCTTTTTTATGAACCATTACCCATCTTTTGAAGTTTAATACAACAGCGCCATTTTGGTTAACACCAATAGAGTGAACATAAACAACTCCACTTTTACCATTTGAATTCTCTTTTAATCCAATTACAGTTGATGTCATAGAAACTGTGTCACCCACGTAAACTGGATTTGGAAAAGACATCTCTGCATAACCTAAGTTTGCAATTGCATTTAAAGAAACATCTTGAACAGATTTTCCAAATGTAAGATGGAACATTAAAACATCATCAATTGGTTTTTTATCATAACCCATTTCCTTTGCAACTACATCAGAAGAGTGTAGGGCAAATCTAGAACCCGTGAAAGCGATGTATAAAGATACATCACCATCACTTATTGTTCTTGGAAGTGGATGAACGATTTTTTGACCGATTGAAAAATCTTCAAAAAAATTACCCATGTTTATCTTAGACAAATTTTACTCCTTATTTATTAAATAGGTTTTGACCTAAAGCTTTATATGTTTCATATAAAGTTATCATCTTTTTAGCCCATTTAATTCTTGAAGAATCTACTAATTTATCATTATGTAAAATTACTTCTTTACCGTCTTTTACTGCTTCTTCATATTTTGCAATCATTTTTTCATAATCTTCAACTTCAGCTTGTTTTGGAGTAAAAATATCATTGATATATTCAATTTGAATTGGATGTATTAATGATTTACCATCAAATCCTAAATTAAAGGCATCTTTTGTTGAATCTTCACAAGCAAACTCATCGTGTACATCAAAGTGTGGTCCATCAATTACCGTTTTACCATAAGCTTTTGAAGCAAGAGCAATTTGTGATAAATAATTTACCATTGCTTTTGAACCTTTTTTTACATCAATATGCAGTCTATTTGCAAGTTTATTAGAACCAACAACTACAACTTCAACTTTTGGTGATGCTGCACAAATTTCATGAATATTTAAAACAGCTAATGGAGTTTCAATCATAATCATCAAAGATAAGTCTGGATTTATTTTTTCTGTTAATTTAACTGCTTCTAAAACATCTTCTTTCGTTTGAATTTTAGAAAATAATAAACCATCAAGTTCAATTTCACCAGCAAGTGTCAAATCTTTTGCTGCATCTTCACTTCCAATATTATTGATTCTAAGAACTCTTTCTGATTCACCAAATTTAGATCCATCTTCTTTGTATACTTCTCTAATTACAGCTCTTGCAGTTTCTCTTTGCTCTTGTAAAATTGCTTCAAGATCAAAAATTACTGTATCAGCTAATACGGTTTTTGCTTTTTGAACATTGTTTTTATTGTAAGCAGGTACAAATAACATTGAACGTCTGGCCTTATATTCTACAACTTTTGTTCCTGTCTCGATAGCATGGTATTTTTCATGTAATTGTTTAACAAGTTGTTTTCTTAAAACTTTTCCATTTTTAGTTCTTGGATAATCAAGCATTGCAAAAATCTCTTTTGGAGCTTTGTATTTTGCTAAATTTGCTTGAGCAAATGCCAAAATCTCTCCTTGTTTTTCTTCAGATAATTCTTCATGTCCAATAACAGCTATTGCAACAATAGTTTTATCTTTTCCAATATCTAAACCAAAAGCAACACAATCAGCAACTGCATCGTGAGTTTTTACAACTCTTTCGATTTCATGTGGAGATACTCTAAATCCAAATGTATTGATAATATCATCTTTTCTACCAATAAACCAGATGTATCCATCTTCATCACGTCTCGCATAATCACCTGTAAAGAAATATCCATCATGTCTTGATTTTGCAGTTTCTTCTTCTAATTGCCAATACTCTAAGAATAATCCTGGATCATCTTCTCCAATACAAATCATTCCTTCTTCCCCATCTTTTACTTCTTCTAAAGTATCTGGGTCAAGTAGTTTTACAGTATGCCCTGGCTGAACAAATCCTGCACTTCCTGGTCTGATTGGGTTAAAAATCGAGTGTGAAATATAATAAGAACATTCACTCATTCCAATTGCTTCATAAATATCTTGTTTGAATTTTTCTCTCCAAAGACCTAACATCTCATCAGATAAATGCTCACCAGCTGACATACAATATCTTAAAGATGGGCAATCTTCTAAAGTAAAATCAGTTTTTTGGATAATTTGTCTATAAATTGTTGGAACTCCAATAAAAATAGTACATTTATGTTTTTTAATTAAATTAATCCAAGTTGATGCATCATTTGCACCCTCATAAGCAATAACCGTATGCCCATTAAACAATGGATCCATTAGAGCTGAACCTAAAACATACGTCCAGTTAAATTTACCAGAGTGCATGATTCTGTCATTTTCTTTAAAGTTAAACCAAAAATCAGTTGCTGGTTTTCTTCCAACAAGTGATCTGTGAGAGTGTAAAACACCTTTTGGATAACCTGTTGTTCCTGATGTATAAACTAAATATGCAGGTTCACCTGATTTAGAGTTATAGTGATTAGGAGTTTTATCTGTATTTTTAAAAATTTCATTTAATGAATAAACATTAATACCTTTTGGTTTTTTGATATTTTCAACACTATCAATTCCTGCAATTACAATAGTTTTTAAATTATCAAGGTTTTCTAAGTAAGGAACTAAGTTTTCATACATAGAAGCTGATAATACAATCGCTCTTGCTTGAGAATCTTCTGCAAGATATTTAACTTCGCTACCACTTAAAAGTGTTGAAGTTGGAACTGCAATGATTCCTGCTTTCATAGTTCCAAAAAAAGAAATAGGGTAGGCTAATGAGTTTTTTAAACAAACTAGAACTCTATCTCTTGCTTCTAGACCAATTCCTGTAAAGAAATTACAAACTTGATCAGATTTAGTAGCTAAATCTTTATAAGTTATTTCATCTGTACCTAATTTATCATCTTCAATAATCATTGCGATACTGTTCTCTTTAGGTGTTCCCACATGAGAAGAAGTACAAGCAACTCCAATGTTTAAAAATTCAGGTATTTCTATTTTAACGTTTGAACTCATAATATTTCTCCCTACTAAATTTGACCGTATGGCCAGTTTTCTTTAAATGTGTGAATTGGCATTCTATTTAATACAGATAATGCAAATATTTCATCTTCTTTCTCTAAGCTTCTTAATGCGTAAGCTCTTAAAATATTTTGTAAAGATTTACCAAACATTGGTGGATCTAACATTTCACCTTCATATCTAATTGCACCACTTAATAGCGCATCAGCTTCAATTGCAGCTTTTAAAATTCTAATATCTTTTGCAAGCTCATTTGGAGATGGAGTAAATGCAACTTTACAGATATTAATATGATTTGGTGTAATGATTTGTTTACCAGTTAATCCCATTGCATTTTCTCTAATTGCATGAGCATAAACATGTCTAGATGCATCATCACCATGTAAATCTAACCATCTTCTAATATCTTTTTTCTCAACACAAGAATCAGGTAATGAGTGTGGTGTTAACATAACTTCAACTCCACCAATAACTCCTTTACCTTTAATTCTAGCTTCCATTGTAAGCATATTAAAGAAAGTTTCTAACTCATTAATCCATCCTTGAGGAGTGATTTTATAAGCCATAGCTTTAGAAAAGTCATGGATTCCAAAAACAACATGTTTTACAGTTGAGTGTTCCATTAATCTATCTGCAATTTGTAAAGATTTTGGATGTTCAATAATTGGTTGAATTGTTAACTTACTTCCGATTGAAATTAACCAAGAAGATAAATCTCTAATTTCAGCACTTCCATAAACTTCTCCAGCTTTTGCTAAAACAATAACATCAATATATTGGTGGATTTGTTTTAACATTTTTAAATCTTCTTCATACTCTTCAGTTCTAAATGGATTAAGTCTGATAGCAATTTGAAAATTTCGCTCAGGAAATTTTGGTAACTCTTGAATTAATAACTCCCTTGACATAGCTTTTTGTCTACAACCATCTTCTAAATCAAATAATACAGTATGTGCTTTTGTTTTATAAGCGTGTTTTTGTAGTCTTAATTTCGCTTGTTCCATACTTTCATATGTTCCATCAAGTGGATTAAATTTGATTGGTGGGTAATATATTTGAATACCAGGCCAATATCCACCAAGAACTGGTGTTAAATCATCATTTGCTGTTAATTTAGATAAATCTATTGCAGAAGTCATTCTCATCTACCTTTCTTTTTATTGATTTTTATTATTGTTTCTTTATTTTCATCATAATTATTATACTTGAAAACTAACAAGAAAGTTATACACCATTTAAAATGAATTGTTTTTATGGGTTTTGAAATAGCAAATAAATTTAAGGTAGAAATCAGGAAAGGATTTAGAGCCTATAAATAGGGAGTTTTAGCGTTGAAATGTGCTAAAAAAAGCTTGAAATTTATTTAATATGAATAAATGTAAAGTTTAAAAATTAAATAAATTAGAAGAAATTTAAAAAAACTTATGATTTTTCTAAATCTTCTAGGAAATTTAATTTTCCAAAGTAGTCAAGTAAAAATGGTTTTGACACTTTTTCAAAGCTCTCAATATCTTGATATAAATTGATATAAAATTTAAAATTAATATTTTTAGCTTTTAAAGCATTAATAGAAAGTAGGGTGTCATTTATACCTCCCAGTTTTGATGAGGTGATTAAAATAGCTTCACAATCAAATATTTTTATTAAATCTATAATAAACAAATCTTTTTCAATTGGAACCATTAATCCACCAGCTCCCTCAATAATAAGCACATCACAAAATTGTTCTAAATATTTTTTTTTCTCTTTTAGAAACTCTATATCTATAATTGTGTTTTCTTTTGCTACATAAGGAGCTGCTGGAAGTTTGAATTGATAAGGAACAACATCATTTATTGTTACATTAAAAGAGGGATTTAGAGTTTTTACTAAATTTAACATTTTAGTTCCATCAAGGGGAAAATCAACAACACCTGTTTCAAAGGGTTTGAAATATCCAACTTTGAAACCTTTTTTTGCATAATGTTCAAGAAGTTTTCCGCAGGCATAAGTTTTACCTACATCTGTGTTTGTTGCACTTACAAATAGAATTTTTTTCATATTTTCTCTTTTGGTTTAATTGGCAAAAGTATAACAAAATAAAAATAGTGTAACTTGAAAGTTACATTATTTCATCTTCAAAGAAATTCATTAATTCATTTTTATCAATTTTATGATTTGTTTTTTTATAAAGATTCTCTTCTAATTTATTAAGAGTATCTGTAATTATTCCACTTTTTTTACTATATGTTAAAAGTAATTCAAATAACTCTTTATCATTTTTAGCTTTTTTAATTGCTTGTACTATATCTTTTTCAACTTTTTTATCTGTTTTCTTATTTCTAAAAAGTAGAAGTAATGCCAAAATAACAACTAAAACAACAAGAGCTAAAACTATGTAGTTTATATTTTTGTCTTCTTTTATCTTTGGAGTTTCTTCACTATTGTTTGAAACAATTGGCGTATTGTTTGAAGTTTCAATTTTTACAGCTGTGTTATTTGAATTATTATTTATAACTTTGATATTTATGGGTTCTGAATAGATTGTTTTAACTTGATTTGTATTTTTATCAAAATAAGTCAAAGAAATTTTTGGAATCGTATAATCATTTTGGGCAACAAAAGCTATTTTTTGAGAGAAATCCCCTTTATATTCTTTATCTTCAAATGTTGAATCAATTTTTGGCTCATCTGCGTAACTTACAACATTATCTATCGTTAAATTGAATTTTTGAATATCATCAATATTTCCAACCCCATTAATATCAATAGTTAGATTTACAGGTTGGTTTGCTTCAACTAAAGTTTTATCAACAGTTGCTTTTAAAGTGTAATCACCAAAAAGTTCTAAATTATTTGGTAAAGATTTAACTGATATATGCAAATCATTTGAATAAATTTTTTGCCATTTAATTGTACTTGTTATTGAATCAAAAAATGGGTCTTTAAAAAATGGATCATTAAAAAAATCATTTGCCATTTTTTGTTTAAAAGCTTTTCCCACATCAGCTTCTAAAGATTTTAAGTCATATTCTCCTGATTTTTGTGGAAATAAAAGATATTTTTGTGTGTAAACTATGTACTCATTTTCACTACTTTTTTCTGCATCACCTACTTTTTTTATCCAAAAATTTTCAAGTTTTGGGTCACTAATTTGAAGCTTATCAATTTGAGAATCAAGTTTATATTTAAACATTACATCTAAATTAATTGATTCCCCAACTTTTACTTCTTGTTTGTCTGCTTTTATTTGAATTACAAAATCTTCACCATCTTTGCTGGCACTTGGCTGTAAAACTGAAATTTTTTGAGGATTTGTTGTATAAGTTTTTCCATCAACTTTTACCTCAAAAGCTGGAATAATCACATCTTTTGTTGGAGCAAAACTATATGTTTTTGATATTTTTTTAGAATAGTTTCCATTTATAATAGTTGTTGAAGAAGATGAAGATCTATTGATTATATTATAACTATCAATTGTGTTGATTTCTGGAAATTCCACATCTCCATCACTATTTGAAGTAATTGTAAAACTAGCCATCTCTCCCGCGTAAATCGCTGGTGTATTTAGTGTTAATTTAACATCTGCAAATAAGGCACTTAGAAAAAATGTGCAAAATATAAATATTTTACCAAGGTTGTTTTTCATTGTTATCTCCTTTTGTTAATGGAAGTAAAAGTGTATTTATCTCTCTATCATTTAGAAGTTTTTGCCATTTTCTCTCTTCCATATTGCTAATTGTTTGTTCTTTTTGTGGCATTTCGGAAGCTGGTGTTTGTTTTTGCTCTTCTTGCTCTTTTTTATTTTCTTGTTTTGTATCTTTTTGATTCTCTGGTTTTTGGGAGTCTTGGCTATTTTGTTGTTGTTCAGGCTCTTGTCTATTTTCCTTTTTGTTTTCATCTTCTTTACTATTATTTTGTTGTTTGTCCTGATTTTGATTTTGAGAATTTTGTTGTTTGTTCTCTTCATCTTGCTTATTTTGGTCACTTTTATTATCTTGATTCTTTTTTTGTTCTTCTTTTTTCTTTTTCAAAACTTCCAAATTATGTTTTGCATCTTCATCATCTTTTATTTTTAAAGCATCTTCATAACTTTTTATGGCTTTATCTGTATCTTTTAAATTAGCGTAAGAATTTCCCATATTATAAAGTTTGTCAAACTCTAAGTTTTTATTTGAAATTGATGAATAAGCTTTTAAAGCATCTTCATATTTTTTTGCTTTGTATAAAGAGTCTGCTTCATTAAATTTTGCTTCATCACTATTTACCTTTGAGTAAGAATCTGCTGCTTTTTCATAATCTTTGTTTTCATAAGCTTTTTTTGCATCATCTAAATATTTAAAATCAAAAACCGAAGCCCAAGAAAAAGAAAAAGTAATAAAAAGTAAACTTATAAATATTCTCATGATACTCTCCTTGGAAGTGAAAAAATCCCCATAAAAAATAGGATTATTGCCAAGACTAATGGATAAATAAACAACTCTTTTTCATCCTTGATGACATCTTCTTTTTCTTTTTCAGCTTTGTAATTATTGTTTATAATTTCACTTAATTGTTTTATATCATCTTGATTTAATGATTGTTGCAAATATGCTCCATTTGTATCTAAAGCTAATTTTTTAATATTTTCATTTAGTTTTACTAAAACAGAATTTTCATTATCATCTTTGATAATTCCACCATTTAAAGTTCCTATATTATAAACATAAACTGTGATATTGTGGGTTTTTGCATAAGCTATTTCATTTTCAAAATTATCTTCATTTCCACCATCTGTAAAGATTAATAGAATTTTATTTTTTTCATCTTTTAATAAATCATCTGTAACTTCTAAAACTGATTTGATATTTGTACCTTTTAGATTTAGATAATCAAATCTTAGATTTTTCACTAAAAACTTCAAAGAGTTAAAATCCTCAGTCAAAGGTGAAATCAAAAAAGTTTGAGAACTAAAGCCCACAAGGGCTACTCTAATATTTTTTAGTTCATCTAAAAATGAGAAGAGTTTATTTTTTTCAAACTCAAATCTATTTGGATAAATATCATCTGCCATCATTGATTTTGAAATATCTACAGCCACTAACATATCCACAAAACTTGATTTTATTTTTATCTCACCATTTTGCATTACAGGTCTTGCAAGTGCAAAAATTAAACAAACAAAAGAGAAAATTAATATTATAGCTCTTGTTTTTTTTGAGAATCTGTTATTTTTAAACTCTATTTTCTTAAATACTTCAGCTGAAAATTGTCCTAAAACAAACTCTTTTCTCTTACTTATTAGATAAATCAAAGGAATAATCAAAAAAAGTAGATATAAAAACTCTATATTTTTAAAATAAAACATCCTTACTCCTTATTTGACATATAAAAATATGCCATGAAAAATAGCATTGCTAAAGCTAAAAAGTATTGATAGAAATATGTTTTTTTCACATATTTTTCAGCTTTTATTTCACTTTTTTCTAATTTATTAATTGTTGAATATATATCTTTTAAACCTTGAATTGTGTCAGCATAAAAGTATTTTGCATCTGTTTGATTTGCAATTTCTTGCAGTACTGCTGGATTAAAATCTCCAGGAGTTCCAACTCCAATTGTATAAACTTTTATTCCATATTTTTTGGCTGTAGATATTGCCACATCTAAAGGAATTGTATTTGTATTATCTATTCCATCAGTTAAAAGTATGGCAATCTTGTTTTTTGATTTGCTTGTTTTAAAGAGATTTGAACTTAAAAATAGAGCTTCATTTAAAGCTGTTCTTTGTCGTCCTGCAATTCCCACTTCTATTTTACTTAATAATCTTTTTATACTATTTTTATCATAAGTCAAAGGAATTGCCACATATGCAAAATCTGCAAAAATACTTAAACCCAAACGGTCATGTTCTCTTTTATCAACAAAATCTGTCACTATATCTTTTACAATGCCAAATTTATTTGCTTCTATCATTGAACCACTGGCATCCAATATAAGTGATATTTCATAACCTTCATCATTTTTAATATTTACATCATCCTCTTTAATTGGTGAACTCAAAGCTATAACTAAAAATAAAACAGTTAAAAACTTTAAGCTATTTATTAAAAGCATTGAACTTTTTGAGGCTTTTTCTAACAAGGCAATATTAGGAAAATAAAAAGAGATACCTTTTGTTTTGCAAAATTTTAAACATACAAAAAAGAGTATTAATATTAAAAAAGCATAAGGATATTCAAATGTATAGTTTAAAAAATTCATTTAATCTCCTTTATCATGCTTTTTATTTTGTTTATTTGCTCTTCTGAGAGTTTTTCTATCTCTTTTTTATATTTAAATATTTCCAACTCTTTTTGTAATTTTTCAAAAGCTTCTTTGTTTTTTTCATCTATAAAGTATTGGAAATTTTCACAAAAACTGTAAACCGCACCTTTTGTATCATCAAAATCTATCTCTTTTAAATTTTTCATTGCAATTTGTTTTGATGTTAATCTTTTTCTCTTTTTTCTTCGGTTTTTAAAATAATAGATTGCAAAGATTAAACAAAGTAATAAACCAACAATCATGCTAAGTAAAATCCAAAGGGAATAATCAGGAACTTCAATAATTCCTTTTATATCTTTTAACTCTTCCACATTTATCCTTTTATGATTTGTGATAATCGAAGGAAAATATCATCGTCTGTGTATATTTTTCCGTGGGTGATTCTGTGTTTAAGAAAATGCTCTTTTAGTTGTTCATCTTGTAAATCTAAAAGTTCTTTATATTTTTTTGCAACATTTTTTGTAATATTAAATTCACTACTTTTAAGATTTGTGGCATTTACAAGTTCGTATTCACCATTTAATAAAGGATACTCTTCTAATCTATCTCGTACTATTAATGCATAAACATCATTTGTATAAGCAATTTCACTTAAATCCACATCTCCATAAAAATCACCAATTACAAAAATAACAGAACGCTGTTTCATTGTATTATTTATATAATCACAGAATTTTTTATAATCTACTTCTTTTTTAATGCACTTAATTTCTAAGGCATCTTGGATAAGTTTATACATAATTGTCTCATCATAGGTTGGTTCATAAAATATTTCACTTTTATTACTAAAAAAAATAGGAAAAAGTAAGTCATGATTATAAATAGATGAAAAACCAAGTAGGGCGATAATTTCAGTTGCAATATCTTGTTTCATATTAACAGAACCAAACTCTAAACTTCCATTTATCAAAAAAGCAACAATTATATTTAACTGTCTACTTTCATCAAATACATTTACTTTTAGAGAATTACTTTTAGCAGTTGCTTTCCAGTTGATATTTTTTATATTATCACCATAGTTGTACTCTTTAATCTCTTTAAAATCTAAACCATCACCTTTTAGAGAAGTTAATTGATTTCCAAGATTTGTATTAAAAATATTTGTTTTGGCTTTTATTATTATCTCTTTTGCTTTATCATACATTTTATTGTTCCTTTTACTTAAGGAGTTTTTATTTTTTGGATAATTTTTTCAATAATATAATCAGTTGTAATTCCATTTGCTCTGGCTTTAAAGTTAAGAATTAATCTATGTCTTAATACACCTTTTAAAACATAAGAGATATCTAAAGGAGTTACATAATCTTTTCCTCTTATCAAAGCAGTTGCGATACTTGCTTTATATAAATCAATAGAAGCTCTTGGACTTGCTCCAAACTCTATATATTCAGCAATTTCATGTAAATCATAATCTTTGGGATCTCTTGTTGAAAAAATTAGTTTTGTCATATAATTTTTTACAGCAGTATCAACATGTATTTCCTTTAATGACTCTTTCATATTTATAATATCATCAACGCTTGCAACAACTTGAATTTGTTCAAATCCTTTAATTGCAACTCTATTTACGATTTCCATCTCTTCATCAAAAGTGTTGTATCCCACTAAAACTTTCATCATAAATCTATCAAGTTGCGCTTCAGGAAGTCTATAAGTTCCTTCTTGTTCAACTGGATTTTCTGTTGCCATTACTAAAAATGGACTTGGAGATTTAAAAGTTGTATCTGAAATAGTGATTTGTCTCTCTTGCATTACTTCTAAAAGTGCTGCTTGAACTTTTGCAGGTGCTCTATTTATTTCATCTGCAAGAAGTAGATTTGTAAATGCAGGTCCTTTTTTGATAGAAAATTCCCCACTTTTTGGATTATAAATTTCAGTTCCAGTTATATCACTTGGAAGTAAATCAGGAGTAAATTGTATTCTTTTAAACTCTATTCCTAAAGCTTGGGCAAGGGCATTAATTGCAGTTGTTTTTGCAAGGCCTGGAACACCTTCAACTAAAATGTGTCCATTTGCAATAAGACCAATTAATAAAGAGTCAATTAACTCCTCTTGACCAACAATAACTTTTTTCATTTCATTTTTGATATTTTGTATTAGGTTGTTCATTTAATACCTTTTTGTTTAAATTATTTTTGTGTATTTAGCAGTATAATTCAGATGAGTAAATAGAGCATTAATAGTAAGATAATCAGGTATTAATAATTCATTAATGCTATTATGGAAATATTTTTTATTTTAATTATTGCTTTTTTATTATAATATAAGAGACATAATAATTATTATAACAAAGGTTTGAAGTGAGTAATGAAATAGAAATTGAATTAGATGATGAGTTAGATTTACAAGAGCCAAAAAAATATAAAGTTTTTTTATTAAATGATGATTTCTCGACAATGGATTTTGTAATTGATGTTTTAGTAAAAGTATTTAGAAAATCAGTTGATGAAGCTTCAGTTATAATGATGAATATTCACCACAAGGGAAAAGAACTATGTGGGACTTATACATATGAAATTGCTTCAACAAAAGTTGCTCAAGTTAAAACAATGGCAAGAGAAAAGGGTTTTCCTTTAAAAGCTATAATGGAAGAAGAATAAAATGATTAGCAAAGAATTAAGAAGCATTTTTACACAAGCTGTAGGATATGCAAAAAGTAGTAAACATGAATATCTAACATTAGAACATATTTTTTTAATGTTAATTCATGACCAAACAATAGAAAATTTATTTATAGATTTAGGTGTTGATACAAATCAATTATTTAGTGATGTAAAAAAATATATTGATGAAAATACACCAAGACTGCCAATTAATGTAATAGATGAACCAATGGAAACCATCTCTTTAACATCAACAATAGAATATATGGTAGCACATGTTCAAACAAGTGGAAAATCAAATGCAAATGTAGAAGATATGTTTGTCGCAATTTTAAAAGATGAAAAATCTTATGCTACATATTTATTAAAAAAGTTAGGAATTCAAAGAGTTGATATTTTAGAAGAAATTTCTCATAAAGAAACAGATGAAGATAATATAAATGAAGATGACAATGATATTGATAATAAAGTTTTAGATAAAAATTCAACAGAATTAGTATCTGTTGCAAAAAAAGGTGAAATTGATCCAGTTATTGGAAGAGAAACAGAGATTTCAAGGGTAATTGAAATTTTAAGTCGAAGAAAGAAAAATAATCCTATTTTAGTTGGTGAACCAGGAGTTGGTAAAACTGCAATTGCAGAAGGTTTAGCTTTAGAAATAGCACAAGAAAGAGTTCCAGAATTTTTATTAAAAGCAAAAGTTTTCTCACTTGATATGGGTTCAATGATTGCAGGAACAAAATATAGAGGTGATTTTGAGAAAAAATTAAAATCACTTTTAAAAGAAGTAGCAAAAATACCAAATGCGATTTTATTTATTGATGAAATTCACACAATTGTAGGAGCTGGAAGTGTTGGTGGAAGTGCCATGGATGCTTCAAATATCTTAAAACCAATGTTAGCTAATGGAAAATTAAGATGTGTAGGAGCTACAACTTTTAGTGAATATAGAAATGATTTTTCAAAAGATAAAGCATTAAGTAGAAGATTTGCAAAAGTAGATGTGAATGAACCATCAATTGAAGATTCGATTACTATTTTAGAAGGTTTAAAATCAAAATATGAAGAGTATCATGGTGTTAAATATTCAAAAAGTGCAATAATAAGTGCCGTTGAATTAAGTAAAAAATATATTACAGATAGATTTTTACCAGATTGTGCGATTGATGTAATTGATGAGGTTGGAGCTTCTAAAAAGATATTATTAGCAAGTGATTTAAAAACAAAATCTGAAAAAAATATAACAATAACTTCAAAAGATGTTGAAACTACAATTGCTAAAATGGCACATATTCCAGAGCGAAGTGCAACAAAATCTGATTTAACTCTATTAAAATCGTTAGAAAAAAATATGCAAAAAAGAGTTTTTGGACAAGATAGTGCAATTACAACTATTGTTCAATCAATAAAAAGAAATAAAGCTGGTCTTGGACTTGATAAAAAACCAATTGGAAGCTTCTTATTTACAGGACCAACAGGAGTTGGAAAAACAGAAGTTGCCAAAGAGTTATCAGCTCAACTTGGAATTCATTTTGAAAGATTTGATATGAGTGAATATATGGAAGCTCATACAATCTCAAGACTGATTGGAGCACCAGCTGGTTATGTAGGATTTGAACAAGGTGGACTTTTAACTGAAGCCATCAGAAAACATCCTCATACAGTACTTTTACTTGATGAGATTGAAAAAGCACATCCTGATTTAATGTCAATTTTACTTCAAGTTATGGATAATGCTGAATTAACTGATAATAGTGGTAATAAAGCTGATTTCCAAAATGTTGTTTTAATAATGACTTCAAATTTAGGAGCAACAGAAGCAAATGTAATGGGATTTGCAAAAAATGAAAAACTAAATGAAAACAAAGCTATAAATAAATTTTTTGCACCAGAGTTTAGAAATAGACTTGATGCGGTTGTTACTTTTGATTCGTTAAGTATTGATATTGTTACTAAAGTTGCAGGTAAATTTATAGAAGATTTAGAAAAACAATTAGTAGATAAAAAAATCAAAATTGAAATAAGTGCAAAAGCGAAAAAAGAACTAGCTACTTTAGGTTATGATAGAGCAATGGGCGCACGGCCACTTAATAGAGTAATCTCAGATAAAATTAAAAATCCATTAACAGATGAAATTTTATTTGGTAAGTTAAAAAAGGGTGGTTTGGTAAAAATAGATTTCGAAAAAGAGTTTATTTTTGAATTTATAGCTTTGTAACACAATTTTTATACAAATCTTTAGATACAATTCGAAAATTGTTTTTTATACAAAACAAACAAGTTATTATTTTATTTAACAAAGGAACAAAAATCATGAAAAAACTTTTATTAGGTTCAGCTGTAGCAGTTGCATTATTAACAGGCTGTGGAGACGAGAAAAAAGAGTCTAATCAAACTAGTTCAACTGTACAAGAAATTAAAAAAGATGAAGTTACACCTGTAGTGAAAGAAGAACAACCAACAACTGCTGTTCAAGATACAACTCAAGCTGTAGAGAAAGTTTCTAATGAAGTTAAAGAAAATAGTGAAAAAGTAGTTGAAACAGTAAAAGACGTAACTTCTAAAGTTGAAGAATCAACTGAAAAAATGGAAGAACCAAAAGATACAGTTACTACAATTACAGAAACAAAAGAAAATATTGTAATTGCACCAGAAAAAGTTGAAGGTGAGATTAAAGAAGTGACAGAACAAACAGCTACAACTGATGTATCATCAATTGATGCATCAACTTTATTTACAACATGTGCATCTTGTCATGGACAAAAAGCAGAAAAATCAGCTTTAGGAAAATCACAAGTGATTGCAGGTTGGGATAAACAAAGAATTATTGATTCATTGCATGGTTATAAAGATGGTAGTTATGGTGGAGTTATGAAAAATATCATGACAGGACAAGTTAGTAATAAAACAGATGCTGAAATTGAAGCATTGGCAGACCTTATCTCAAAAATGTAAAATAAAAAGTGGAAACTCCACTTTTTAAAATCAATCTTCCTCAAATCATTACTGTTTTGAATAAAACAGACACTTATTCTTCAAAATCAATTAAAATCTACCAAAATAATAACAAAGAAATAAAAAAACGTATTAATTATACAAAAAAAGCAGAAGCAATGTTTAAAGCCAAGTAAAACATAGTAAAAGAGATGAGGTAGGGTGATTATATAAATTTAAGCCAAATTTAAGCGATAACCCCTTGACAAAGGAAAAAGAATCTATTATAATTCCCGTCCAATTTGACTGAAGCGCATCAAACGAAAGAATGATAGAAAGCGTTGTAATCGAAACTGGATGATCTTTAAAAATAATTATAACGTTTGTAAAGTAATCTTTATAAACCGAATATGAGACTCTTATAAAAATCTGTTATTTATTACAGATGTAAAATAAGAATAAATGTTAAAAATATAAAAACAAACAAGAACAATATGGTAAAACATATAACTTGTCTATACTATGAGTGATAATTTTGTAATAGTAAAATAATACAGAAGAAGTCAAGTTCAAAAACTTCAATTTATGGAGAGTTTGATCCTGGCTCAGAGTGAACGCTGGCGGCGTGCTTAACACATGCAAGTCGAACGAGAACGGATTATAGCTTGCTATAATTGTCAGCTAAGTGGCGCACGGGTGAGTAATATATAGGTAATGTGCCCTAGAGAAGAGGATAACAGTTGGAAACGACTGCTAAGACTCTATATGCCTTTAAGACAGAAGTCTGCAAGGGAAATATTTATAGCTCTAGGATCAGCCTGTACAGTATCAGCTAGTTGGTGAGGTAATGGCTCACCAAGGCAATGACGCTTAACTGGTTTGAGAGGATGATCAGTCACACTGGAACTGAGACACGGTCCAGACTCCTACGGGAGGCAGCAGTGGGGAATATTGCACAATGGACGAAAGTCTGATGCAGCAACGCCGCGTGGAGGATGACACATTTCGGTGCGTAAACTCCTTTTATATGGGAAGATAATGACGGTACCATATGAATAAGCACCGGCTAACTCCGTGCCAGCAGCCGCGGTAATACGGAGGGTGCAAGCGTTACTCGGAATCACTGGGCGTAAAGAGCGTGTAGGCGGATAAATAAGTCAGAAGTGAAATCCAATAGCTTAACTATTGAACTGCTTTTGAAACTGTATATCTAGAATGTGGGAGAGGTAGATGGAATTTCTGGTGTAGGGGTAAAATCCGTAGAGATCAGAAGGAATACCGATTGCGAAGGCGATCTACTGGAACATTATTGACGCTGAGACGCGAAAGCGTGGGGAGCAAACAGGATTAGATACCCTGGTAGTCCACGCCCTAAACGATGCACACTAGTTGTTGTGAGGCTAGACCTTGCAGTAATGCAGTTAACACATTAAGTGTGCCGCCTGGGGAGTACGGTCGCAAGATTAAAACTCAAAGGAATAGACGGGGACCCGCACAAGCGGTGGAGCATGTGGTTTAATTCGACGATACACGAAGAACCTTACCTGGACTTGACATAGTAAGAACTTTCTAGAGATAGATTGGTGTCTGCTTGCAGAAACTTATATACAGGTGCTGCACGGCTGTCGTCAGCTCGTGTCGTGAGATGTTGGGTTAAGTCCCGCAACGAGCGCAACCCTCGTCATTAGTTGCTAACAGTTCGGCTGAGAACTCTAATGAGACTGCCTACGCAAGTAGGAGGAAGGTGAGGACGACGTCAAGTCATCATGGCCCTTACGTCCAGGGCTACACACGTGCTACAATGGGGTATACAAAGAGCCGCAATACGGTGACGTGGAGCAAATCTCAAAAATATCTCCCAGTTCGGATTGTAGTCTGCAACTCGACTACATGAAGTTGGAATCGCTAGTAATCGTAGATCAGCTATGCTACGGTGAATACGTTCCCGGGTCTTGTACTCACCGCCCGTCACACCATGGGAGTTGAACTCATTCGAAGCGGGGATGCTAAAATAGCTACCTTCCACAGTGGATTCAGCGACTGGGGTGAAGTCGTAACAAGGTAACCGTAGGAGAACCTGCGGTTGGATCACCTCCTTTCAGAGAATTGAGACTAGATTCGTTTCTAGTCTTAAAACTAAAAAGAAAGAGTTTTTATATTCGGTTTATAAAGATTATTTAAATAGGTAGAAAAATGGGCCTATAGCTCAGCTGGCTAGAGCGCTCGACTGATAATCGTGAGGTCTCAGGTTCAAGTCCTGATAGGCCCACCATTAAATAATCTTAAAAGATTAATCAGTGTGGGGAATTAGCTCAGCTGGGAGAGCGCCTGCTTTGCACGCAGGAGGTCAGCGGTTCGATCCCGCTATTCTCCACCACCTATTAAAAATAAGCTAAAAGTTATAATTAGAAGAAATGATAAAAAAGTTAAATATAAGTTCAAAAAGATTGAATTTATATTTGATTTTCGAATCAAAAATGTTGCCTTGAAAAGATGTAAATTTTTTTAAGTAACAATGATATTTAAAAATATAATGTTAAAGTCTTTAATTTTTTCGTTTAATTAAAAGAACTAAAAGAATTTATTCTAATAGAACTAATAATTAAAAACAAAAATTTTAATTATCTAGAAATAGATAGAACACAACTAATTTTATTGATATATTTTAAATAATATGTTTAATAAGATAGTAGCCAAAGAATATTATCAAAAATGCGATAGAGTTTAACTCTATTTATTAATAAGCTATTAAGGGCTAATGGTGGATGCCTAGACTGTAAGAGGCGATGAAAGACGTATTAGGCTGCGATAAGCCTCGGGGAGCTGCCAAAGAGCTTTGATCCGGGGATTTCTGAATGGGGCAACCCAGCATAGTGAGAACTATGTTACCCTACGGGGAGCTAACCTGGTGAAGTGAAACATCTCAGTAGCCAGAGGAAGAGAAATCAAACGAGATTCCGTCAGTAGCGGCGAGCGAAAGCGGATTAGGACAAACCCAATGCTTGCATTGGGGGTTGTAGGACCATGATATGAGACTAAAGAAGATAGATGAAATACTTGGAAAAGTGTAGCATAGAAGGTGAAACTCCTGTAATTTAAATTTTCAATAGCTCTAATGGTATCCTGAGTAGGTCGGAACACGTGATATTTTGACTGAAACTGGGGGGACCACCCTCCAATCCTAAATACTACTTACAGATCGATAGTGAACAAGTACCGTGAGGGAAAGGTGAAAAGTACTCCAGCGAGGAGAGTGAAATAGAACCTGAAACCATTAGCTTACAATCATTCAGAGCCCTATGATTTATCAGGGTGATGGACTGCCTTTTGCATAATGAGCCTGCGAGTTGTGGTGTCTGGCAAGGTTAAGTCAAGTACGAAGCCGTAGCGAAAGCGAGTCTTAATAGGGCGAATTAGTCAGATGCTGCAGACCCGAAACGAAGTGATCTATCCATGAGCAGGTTGAAGCTGGTGTAAGAGCCAGTGGAGGACCGAACCGATAGGCGTTGAAAAGTCTCCGGATGACTTGTGGATAGGGGTGAAAGGCCAATCAAACTTCGTGATAGCTGGTTCTCTCCGAAATATATTTAGGTATAGCCTTGTGTTGTAGCATATAGGGGTAGAGCACTGAATGGGCTAGGGCTGCTTACCGCGGTACCAAACCCTATCAAACTATGAATACTATATGTGGAATCACAGGAGTCAGGCGATGGGTGATAAAATCCACCGTCGAGAGGGGAACAACCCAGACTAACAGCTAAGGTCCCTAAGTCACATCTAAGTGGAAAACGATGTGGAGTTACTGTGACAACCAGGAGGTTGGCTTAGAAGCAGCCATCCTTTAAAGAAAGCGTAACAGCTCACTGGTCTAGTGATTCTGCGCGGAAAATATAACGGGGCTAAGATGTGCACCGAAGCTTTAGATTCGAATTTATTCGAGTGGTAGGAGAGCGTTCTATTCAGCGTTGAAGATGTACCGGCAAGGAGCGTTGGAGCGGATAGAAGTGAGCATGCAGGCATGAGTAGCGATAATTGAGGTGAGAATCCTCAACGCCGAAAACCCAAGGTTTCCTACGCGATGCTCGTCATCGTAGGGTTAGTCGGGTCCTAAGTCGAGTCCGAAAGGGGTAGACGATGGCAAATTGATTAATATTTCAATACCAACATACAAGCGCGATGTGGGGACGCATAGAGTTAATCGAGCTCACTGATGGAATAGTGGGTCGAAGGACGTAGGCTGTAACTTAGGCAAATCCGGGTTACATTAGGCCGAGATCTTACAGGCTCTTGACACTCTTCGGAGGAGATGGAGAATCGATGATACTGTCGTGCCAAGAAAAGCCACTAAGTATATTGTATGTTGCCCGTACCGTAAACCGACACAGGTGGGTGGGATGAGTATTCTAAGGCGCGTGGAAGAACCCTGGTTAAGGAACTCTGCAAACTAGCACCGTATCTTCGGTATAAGGTGTGCCTACTTTGGTATATGGACTTGCTCCAGAAAGCTAGAGAGGTTGCAACAAAGAGTCCCTCCCGACTGTTTACCAAAAACACAGCACTTTGCTAACACGTAAGTGGATGTATAAGGTGTGACGCCTGCCCGGTGCTCGAAGGTTAACTGATGATGTCAGCGCAAGCGAAGCATTTGATTGAAGCCCGAGTAAACGGCGGCCGTAACTATAACGGTCCTAAGGTAGCGAAATTCCTTGTCGGTTAAATACCGACCTGCATGAATGGCGTAACGAGATGGGAGCTGTCTCAACCAGGGATCCAGTGAAATTGTAGTGGAGGTGAAAATTCCTCCTACCCGCGGAAAGACGGAAAGACCCCGTGCACCTTTACTACAGCTTGACACTGTAGCTTGGATATTCATGTGCAGGATAGGTGGGAGGCTATGATGACTAGACGCAAGTAGAGTCGGAGCCATCCTTGAGATACCACCCTTGAATATTTGAGTTACTAACTGCGTACAATTATCTTGTATCAGGACAATGTCTGGTGGGTAGTTTGACTGGGGCGGTCGCCTCCTAAAAAGTAACGGAGGCTTACAAAGGTTAGTTCATGGCGGTTGGAAATCGCCAGTTGAGTATAATGGCATAAACTAGCTTGACTGTGAGACATACAAGTCGAACAGAGACGAAAGTCGGTCATAGTGATCCGGTGGTTCTGTGTGGAAGGGCCATCGCTCAAAGGATAAAAGGTACGCCGGGGATAACAGGCTGATCTCCCCCAAGAGCTCACATCGACGGGGAGGTTTGGCACCTCGATGTCGGCTCATCGCATCCTGGGGCTGAAGTAGGTCCCAAGGGTATGGCTGTTCGCCATTTAAAGCGGTACGCGAGCTGGGTTCAGAACGTCGTGAGACAGTTCGGTCCCTATCTTCCGTGGGCGTAGGAAAGTTGAAGAGATTTGTCCCTAGTACGAGAGGACCGGGATGAACGTACCACTGGTGTACCAATTGTTCTGCCAAGAGCATCGTTGGGTAGCTACGTACGGATGTGATAAGAGCTGAAAGCATCTAAGCTCGAAGCCAACTCTAAGATTAACTTTCCCTGAAGTTCCCAGTAAGACTAACTGGTTGATAGGCTGGATGTGTAAGCGTTGTAAGGCGTTTAGCTGACCAGTACTAATAGAACGTTTGGCTTATTTAACAAATTCTTTGGTTTACTATCTTATTAAATATATTTCTTATATTTAATACAAATTGTGTTTTTTTAGAAAAAACTAGCGTTACCTTGAAAAAATGAATATTTTTTTAAGCGCGTATAAGACTTTAACATTATTTTTTCTTAACTCCTTTACGAGTTGAGTGTAAAGAGCAATACATATTGATTTATCTTATGTTTATTTACTTTTTACACTCAACTTTGCTGGTGGCTATAGAGAAGTGGAAATACCCAGTCCCATTCCGAACCTGGAAGTCAAGCACTTCATCGCCGATAATACTGCCGGGTCCCCTGGTGGAAACGTAGGCCGCTGCCAGCTCTTGAGTTTTTTTAAAGCTTAGCTTTTTATACTTACCAAAGTATTCAATGCTAAGCTTTTTTTTTAACCCGCTTTTTAGGTTATTTTTATATTCATCTTTTATTATCCTAGTATAATTGGTCTTTATTTTTACACTAACTCTATCCACATATTCTGTTAGTTCTTTATTATTCTCTTTTGCTTGCATAGCTCCAACGGTAGAGCAATTCCATGGTAAGGAAGAGGTTACAGGTTCAAATCCTGTTGTGAGCACCACCATCCCTAACTTTTACTTTATTTAGCCTTTATTTAATGTTGTTTCTTTTAATTATTTTGAAATTCTGGATAAAATAAATAAATTCTGATTTAGTTTTATTCTGAAATGATTTATGATTATAGTTATTAAAATATAAGGAGAAGTGACTTTAAAAAATAGAGAACTTATTCTCTATTTTTTAATTTATATAGTTAGTAGTCTAGTTACATTATATGCAATGAATGATAAAATCCATGCACTAGTAGTTGTAAAAATAAATAAATAAGCTAAATACTTCCAATTGCCTGCTTCTCTTACAAAAACCATTGAGGCAGCTAAGCAAGGCAAATAAATCATTACAAAAACAATAAATGATATAGCTGACTCAAATGGAATATTCGTTTTTATCTTTTCTATTAAACTTGCTGATGATTCATCATTATCGCTTCCTAAACCATACAATATAGATAATGTTGATACTACAATCTCTTTTGCAGCTAAACCTGTTTCTAGTGCTATTGTCATCTTCCAATCAAATCCTAAAGGAGTGAATAATGCTTCTGATGCTTTCCCTACATATCCTAAATACGAGTGCTCTAGATTATATTGTGCTAATTCATTCTTTAGTGCTGAAATTATTATTTATTAATTAGCTTTGCTTGTTCTCTCACATTTAGTTTATGACAGATTTTTATTCCATATAAAAATATAATCCAAGAGATATAAATCCAAAAAAATGTAAATAATAAAGTTGCTAATGAGCCATAAATTGTGGTGTAAGTTTTGTTATAGATTACATAATAAACAAATAGATTTTTTGTTATTGATAGAACTGTTAGGGTAATAAAAGAAGAAATTAAAGCTGCTTTATTATCTATTTTTCTATTTACACTTAATTTAAAAAGTGTAAAAAATATTATCCAAGCAAATATATGTGAAAATATATTTTGTAAAATTGTATTATTATAAAATGAAATAAGAATATTAGATGCAGTAAATGCAATAGGCAAAATTGCTAAAAACAAAGAATAAAAAAGAAAAGAGAATTGAATAGATTTTCTTTTAGCTTTATGTATTTTATTTACTATGTATTCATAATCTTTAAAAAACATAATAAATACAAAAAGCATATAAACAATTCCTAAAAATCCTAAGTTACTGGAATTTGAAATATAGTTTTTAAGTGCAACTATAATTTCATCTGAATGTGTAGGATTTATTATATTTAAAATATATGTTATAAATATATCAATGTAAGTGTCAAATTCTGAAAAAGAAGAGATAATTGCAATAAATAAAGCAAGAATTGGAAGAATAGAAAAAATAGTAAAGAAACTCAAAGAAGCAGCATAATAAGTTGTATCATCATTAAAAAATGAATCTAATTTATTTATAGCTTTTCTTAAAAAACTCTCTTCACTATTAAAACTATTCATTTTATTATAAACCCATTTTAAATGGATTTAAAATATTATTTGGATCAAATGCTTTTTTGATATTTCTAAATAGGTTCATTTCAGCTTCTGTAAATGCAATATGCATAAATGGAGCTTTTGATGTACCTATTCCATGCTCACCACTTAAAGTTCCACCTAAATCAACAACATATTGAAAAATCTCTTCGATGGCTTTGTGTCCGTCTTCCATCTCTTTTTCATTTGTTTTATCTTTTACCATTACATTAACATGGATATTTCCATCTCCTGCATGACCAAAACAAGGAACTTGGAAGCCATATTTTTCACCAATTTTATAAATCCCATCAAGGGCAACTGGAAGTTTAGATCTTGGAACGGAAATATCTTCATTTAATTTTTTAGTTCCATAAATCATAGTTGCTGGACTTGCATTTCGTCTAGCAAACCAAAGTTTTTTACCTTCTTCTTCATCTTTAGCAATTATAAATTCAGTTGAACCATTTGCAGCAAATGATTCTTTTAGCGTTTGAAGCTGTGAATCAATTTCTGCCATTGAACTAGCATCAACATCACCAACTAAAATTCCACCTGCATTATCAGGAAGTGAAACTTGTGGAAATTTTTGTTTTAATGCTTTAATTACAAGGGCATCTAAAAATTCCATAGCAACTGGATTTGCTCCAGCTGCGAGTGATTTAAATACAGCTGTCATTGCACTATCAACGCTTGGAAAAACTCCCATGTATGTTTGTTTGAACTTTGGTTTTGGAATTAATTTTAAAGTAATTTCTGTGATAACAGCAAGAGTTCCTTCACTTGCTATTAAAATTCCAGCTGTGTTATAACCAGCAACATCTTTAATAGTTCTTTTTCCTGCAACAATAATATCTCCATTTGGTAAAACAGCTCTTAAAGCCATTACATAATCTTTTGTAATACCATATTTTGCAGCTCTCATACCACCTGCATTTTCACTTACATTTCCTCCAAGTGTTGAGTACTCTTCACTTGCTGGATCTGGAGGATAAAAAAGTCCTACTTCTTCAACTGCTTTTTGAAATTGCATATTGATAAGTCCTGGTTGAACAACTCCAACCATATTTTCCATATCAATTTCAAGTAGTTTATTCATATGTCGTTCAAGACTTAGAATAATCCCTCCACTTGCAGGTAATGCTCCACCTGTAAATCCAGAACCTGCACCACGTGGCACAATTATGATTTGATGTTCATTACAATATTTTAAAATATCAGATACATCTTGTTCATGTCGTGGAAATACAACAGCATCTGGTTCGAATCTTGTTCTTGTTGCATCGTAACAAAATGCAATTAAATGTGCTTTGTCACTTTTTATATTTTCTTCACCAACAACTGAAGTAATATAATCTAAATGTTTTTTGTCAATCATTAGTTAATTCCTAAAATCATTTTATAATAATCGTTGTAACTTAAGTTCTTTTTACCTGAGAAGAAATCAAAAAATGACCAATGGAAAATAGTATCTTCAATTTCTTCAACTCTTGTATAAAATGGCATTTTTACTTCAGCCGAGTTATCATAATTAATTGCATAACTTTGTAAAATAGTGAATGTTTTCGTATCAATAACAAAAACTTTATTTTCAATTACCATAAAGATTGTTCCAAGATTTTGCTCAATTGCAAATTTTTGAATATCTTCTTTTGTAGGATAAGGAATATTATCTACTTTTAATTTTGCAGCAAATATATCTGAGTGGATAAAGTTATTTGATTTAAAACTATCTCTTACACTTTGGAAAGCATCTAACTCAGGTGCTATTAATAAAGATGAATTATACATATAATTTAAAATTAAAATATCATTGTTAGCTACAACTCTATTAGATGTTGGAATTGCATTTTGTTCTAAATCATTGAATTCAAAAAATTCAACAACTGAACTATTTGCACTTGAACTTATTACTTTTGCATTAGAAACTATTAATCTTTTGTCATTGTTAAATATATGAACAACGATTCCAGTTTGTCCAATAATTAAATTTCCAACATCAATAGTACTTTTATTATCTTGGATATTTGTAATTTTTGTGCCAATTGGTTTAATTGAGAATTCATTATTTGAAGTAGTTGGATTTTCAGTAATTGATGTTCTTAATAAAACATTACTATTATTTTGTTTTGTATTATTACCTTTTGTAAAGTAGTAAGTATAATTAAATTTATTTTTTGAAGAATTAATTTTAATATCCAAAACATCCCAACCATTATCTTTCATATCATTTAATGATAATTTCCCATTACAAATACCACCATCAAGTGCAACATCTTCAATTAAAGAAGGTTTTTCTACCTCATTTTTATAACAAGTTGTATCTTGAGCAAATGCTAGATTTGATAATAAACAAGTGCTCGCACTAACTAATAAAAGCTTACTAAATATTTTTGTCATTGTTATTCCTAATTTAAATTGATTGTAATTCATGAAGTTTAGCTTTAACTTCATCTACGTGTAAAATCTCTATTTTTTCACCTTTTACACTTTTTTTCTTTCTAACACTTACTTTATCCCAAATAGCTGCAATTTTCCCTTCAGGATTTATGATAAATGTGCTTCTAACAACTCCCATAAACTCTTTACCCATAAATTGTTTTAATTGCCAAACTCCATAATCTTCGCACATTTTTTTGCTAACATCAGATAAAAGAGTAATTGTTAAATCATATTTATCAATAAATTTTCTATGTTTTAGTGTATCATCAGCACTAACACCTAAAATAACTGCATCTAAATCATCAAAAGATGAGTGATTATCTGTAAAATCACAAGCCTCAGTAGTACAACCTGGTGTTAAATCTTTTGGGTAAAAGTATAAAACTATCCATTTTCCTGCTAAGTCTCTTGAACAAATTTCAACATCATCTTGATTTGGTGCACAAAAACTAGGTGCTATATCTCCAACTTTTAACATCATATTTCCTTTTAAATTAGTTCCCAATTTGAAAGGGAACTATTATTTTTTTATTGCTATAAATGTTGCAAAATTAACCCATTTGAAAATAGTTTCACAATGGCTAAATCCAGCATCTAATATCATTTTTTTATTTTCTTCTTCTGTATATGGAATTAGTACATTTTCCAAAGCTTCTCTTTTTTGCGATATTTCAAATTCACTATAACCTTGAGTTTTTTTGAACTCATAATATTCATCAATAGATTGTTTATTTAGTGTTGAATTTGAAGAGATAACTTTTTCACTAAAGATAAAAATTCCTTTGTCTTCTAGTGAATCATATATTTTTTTTACTAATTTTTCTCTTTGAAGTGGTCTGATAAATTGTAAAGTGTAGTTTGAAAGAATTAGTTTTGCATTTTCATAGTTTACATCATGTAAATCAGCATTTATAAGATCTATTTCAACCCCAAAAGCTTTTGCTTTTTTTGCTGCACGACTTAACATGGCACTTGAGTTATCAATACCAATTAACTTTAAATTATGACTGCAATGTTTACTAAGTTCAATCAAAGTTGAAGCTGTTGAACATCCTAAGTCATAAACTTTGTCATTTTCACTTAAAAAATTGCAAGCAAAATCTATTGATAACCTTTGCATCTCTTTGTAAAAAGGAACTGATCTGTTTAACATATCGTCAAATACTGATGCTACTTCTTCATCAAATTCAAACTGTTTGGTTATTGATTTATTAAATACTTTATCTATCATTCTAATATTTTATCTAAATGCATATTAATAAATATTAATAAAGTAATTTTTAGCAGATTCTATGTCATTTAGTATCTGATTTTTTAACTCTTCAAAACCATTAAACTTTTGATTATCTCTAATTTTTTTAATAAATTTTATTTGAGTTGTGTAGTTGCTGTTTTTTATATTTTCACCTAAAATATGAGTTTCTACAGCATAACTTCCATCGGTTGTGACTCGATGTCCTAAAAAAGTTATTGAGTTGTACTCTTTTTCATTTAAGATAGTTTTTGTGATATAAACTCCCTCTTTTGGAAGTAAAAATTCTTTTATTTTTAGATTAATTGTTGGAACAAAACTTTTAGAACCTAAACCTTGTCCTTTGATCTGGTGGCCATAGATTTTATATTCTTTTCCTAAAAGTTTATTTGCTGTTTGTATATCTCCATCTTTTAGATATTCTCTTATAATTCTTGAATGAACAGCTATATCATCTAATTTTATCTCATCAATAATTTTTACTTCTCCTGCAAAAAGTTCTTGTAATTTATCTGTGCAATATTTTCTATTTTTCCCAAAACAAAAATCATAACCTACTACTATTTTTTTTAAATTTGGAAACTCTTCTTTTAAAAGTTTAATAAATTGGTCACCCTCAAGATGTTTTATATTCTCAAGTACATAGTAATAAATAGGATGAATACTGTACTCTTGTCTATATATTTTAGGGGTTAAGTTTGCATAACCTGATTCAATTGATACAATTGCACCATGTTCATCTAAATTTTTGAATAGTTCTTGATGGGCTATGTGCATTCCATCAAATCCTCCAATTGCAATTGAAGTTATTGTATTTTTATTTACTAAAGTAGAAGAGCTCTTCGTCATTTCCATCTTTTCCTTGTAGTTTGCTAAGACTTGAATAGTTTAAATTCCAATTTAATATTTTTGTTTTTTCTAAGAAAATTTCCCTTGCTTTTATAATCGCATTTTTATCTTTTACTACACCTTTTTTATCCCTTTTTACCTTTGTTCCTACTTCAAACTGAGGTTTAAAAAGAATAATTATATCTTTTGAAGCTAAACGATTTATATCTTCAATGATATATAAAATAGAGATAAATGAAACATCGCAAGTTACAATTTCAAAAATTTCTTCACTTTTGAAGTTTCTAATATCTGTATTTTCAAAAAATGATATTCTTTTATCATCTTTTATTCTTTGGTGTAGTTGATTTGAACCAACATCAACGCAAGTAACTTTTAAAACATTATTTTCAAGAAGTATTTGAGTGAAACCACCTGTACTACTTCCTATATCTAAACAATTTTTATTTTTTAAATCAAAATCTTTTAACTCTTCTAAAAAATATTTTAGTTTATATGCTGCACGAGACACATAAAAATCTTCTTCTAAGAGTTCAATATTGTGAAATTCTTCAACATTAAAAGATGGTTTTGTTATAATTGCGCCATCACATTTAACTTTGCTTGATTTTATTAGTTCATTTGCCTTGTTTCGGCTTTGGACATTAAAAGTGGTTGTTAAGTATAAATCTAATCTCATGGAGGCAATTATAGTTGAAGTTTGTTCAAAAAGAGTTTAGCTATGCTTTTGAAGAAAAAAAGTCAAAATTTATAGCATATTTAATACCCTATGAAATATTCGATATTGTGATGATTCGACTAAGAAACGAACATCCAAAAGCCAGACATTTTGTATATGCCTATAGATTTTTAAATGAGTTTGGTCAAATAGTTGAAAATAGCAGTGATGATGGAGAACCAAAAGGTACAAGTGGAAAACCCTCACTTGCAGTAATCGCAGGAGCTGAGATTATAAATAGTGCAGTAATAATAGTGCGTTATTTTGGTGGCGTTAAGTTAGGAACTGGCGGATTAGTTCGAGCTTATGGGGATAGCATAAATGAAGTTATAAAAATTGCTGTTTTTAAAGAGTACAAAAAACTAATAAATAAAATATTAGAGTGCGAATATACTGAACTTTCTCAATTAGAATATCTCTTAAATCAAGAAGATATACAAATAAAATCAAAAGATTTTTCTACAAATGTAAGTTTAATCATAGAACTCACATCTGAACAATTTCTTATCCTAGAATCAAAACTTTCAAGAAATATAAAAATTTCATAATTATTTAATACATTTATTTTAAATAAATCCAATTAGTTATATTATTATTTAGAAGTAATATAAAAATTGACTAAAGGATAAAATCATGGAAATTTCAACACAAGATTATGGATATAGTTCATCAAAAACAACAAGTACATCAAAAGTAATTAGTAATTCAGAATTTGAAAGTTATTTGCAAGAGCAATTAAAAACAAAAACTTCTGATGATGAAGTTTCAAATGTAAAAAATGATGAAAATAGTCCAATTCAAATTAGACACCGTGCTGGAACAGATGCTGATGGTAATACAATATTCTTTCCTAAAGAAATTGAAGATCAATTAGCAGATCTACAAAAAAAACATATTGAAACTAAAGATCCAAAATATATGTTTATGCAAACAGAAATTATTATGCAGTATAACGCATACCAAAATGGAAGTGATGTAGATTCAATGTTTGTAGTGGGAAAAGATGGACAATTTAACTGGACAGAAAAAAAAGCAACGATGACAAATAATGATGATGTTGATAGTCAAAAATTTGTAGATAAAATGTTAGATATATTTATAGAAAAACTAGGAAATTCAAGTGGAGATTTAAAAGATAAATATCAAGACTTAGTAGATAATTATCAACAAATGAAAGACCAGATAGAGACTAATAAAACAAATTCATATAGAGAAAGTTCATTTTATGCTTGATAAAAAGTTTTTATGTCGAAGTATACTTATTTTTATATTTTTATTAAAAGGATAAAAAATGCAAATCACAAATAATCAAATCATAGAAAATAATTCTAGTGGTAATTCTAATTTTACTACACAAGTGAATAGTGAAAATAAAACAATCTCTTTTGAATCTTATCTGAGTGCAATTAATGAAGTACAAAGTGTTAAAAATACAACTTATAGCCAAGAAACTACAAAAATTGATTATAGTAACTATACTCCTGCCCAAATGAAAGAAATTCCCTATGAAGAAGCAAAAGCTAATTATGATGCAATAAATCAAAGAATAAATGATTTAGGTATGAAAGTATTTTCATTTGATGAGGGAATGGTATATAGTGATGTTTGCACTCAACTTTGTAGCGTAAATTTAAGTGATAATGACAAATTAAATAAAGCAGTTTATGAAACTTTAAGAGCTATAAAAGACCCTGTTGAGTCAATTACAGTATCTTCAGAAATACACACAAATCTACAAGATTATTATTATGGAAAAGCAATTAATGCGAGTTTTGTAGTATCAAATAACCAAATACATACGGATAAAAATCTTACAAAGTCACAATTAAATAGTATAAATGTGGAAGATTTTCTTTCTAAAATGGTAGTAGCATTTTCAGAAGATTATGCAAATGCTCCAATGAGTGTAAAAAATCAATATAAACAAATAGTTGATGGATATAGTTTATTTCAACAAAATTATAATCAATCAAAAAAAGAGTCATATTATGCATAATTTAGAAGATAAAAGAATCAAAATTATTGTTATTTTAGTTGCGTTAGTTGGACTTATAATTTATTATTTTTATCCAAAAGATGAATATGTGATGGAAATGGTAAAACCCACAAGACCTCATATAGAAAAAGTATAAGAGATAAAAGAGTTACCAAAGCAAGAAAAAGTAGAGGTTGAAATAAGAGATAAAAACTCTACTAGATATGTACCAATTATTGGTGAAATAGAAGATAATTCAAATATAAGTAGATTTACGATTTCTATTAGTGAAGATTATTTATTGTAACTACAGGAAAAATATATTGAAACTAAAGATCCTAAATACATGTTTATGTATAAAATTTGAATAATACTTCAACAGCTCAAAATAGTGTAAAGGAACAACATAAACAAATAGTTGATGGATATAGTTTGTTTTAGAAAAATTATAGTGACTTTATATAAAGTATGTTAAGTGAATACAGAAAATATATGAATATCTAACAATTAAGCGTTCTTTTGAATCATCAGAAATGTACAAAAACTTTTAAAAAATTCAGCAAATATAAAAATTTTATAATCAAACTAAATAATTTCAATAAAAAATTCAAATATATTTAAGGAGTAAATTATATAATTTAATTAGTTATTTAATAATAAAGTATTTTGTAACCTAAATATAACCAAACTGAGATAGGATACTTCTTTTTTATAAGGAATTGATTTGAAAAAAGCGTTTTCATTAATGGAATTGATGGTAGTTATTATCATTTTAGGTTTACTTGCAGCTTTTGTTTTGCCAAACTTAACTGGTAAAAGTGATGAAGCAAAAAATAAGTTGGTTTGTATTCAAATGAAAAGTATTGCTCAAACATTAAAAATGTACAAACTTGATACTTCAAGTTACCCAAAAACTGAAGAGGGATTAAAACTTTTAGTTGAGAAAAAATACTTTGAAGATGGGAAACTTCCAAAAGATGCTTGGGGGAATGAGTTTATTTATATATCAACTGATGATAGTTTTGATTTAGTATCATTTGGGTCAGACAAAAAAGAAAACAGTGAAGATGATATATATTTGTCAAAATGTGGCAATTAAATATGGATTTGATTAGGGTAAAAAAAGCTTTTACTCTAATTGAATTAATTATTGTGATTATTCTTATTTCAACTACATATTTTTTAGTTTTTTCAAATAGTACTTTTAATATGAAAAAAGATGTTGAAAAATTAACTTTATTAACTTTAAAAGAGTATTTGTTAAATAATTTTGAGTTTGAAAAAGAGTTATCTTTTTTATGTATTGAAGATGAATTTTCATGTTATATAAAAAAAGACGGAATTCTTGATAAAGATTTCAAAGTAACAAACTTTTTTAAAACAAAACCTGATATATACGAATATAACGCCGATGAAAGAAAAGTAGAGTTTGAAGAGTTAAGAGTTGATAATGTAAATCACAATGTAATTTTTGAATTGAAAATAAATAATGATTATAAAACAAATGAGTTTATTGCTGATACTTTAGATAGTGAAATTTTCGTTTTTAATTCAATTTTTACAAAGCCTAAAAAATATAAATCTTTATATGAAAGTACAGATACTTTTAGTGTAAATCAAAAAGAGGTAAGAGATGCTTTTTAAGTATAGTGGTTTTGATTCAAATGGTTTGAAAGTCAAATCAAAACTTGAAGCAGCTTCACTAGAAGAAGCAAAACTAAAATTAAAAGCAAAAGGTATTTTACATATTTCTTTGGAAGAAGAGAGTTTTTCTTTATCAAATTTTTCTTTTAAAAGAAGAAAAAGTATTAATTTAGCCAATTTATCATATCTAAGTCGAGATTTAAGTATCTATTTAAATTCAGGAATCTCTTTAATTCAATCAATAGATTTATTAAAACAAAGATATAAAAATGATAAAACTTTGGGTTCTTTTTTTGAATCAATTGCTACGTATTTAGATGAAGGAAAGACTTTTTATTTAGCTTTAGATTCTCAAAATGTAATAAAACTTCCAGATTTTTATAAACAATCAATAAAAATAAGTGAAAATGGTGGATTGTTAGAGTCAGTTTTATTTGAACTTTCAACTTTTTTAAAGGAGCAAGATAGAATTAAAAAACAAGTTGGTTCTGCTTTGGCTTACCCTTTGTTTATTCTTTTTATATCTTTTTTTATGGTTGGATTTATGTTAAGTTTCATCGTTCCAAAAATCACAGATATATTTACTCAAATAAATCAAGAATTACCAACAAGTACAAAATTAGTTATAAAATTAGGTGATTTTTTTTCAAATAATTATGCTTATGTACTTTTGTTTTTTATTATAAGTATTGGCGGGTTCATTTTTTTACTAAAAAAATCAAAAACTTTTAAATACGCCTTTGATAAGTTTTGTTTAAAAATCCCATTTTTTTCAACTATGATAGAACAAGGTGAACTTTCAAGATTTTCTTATATGAATTCTATTTTGATAAAATCAGGTGTTCCAATAGTTCAAGCCATAAACTTAGGTGCAAATATTTTAAAAAACTCTGTAATAAAAAGAGTTTTTATTGAAGCTTCAAAAAGTGTAGTTGAGGGGAAAAAACTCTCTGTTTTACTTAGCAATAATAAAATATATAAAATTGATGAAGCTTTTATTCACTCAATTGCAATTGGAGAAGATACAAGTAAATTAGCTCAAATTTTAAGTAATTTAGCCTCTTTATATAATGAAGCAAATAAAGATAAAACAGATATATTTTTAGCTTTATTAGAACCTGTTTTTATGCTTTTTGTAGGTTCAACAATTGGATTTATTGTTATTGCCATGCTTTTACCAATCTTCTCTATGAATTTGGGTTAAGATGAAAAAATCTATTGTTTTACTTATCTCTTTATTTTTTATAGCAGCCGTTTCATTATTGATAATCCAAAATCTTAAAGATACAGATTCTTATATAAATGAGCAAAATAGTAAGTTTACTAAAACACAAATAATGTTTCTTTTAAATAATGCAAAAGATGAAGTATCAAAAATTTTATCTAAAAATCAAGAAAATGATATTAGCTCTTATTTAGATATTGATTATCCTATAGTTGTAAAAGATGCGAAAATCATAGTAAAACTTAAAGAGTATGATAAATATAATATTAATCTTTTAAAAAGTAAGGATGAAAAAGATTATGAATCTATAAAAAAGTTTTTTGAGGATAATAGCGTTTATGATATTGAAACTTTTAGATATTTAATGAAAGATAAGCAAGATATAAAAAACTATAAACAACTAGATGATTTATTAGTAACTGTTACAAAAGAGAGTTCTGATAAACGAATTTTAGATTTAAAAAATTATTTGGGTTTTATAAAATTTGATAAAAAAGATACGGATACGAATGATGAAAAAAAAGAGATACTTTTTTATGAATTATTTGTAAAAGTAGATTATATAAAACAGTTTGCAAAAGCATATTATATATTAAATAAAAATGGAGGAGTAGAGTATTTTGAGCTTAGTTTCAAGTAAAAGTAAAAAAGTTTTTTTATGTTCTAACATGAAAATAGATGAAACTTCAAAGGTAGATATTATTTTATCACCTGAGTTTTATTGGGTTAGAGTATTTGATATACCTGTAAAAAATATAACACAAGCAAAAGCTGTAATACCGCCATTATTTGAGGATGTATTACAAGAAGTTAGTGAACTCTCTTATCAAGTAATAAAATCAGATGAGAATAAATATCTATGTTTTGCATATATAAATAAAAAAATATTTGAAGCTGTAAAAGATTCAGGAATAAATCTATCTTTGGTAAATGCTATTTATTTTGCACAAAATGAGTGTAAAGATTTTAGACAGTTTTGTATAGATGATAAAAGTTTTTTATATACAAGTGATGATATTTTAGTAAAAGTTCCAAATGAAGTATTAACTCAAAAAGTAGTGTTAAATGATTTTATTGAAAATATAAATCTATCTTCAAATAAAATAGATATAAAGTTTTACAATAATTTTTTGAGTTCAAAACAAATTTATATGGTTTTGATTATTTGTACGATTATTTTCACAATTAACTTTTCTAAATATTTTGCCTATGAAAATGAAATATCAAAACTTGATGAAAAAATAGAAAAAATAAAAGTCTCAAATAATCTTCCCTCAAGCACAATTCAAATTGATTCAATTATAAAAGCAAATACTAACATTGCACAAAAAGAGATAAATAAAAGGGACGCTTTGTTTTATATTTTGGCAAATAATAGTATAGATATAAAAGATATTACTCTTCAAGGTGATGTACTAGATATGAATTTCTTAAATGTAGATAAGACAAAAATAGAAAAGTATATTTCAAAAAAATATAAAATAATTTCAAGCACTTCAAATAATTTGATTTTAAATATAAAGGTTCAATTATGAATAGATTAAATCCTTTATATATAATTTTACTTTTTATTACAATAGTTTTTTTATCTTTTTATACAATTTCAAATGAGAAAAAAGCCTATTACAAGAAAGTTGAAGAGACAAAACAGCTAGAAAGTAAAGCTTTAGAGTTTAAAAATTTAGTAAATGCTTGGACAAGTGAAAAGTATATAAATAGCACCTTAGATGAGATTTCAAAAAGTCAGATTTTTGCAAAAGAGCAGATTTCAAGAACTGCAACAAAAGAGCTTATAAAAATAAAAATTGATTCAGCTAATCCAGAAATTTTGGATATTTTTTTAAACAAAGTTTTAAATAAACAATTAATTATCAAAAAATTGCAATTAGATAAAAACTCTATAGATTTAGAAATAGGTATCAAATAATGAAAAAAATATTAAAACTCTTCTTGTATATTTTTGTTTTTATTGTATTTTTTATAATATTCTTACCAAAAGAATCTTTTTATAATCTTTTAGAAAAAGAGTTAGAAAAAAATCAAATTATAATTTCAAATGAAATAAAAAAAGAGAAACCATTTTCTTTTTCTGTGATGAATGCAGATATTTTTTATCAAGGAAGTAATATTTCAAAAGTAGATGATATTACTTTTAATACATATTTAGTTCAAACAAAAGTTACTATTAAAAATATTAATTTTTTAGATTCTCTAAGCTCTTTTGCTCCAACCCCAATAAATGAAGTTATTTTTGAACACTCTATTTTTGATTTTAATAAAATCAATATTAAATCAAAAGGAACTTTTGGTGAATTAAGTGGATATATTGATATTCTAAAAAGAGAAGTAAAAATTGAGCTAAGTGCTTCAAATATGATGAAAAATTCATACAATAAACTTCTACAAAATATGAAACTTACAAATGAAAGGTATATCTATGAATATAAATTTTAATACTTTATTCCATAAATCATTACCTTTTATATATATAATTTTATTAGCATTTTTAATAAATAGTGTAATCTTTTTTTACCTTCCAAAAAGTGGTGTTGATTTTATAAAAAATAATTCTTTATTTTTAGATTATAAAAAATATGCTTTTTATTCAAATATAAAAAATATAGAAAAAAAAGTTGATGATACAAATTCAAAACAGATTGTGCAGACTTTATCAAAATACAATTTAAAAGCTATCTACTTTAGAAGTAATGATGAGGGTTGGATTACAATAGAAGAAAAATCAGGAGATAAAAGTTATATCTTAGCACAAGGTGAACAAATTGATGGATATACCCTTTTCAGGCTTTTCAAAAACTATATACTTTTTATAAAAGATAATAAAGAGTTTAAATTGGAAATTAAAGAAGAAATAGGTGGTAATTCCTCATTTAGTGAACCTTTAAATAATCAAAATCAAGAGATTGTTATAAAAAATAATGGAGCGATAATAAGTAGAGATTATTTAAATTCTTATACGTCAAATATAGAAAAAATTTGGGAAAATATTGCAATAGATGAGATTAAAAATGATAATAAAGTTGAGGGGTTTAAAATAAGTAAGATAACGAAAAATTCTGTTTTTGAAAAGATTGGTTTAAAAGAGGGCGATATAATAAAAACTATCAATAATAATGCTTTAAACTCTTATGGTGATGCGATGAAGGTTTATAATAATATTAAAGATACAACTTATTTAAATATTGAGGTTTTGAGAAAAAATGAATTAGTGGAGTTGAATTATGAGATTAATTAGTAAGATTTTGTTAGTTGGAGTATTTATTTTTACTTTAAGTGCTGAAGAAAAAATGAATATAAATTTTAAAGATTTAAAGATTATGGATTTAGTAAAAATTACTTCTAAAATCATAGATAAAAATATTCTGATAACAGAAGAGATAAAAGGAAATGTTGATTTTATTTCCAATAAACCTGTAAATAAAGATGAGTTAATAAAAATATTAGGTTTTGTACTTGAAGGCAAAGGTTACTCTTTAGTTCAAAGTGATGAAATGTTAAGAATTGTTAAATTAAATGAGAGTGCAAATAGTAATGTTCCTGTTGCTAATAATAATCCTAAAGATGATTTGTATTGGATGGTAACAGAAGTTTTTACAGTAAAAGATGCAGATGTTGATTATATTGCTTCAAAAATAAGACATTTAGTTTCAAAAGATGGGAAAATGGTTACAAATAAAGATTCAAATGCTTTAGTAATTACTGATTTCAAAGATAATATAACAACAGTTAAAGAGGTTGTAAATATAATGACTTCAGGAGCGAATAAAGATACTGTAATTGTTGAACTTATAAATATAGATGCAAGTGATGCAAAGAAAAATTTAGATGCAATAGCGAAATCAAAATTCAATGAAAAAGTTGAAACTCAAAAAGTATCGATTGTAGATAATAAAGATAATAACTCTTTAGTAATTATAGGTGAAAAAAGTAATATAAATTATTTAGCTAGATATATAAAAAATGTAGATAGTAATAGTTCATTAATAAAAAGAGAAGTAAAAGTTTTTTCTTTAAAAAATGTTGATGCTGTAAATGTAATAAAAATACTTGATTCAATTGTAGGTAAAAAAACATATGCAGATCCTAATAGTAAACCTTTAGTTTCAGCAGATGAAGAATCAAATGCAATTGTTATAATGGGACCCAGTGATGAACTTGAATATATTAGTACATTAGTAGAGGAACTTGATAAGGAAAAAGGTCAAGTGTATGTACAAGCTAGAATTATTGAAGTAAATGATGAGGTAGTTAATAATATTGGGGTTCAATATGGAATATTTGGAGGAACTTCTGGAAGTAATGGACTTGCAACTTTCTCTTCGAATTTGAATGGTGGTTCGAATTCAATTTCATTAGTAAAAGATGCAATTGGTTTGGATATTCCTGATATAAAATCTGGTTTAGCGCTTGGAGCTTCATTAAATCTTTTAAAACAAAATGGAGCTTTAGATGTAGTTTCAGAGCCATCTATTCTAGCTGTTAATAATAAAGAGAGTTCAATTTATGTTGGCGAAAAAATCTCGATACAGATTTCAAGTTCAGTAACAGATGGTGGAACAGAAAGAACAAATTATCAAAGAGAAGATGTGGGATTAACTCTTAAAGTAAAACCAAGAATCTCAAGTGAATCAAAAGTTACTCTTGAAATAAGTACTTTATTAGAGGGAATTAAAACTACTCAAACTGCTAGTGGAAATCCTGATACTTTGAAAAAAGAGATTAAAACAACAGCTATTTTAAATAATGGTGAGAGTGTAATCATTGGTGGACTAATAGAAAATAAAAATGAATCAACTATTCAAAAAGTTCCAGTTTTAGGTTATATTCCTCTGGTTGGAAACCTATTTACAAATGATTCAAATACAGTAAAGAAAAATAATTTAGTGGTAATTATAACTCCGTATATGATACCAAAATCAAAAGATATTACTTATGTTAGAAATCAGTTAGCAGAACTTAAAGGTATGGAAGATAAATATTTAGAAGATTCTTTAATTAGATTAAAAGAAAATGCAGTTAAAAAAAGAGTTGAAACTCAAAAAAGAGAAGAAAAAATAGCTGATTTAAATGACCAGTTAAAAGATTTAAATCCAGAAAAAACAATTTCAGAGGTTGATAAAAAAACTGAACATGAAAGAAAAGTAAAAGAAATTTTAGGACAATAAAATGAATATAAATGAAATTCATAATCTAAATTTAGTTCCCTTTGATGAAGCAAATAATTATACAACAGCCTTAAAAAACTATGTTTTATATACAAAAATAGATGAGCTAGTTGTAATTGCTCTTTCAAGGGATTATATGAGTATCTCTTTTGATTATCTATCAAAACTCGACTCAAAAGAAGACATAGTTTTTTTAGATGACATCTCTTTTGAAAAGCTTTATAATAAATTTTTAGAAATAAAAACAGATAAAGAGATGAGTGCAATTCAGCAAGAACAAGAGGACGCAACTTTAAGTGATGATGATTTTTCTGTTAGTGAGTTTTTAAAAGTAGGAAGTGATATTTTAACTTCTGAAGAATCAGCTCCAATTATAAAATTTGTAAATTCACTTTTTTATCAAGCTATTAAGAAAAAATCTTCTGATATTCATATTGAAATGCATGAATTTAAAGCCGAGGTTAGATATAGAGTTGATGGAGTTTTAACAAAACATATTGAACTTGATAAAAATATTATGTCTTTAGTAATATCAAGAATAAAAGTTGTTTCAAATCTTGATATTAGTGAAAAAAGAGTTCCCCAAGATGGACGAACACAAATCAAAGTTGCAGGGAAAACTTTAGATATTAGGGTTTCAATTCTTCCAACTTTTTATGGTGAAAGAGTAGTAATGAGAATTTTGATGCAAAGTGAAGATATTTTAAGCATCAAAGAATTGGGATTCCCCTCATATATAACTGATGAGCTTGAAAGTGTTTTAGGGAACTCTTATGGAATGGTTCTGGTTACTGGACCAACAGGAAGTGGAAAATCTACAACTTTACATTCACTTTTACATCAAGTAGTTAGTGAGGAAAAAAATATCATAACAGTAGAAGACCCTGTTGAGTATAAATCAAATGAATTTTCACAAATACAAGTAAATACAAAAGTTGGACTTACCTTCGCAGCAGGTTTAAGATCCATTCTAAGACAAGATCCAGACATTATAATGGTTGGGGAGATAAGAGATGCAGAAACAGCAGCAATAGCAGTTCAATCAGCACTTACAGGGCACTTACTTTTTTCAACACTTCATACAAATAGAGCACCAGCTGCAATTACTAGACTTATTGATATGGGAGTTGAAAAGTTTTTGATTTCATCTTCTCTTCTGGCTGTTCTTGCACAAAGGTTAGTTCGATCACTTTGTCCTGATTGTAAGGAACGTGACGATTCATTGGCTTCACATAAACTTTTTGGATTTGATTCAAATAAAACTATATATAAACCTGTTGGTTGTAAATCTTGCAACTTTACAGGATATAAAGGAAGAGTTGCTATTGGTGAATTGTTTATTATAAATGATGAGATAAAAGAGTATTTAAAAACTGATGTTGATGATAATACTTTGATGAAGATGGCTTTAAAAAGTGGAATGATTAGTTTAGATAAACAACTAAAAATGATGTTAGAAAATGGGGATACTTCAGTTTCAGAAGTTGTAAGAATAGGTATAAAATAGTGAAAAAAGCTTTTTCTTTAATGGAAGTTATTATTGCAATTGTGATGTTAAGTGTTGTGATGATTACTTTACTTAAAATAAAAAGTGAAAATATTTTTTTAATTTCAAAAAATGATGAAAATACTAAATCAAATGACTATGTTCTTTTATCAGTAGATTTTGAAGATGAAATATCAAATAAAAATGAGGATATTTTTTTAGATAAAAAATATCAATATATAAATGATGATATGAGAAAAGAGTTAAAGGATATTAAGATTTTAATAAAAGATGATAAAATTGAGTCAAAATCAATAGAAAGTGATTTAAATTATATAAATACAACAATATTTTCAAGAACTTATAGTTTAGAAAATAGCAATATCAAAAAAAAGATTTATACTTTTAAGATTGAATTATGAAAAAATCATTTACTCTTTTAGAACTCCTTATTTCAATTGCATTATTTTCTATAATAGTTGTTTTTTTATATAAAACTATTGACCAAACAAAACATTCAAATAATCTTTTTTCCAATAAAGAACAAGCTTTGAAAGAGTCCAATCATTTACATAATATTTTTTTAGAAGATTTTGGTGAGTCTTCTAATATTACTATTAGTTATGATAAAAATAAAAATACAATTGTTAAAATAGTTACAAACAATACTTACCATAATGCTTTTTTTAATAATATTACTTATCTAATAAATTCATCAAAAAAACTTGTAAGAATTGAGAGTTATCAAGCTTTTAATGAATTACAACCTATGACTTTGGATTTTGAAGCAAATTCTTATATTGATATTTTATTAGAAAATATAGAGTTTTTTGAACTAAAAAGCACTGGGGTAAATTATAATATTGTTCTAAAACAAAAAGATAAAAATAGAGTTTCTTATAATGCTTATAAACTAGGATTGAAAAATTAAGAGTGAATTAAAGCCATTAATTTTTCATTTAAAACCAAAGATGACATAGTACTTTTAGGATTTTGAGAATGAAGAATTTTATTACAATCAATACATAAAGTTATGATATTTTCTAGATTATACCCACCACCATCTTTTATGTCTTTAACAAAACAAGTATGAGTATCTTTTAAATTAAGATTATTTCCACATCTATTACAACACTTATTATCTCTTTTCCAAGCAAACTCTTTTCTTAATGGCCAATCACTTGGATATTTTGGATTAGATAAAGATTTTTCTTCATAATTAATCCAATGTTTTTCCCTTGGAATGTCATTTTGAGTCTTTTTAGAATAAGGATAGTTGAAAAATTGTGCAATAACATTTTCAATAATCATGGTTTCTCTTAATTCTATATTTTGTTCATTTGCAGTTCTATTAACAATATGATAATCAATATTTATTTTTGGATGAAAACTTGACATATGATGTTTTAAATCACTTATAAATAGAGGAAAACCTCCATTGTTTTTATAGTTTTTTGAAAAAATCTTTTCCCTATAAATATAAAGAGGTAATAAACAAAATATAATTAAAGTTGAATAAAACACATAAGTTAAATCTAAAATCAAAATTAATCCTTAAATTATTTCAGGATTAATTTGATGATTCTTTAATGTTTTTAAAGCCTCAATATGATTTCCTGATACTAATTTTTGTAATTCATTTTTATGAATAACTGGAAGAATGATTTCTCTTCCACAAACCTTTTCTAATTGTTTTCTATTGTAGTCAAAAATATAAAAATCCTCAGCTGTATCAACAAGTAAAAAATCTGCGTTATTATCAAAAGCATCTAGTAAAATTGTTGCAGCAACATGATAAGTAATCAAAGGATTTCTATTAAAAGTATGTTTTGCTAAATCTAGTTTCAAACTATCAAGTTTTAGAATTTTAGCATCCAATTTATCTAATAAATCTAAAGTTTGTTTTGAATTTTTAGAAGCATAATAAGCAATATTAAAATCTTTGAAATCATGTTTTATTTCATAATTTTCTTCAAACTCTGCAAAATCTAAAATCAAAGTTTTATTTAATCTAAAATTTTGATTTTCAAGTGTATCAAAAAAGTTCAAACTCTCTTGAATTTTTTGAATTTTTTCTTCGATTTGCATATCAAAATTATAAATTCTATTTTCTAAACTTGTATGATATTGTGCACCAATTTCTACAACATCAAGAGCAAGAAGTATATAGTTTGTCAAATTTGGATTTTTATTAATTAAATCATGGGCTAAGATTAAAATAGAATCACCAATATAATCACTTTTATAGTTTAAAGTATTAGAAGCGTAAAAGTATGGTTTTAGTTTTAAATATTCCGCTTTATCTTCTTCTTGCATCAAATTTCTTAAGATTTTCATTTTATCTTTAAAATCATTATCATCAATTAATAAATCATCATATGCTCTTCTAATTGATATAGGCTCAATAGTAAGCTCTTTTCCAAAGTTCTTTACAACTTCTTCTAATGTAATTGAAGATTTTACATAAATTCCGTTTACAACCAAATCAAAATCAGTAGAATCAGTAAATCCTAATCTTGCACTTTTATTTATTGTATTTAAAATATCTAATATATTTTTTTCATTTTCAGTTTTTAAAAAATGTTTTGTGTAGTATGGTAAATAATCAGAGTTTTTATCAAATTTGAATAAAGAAATTTCTAGTTTCATTAATAACGTACCTTATTTTATAGTTACTTAGATTTTATATAATTTTTACTTAAAAAAAATGATAAGCAAGAGATTTTCCTGCTTATCATTAAAAAAGATGCTATTCAGTAAACCTTTTTACATCAGCACCAATAAGAGATAGTTTTCCTTCAAGATTTTCATAACCTCTATCTAGGTGATAAATTCTATGAATATTTGTTTCACCTTTTGCTACAAGGGCTGCTAAAACTAAAGCAGATGAGGCTCTTAAATCAGTTGCCATTACATCTGTTCCATTTAAAGTTCCAGCTTTTCCATTAATAGTTGCAGTGTTTCCATTTAGATGAATATCAGCTCCAAGTCTTAAAAGTTCACTAACGTGCATAAATCTATTTTCAAATAATCTTTCATCAATTGTACTTGTTCCATTTGCTTGAGTTGCAAGAGCCATAAATTGAGCTTGCATATCAGTTGGGAAGCCAGGATATTCTGTTGTTATAATATTCGCAGGTTTGATTTCATCTGTAGGTAAGATTGTAACACTATTGTCATCTTGTAATACTTCAAAATTCATCTCTTCAAGTTTTGAAATAAGAGCTTCTAGGTGTAGAGGAATTACTTTTTTGATTGTTAGTTTTTGATTTCTAATAGCAGCTGCACACATATATGTTCCAGCTTCAATTCTATCAGGTATTACATCAAAAGGTTTTATATCTATTAATTGTTGTCCAGTTCCCTCAATTATGATTTTTGAAGTTCCAATTCCTTGAATATTTATTCCAGAATTTGCTAATACTTCGCAAAGTTGTACAATTTCAGGCTCTTTTGCTGCATTTATAATAGTTGTTGTACCATGAGCAAGAGCAGCTGCCATAACTGTATTTTCAGTTCCACCAACAGTTACTTTATCAAAAACTATTTTTGCACCTTTTAATCCATTTGGTGCAGTAGCTCTTATATATCCGTGTAAAATTTCAATTTTTGCACCCATTTGTTCAAGTGCTTTAAGATGTAAATCAACTGGTCGCTGACCTATTGCACAACCACCAGGAAGTGAAACTTCACAGTGTCCAAATCTAGCAAGAATTGGTCCAAGAACTAAAATAGATGCTCTCATTGTTTTTACAATATCATAAGTTGCTGTTGTATTATTTATTGTTGTTGTATTGATTTTAGCAGTGTGATTATCTTTTTCATAAGTTCCACCAAGTTTTTTGATTAGCTTTAAAAAAGTGTTAATATCAACTACATCTGGTAAGTTTCCAATAGTAATTTCATTTTTTCCTAAAATAGTGCAAGCAATCAAAGGAAGGGCTGCATTTTTAGCACCTGATATTTCTACGCTTCCTGAAATATCTTTTCCCCCAATAATTTTTAAGTATTCCATGTTTCCCCTACGAAGTATTTATATATATGGATAATATAATATCTAAAATAAGCTTTAAGATATGGAAAGCTCAATAATCTATCTTTAATAGGATTGTAAATACAATCTACTTTTAAAAATAAGGGATAAAAATGGAAAATCAGCTTAATAAAGGCATTCAATATATGCTTTTTGCCTCTTTATTATTTGCTTTTATGGGAGCTGCTGCCAAAGAATTAACGGATTCAATGAGTTCAGTTGAGGTTGTATTTTTTAGAAACGTTTTTGGAGTTCTTTTTATTTTAATATCAATCTATAAATCTCCATTAAAACAAATTGGTGGAAAATTTTGGTTATTGACTTTTAGAGGAGTTGCTGGATTTGTAGCATTACTATTTTTCTTTTACAATATATCACAAATACCTCTTGGCGAAGCTATGACATTCTCAAAAACTTCTACAATTTTTACTGCTGTTTTAGCTTATGTTTTTTTAAAAGAAAAATTAGGAATAAAAGGCTGGTTTGGTGTTTTTGTGGGTTTCATAGGAATTATATTTATTACAGAATTTGATGGAAGTAGTTTAGAAAAAAGTGATTATTTAGGAATATTATCAGGTGTAGGTGCCGCACTTGCATATACATCTGTGAGAGAACTTAGAAAATTTTATGATACAAGAGCAATAGTTTTATCATTTATGACAATTGGAACTGTAGGACCTTTGATATTGATGATTATTGGAAGTTTTTATTCAAATTCAAATTTGGATTTTATGTTAGGCTCATTTATAATGCCAAAGCCAAATGATTGGCTAATCATAATATTATTGGGAATATTTGCAACCTTAGCTCAAATTTATATGACAAAAGCTTACTCATTTGCAAAAGCTGGAATTATAGGAACGATATCATATAGTAATATAGTTTTTTCAATAATTTTAGGTCTTATTTTAGGGGATAATTTCCCTTCAATGTTAATTGTTTTTGGTATAATCTTAATTGTTATAAGTGGAATTTTAGTTTCTAGTAAAAAGGAATAGTATGGAATTTATAGAAAGTTTTACATTTTGGGAAGAGTTTTGGGTAGTTTTTATACTTGTAATAGTAGCTTGGTATATTCATGATAAATATGTACAAAGAGATCATCAGATTTTAGTTAATTATCCAATTATTGGACGATTGAGATATCTATTTGAGGAAATTAGAGAACCTTTTAGACAATATTTTGGTGATGAGAAATTCTATGAGTCAAAAGATAAATTAGATTGGGTATATAAAGCAGCAAGAGATAAACCAAATTATGCTTCTTTTTCTCCTTCTCAACCTTTGCCAAAACCTAAGTTTATGATTAGACATGCAAATATTGTTTTAAATGATAATGAGGTTGAAAATAATTTTGAAGTACTTTTTGGGGAAAGAAGGAAAAAACCTTTTATATCAAAAAGTATAATTGCTAGATCTGCAATGAGTGATGGTTCAATTTCTCCTGAGGGAACAAGAGCTTTTGTTCAAGGCTCTTTCATAGGTGGATTTCCTATTAATTCAGGAGAAGGTGGTGTTACATCAAACTTTTTTGTTACCCATGAAAAATATGATGAATCATATATGAAAATTGTAGATAGTAATAATTTTAATAAAGCTGTAAAAAGAGCTGTAAAATTTTTCTTTAATGGTGCAGTTGCTGCTGATGTTTATAGAAAATTAGTATTTAGAAAAGATTTAGAAGCTGAAACATATATTTTAGATATGGAAAAAGAGAGATTTTATAGACCCAATTGGGATGCACCATTAGAAGCTTTTCCAAAAGAAGTTCCTTCAGATATGCCAGATATTGTGTTTCAAATTAGTTCAGGACTTTATGGCGCACGGGATAAAGATGGAAAATTTGATCCAGATAGATATCAAAAAGTAATGCGTTTTTGTCAAATGACAGAGATTAAATTAGCACAAGGTGCAAAACAAACAGGTGGAAAGTTATCAGGGCAAAAGGTAACTCCTGCTGTTGCATATTATAGAAATGTTGAAGCATATAAAGATGTTTTCTCACCTAATAGATTTCCTTTTGCAAATTCTATTGAAGAGTTATTTGATTTTATTGGAACACTTCAAGAGATGTCAGAAAAACCTGTAGGAATAAAAATAGTAATTTCAGATTTACAAAATATTGAACCATATGCAAAAGAGATAAAAAGAAGAATTGATGAAGGAATAAATGGTTATCCTGATTATATTACTCTTGATGCTGGAAGTGGAGGAAGTGCAACTGCACCTTTAGAAATGATGGAGAGAGTTGGATTAAATGTAAGGGATTCTGTTTATTTAGTAAATAAAGTTTTAACTGAGTATGGAATTAGAGATAAAGTTAGAATCGTTGCAAGTGGAAAAATATTAACTCCTGATGATGTTATAATTGTAATGAGTTTAGGTGCAGATTTTTTACAAATTGCACGTGGTTTTATGATGAGTGCTGGTTGTATTCGAGCAAGATATTGCTCAGGAACAACAGGAAGACAGTGTCCTGTGGGACTGGCAACTCAAGATAAGAAAAAAAGAAGAAAATATTTTGTCTTTAGACATGCTAATTATGTTGCAAATTATCATAAAAATCTTTTAAAAAATGTAAAAGGTTTATTAGCAATTATGGGATTAAAAAATATAAAAATGTTAGATCAAAATAAATTACTATTTTTAGATAAAGATTCAAGAGTACATGATGATATTGATGAAGTATTTAGAAGAAAATTAGATTTAGCTAAAAATAAAGGAGAATAAAATGAATTTAGACAAAGTAATCTCTGGTTTTTTTATCATTTTAGCTATGACTTTAAATTTTGGGTTTTTCTATGGTGAAATGCATACAGTTGCAAGTCATAGTAAATATGAATTATTTGCTGCAATTGTTGTAAATTTGATTGCAACAATTTTAAAACTAGGAGACAAAACTCAATTAGGTTCAGTTCTATTAGCAACTTCTTTAGTTGCTGATATTCAACTAATTGCAGCTGCAACTATTTGGACTGTAGCAATTTATTCAACAATGTTGGATAGTGAAATTATAGGTATGGTCGTGTCTTTATCTGGTGGAGCTTTATTAGCAAATATAACATCTGTTATATTATATGTGGGTGATACCATAAAATCAAAAAGATAAAATAGGTAATATTTTGAGAAATAACTCTTTATTTATAGTTTTACAAAAAATGCGTATACCTTTTTTAGTAATTATTATAACTTATACTATTGCAATAATTGGATTGATTTTAATACAAGGTGTTGACGCAAATGGGAATCCAACAAAGATGTCTATTTTTGATGCCTTTTATTTTATCTCTTATACGGCAACTACAATTGGTTTTGGAGAGACTCCTTATACTTTTACTTATCCTCAAAGAATTTGGGTAACTTTTTCTATATATATTACTGTTCTTGGTTGGTTTTATGGAATTGGTTCTTTGGTTTCTCTATTGCAAGATAAACTTTTTATTCAAGAGATGCAAAGAACAAAATTTTTAAGACAGATAAAAAACTTAAATGAAAGATTTATAATAGTTTTAGGTTATAACCAAATTACAAAAAAAATCATAATAAAAGCACTAGAACAAGGCGTTAGAAGTGTAGTAATTGAAAAAGATAAATTAAGAATAAATGATTTAATACTTGAAAATTTTACACCAACAGTTCCTGTTTTATATAGTGAAACATACTCCGTACGAGTTTTGGAAGCAGCTGGAATTACTAAAAGAAATTGTAAAGCAATTGTTTCTTTATTTGAAGATGATGCTTTAAATCTAAAAACAACTTTAATTGCAAAAAGTTTAAATAAAAATGTAAAAGTTGCAGTTAAATCAACAACAAAAAATCATACAGAAAATCTCAAAGATTTGGATGCTCAAATAATTGTAAATCCATTTTCAATTATTTCATCTGAAATAAATATGGCTTTAATTGCTCCAAATTTATTTAAAATTGAGAAGTGGCTTTACAAATTAGGAGATTTAAATTCAAGTTTGCCACTTTTCCCAAAAGGTTTATATATCATTTGTGGATATGGACGAATGGGGAAAAAGATTTTTGAAAAATTAAATGATAATAATATTGACGTAAAGTTAATAGAAATAAAAAAAAATAGAGATATTGAATTTACAAAAAATGAGATTTCACATTTAGTTTTTGGTGATGCGGATGATAAAGAATTATTGGTAAATATTGGTATAAACCAAGCTGTTGCAATAGTAGCTGCAACCGATGATGATACAACAAATTTATCTATTTTGGCAACAGCAAAAAAACTAAATCCTTTAATTATGACAATAGTTAGAGAAAATGATTTAGCAGATGATTTTTTATTTAGGAATGCAAATATCGACCATATTTTTACTCCATCAAAAATTGTAGTAAATAAAGTTACCAATGCACTAGTTAATCCACTTAGTGATATATTTTTAAGACAAATCATTAAAAAAGATAATATTTGGGCTTCAAAACTTATAAATAGATTGGTGCAAGATATAGATGAATGTCCAGTTTTATTGGAGTTTGAAATAGCAGAATTTTTTGCTCCTGAAATTTGCAAATACTTATTAACAAAAGAGATATTATTTTTAGATATATTTGCTACTTCTCTTTATAACCATAATCAGAAAAATAATGTTGTCCCTTTGTTACTTCAACGAGATAATGATATAATACTAACCCCTGAATGGGAATATGAGATAAAAATAGGTGATAAACTTTTATTAGCATGCGATGCACACGCTAAAAATGACGTAGAGTATATTTGCCAAAATAATTATGAATTTTATTATGCATTAACCGGAAAAGAAAAATTAACAATATTTAAAGGAATTAAATGAAAATTTTAACAGGACCATGTGTTCTAGAAGATAGAGATACAGTAATGAGAATTGCTGAAAAATTAAAACCATTAAGTGAAGATAAAAGAATTGACTTTTATTTTAAAGCTTCATTTGATAAGGCAAATAGAACAAGTATAACTTCATTTAGAGGACCAGGACTTGATGAGGGATTAAAAATATTTGAAGAGATAAAAGAGCAATTTGGATATAAAGTTGTAACTGATATTCATGAATCATATCAAGCAGCACCTGCTGGTGAAGTTATGGATATTTTACAAATCCCTGCATTTTTATGTAGACAAACTGATTTATTAGTTGCAGCTGCAAAAACACCTGCAATTATAAATATCAAAAAAGGGCAATTTTTAGCAGCTGATGCTATGAAACATCCAGTTGAAAAAATTCTAAATACAAGAGGAATCACTGAGGTTTCTTATGAAACATCTGAAAAAGCTAGGGTTTGGCTTTGTGAAAGAGGAAATACATTTGGATATGGTGCTTTAGTTGTTGATATGAGAAATTTACTTTTATTAAAACAATATGCCCCTGTAATCTTCGATGCAACGCACTCTGTACAAATTCCTAGTACTGGTGGAACAACGGGTGGAAACTCATCATTTGTTCCGTATATGGCAAAAGCAGCAGCAGCTGTTGGTGTTGATGGATTCTTTTTTGAAACACATATTGACCCATCAGTAGCAAAAAGTGATGGACCAAATATGCTTAGAATTGAAGATTTATACAAAACAGTTAGTGACATTTTTGCAATACAAGACGCTTTAGGATATAATTAATTCTTATACACACATTTTTGGAGAAATAAATGAAAATTATTGAAGGTAATTTAAGATTAAATGGTACTGAAAAAATCGCTATTATCAATGGAAGATTTAATCATATTATAACAGATAGATTAGTTGAAGGTGCACAAGATGCATTCAAAAGACATGGTGGAAATGAAGATAATTTAGACTTAATATTAGTTCCAGGTGCTTTTGAAATTCCTTTCGCTTTAGAAAAAGCACTATCTAGTGGAAAATATGATGCAGTTTGTTGTGTTGGTGCAGTAATCAGAGGAGCAACTCCACATTTTGATTATATTTCAGCTGAAGCTACTAAAGGAATTGCAACTGTTGGGATTAAACACGGTGTTCCTGTATCAAATGGTGTTTTAACTACTGATACAATAGAGCAGGCAATTGAGAGAGCTGGTTCAAAAGCAGGAAATAAAGGTGCAGAAGCTATGGTTACTATTATTGAGATGTTAGATTTATACGCAGAAATGGAGAAATAATTGGCAACAAGAACACAAGCAAGAGAGTCTGTAATTGGTTTATTATATGCTTACGATTTAGGAAATGAAGGAATTGTAAAATTTGTTGATGAAATTTTAGAAGATAAAAAAATAAGAAATCAACAAAAAGAGTTTGCTTTAAAACTTTTTAATGGAACAATAGAAAATATAGAAAGTATTGATAAAGAGATTATTTCTCACTTAAACCAAAGAACTTTAGAAGATATTGGTTCTGTTGAAAAATCTATTTTAAGATTAGCAGTATATGAAATTTTATTTGAAGATTTACCAAAAGCAATTATAATAAATGAAGCTATTGAATTATCAAAAAGATTAGCAAGTGATGGTGCTCCAAAATTTGTAAATGGTTTACTTGATAAGATTGTTAAGGCTTAATTTATGAGTAATGCAATGAAATTATGTTTATCTTTAGATTTACCAACTGCTAAAGAAAATTTAGCTTTAGTTGAACAAATAAAAGATTTTGATGTTTGGTTAAAAGTAGGATTTAGATCATATATTAGAGATGGAAAAAAGTTTTTAGAAGATTTAAAAGCAATTAATCCAAATTTCAAAATATTTTTAGATTTAAAACTTTATGATATTCCAAATACAATGGCAGATGCAGCTTTTGAAATAGCTAACTTTGGACTTGTAGATATGTTTAATGTTCATGCAAGCTCAGGTGTTGAGGCTATGAAAACAGTTATGCAAAGAATCAAAGATGTACCAAATAAGCCTTTAGTTTTAGCAGTTACAGCACTTACTTCTTTTGACAATGAGAGCTTTAAGGCTATCTACAACGAAGATATATCTACAAAAGCTATACAATTTGCAAAAGACACTTATACTTCTGGTGTAGATGGTGTTGTCTGCTCAGCTTATGAAAGTTTAGATATTAAAAATAATACTTCAAAAGAGTTTATTACTTTATGTCCTGGTATCAGACCTTTTGGTGAAGATAGTGGTGATCAAAAAAGAGTTGCTGATATTGTTTTTGCAAAAGAAAATCTTGTAGATTTTGTAGTTGTTGGAAGACCTATATATAAAGCTGAGAATCCAAAAAAAGTGGTTGAAGAGATATTAAAAAATATTTAATTATCTCTTCAATTTTTAAGTATGATTTAAGTGACATAGTATTATAATTTCCGTCCTGATTTTAAGAAGTTAAAATTACGGAAAACAACGGACAGTTGGGTGAGTTGGCTGAAACCACCTCCCTGCTAAGGAGACGTGCTGGTAACGGCACCGAGGGTTCGAATCCCTCACTGTCCGCCACTGGGTCATTAGCTCAGCTGGTTAGAGCACTCGGCTCATAACCGAGTGGTCGAAGGTTCGAGTCCTTCATGACCCACCAGTTTCACTTTTCAAGTGAATTAAAAATGTTTTAAAGGCATTTTTTTGCGGGAGTAGCTCAGTTGGCTAGAGCTTCTGCCTTCCAAGCAGACTGTCGCGAGTTCGAGTCTCGTCTCCCGCTCCACTATTAAATAGATTTGGTAATGCTATTTGATTTTTATTATTTTACCAAAAGTGATGCGGGAGTAGCTCAGTTGGCTAGAGCTTCTGCCTTCCAAGCAGACTGTCGCGAGTTCGAGTCTCGTCTCCCGCTCCACTAATTAATCTTTAGAAGATTAAAGTTCTTTTATTTATATCGCGGAATAGAGCAGCTAGGTAGCTCGTCGGGCTCATAACCCGAAGGTCACAGGTTCAAATCCTGTTTCCGCAACCAATTTAAAATGTCAAGGTAGCTCAGCTGGTTAGAGCGCTGGTCTCATAAGCCGGAGGTCGAGGGTTCGAGTCCCTCTCTTGACACCATTTCGAAAGAAATACGGCGCTGGTGTAGCTCAGTTGGCTAGAGCAGCTGATTTGTAATCAGCAGGTCGGGGGTTCGACTCCCTTCACCAGCTCCATATTTAAACTTTATTTTCTTGGGGTATCGCCAAGCGGTAAGGCAACGGTTTTTGGTACCGTCACTCGAAGGTTCGAATCCTTCTACCCCATCCACAAAAACTTACTTATTATAAAATCTAATTAATACTTGATACTGTTGATTATTTATATATTTAAATATATATCGCGGAATAGAGCAGCACGGTAGCTCGTCGGGCTCATAACCCGAAGGTCACAGGTTCAAATCCTGTTTCCGCAACCAAATTTTTTCTTGAATAAAAAACTATTTGTATACTTATTATTTAACGCGGAATAGAGCAGCACGGTAGCTCGTCGGGCTCATAACCCGAAGGTCATAGGTTCAAATCCTATTTCCGCAACCAATCTATCTTTTATATATTTAAAGTTATTATAAATTCAGCACCTTTATATATTTTGTTTTCATATTTATATTCTACATTTCTAGCTTCAATTCTTCCATGCATTCCTTCATCAATAAGTTTATATGTCATATGAAGTCCTAATCCAGTGCCTTGAGATTTATATTTAGTTGTAAAATAAGGGTCATATATTTTCGAAATTATATCTTCTTGTATTCCACCTGCATTATCTTTTATACTTATAGATACAATATTATTTTTATTTGTAGTTGAGATGAATATTAAAGGATATTCTTCTTTCTTTTCTTCAAGTGCATCTTTTGCATTGTTGAAAATATTAATTAAACATTGGATTAATTCATTAGGATAACCATCAATCTTAATTTCATCATTTAAGTTTAGAATTACTTGCAAATTATCTTTTTTTATAGAGGATTCTACAATATGTAAGAAGTTATTTATTGTATTAGTTAAATTATAGTTTTTTATTTTTCTATCATCTTTAATAAAATTCTTAAAATCATTAATTGTTTCAGATAAGTATTGAGAATTTTTATTTATTAAATCCATATTTTGAATTAACTCATTATCATCTAATGTTCCTAACTCTTTTTGTATTTTTACACCTGTTGCTACAGTTGAGATCATAGATAAAGGTTGTCTCCATTGATGAGCTATATTACTTATCATTTCTCCCATAGAAGCTAGTTTATCAGCTTTAAAAAGCTTTTCTTGAAAAAGTTTATTTTTTTCCAATTCTTCTTTTACTCTTAGCTCTAATGAAGAGTTCAATTTATCTAATTCTTGAGTTCTTTTTCTAATCTCATTTTGAAGTATATTGTTATTATCTTTTAGTAAATATTGTCTGTATAAAAAGAAAATTAGTATTATTATAATTAAACCTACAGAAACCCACAAATAAGTATAATCTTCAACTTTTTCATATTTAATTGAAACCCATTTATTAACTATATTTTGAATATCATCTTCAGATATTGTAAGAATAGCTTTATTTAGAATATCTCTTAAGATAGATTCATCTTTGATAACACCAATTCTTAAATGATTTTCATAATCTTTAGGTTGATATAAAATTTTTAAATTAAAAAATCCATTTTCTTTTATATTATATGCAGATATAATCATGGATCTAATAGTTAAATCAGCTTTTTTTTCTTCTATAAGTTTAAAAGCTTCATTTTCTGAATTAACAGGAATTATAACAAGATTTGGAAAATCTTTTTGAAATCTTTCATACATTGCTGTTTCTTTAGGTAGAGCAATTGAAGCATTTATTTTTGATAAATCTTTTATACTTGGGCTATCTATTCTTCCTATTACAACATTTGGGTCTTCAAATATAGGTTCTGTAAAATCAAGCCATTCTTTTCTTTGAGGAGTTTCATTTAAAAAACTCATAAGTTCACATTTTTTTTCTTTTGAAAATTTTACACTTTCTTCCCAAGATTTAGTTGGGATCACTTTTATATCAATATCAAGTTTTGAACTAATTAATTCTATTATATTTGCAGCGATTCCTGTATATTTACCTTTCTTATCTAGTTTTTCAAAAGGTTCCCAATCTGGGTCAACGCACATTGTAAAGACTTTTTTATCAGTTAAATATTTTTCTTCATTTTTACTTAAGGGAATTGTTCTTTTTAACTCAGTACTATTTGGAGTTGAATTAATCCATTTTCTTTTTAGTTCAAACAATTCTTCTTGGCTAATTTCATTTTTACCTTTTTCTAGGATAGATTGTAATAATGTATTCTGTTTATTAGTAGCTAAATGCATATTAAGATTAAACCTTTCATCTTTTACTTCAAAAGCAACTTTTAAATTTCTAATTAAATCATTTTCCATAAAGTAGCTCGCAACTGAAAAGTTATCAATAAAGCCATCAACTTGTCCATAAGCTAATTTTTTCAAACCAGAGATAGAGTCTTCGACTAATATTAAATTTATATTTGGATAAAACATTTTTAAAAGTTCTTCTTCATAAAAACCTTTTATTACTGCTAAGTTTTTTCCATTAAAATCATCCAAACTTCTGAAATTATTTAAATCTTTTTTTGTAAATACTGTATCTAATGTTTTTGCATAAGGTGTAGTGAAATTGAGATATTTTTCTCTATTTATCGTTTTGCCAATATTTAACATAACATCAATTTTATTTTCTTTTATCAATTGCAAAAAATTATCCCAACTATAACCTGAAACATATTCCACTGATAAGTCAACTTTTGAGGCTAATAAATTCATATAATCAATTGAATATCCTATTGCTTTGCCATTTATATTGTAATTATATGGTGGCCAATTTGATTCATTATGTACTTTAATAGTAGTATTTTTGATGTAGTTTTTTTCTTCATCTGTAAGAATATTTTGGACTTTATTATTTATATCAAAATAGTAATTATTTAATATAGGATTAATGTCATAACTTTTATCAACTAATCCTAAATTTGTGTACATATCTGCATTTAATTTTAGTAGTTCAGGTGCAATTGCTCCTATTTTAAAGACATTTGTCTTAAATAATTTTTCTGTTTGTTTTGCTTCAAATAATAAAGATTCTTTACTTTTACTCTTTGTATATTTATTATAAATCAAATCAACAATTTCTTCTTTATGGTTAAAGGCATATTCCCAACCTTTATTTGTAGCTTCAACAAAGTTTTTTACTTTTTCCATATTCAAATTTATTACTTTTTGACTTGTAAATAATTCAACATCATAAGAATAAATTCCAAAATCTGCAGGATTTAATATGTTATATTTAACACCAGCTTTATCTAACTCAAATGGTTGAGAGGTTATGAATACACTCATTGCATCAACTTGGCCATTTATAAATTTATCTACTTTAAAATCGTGATTTACTAATGTATAATCATTTGAAGTTATTCCTGCATCTTTTAATATTACACCTAAACTTGTATGTCCCATTTCCCAATCAACTGCCATTATTTTTTTATTTTTCAAATCAGCGGGAGTTTTTATCTCAGGTTTTGTAACAAGTACAAGTGCATTTTGTTTAAAGTAAGAAGCAATTAAAACTACAGGTTTTTTATTTAATTTTTGTAAAATTAAAGCAGAGGAAGATATTCCAAAAGTTGCATTTCCACTTAGAACCTCTTGGGTTATATAAATACCATCTTTAAACTCTTTTATCTCAAGTTCAATTCCCACATCTTTATAGTAACCTTTTTCAATTGCTGTGTAAAAACCAGCGAACTCAAATTGATGTTTCCATTCTAGTTGTAAAGTTACTTTTTCTAAGTTATTTGCTTGTGTATTTGCAAATAAAAAGTTAAAAAACAAAATTAGAAAAATTATATGAATTTGAAATATTTTTTTCATTAGGTATCTTTTATTAAAAAAAAATTTATAATTTGATTATTTTAGATTATATCATCAAAAAAATTTGATAAATCTTTTGAAATATAATTTAGATACAATAACCAAAAATTAATTAATATATAGGAATTTTATGAGTGATAGATTACATGAAATAATGGGTCAAATAGGTATTTTACACAATGATTTATTAGAAAATGAAAAAATTAAAGATGCAAATGAAGTTTTTGAATTTATAAAAGATTATGATATTGATATACAAAAACATTACTTAAATTTGTTGTTACAATACTATTTTCAAAAAAACGATTTGAAAAATTTAAAAGAATTACTTTTAGTTGGTGCAAAATTTGATATTAGATTTGATGATGTAAAAGAGGCTTTTTTAAGTATAAAATCAGAAGATGAAAACGTTATAGAATTTATGCAAGATTCAGTTGTTTTTATAAAAGAAAAAATTGAAGAGAGTGATTTAAAAACTATTTATGATTATTATATAAATAACACTCAACTTCAAGAATTATTAGAATATACAGTTGAAATAATTAAAAAAAATAGATATGTTTGTGTCTATTGTTTCAATAATCCAAACACAGTATATGGAAAGTTCTTTTTAAATGAAGATTTATTGGATTCTTTAAAAAGAGATTTACCTTATTTACTTAAATAAAGATTTTGAATGCCTTCTTTTGAATTTGTAATACCTCAAAGTTTTTTATTTATCCCAGCAAACTTGTCATTTATATCATCATGTTTTTTTATAAGTTATATTTTGTCAAAGATATTTAAAAGTGCGATAATATTTTTTATTTTATTGATTTCAATGTTGAGTATAGCTTATTATGATTTGTTTATTAAATACTTTATCAAGCAATATTATGAATTAACGCAAATGGATTCAAAAATATATTTTTATCCACAAAAGAATGAAGGACAAAAAATTGATAGTTTATCTTTAGTTAATATTTATAATCATCCACTTAAATACTCAACAACATTAACTTCTATTGAAAAAGATGAAATAAGAAATGTGCATGAAAACTATATAGAAAAATTTATTGATATATCAACATACGCTTACAAGTATAATAGAACAATTTCTAGTATTCAAAGAGTATCATTGAATAATCATGATGAAAATTTAGAAGAAAAAGCTAGATTTACTATTGAAAGAAATTTAAAAACAACTTTTTTCCCAAAACTTTATGGGAAATATGAGTATAAATTCATTGATACAAAAACAAATTACATTTTAGCAACAGCATTTAATATCTTTTTTAATGTAGATAATAATAAATTTAGAAACAAATATTTATATTGGGGAAATGAAAAAGAACAAGAGTTTAATCAAATACCAATTAATAATTTTGATAATATTTATAAACAATTATTTATAGAAGATTTACGAAAAAATAACAAATAATTTGTCAATAATAAATTTAACTTTTTTCTTTGTTTCAATTAATGAATTATTAATGAATTATTAATCATTAATTAATTATTATAGTACAAGAATTAAAGAAGGATCTTCCCATGAAAAACTTTTCTATAAAAAGTAAATTATTGATTATAGTGATAGTAACTATAATCCTTGTAGCTACAATGATAGCCTTAAAATCAATATCTGAGATTAATGATTTAACTAATCAGAATATTGAACAATATAAACAAAATGCCTATAAAACTTCAGAAGAAGAGTTGAAAGCTTATACAAATTTTGCAAAAAATATTGTGGTAAATCTTTATAATCAATCTTTACCTGAAAATGTTAAGAAAAATGTAGAAAATACTTTAAGAAATCAATCAGATTTTTTGTTTACAGTATTGACTAGATTGTATGAAGACCAAAAAGGTAAAATTTCCGAAGATGAATTAAAGAAGTTATTACTTGATACTATAGATGCAGTTAGATATGGAGAAGATAAGGATTACTTCTTTGTTTATGATGAAAATTCAACTATTTTAAAACTTCCTATAAGTCCAGAAAGAGAAGGAACTAAAAATACTCAACCTTATGTTAAAGAGTTTATTGATGTAGCTTTTAAAAATGGAGCAGGTTTAGTTCCTTATGCACAAATTGTAAAAGGTAAAGAACCCCGACAAAAAGTATCTTATGTAAAACTATTTAAACCTTTTAATTGGATAATTGGAACAGGTGCTTATATAGATAATGTAACAGAAGCTTTACAAAAAAAAGCATTAGAAGATGTATCTCATCTTAGATTTGGGAAAGATGGATATTTTTATATTTATGATTATGATGGTGTAAATTTAATGCATCCAATAAAACCTGATTTAGTAGGAAAAAATTTAATAGATTTAAAAAGTAAAAAAGGTGTTTATTACATAAAAGATTTAATTGAAGTTGCCAAAAAAGATGGTGGAATGGTCACTTTTGATTTTGAAAAACCAAATGATACTAAATTGTATGATAAAATTGGTTATTCAGTTGGTGTTAATGAATGGAAGTGGATGATTGGAACAGGTGCATATACTGATGTTATTGAAGATAATATTGAAAAAATGCGAAAACAATCAAAAGAAAATATAGCATCAACTATTTTTGGAATCTTATTGATTGCCTTGATTGTTTCAGTTGTGATAATTATGTTTGTAACATTCTTTATAAATAAAGAGATAATTGCACCTTTAAATACTTTTCAAGTTGGTCTTTTAAATTTCTTTAAATATCTTAATAAAGAGACTAAAAATGTTGAAAAAATTTCTGTTAGATCAAATGATGAAATAGGAATTATGACAAATATTGTTAATACAAACATTGAAAAAACAAATAAATTGATTCAAGAAGATGAAAAATTAATCAATAACGTTAAAGAAGTAGTTTCTGAAATAAATAAAGGGAATTTACGAAATAGAATAGATGCACATAGTGATAATGAAAGTTTAGAAGAATTAAAAAATATTTTAAATGATATGTTATCTATTGTTTCAGAAAAAATAAACAATGATTTAATTGTTATTGATGAAGTTCTAAATGAATATAAAAATGTTAATTTTACAGTTAGAATAAATAATCCTCATGGTAGAGTAGCAATTGCACTTAATTCTTTAGCTGATACGATTAATAATATGTTAGTAGAAAGTAAAACAAATGGTCTAACATTAGAAGAAAGTTCAAATATACTTTTATCAAATGTAGATAAATTAAACCAAAGCTCAAATGAAGCAGCAGCATCACTAGAAGAGACAGCAGCAGCAATAGAAGAGATAACTTCAAATATTAGAAATAATACAGAGAATATTTCAAAAATGGCAATTCTTTCAAATGAAGTAACAGCTTCTGCTTCTCAAGGTGAGAAATTAGCAAATCAAACAACAGTTTCAATGGATGAAATAAATAATCAAGTAAACCTGATAAATGAAGCAATAACAGTAATTGACCAAATAGCATTCCAAACAAATATTCTTTCTTTAAATGCAGCCGTAGAAGCAGCAACAGCAGGAGAAGCAGGGAAAGGATTCGCAGTAGTAGCAGCAGAAGTGAGAAACCTAGCTTCAAGGTCAGCAGAAGCAGCTAAAGAGATAAAATCAATCGTAGAAACAGCAACAGTAAAAGCGAATGATGGTAAAAAAATAGCTGGAAATATGATAGAGGGATATAAACAATTAAATGGAAATATCACGCATACAATAAATTTAATACAAGATATACAGAATGCATCAAAAGAGCAGTTGTTAGGAATTGAACAGATAAATGATGCAGTAAATCAATTAGACCAACAAACACAACAAAATGCAGCAGTAGCATCACAAACACAAGATGTAGCAGAAATTACAGATGAAATTGCAAGATTAATTGTAAGTGATGCAAATGCAAAAGAGTTTATTGGAAAAAATGATGTAAAAGCTAAAAAAATGAGTAGAGGGAATAACTCTTCTGTTGATGTAAAAACAACACATGTTGTGCATAAACAAACAAAAACAGCTGAAGTAAAAAAGAGTGTTTCGAGTAAAGCAGATGATGCAGAGTGGGAAAACTTTTAAAGTTTAAAATAGGGAAGTTAAATAAAACTTCCCATCTCATCACCTAAATATGCATCAATTTTTTTGATGAATTCTTCAAAAGGTTTTTCACCTATTTTATTAAAAATCACTATTTCTTCACCAAAATCATCTTGAATAAAATGCTCTTCCTTGATTATTTTAGTATATAGTTTTTGTAAGTCATCTTCACTCTCATCTTTATTGAATAAAAACCAGTTTGCAGTTGATTCTTCAATTCTAATAAGTCCATAAGTTTTATTTTCATCAACATAATCTTGAATAGTACCATTTTCAAATATAGCACCAACAACTAAATCGTTTTCATTTAGAATCATTTCCATTTTTTGCCTTTTTAATTATTGAATGGATTATAATTAAACCAAAGTTAGCATAAGATTAGTTTTTATCTACTATTGGGTACAATTTCGAAAATTTTAAAAGGAAGTATTATAAAAAAATTTAAAAAAGTGCATATAGAAATCACAAATATTTGTAATTTAAAATGTACATTTTGTCCTCCAAAAATACTGCCAAATGGAATAATGAGTTTAGAAAAATTTGATGATTTAAATGCTCAATTAAAGCCATATACAAAAGAGTTAGCTTATCATATGGTTGGTGATCCTTTAGTTCTAACAAATTTAGCAGATTATTTAAACATAAGCTTAAAACATGGCTTAAAAGTAAATATAACAACAACGGCAAATAATATAAATGAAAAATATTATGATGCACTTATGAATCCTACAATTAAACAAATCAATTTTTCAATAAATTCATATAATGCAAATTCACACAAAAAAACACTTGATGAGTATTTAAATCCAATCTTAAATTTTGTTAAATTTGCCCAAAGTAAAAATCATGAATATTTTATAAATTTTAGGATTTGGAATCTAGATGAAGAAAAAAGTGCAAAAGAGTTTAACAAAAAAGTTTTTGATAAAATAAATGAAACCTTTGATTCAAATATAAATATTGAAGAAGTGTATAAAGAAAGACCTAAAAATATAAGAATTGCAAGAAAAATATTTTTTAATTTTGATGAATATTTTTCTTGGCCAAATCTACAAAATGAAATTGTCTCGAAAAGTGGATTTTGTTATGGTTTAGATTCTCATTTTGGGATTTTGACAAACGGAGATGTTGTTCCTTGTTGTCTAGATCAAAATGCGTGCGTAAATCTTGGAAATACAAATACTACACAACTAGAGGATATATTAAATTCAAAAAGAGTAAAAGCAATTCAACAAGGTTTTAAAAACAATATTTTAGTTGAAGAGCTCTGCCAAAAATGTGAGTATCGAACAAGGTTTGATAAACAGGAGAAAAAATGAATGAAGTTGAAATTATAATAAAAAGTATTAAAGATTTTTTTACAAGTTCAATGTTAAAAATTGCACTTGTACCATTGATTGTAACAATGATTATTTTATATATGTTATTTTTTACAGCAGCAGATTATGGAATATCTTCACTTCAAGAAATTGCACAAGCTTCTCAAAACGGTCAAGAAATTGTTATTGATGAAAATGCTCCTTTTTATTTTATCTGGTTTACTTATTTAATTGTATTTTTATTTAAATACTCATTTACTTCATGGATAGCTGGATTTTTATTTTATACGGTTGGAACAGTGATTATTTTACAAGCTTCTGTTGTTTTATCAATTATTGTAATTGGATTTTTAACACCGATGATTTTAAGAATTTTGCATAAAAGATATTATTCTCATTTAGTATTACATGAATACGGAACGATACCTTTATCTATTTGGTTTTTGCTAAAAAGTTTGTTTATGATGGTTTTTTTATTTATAATTTTAATTCCAGTTTATTTTGTACCTATTTTAAATGTATTGGCTTTTTCTTTACCTTTTTATTATTTTTTCCATAAGTTATTGAATTTTGATGTTTCATCAACGATTTTGAGTAAAGAACAATTTAAGATTATTTATAAGGCTGAGGGGAATAATTTTAGACTTAGAACGCTATTTTTGTATTTTATTTCAATGATTCCTTTTGCTACACTTTTTACTGCTGTTTATTATATTATTTATTTAGGACACGCATATTTTATAAAATTAGATGAGTTAAGTAAAATTGATATCAAAAAAGAGTTAGCTATCTAATCCTCTAGATATTTGATAACCAACTCCTTGGATATTTTTCAAGAAATTTTCAGGGAGTTTTTTTCTTAGATTTTTTATAAACAATCTCATTGCATTTGCTGTCATAATTGAATCATCATCCCAAATTGAGTTTTCAAGATCATCATAAGTTATTATTCTATTTTTTGTAATAAGTAGTTTTAGGAAAATTGCTTCTTTTTTTGTTAGGGCAAAATCTTCATTTGTATTTGAAACAATAGATTTTCTTGAATCAAAAATCCAATTTGTATTTAAATTATATATTTTACTCTCATCATAGGATTTTACAAATGATTCTAATGCTTCCATTAATTTATCATTTGTAATAGGTTTTACAATATATTTTATAAGATGTAATTCTGTAGCTTCCAATAAATAATTTAAATCTGTATGTGCTGAAGTTATTATTAATCTAGTTTTTGAATCAGTTTGTCTAATTCTTTTTAATAAATCAAGTCCTGTTTCATTTCCCATTTTTATATCAGTTATTATTAAATCTGGTTTATTTTGAATATATTTTAAATATGCATCGCTTGCATTTTTAGCTGTTAATACTTCTTTAAAAAGATGTTTTAATATCTCTTCTATATTATTTCTTATTCCATCTTCATCTTCTACATAAAGAACTGAAAAGGCAGTAAGTTTATTTATAAAATTATTTTGCATATTATAAAAATCCTTATTAGAAAATTTATGTTATCATAACCAATTATTGCTAATTAAAGGTTTATTTTGAATTTTACGATGGAAAAAAATTTATCAAAGATTATTATTTTTACATTTATTATTATTATGTCTTCTATGATATTTGCCATATCATACTTTTATGTTAAGAACGCCTATGATGATTTTGATATTGAAATGGATAAGTTTGTACAAGAGTATTATTTAACTAAAAAAAAGACTTTAAAAAAAGAGATTAATACGGTTCTTGATATTCTTACTTATAATCTTATCAAATCAAATTTGGATGATGATGAATTAAAAATGGATGCAATTAGGTTATTAAATAACATTACATTTGAAGAGAATAAAAGTAACTATTTCTTTGTGTATGAAATTAATAATATTAATGGTGGCGATGATTTTGCAAAATTAGTTGTTAATCCAAATAGACTTGATTTAGTAGGAAAATTTATTTCAACAAATTATAAAGATGATGATGGAAAAAAATTTAGAGAAATATTTTTAAAAGATATTAGAGAAAGAGGTGAATCATATACGGAATATGCCTATAAAAAACCAGATTCTGATGAAGCAAAACATAAACTCTCATATTTTAAATATTACAAAAGATGGAATTGGGTAATTGCTGTTGGTATATATACAGATGATATAGAAAATGAGATTGCTATTAAAAGAAAAGATTTAAGAAAAAGAATAAAAAATCAAGTTGCACAAAATGTAGTTTTATTTACAATGTTTTTATCAATAGCAATTTTAATTTCTATTGCAATTTCTCAAAAAATTGATGACATTTTAAAAGAGTACGAAAATAAAGTACGATTAAATGCAAAAGAGCTAGAAGATTTAAATTTATCTTTGGAAATGAAAGTTAAACAAGAAATAGAGAAAAATAGAGAAAAAGAACAGCTTCTAGTGCAGAAATCAAAATTTATTGCTTTAGGTGAAATGATTAGTAATATTGCCCATCAATGGAGGCAACCTTTATCTGAGTTATCTTCAATAATGATGTTTATTAAATTCAAATACAATATAGATGCTTTAGATAAAGAAACTATGGAAAAGAAGTCAAAAGAAGCTGATAAAGTACTTGAATATATGTCTCATACAATTGATGACTTTAGAAATTTTTTTATGCCAAAAAAAGAGAAAGAGGAATTTTATTTACTTAAAGAAGTTCAAACTGTGATGAATATTATTTCAAGTACTTTATCAAATTACAATATAAAAATAGAAACTAAAATAGATGAAAATATAAAAATAAAAACTTATTTGAATGAATATAAACAAGTGTTACTTAACATTATAAATAATGCAAAAGATATATTGATTGAGAAAAATATTATAAATCCATTAATAAAAATTAGCGCGTATGAAGAAGAAAATTATGTAGTTGTATATATTGAAGATAATGGTGGTGGAGTTCTCGTTGAGCCAAAAGGAAAAATATTTGAGCCTTATTTTACAACAAAAGAAGATAGTAATGGTACAGGAATTGGATTATATATGTCAAAAATTATTGTTGATAAAAATATGAAAGGTAAATTAAGAGTTAGAAATACTCTGCATGGTGCAAAATTTGCTATTTTTATTCCTAAAGATGGTTTTGAAAAAGTTGTAAATTATGAGTTTGTTTAAAAATAAATTTATAGCTCATAGAGGTTTGCATCAAAAAAAAGAGATTCCTGAAAATTCCCTTTTGGCTTTTCTTAAAGCAAAAGATAAAAACTATGCAATAGAGTTTGATTTGACTATAACAAAAGATAATCAAATTATAGTTTTTCATGATGATGATTTATTTAGATTATGTAATATAAATAAAAAAGTAGAAGCGCTAAATTATAGTTTTATAAAGAAGCTAAAACTCTATGATTCAAAAGAAGAGATTCCTTTATTTAAAGATGTCTTAACATTGATAAATGGCGAAATAGCGCTTGTAATAGAGATTAAAAAACATAATAAGCTTGGAATATTAGAAAGTAAATTAGTTGAATTATTAGAAAGATATAATGGAATTTATTTTATATGCTCTTTTGAAAAAGATATTTTATTTTGGTTTAAAAACCATAAAACAAGTTTTAAAAGAGGTCTAATATTTGGTTACAGTTCTAAAAAATTTAAAAGATATAAATATCTACTTTTTTTATATAAATATTTTAAAACTAAACCTGATTATGTATCTATAGAAGACTCTTTGATTGGAAGTTCAATTTATTATTTTTGTAAAAAAAATGGCTTAGATATTCTTACTTGGACTATAAGAAATAAAAAAAGATTTGATGAAATAGATGATAAAGTTGATGGAATAATTTTTGAAGGTTTTTTAATTTAAAAAAGAAGAGAATAAATCTCTTTCTTTTTTATCCATACATGAAGTTTGGAAGCCATAATGAAATAACAGGTATATAAGTTACTAACATCAGTCCAATTAATAATATAGCAGTCATTGGTAATGATGCAACTATAACTTGTTTTAGGCTAAGTCCCGTAATACCACTGGCTACAAAGAGGTTGAGTCCGACCGGTGGGGTTATCATTCCTATTTCCATATTTACAACCATAATAACACCTAAGTGAATTGGGTCTATTCCTAAAGCCATACCAATTGGAAGTAAAAGTGGTACAGTAATCATTACCACTGAACTTGGTTCCATAAATTGTCCCATTAATAAAAGTAAAATATTTACTATTAATAAGAACATTAAAGGTCCAACATTTGCCTCAATAATCATTTGAGTTATGTGTTGAGGAATTTGCTCATCAGTTAAGAAATGGGCAAATAACATAGCATTTGCAATGATAAAGAATATCATTGAGCTTGTTTGTGCTGAATCTAAGATGATTTTATATAAGTCTTTATATTTTGTATCTTTATATATGAAAAATGAAACGAAAAATGCATACATTACACTGAATGCACCAGCTTCAGTTGGAGTAAAAATCCCTCCATATATTCCACCAATTACAATAACAATAATTAATAAAGCCCAAAAAGCATTTTTGAAAGCTATAAATCTTTCTTTAAAACTTGCACTTTTCCCGCCTTTAAATCCACTTCTTTTTGCTAAGAAATAAGTAGCTATCATCATCATCGCACCAATCATAAGACCTGGTATTACCCCTGCCATGAAAAGTTTTCCTATAGATTGATCAGCAGTTACTCCAAATACGATAAATACAATTGAAGGAGGAATTAGAATACCTAATGTTCCAGAAGTTGCAATTGTACCAATAGCAAATTGTTCATTATATCCAGCTTGTTTTATTGCACCATACATAACTGAACCAATAGCAGCAACAGTAGCAGGAGAACTTCCTGAAACAGCAGCAAAAATTATAGATGCAAGAATAGCAGCAATCGGAAGTCCACCTGGAAGATGTCCAACTAAAGATTTTGCAAATTCAATTATCCTTGAAGCTGATGATCCTCTTGATAATAAAGAACCAGCTAATATAAACATAGGAATTGCCATAAGTGTATACTTATTTAAGCCATCAAAAACCTTTGATGGAACTCCCATTAAATCCATATCTGTAAAAAAGAATGATGTGATTAATGTTGTAGCTCCTAATGAAACAGCAACAGGCACACCTAAAAGCATTAAAGCAAAAAGTAAAATAAATAAAGTTGCAATAACCATATTAGTTTTCTCCTTTGGTTGCTGTAACTTCATGTATTACAGTTTCATGTTCACTAAAAAGTTTAATTTCATTAGAATCAGTATTATAAATTTCAACTAATTTTTCAGCACATCTATATGCAGCTAAAGCAAATGCAATAGGAAGAACAAGATGTGGAATCCACATTGGAATCCCTAAATCAACACTATCTTCACCAAAATCTTTTAATAAAATAATAAGCATATACCCGAAATATGACATTAAACCAAGATATGCAATTGAAATAAAATTTGCAAAAACTAAAAAAAACTTTGTAAGTTGAGGAGGAAACTTTTCAATAAGTAAAGTTACAGAGATATGTGCTCCTTTCTTAAATCCATATGCAGCACCAAAAAGTGCAGACCAAATAAAAAGATAGTTTGTAAGTTCAGCAGCCCATGTTAAACTCATATCAAAAACATATCTTAATATTACATTAATAAATGCAAGTAAAACACCAACTGACAGTCCAACGACTGCCATAGTTTGGTTGATAGTACCAACAATTATATCGATAATTTCAAAAAATTTTTTCATATTAAAACTTTATTATTTTGTATCAATAGCTTTTTTAATTAAATCTTCACCAATTACATCATAAAATTGAGGATATACAACAGACATTGCTTTTCTCCATTGTTGTTTTTGTTCAGGTGTTAATTCAATAATTTGAAGCTTATTTGTTTCTTTAGAATATTTAGTTAATTCTTCCATTATTTTAGCATCTTCTAATGCTGATTCTTTTCTTTCAAGAGCTGTAGCTTCTTTCATTGCTTGAGATACGTTTGCTTGAAGATCTTTTGGTAATTTATTCCAGAATTGCTCATTCATAACTACTAAGTATCCAAGGTATCCATGCTCACTCATAGTAAGACTAGATTGTACTTCGTGGAATTTTTTAGTATAAAAGTTTGATAATGGATTTTCAGTTCCATCAACAACACCTTGTTGTAATGCTGAATATACTTCTGAAAATGGTAATACTTGAGGATTTCCACCTACTGATTTAAATTGAGCTTCTAATACTTTTGAACTTTGAATTCTAAATTTCATACCATTTGCATCTGTTGGTAAAATTAAAGGTTTTGTACTACTTGATAGATCTTTAAATCCAGCATCCCAATAATCTAGTGCAATCATTTGTTTTTTTTCATCAACTTTTGATTTTAAGATTTTTCCAACTTCTCCATCCATTACATTGTAAAGATGTTGTTTATCTCTGAAAATGAATGGTAAGTCAAAAAGTTGCATTTGTGGTGCTATACTTGTAAACTTTGATAAACTTGGCATAATAACTTGAACATTGTTCATCGCAAGTGCTTTAATTTCTTCACCATCACCATATAATTGTGAGTTAGGGAATACTTGAACATCAATTTTCCCACCAGTTAACTCTTCAACTCTTTTTTCAAAGAAATCTGCTGCTTTACCTTTTGGAGTGCTCGCACTAACCACATGACTTACTTTCATAACATAATCAGCTGCAAATCCTGATGTCGCTAACATTGCTGCTGCAACCGTTCCTAAAACTAGTTTTCTCATATCTATCTCTCCTTAATTTTTGATATAAAAAAATTATAGTTAAAACTTGTGTAAGTATTATGTATTATTTTAATTTTTTTTTGATATGAAATCTGTATAAAAAATAATAAATGGTTAAAAAATATACAGTTGTCAAATTTATTAAAACAATTTATATAGTAGAATATGGAACTGCGTGAGTTCGCTACCCTAAGGTATTTAACCATATTTTAAACAAGTATATTGTAAATTATCGGACTTTACTAAGGGATATAATAAAGATTAATATAAAGGAAAATGATGGGGTGCAATTTAGACTTACTAACTTCTTTTAAAGATAATTGCGGGTTTGGTTTAGTAGCTGATATGAAAAACCGACCAAGTCATAAAAATTTAGAAGATGCAATAACTTCACTCGAAAGAATGATGCACAGAGGTGCAGTAGCAGCAGATGGTAAAACTGGAGATGGTTCAGGTTTATTATTATCAATGCCAGATTCTTTTATGAGAAAAATAGTTTTAGAAAAAGGTATTGATTTACCTGAAATCTATGCTGTTGCGATGATTTTTACAAGAGATTTAACTGATATAGATACATTTATAGAATTTTGTGGAATAAATGATTTAAAAGTTGTACTAACAAGAACGGTTCCTGTAGATACCGATGCTCTTGGAGAACAGGCATTAGAAAGTTTACCTCAAATTATTCAGGTATTTGTTGTTCCAAATACATTAATGTCATCAAAAAGATTTGATGCAATGCTTTATTTAACAAGAAAAGAGTGTGAACACAAATTAATAGATAATAAAGATTTTTATATTCCATCGTTCTCTTCAAAAGTTATAGCCTATAAAGGGCTAATTATGCCTACGCATATTAAGCATTTTTATATAGATTTAAGAGATGAAGATTTTAAAATATCATTCTCTTTATTTCACCAAAGATTTTCAACAAATACTCTTCCTTTATGGAGATTAGCACAACCATTCAGAGCAATTGCACATAATGGTGAAATTAACTCAGTTGAAGCAAATAGATTTAATGTTGAAGTAAAATCAGAACAATTAAAATCAGAAATTTTTTCTGAAGATGAAATGAAAAGATTATTACCAATTCTACAAAATGTTGGTTCAGATTCTACTTCACTAGATAATATGTTTGAGTTTTTATTAGCAAATGGTGTTGACTTTTTTAAAGCTGCACGGGCTTTAATTCCTGCACCTTGGCAAAATGCTCCTCACATGGACTCTAATTTAAGAGCATTTTATGAGTATACTGCAACTGCTATGGAAGCATGGGATGGGCCAGCTGCCGTATCTTTAACAGATGGAAGACATATTGGATGTTTAATTGATAGAAATGGATTAAGACCATCAAAATATGTTATTACAAAAGATGATAAATTATATATCACATCTGAGTATGGAACATTAAAAATCGAAGATGATAATATTTTAGAAAGAGGTAGATTACAATCAGGACAAATGATTGCACTTGACCTTAAACATGGAAAAATTTTAAAAGAAGATGACATCAATGATTATTTAAAATCATCTCAACACTATTCAAAATGGTTAAATGATGATATGGACTATATTCAAGAGTACATTGAAGATACTTTTTTAAATGTTAAAGATTATAAATTAGAAAACTTAGAAAAAAAACAAAAATTCTTTAATGTTACATATGAAGTTTTAGATCAAGTTATTGAGCCAATGGCAAAAGATGGAAAAGAGCCAGTTGGTTCTATGGGAGATGATACTCCATTAGCATGTTTTTCAACTGTAAATAGAAATTTTACAGATTATTTCAGACAAAAATTTGCTCAAGTTACAAATCCTCCAATTGATCCATATAGAGAGAAAGTCGTAATGTCTTTAGAAACTGGATTTGGAAAAGTGCATAATATTCTAGATGAAAAACCAGAATATGCTAGAAGATTAAAAGTAACAAGTCCTATTTTAATGAAAGAAAAATATGATGTATTATTTTCTTTTGGAGATGAAAAATCACCAAGATATGATAAATATTATAAAAACAGAATATTTACAACAACTTTTAAAAAAGATTTAAAAGCAGCTTTGGAAAGATTATCTTCATATGTTATTAAAGCTGTAAAAAATGATGGTGTTTCTGTTGTTATTTTAGATGATAGAGCAGTAAATGAAAACGAAAAAGTAATTCCTGCGGCAATGGCTGTTGGTTATGTTAATCAACAATTATTAAAAAATGGTATTAGACATAATGTTTCTATTGTATCTATTACAGGAGAAGTTTATGATCCTCATATGGCGGCTGTTTTAATCGCATTTGGAGTTACAGCAATTTATCCATATATGATGTATGCTTCAACAATAGCACTTTTCCAAAGAGAAAAACCATCTAAATATGAGATGCAAAAGTATTTAAAAAATACTCAAAAATCAGTTAATGCTGGATTATTAAAAATCATGTCAAAAATGGGAATCTGTACAATAGCATCTTATAGAAATTCAGGATTATTTGATATTATTGGGTTAAGTGATGAAATAAACAATGACTGTTTTACAGGTGCACATAGTGATTTATGTGGATTAACATATTCAGATATTGAAGAAAAAATCAATAAATCTCATATTAATGCATTTGTAGAAGAAAATACAGTTTTCCCACTTGATTTAGGTGGATTTTACAAATATAGTAATGGTGGTGAATACCATGATTATGGTCCCGCTACAACTAAAGCTATGCATAATAAAAGTGCATCAAAAAAAGAAGAACTTACTGATTTTGATGGTTTAAGAGATTTAGTAAATAATAGAGATAAAAAATTTATTAGAGATTTCTTTGAATTTAATTCTGATAAAACAGCTATTGATTTAAGCGAAGTTGAGTCTAAAGAAGATATTTTCAAAAGATTTGCAAGTGCAGCTATGTCACTTGGATCAATTTCACCAGAAGCTCATGAAGCAATGGCAACAGCTATGAATACTATTGGTGGTATGAGTAACTCAGGTGAGGGTGGAGAAGATTCAAAAAGATTTGGAACAATTAGAAATTCTAAAATTAAACAAGTTGCATCGGGAAGATTTGGTGTTACACCTGCTTATTTAAGAAGTGCAGAAGAGTTACAAATTAAAGTTGCACAAGGTGCAAAACCAGGTGAGGGTGGACAATTACCAGGACATAAAGTAACTCCTTTAATTGCAACACTTAGACATACAGTTCCTGGTGTTACATTGATTTCGCCACCACCACACCATGATATTTATTCAATTGAAGATTTAGCTCAATTAATTTTTGATTTAAAACAAATCAATCCATTAGCTAAAATTACAGTTAAACTTGTATCTTCAATTGGTGTTGGAACAATTGCAGCAGGTGTTGCAAAAGCTTATGCTGATAAAATTGTTATCTCTGGTGGAGATGGAGGAACTGGAGCTGCTCCTTTAACATCAATCAAACATGCAGGAAATCCTTGGGAAATGGGGCTTTCAGAAGCTCATAATGCTTTAAAAGCGAATAAACTAAGAGAATTTGTTCATGTGCAAACTGATGGTGGATTAAAAACTGGTCTTGATGTTGTAAAAGCAGCAATGCTTGGAGCTGAATCTTACGCATTTGGAACAGCATCATTAACACTACTTGGATGTAAAATTTTAAGAATTTGTCATACAAATAAATGTTCTGTTGGGGTTGCTACTCAAGATGAAACATTAAGAGACCATTTTACAGGTACTGTTGAAAGATTAATTTCATACTTTACTTTTATTGCAGAAGATGTAAGAGCAATTCTTGCATCATTGGGTTATAAAACTATTGAAGAAATAGTTGGCAGATCTGATTTATTAAAAGTTATTGATGATAAATTTGCACAAAAATTTGATTTCCAAAATATTTTAAGAAAAATTGATGGAATTGACACTTGTCAAAAAGATACAAATCCTCCTTTTGATGATAATAAATTTGAAAAAGAGTTATTGAAAAAAGTTCATAGAACCATAGAAAACCCAAATTCTCCTATAAAAGTAAGTTCAGATATTTCTAACTTAAATAGATCATTTGGTGCTTTGATTTCTGGAGAAATTGCAAGATTCTATGGAGATAAAGGATTACCTGAAAATTCTATTAGTATTAATTTAAAAGGAATTGCTGGTCAATCATTTGGTGCTTTTTTATCAAAAGGTATGAATTTATATCTTGATGGCGCTGCTAATGATTATGTTGGTAAAGGAATGAATGGTGGTAAAATTATCATCAATCCAATTCACCAAGGTAGCCAATTTGCTGGTGCTGGAAATACATGTTTATATGGCGCAACAGGTGGAAAATTATATATTAGAGCAGCTGTTGGTGAAAGATTTGCTGTAAGAAACTCTGGAACTATTTCTGTTGTTGAGGGTACTGGAGATAATCCATGTGAGTATATGACAGGTGGAATAGTTGTTATTTTAGGAAACACTGGAATTAACTTTGGTGCTGGTATGACAGGTGGTTTAGCATTTGTATATGACCCTGAAAAAACATTTGTTGATAAAATGAATCAAGAACTAATTGAACCAGTTAGGGTTGATACAGATGATACAGAAAGAGAAAGATTATATTTAAAAAGATTGTTATTAGACTATTTACACGAAACACAAAGTGAAATAGCTGAAGATATATTACAAAACTTTAGAGCAGAAATTAGAAATTTCTGGATGATTAAACCTAAAAATATGACAGTGTTGCCACTGGATCCGGACAAGGGAGATTAAGAGATGTTAAACTTTACAAAATTTGAAAGAATTAATCCTGAAAAAAGGGATGTACTTCAAAGATTAAAAGATTTCAAAGAGGTATATCAAGTATTTGGAAAACAAAGAGCAACTGAACAAGCTGATAGATGTATGCAATGTGGAGATCCATATTGTCATACAGGTTGTCCATTAGGAAACTATATTCCAGCTTGGTTAAAACAAACTGCAACTAAAAATCCAGATATGGCATTTGCTTTATCAAATGAAACATCTCCTTTCCCTGAAATTTTAGGAAGAATTTGTCCACAAGATGTATTATGTGAGGGTGCATGTTCTTTAAATACAGGTCATGGTGCAATTTCAATTGGAGCAATTGAAACATTTATTTCAGAAGATGCATTTGAAAAAGGAATGAAACCTAAATTTACTGAACACAAAAATGATAAAAAAGTTGCCGTAATTGGTTCAGGACCAGCTGGTATTTCAGCTGCAACATTCCTTTTACGAAAAGGGTTTAATGTTGAAATGTTTGAAAGAGCTGATCGTGCTGGTGGGCTTTTAATGTATGGAATTCCAGGATTTAAACTTGATAAAACAACAGTTGATAGAAGAATTAACTGGTTATTAGAAGCTGGAATGAAATTACATACAAATTGTGAAATTGGAAAAGATAAATCAATTTCAGAACTTGAAAGCGATTTTGATGCAATATTTTTAGGTATTGGTTCAACTGCAAGTAATGAAGTAAAAATTGAAGGTGAAAAATCTTCAAATGTTCATTTTGCGATTGATTTTTTAACAGGACTTCAAAAAAGAAATCTTGGAAATAAAAAAATTGATTTTATTGATGTTAAAGATAAAAAAGTAGTTGTAATTGGTGGTGGAGATACTGCAATGGATTGTGTTAGAACATCTGTTAGAGAAGGTGCTGAAAGTGTTAAATGTCTTTATAGAAGAGATGAAGCAAATATGCCAGGATCTAAAAAAGAAGTTGTTAATGCAAAAGAAGAGGGAGTTGAATTTGTATTTAATGTTGCTCCTAAATCAATTAAAGTTCAAAATGATTTAGCAACTGCGGTAGAATTATATGAAACTTCAATGAGTGAAGCTGATGCTAGTGGAAGACAAAAAGTTACAATAATTGAAGGAAGTGAATATTTAGAAGAAGCTGATATTATAATTTTAGCATTAGGATTCTCTCCTGAAGTTCCATCATTTTTAAAAGAATTAAATGTTGAAACAAATTCATGGGGTGGAATTGTAATTGATTCTAAATTTAAAACTTCAAACAAAAAAGTATATGCAGGTGGAGATTGCCGAAGAGGTGCTCACTTAGCAGTTACTGCTGCACTTGATGGACGAGAAGCTGCTAAAGCTATTATAAAAGAAATATAAAAATAAATGAATACTAAACTTACAGCCTTATATAAAGAGAATTTTATAAAGGCTGTAATCCTTGCAAATAAAAAACTCTTTACTTACATAAATACAAATCTAACTTTAAATGATTATGAATATACAAATACAATAGGTTTTGGTGGAGATAATTCTTTAAAGATGGATTTATTTGCAGAAAATATTTTTATAGAACTTTTAGAAGAATTTGGAAATATTTATTCTGAAGAGTGTGGCTTAAAGAGTACAAATAAAGAGTGTACAATTATAATAGATCCAATAGATGGAAGTAATAATTTTTATTCTAATTTACCTTATTATGGCTCTTCCGTGGCTTTACAAAAAGATGGAATTATAATTGCTGGATTTGTTACAAATCTAATAACGGGAATTATTACATATAGAGCATTTGATAGTAAAATTAAGTATTTCTCGCTTTTAAATAACAAAGAAATAATACCAATAACATCATCAAAAACAAAAATTGCTATCTTTGAAAGAGCATATGAATATCCACAAATTTGTTTAAAACTGCATGAGAATAATATTAAATTTAGATCATTAGGTGCAGTAGCTTTGTCATTATGTGATTCAATGAATTATGACTTTGTCTTATATTTTGGTAATATAAGAGAATTTGATGTAGCAGCAGCTTTATACATTAATAAAGATTTTTTTATTTATCAAACTGATAGAACTGTACTTATAACAAAAAATAAACAAAAATTTGATTTAATTAAAGAAATAATTAATGAATTTTAGGTTATAACTCCAAGATAAATAAATTATACTAGGGAAAAGTTATATGTCTTTAATTATTACTGATGAATGTATTGCATGTGATGCATGTAGAGAAGAATGTCCAAACTATGCTATTGAAGAGGGTGATCCAATTTATATGATTGATTCTGATAGATGTACAGAGTGTGTAGGGCATTATGAAGAGCCTTCATGTATTGAAGTTTGTCCAGTTGACTGTATTATAATTGATCCAGATAACCAAGAAACGATGGAAGAATTAACATTCAAGTATGAACAATTAATGGAAGAAGAGAATTAATGTCTAAAGTAACAACTATTATTGACATTGGGTCTAACTCAATGCGAATGGTTGTATTACAAAAAAGTAGTAGGTTTGCATTTAGTTTAATAAATGAAACAAAAAGTAGAGTTAAAATATCTGAGGGCTGTTATGAAAATAACGGAAATCTACAAGAGATTCCTATGCAAAGAGCATATGAATCTTTAAAATCTTTTTTAAATATATCTAAATCTTTAAAATCAAGAAAAATTATTTGTGTTGCAACATCAGCTTTAAGAGATGCTCCAAATTCTAATGTGTTTATTTCTAGAATCTCAAAAGATTTAGGATTAAATATAAAAGTAATTGATGGAGAAAAAGAGGCTTATTATGGTGGCGTTGCTGCTTTAAATTTACTTCACGATGATACTTTTGTAACTGTTGATATTGGTGGAGGTTCTACAGAATTTTGTTTTGTAAAAGATGGAAAAGTAGAAAAATCCATATCTTTAAATATAGGAACAGTTAGAATAAAAGAACTTTATTTTAATAAAAATGATATTGAGGGTGCAAGAAAAAATATTTTAGATAATTTAAAAAGTATTTTTGATTTGAATATTGAAATTCCTAAAAAAGTTGTAGGAATTGGTGGAAGTATAAGAGCCTTATCTAAAATAGTAATGTCAAACAATGACTATCCTTTAGATATTCTTCATGGATATACTTATAAAGCAAAAAAAGAATCATTTTTATTTGAAGAAATTATTCAAGCACAAAATAATGATGATTTAAAATCATTAGGTGTAAAAAAAGATAGATTTGATACTATAAAAGAGGGTGCTTTTATATTTAAAACTATTTTAGATGAACTTAGCATTAATGAAGTTATAACTTCAGGAGCTGGAGTTCGTGAGGGTGTTTATCTAACTGATGTATTAAGAAATTGTAACCATAAATTCCCTGCAAACTTTAATGTTAGTGTTAGATCTTTGCTTGATAGATTTCAAATTGATGAAAAACAAAGTGCATTTATGGGAAATAATGCAAGTAAAATTTTTGATGTGTTAAAACCTTTACATAATTTAGATAATAAATTTAGAACATTACTTATAATTGCATCTAAACTACACTCTATAGGTTCAACACTTAACTTTTATAAATCAAATGATAATGCTTTTGATTTTATATTAAATGGTTTAAATTATGATTTTTTACATACTTCAAGGGTAATTGTAGCTCATACAATTAAATTTTCTAAAAAATCTCTTCCATCAAGAAGTGATATTTTAAAATATGAAGAACTTTTACCCTCTTTAGAAGTAATGCAATGGATGTCATTTATGATTTCTCTTAATATTGCAATTAATCAAGATTTATCAAGACCAAAAGTTGAATATATACTTGATAGTGATACATTAAAAATAAATCTATCAAATAAATCATTTTTAATTCAATCAAATATTGATAAATTGGAAAGTCCAGAAGATTTAATAATAAAGATTTGATGATGAAAAAAATAGTTTATAAACTTTTTTTAGTAGTTGTTTTTATACTAAGAAAATTGCCAAGATCAATGGAAAGAGCATTTTTTAGATTTGTAGCATATTTAGGGTATTTATTTGCTAGAAAAACAAATAAAATAATTGAAACTAATTTAAATTTTGTATTTAATAATAGTTTATCAAAATCTGAAATAAAGAATATACAGAAATATTCATATTTTAATTTAGTTCTATGGGCTCAATCAATGATTGAGAACTTGGATTTAACAGATGAAGAGTTAAAAAATACTGTAAGTATTGAAAATGTTCATATAATTGAAAATCTAAAAAAACAAGGAATACCTTTAATTTTTATATCCGCTCATTATGGAAATATTGAAATGTTAAGTAGTTATATAAATAGATTTGTAATTCCAGTTTATCAAGTAGCTAGGGAATCTAATTTTCAAGAAATTGATGAGTTTATTATAAAAGCTAGAGAAGCATCAGGAAGTAAAATCATTTTTAGATCAGGTGCTATAAAAACACTTGTAAAAGCAATGATAAAAAAAGAAGCTGTATCTTTGATAATTGATCAAAATATAAATTCAAGAGAAGGTGAAGAAGTTGAGTTTTTAGGTAAAATGGCTTATCAATCATCTTCAAGCGCAAATTTATCAAGAAAATTTGGAGCATATATCATTCCAATTGCTATTTTTAATCAGAATAATTATAAGTATAAAATCAAAGTTTATGAACCAATAATTCCTATAAAAACTGAAGATGAAAAAGAAGATATAAAAAGAATAGCTCAATTAGAAGCTAATGCAATATCTGCTATAATTTATGAAGATAAGAAGCAGTGGTTTTGGGCACATAAAAGATTTAAAAGTCATTATAAAGAGATATATGAAAAGAATTCTAATAATAAGTGATGGGAAACCAGGTCATTTAAATCAATCAATTGCTTTTTGTAAAATTAAAAATATTAGTTATGATATTTTAGAAGTTAAATTTAAATCAAAGTTTCATAAAGCTTTATCTTACATTTTTGATAACTTTGATTTTTTTACAGAATCACTTTTTGAAGAACATAAAAATTATTATCCAGAGTTTTACGATGCAATTATTAGTGCTGGTTCTGGAACTTATTATTTTAATAAAGTAATAGCTCAAAAGTATAATAAAAAATCAATAGCTTTAATGCTTCCAAAATCATATAAATACTCAACTTTCTATTATATTATTGCACAAGAACATGATCATCCAGTATTATTGGATAATTTAATTGCAATCCCTTTGAATTTATCTTATTCAAGCCCTAAAGGTTATCTTAAAAAAGTTGATGATAAAAAATCATTAGCTATAATCATTGGTGGAGATAATGGAATCTTTTCTATGAATTGTAATTTAATTAAACAGAAATTAGATGAAATTTTTGAAAAATATCCTGAATATTTAAAATATATTACAACATCAAGAAGAACTTCTTCTGATGTAGAAATGTTGATTGATAAATATGCTTTTGATTATAAATTAATTTATTCAAAAGAACCTAATATAAATCCAATAGGGGATTTTATTGCAATTTGTGATGAGTTTTTTATAACTATTGATTCAACATCAATGCTTAGTGAAGTAAGAGCAAATAGTGATGCAAAAATTAGTATTATAAACTTAGAATCAAAAAAAGAAAATACAAAATATCATAAGTTGGCATCTATTATAAATAATATGGATGAAAAACTAGATTTTGCAAAGATATTAAAAAAAATAAAAATCTAAAGATTTAAAGGAAAAAAGTTGAATAAAAAAATTTGTATCATAGGACTTGGATACGTAGGTCTTCCATTAGCTCATGCATTTAGTAAAAAATATCAAGTTGTAGGTTTTGATATAAATAAACCAAGAGTTGCTGAATTAAGTACAGGATATGATAGAACACTAGAACTAACAAATGAAGAAGTTACTGAATCAATTGCTAATGGTATGATATATACAACTAACATGGATGATATTAAAGATTGTAATATTTACATTGTTACGGTTCCAACTCCTATTGATTCTTCAAATAGACCTGATTTAACTCCTTTAATAAAATCTTCACAAACTATAGGAAAAGTTCTTAAAAAAGATGATATTGTAATTTATGAAAGTACAGTATATCCTGGTGTTACTGAAGAAGTTTGTGTGCCTGAACTTGAACGTGAATCTGGAATGGTCTTTAACAAAGATTTCTTTTGCGGATATAGTCCTGAGCGAATTAATCCAGGTGATAAAGAACATACAGTTACAAAAATTCTTAAAATAACTTCTGGCTCAAATCCAACAATTGCAATTGTAGTTGATGAATTATATAAATCAATTATAATTGCAGGAACATATAAAGCAAGCTCAATAAAAGTAGCAGAAGCTGCAAAAGTAATTGAAAATACTCAAAGAGATGTAAATATTGCACTTATAAATGAATTAGCACTAATCTTTGATACTATGAATATAAATACAAATGATGTAATTGAAGCAGCTGCAACTAAATGGAATTTTATTAAATTAAAACCAGGATTGGTTGGAGGTCATTGTATTGGTGTTGATCCATATTATCTTACTTATAAATCTGAAGAATTAGGTTATAAACCAAACTTAATTTTGGGTGCTAGACAAATAAATAATGGAATGGGTAAATATATCGCTGAAAAAACTATTAAACTTATGATTAAAGCTGGGAAACTTATAAAAGATTCAAATATCTTAATTATGGGATTAACTTTTAAAGAAAATTGCCCTGATATTAGAAATACAAAAGTTGTAGATATTATCTCTGAATTAAAAGATTATGGTGCAAACATCGATGTATATGAGCCTTGGATAGATGAAAAAGATAAAGATTATTATGATTATAACTTTGTAGAAAATCCATTTGAAAACTCAAAAAAATATGATTCAATTTTAGTAGCAGTGGGACATGATAAATTTAAATCATTAAGCCAAAAAGAGTATGATAATATAATAACTGGTGAAAAAATCATTATTGATGTTAAAGGAATTGTTCCTAATCCTACTTGGAAATTGTAGAAATTAATATGAAACTACTAAAGGTATTGGTAAATAAACTATTAAGGAAGCTTACTTTAAAAGAAGATAAATTTAAAGAATTTTTTAATAATAAATCAATTGCAATTATTGGAAATGCTCAAAGTTTATTTGATCAAGAATTAGGAATAGAAATAGATTCCCATGATATTGTTATAAGAATGAATAGTGGCATGATTAAAGAGCCGAAATCTCAAGGAAATAAAACTACTATTTGGGCTAGTTCTTTTCCTTTAAAAGAGAGTGAAGTAAACGAAAAATTTAATCCTAAATATGTATTTTGGATTACTCCAAAACTATCAGTAAAACCTATTTATAGTATATATTTACATAAAAAGATGTTTATGTTGCCTTTTTCTATCTGGGAAGAGTTATATCAAGAATTAAATCAAATAAGACCAACTACTGGATTATCAATTATATATTTTATCTTAGAACATTGCAACGCTCAAAAAGTAGATTTATATGGATTTGATTTTTTTGAGACTAAATCTTTTTATTTAGAAAAAATTAGAACAGATACACCCCATGACTTTTTAAAAGAAAAGAATTTTGTTTCTTCTTTAATGAAAAAGTATAATTATCTTCAATTAAGAGAAAAGTAAATTTATGAGAATTGTACAGTTATTGCCTGAATTAAATGAAGGTGGAGTTGAACGAGGTGTTGTTGAACTAAACCGAGAATATGTAAAACTTGGAATTGAATCATATGTTATTAGTGCAGGAGGAAAACTTGAAAATCAAATTAATCTTGATGGTGGAACTTTCATAAAATTTGATGTTTGTAGTAAAAATATTTTTACTACCTTTTCAAGAATTAATGGACTAAAAAAGATTTTAAAAGATTTAAATCCAAATATTATTCATGTAAGAAGTAGAGTTCCTGCTTGGCTTGTCTATTTTGCAAATAAGAGTTTAAAAATAAAAGTTGTGAGTACAGTTCACGGTTTTAATAGTGTTGGTTTTTATAGTTCAATTATGCAAAAAGCAGATGCAGTTATATGTGTTAGTAATAGCATAAAAGAGTATATTCAAAAACATTATCAAACAAGTGAATCTAAAATAACTGTAATTCCAAGAGGCATTGATTTACAACTTTTTAATGAAAAAAATATAGATAATAGATTTATTGTAAATTTTAAAAAAGAGTTTAATTTAGAAAATAAATTTATAGTTTCAAGTGTGGGAAGAGTTACTCAATTAAAAGATTATGAGACTTTTATAAAAGCAATTTTAATAGTAAAAAATGAACTTCCAAATATTGTAGGTTTAATAGTTGGTGGGGTAAGAAGTGATAAAGAAGATTATTTGAACTCTTTAAAGAATTTAATAAAAAAGTTAGCTTTAGAAGATAATATTATTTTTACAGGAAGTCAAAGTAAAATAGAGCAAATCTATGCTTTAAGTGATGTTGTAATCAGCAGTTCAAAAAAACCAGAGAGTTTTGGTCGTGCAGTTGCAGAGGCAATTTGTATGAATAAACCAGTAATTGCTACAAATCATGGCGGAGTAAAAGATATAATAATTGAAAATGAAAATGGCTTTTTCTTTGAAGTTGGTGATGATAAAGAGTTAGCTAAAAATATTTTAAAATCTAGAAATCTAAAGTTTAATGGATATAATTATATTTATAGCAATTTTTCATTGGAAAATATGTTAAATAAAACTATAGAAGTTTATAAAAGGTTAGTCTAAGTTGGAACTATTATTTTTAATATTAGCAATTATTTTTATATATTATTCATACAAGTATGCTTGGTGGACTAAAATTATAGATTATAATTATCCTAGAATTTTAATGTATCACATGATTTTTGATCATAAAAAAAATGCTAAGTTTAATGGTCTTAGAGTAAAACCAGCAGAGTTTGAAAAGCAAATAAAATACTTAAGTGATAATAATTGGACTTTTTTCACTATGAGTGAATTAATAGAAAATAAAAATAATTTATCAGAAAAATCAATTGCCATAACTTTTGATGATGGATATGAAGATAACTTTACAAATGCTTTTCCTATTTTAAAGAAATATAATGCAAAAGCTACAATTTATCTTGTTATTGATAGACATAATAAAGAGTGGTCATCAAAAAGAAAAAAGAAAAATAGTAGTGGAGAATTGAAAAATGAACCAAAATTATTGGATGAACAAATATCTGAATTAATAAATTCTGGTTTAATTGAAATTGGTTCTCACACAATGACCCATGATAATTTACCTACTTTAAATAAACGACAAAAGCTTGATGAAATAAAAAATTCTAAGCTAGAAATAGAAAAAAAATTTAATATAAAATGTATCTCTTTTTGTTATCCTTTTGGTCTGTATGATAAAGAAGATATAAAATTAGTTCAAGAGTCTTACACAAATGCAACAACTACAACAAAAGGTATAGATGATTTAACAAAGTCAGATTTATTTGAGTTAAAAAGAATCACAATAAGTGGCAAAGATAATATGTTTGCATTTAAGATTAAACTTAAAAGAGGATTGAGAGGTTTTAAAAAATGAAAATATGTCAAGTTCTTGCAGGAAATGAAGATGGCGGTTTGGAAAAACACACTATTGAATTATCAAAACAGTTAGCAAATAGAGGTTTCGATATAACTGTAATTGCTCATAAAGATTTTGAGGAATCTTTTGAAAATATTAAATTTATTCCTCTTGATTTATCTAAAAGCAGGAATAATTTTTTTATTTTATTTAAACTTTACAAAATACTAAAAAAAGAGAATTTTGATATTATTCATACTCAAGCTAATAAAGCAACTTCTATGGTGACAAAAATAAAATCATTTATTAATTCTAAGATAGTTTCTACTTTACATAATTATAAAAAAAATTTATTAGCTTTTGAAAAAAGTGATTTTGTGATTACTGTTTCAGATAATATTGGAAAAGATCTAAAAACAAAAAATAGAGTTACAATATACAATGGTATAGCATTCAACAGTGATGAAAATTTAAAAATAGATCTTTACTTTAAATATAACATTGAAAAAGATAAATTTATAATTTGTAGTGTTGCAAGATTAACAAAAGTAAAAAGATTTGAATTAATATTAGCAGCTATTAAAAATCTAAATTTACACTTGATTTTAGTAGGTTCTGGAGATGAAGAGAAGAGTTTAAAAAATGAAGTTGCAAGATTAGATATTAAAAATAAAGTTACTTTCACTGGCAATTTAGCAAATGCTGAAGTTAAAAAGATAGTTTCTTCATCTTCTTTATTTGTTATGTCATCTGATAATGAAGGTTTTCCTTATACTTTTGTTGAGACTATGTTTTGTAAAACTCCTTTTATTTCTACTCCTGTTTCTGATATGGAAAAACTTCTTGGAGCTAAATATACTGTTCCTTTCTCAAATATAGAAAAACTCTCAAATAAAATTGAATTTATAAAAGATAATTATGCTGAAGTAATATCTGATTTTCAAGAGAAATTTGATTATGCACAAAATAAATTTACAATAGAAAATATGCTAAATGAAACAGTTGAAGTTTATAAAGAAGTTTTAAAATAATGAAACTATTAGTAATAAAAGATGATAAACCAGGTCACTACAATCAAACAGATGGATTAGTATTATATTTAAAAGAAATTTATAATGATTTAGAAGTTGAGTATATTCAAATAGAGATAAAATCAAAACTATCTAGAAAAATATTAAGATTTTTATTAAATACTTTTTCTGATTTTTTTCAAGAGAATAGTTTAAAATATCTTTCTTTTTTTTATAAAACTTTTAATATTCCTAAAAATAAACCAGATTTAATTATCTCAACAGGTGGAAATACTTCAAATTTAAATGCATGGTTTACAAAAGTTTATAAATGTAAAAATATTTTAAATGGAGCTTTGAGAGGTCTAAAAGAAGAACTTTTTACAAATATAACAACTGTAATTGATTTGGGATATAAAAATCAAATAATTTTAGATGTTGCACCAAATACTATTACAAAAGAGAAGTTATTAGAAAAATCAGAAGAGTTTTTAAAATTAAATAATTTAGATATTAATCAAAAATATTATACTTTGTTAATAGGTGGAAATGGTGCTGGATATAAATATGATAATAAATTTTATGATGATTTAATAAAGTTTGTAAAAAAAGTATCAAAAGAAAAAAATATCAAATGGCTTATCACAACTTCAAGAAGAACACCAGTTGAAATAGAGAATAAATTGGAAGATAAGTTAAAAGGGTTTTACACTTATTTTGTAGCATACAATAAAAAAGAGGAAAAAATATTATTACCTTTTTTAGGTTTAAGTGATGTTATTTTTGTAACAGAAGAGAGTTCTTCAATGATTAGTGAAGCTATCTCTTCATCAAAAGAGGTTTTTACAATTGGAAATGAATATTCAAATACTGATGAAAATTATAAAAGCATATTAGAGAAATTCGAATCAAATAATCAAATAATAAGATTAAAAGATTTTTGTTCACAAGAAAATAAACATGAATTTAATAATAAAAACATTAATTATGAATTTAAAACTTTTATGAAGAAAGAATTTAGATGAAAAAACTATCAATCTGCTTAATACGAACACCTTTTCAATTGTTTAATTGTATAGAAGCAATTAAAAGATTTAATACAAATGGTTCTAATATTTTAATATGTATATATAAAAATGAAGTAGATAAAAATCTTTTTGAGGAAATTTCAAAAGAGTTATTCTGGGAAAAAGTATATTTTTTTAAATTAAATTTTTTTAATAAAATTTTTTATTCTTTTATTTTAAGTAATATATTAAGAAAGTATAAAGATGTTGAATTTTGTTTTTTTGGTTTAATTACCTCTTATATTATACATTCAGTAAATCAAATTAATGCAAAGAATAATATATTAATTGATGATGGCAATGAAACATTTTTAATTGCTAATAATATTAAAAATGATACTTATAAAAATAAATTCCAAAATATTCTATTAAATAGAATAAGAGGACTAAAGTTTAATTTAGATTTTATTGATAAATTGAAAATTTTTACATTTTTTGATTTAAATTTTTATTCATTAAATAATGAGATTATAAAAAACGATTATAGTGAATTCAAAAAATTAATTAATAGTTTACCACAAGATAATGAGATATTTTTTATAGGTTCAAACTTAATTAATAGTTATATAAAAAAAGAGTATTTTGAAGAAATATTAAAAAATACAATTAAATATTTTAAAGAATATAAAATAATATATATTCCTCACAGATATGAAGATATTGATTATTTAAAAGAATTATCTATAAAAGGTGGTTTTGAACTTAAAAAATTTCCTACAATTTTAGAATTAGCAATTTTTAAACATCAAAAGAAACCTTTAGGTTTAATAACAATTCGATCAACAGCCCTCGAAACATTAGGCTATTTATATGATATAAAATTTCTTAATATAATTAAATTAGATAAAACACAATTACAAAAAGAGAGTCAAATTGTAGAGTATGAAAATCTATATAAAAATTATATGGAGAAAAAAATCCCATTAATAAAGGTAAATTAATATTGAAAAATATAGTTTTATTGAATGATACTTCGTTTGAGAATCATCATGGTTGCAATATAGTTATTGAAAATATAAAAAGAAATTTAGAAAAAAGAGATATAAAATTACTTGCAACAAATCCAATAGGAATAGATTGGAAAAAAAACGCATCTTTCTTAAATAATTTAAATCAATCTGATGGAGTTATAATAAATGCAGAGGGAACAATACATGATGATAGTGATTATGCCTATTCTTTATTAGAAATTGTAAATTATACGAATAAACCTTGTTTCTTAATAAATATGACTTATCAGAATAATTCTGAAAAGTTTTCAGAATTAGTCTCAAAATTTAGAAAAATTTATGTGAGAGAAACATTTAGTAAAAAAGAGTTAATAAAAAATAATATTGATTCTGAGGTTGTGCCAGACATGACCTTTTATGCATTGAAAAAAAATTATGTACTAAAAGATAAAAAAAAAGTATATATAACTGATAGTCATGATATTAAGAAATCAGAAAAGTTATATAAAATTGCAGAGAAAAATAAAATTACTTTTCTTCCAATAATAGCTCCTTTTGAAAAATATAGTAATTTGAATGGATTTTTTAAGAAATTAAAATTTAATTTTTTTAATAATTATGGATCTTTTATTGAGAAATCTAAAACTCTTAAATATAAATATAAAAGATTTATTCTTGTAGATAATGAAGATGATTTATTAGAAAATATAAGAAATTCTAGTTTTCTAATATCTGCAAGGTTTCATGCAATTTGTTTGTCTTTACATTTTAAAGTACCCTTTGTTGCTATATCTTCAAATACTTTTAAAATTGAATCTTTATTGAGTGATATTGGCTTAAATAAAAGAAGAATCATTGATATAAAAGAACTAAATGATTTTGAGAAAGTAAATAGAAAGAGCAACTTTTTTTCTAAAGAAGAACTAAATAAAATTGAGGATTATATAAATGATGCAAATAAAAGAATTGAATTAATGTTTAACGAAATAAATTTAATAATAGAAAATAATGATGCAAAATAATAAATTAATAGGTCTAGTTATTACAAATCTTGCAGGAAGTGGTGCTGAAAAAGTAGTTTTAAATCTTTTTAATATGTTTGAAAAGTTTGGACATAGTATATATATCATCCTACTTGAGGATATTATTAGTTACGATTTATCTGATAATGAAAAGTGCAAAATCATTAGTTTGACTACAAATAGAAAATATCATAAATTATTTTCATTTATTGGAGATAAAAGATTACATTATCTTTTAGAAAAAAAATTATCTATAATTGAAAAACAAGAAAATAAAAACTTTGATTTAATTTTATCAAACTTACCCGCAAGTGATAGGGTTTTGTATTATTCAACGAGAAAAAATATCTATTTTTGTATTCATACATCGTATTTACAAGAAATTGAAGAATTTAAATCTAGAGGTAATGATTCTCGTGCTAATAAAAAGTATAAACTTTATAAACGAATATATAAAAATAAGAAGTTAGTTATTGTAGCTAATAAAATTAAAGAAGATTTAGATAGTTTAAATATTGGATATGAATCAGTTACTCGTATATATAACCCTTTTGATTTTAATGAAATAAGAAAAAAAGGAGATGAAAAGATTGAAGAAATTGAAGAAGATTATATATTAAGTGCTTCTGCATTTAGACCTGTTAAACGATATGATATTCTTCTTGATGCTTATAAAAAATCTGCAATCGAATTAAAACTATTTTTGTTATGTAGTCCAATAAAAGAGTTGATAGAAATGATTAAGGATAGGGGATTAGAAAAAAAAGTTATTATTTTAGGGTTTAATAAAAATCCATACCCAATTATAAAAAGAGCTAAATTCTTAATTCTTTCTTCTGAAAGGGAGGGCTTACCAACAGTATTAATTGAATCTTTAATTTTAGGAACGCCCGTTGTTTCAACAAATTGTATTTCGGGGCCAAGTGAGATTTTAACTGGTGAGCTATCAAAATATTTAGCAAAAGTTAATGACTCTGATGATCTATCGATAAAAATGAATCAAATGATGGAACATAATATCGGTATTAAAGATGAATATATTAGTAAATTTAGTGAAGAAAATATTATTAATCAGTATTTATCACTTATTAATAACAGTTCCTTGTCTTGATATTCTAATTTATATTTTGCTAATAAAATCCCAATAACAAATGAAAATAAGAACATTGTATCATTTAGATAAAATAAGACATCAGTTAAACTACCCAAGAAGAAAATACATAAAGTAGAAATTTTTAATATGTAAATAGTTTTATCTTCAATTTTAATTTTAGCTATTAAATAAAATAAATAAGCAAATAAAGTCAAACCAATAATTCCAAACTGAGTAATGATTTCAAGAAAATTATTATGAAAATGTACTAAGGTTTTGATGTAGCTAAAGTTTTCTAAATTATTACTAGTTATGTATTCATTTTTTTTATTTATGTTATTTGCTATTCCTACTCCAAATAATGAATTATCTTCTAATATTTCTTTTGCAATAATCCATAAACCAATTCTCGCTCCAACTGAAGTGCTATAGTTAGAATTATCAATTACTTTTGTAATATCAGATTTAATTGCATAAGTTCTATTTTTAAAATTTGGTGATAAATTGTATGCTGAAAATAATACAAAAGAAATTATGATTATTGTGCCAAAAATTATTTTCAAGTTCATTCTGTAAATAGTTATAATTACAACAATCATTGTAATAAATAAGGTAAAATAACCAGTTCTCCCTGAATTTAGTAGTAGATTTATTGTTACAGTAGTAAAAAATAAAAGATACATGAACTTTCTTTTTTTATCTTTTTCATGAATTACTTTAGACATTAAAAATATAGTAGTTACAGATAAGAATATACTATAAAGTGTATGTTGCATAAATACAGTAGGGTCATGCGGTTTACCCATGCCAATTTGCCAGATAGAAAAATAATTGCCGTAAGATAATATCTCACTAATTAACATTCCTAAAAGAAAAAAGGAAATAGTATATTCAAAATATTCTTTTTTAAGATATTTAAAGATAATAAAAATTGGTAAATAATACCAATATCTTTTTAGATATTTTAAAGCTTCATTAAAACTTACATCACTCCAAAAATAAGATAACAAACAATATCCTATAAATATCCAAAAAAATAAAAATATATTTGTTTTGGGAAGAATAAATTCATATTTTGTTCTATCTGTTAACCAAAGAATTATCATTACAATAGCAACAACTCTTTTTATTTCACTGGGAAAACTTAGTGTAAAAGCATAAATGAGTATCAAATAATTTATTAAATCAATTCGCGGTGTATTTTTTATTTTTTTTAATAAATTAGACAAATTTCTCTTTTCATATTAAATTATAATTATAAAAAAGATATTATCTTAAAAAAAATAAAAGGGCTCTAAAAGTAATTTATGAACAAAACAACAATCTCATACAAAACAACAAATTTGTTAATTGATGAACTAAAAAAACAAAAGGATATAGAAGTTTTAAAAGAAGGAAATTTTTTTACTAAATTGTTTTCTAAAAAAACATATGCTGATGTATATTTTCATTCTGGTCTTTTAGATGATAACTCTATTGATAAAATTCAAAATTCAAAAATTACTATTACAAATACTTTTGCTTCGATGAATCAAATAATAGCAAAAACTAAAATTTCCCATGAAAAAATAAAAGTGATTTATCCAAGTATTAATATCGAATATAAAAAGATAAAAGAGGTAAAAGCAAAATTTTGTGAAGAATTTCAAATTGATTTAAAAACAAAAATTATCTTTTTTACTGCTAAAAACTTTAAATCTTCAGGTGTAAAAGAGTTTTTAGATATTTGTTCTTCTATTACTTATGAGGATTTCAAAATAATAATCGCAGGTGAAAAAAATCAAATTAACACTTTAAAATTTCAACTACCTAAGTATTCAAAACTTGAAAATAAAATTATTGTGCTAGAAAATTATTCAAATATAAATGATCTATTTTTAGTTTCTGATATATTTTTATTACCAACTTATAATAAATCTTTTTCTACAAATATTATAAAAGCAATGTTTTGCAAGTGTGCAGTTTTTCTGAATATTGATAATGATGCAAAAGAGATTGTAGATGTTTTTGCTTCAATGGATAGCCCAACTGATCAAAGTTTAATATTTAAAATCGATGCAATTTTAAATGGAAAAGATGATTTGAAACTAATAAAAAAAGAGAATAGAAAACTAGCTTTAGAGTTTACTCTTGAAAACAATTTATCGAAATTTAAACATATACTAAGTAATGTTTAAATTTACCTTAAGAAAAATAAGGTAGAATACGCAAATATTTTTCACTATAGAAGGAATACAAATGTCAAGAAGATGTGCAATATCTGGAAAAGGGCCTATGTCTGGAAACAACGTAAGTCATGCAAAAAACAGAACAAAAAGAAGATTTTTACCAAATATTAGAACGGTAAGAGTTACATTAGAAGATGGAACTACAACTAAATTAAAAGTTTCAGCAAAAGAGTTAAGAACTCTTAAAAAACACTCATAAGTAGGCTCTAGAAAAGTGCTTTCATGAGCATCTTTACTAAAGTAAAAAAGGCTATTGGCTGGGAAATAAGAACAGCCAAACCTCAATACGATTTAAATCCCTTAATATATTCACAATTAAAACCCTTTAGATTACCATTAATCCTAATTCAGTCTATAATGATGATAGGAACATTAGGTTATGTTTACATTGAAGATTATTCAATTATGCATGCTATTTTTCAATCAGCTTATACATTTACTACAACAGGATTTGGTGCATTAAATGAAGCAAATTTCAGTAATCAAGGAATTGTATTTACAGTATGTTTGATGTTAGCAGGTTTTGCTACACTTACTTTTTCTGTGGGGATTGTAATTGATGTTATAGCAAATGGTTCTTTATTAGTATTATTACGGGAGAGAAAAATGCTTTATAAAATAGCAAGATTAAGAAAACATTTCGTCATTTGTTATCACAATGAATATACAGCACAAGTGGCAAGACAATTTAGAGATAATCACATTCCTTTTGTTGTAGTTGATCCAAGAGAAGATATTGAAGAGATTGCTAAAGAGAATAATTATCCATATTTTGTAAAAGAAGAGCCATATAAAGAGGTAGCTTTCTTAAAATCTCATTTGAGTTCAGCAAAAGGTGCAATTTCATTATCAAAAAATATTTCAGATAATATTACTTTAATAGCTTCTGTTAGGCTTTATGAAAAAGAGCTAGGACGAAATCCTTTTTTAATTATTTCAAATGCAGAAACACAAAATGAAAAAATTAGACTTCAAAAACTTGGAGCTGATAAAGTTGTTGCAACTCCTTCTCTTATGGCAAAAAGAGTTTCAGCAATGGCAATTAGACCTGATATGGAAAATGTTCTTGATGAATTCTTATATAAACGAGATACTCCAATAGATATGGAAGAGATTTTTGTAAATGCTGATTCTTGGGTTGTAAATAGAGAGATAAAAGATATACATTTAAGAGATAGATTAAAAGTTTCTATTATTGGAATTACAGAAGAAAAAGGTAAGTTTGTTCAAATGCCAAAAGGAACAATGTTAATTAATGCTAATTGTAAATTATTATTAGTTGGTTCTCAAAAAGGTATTGTAAGAGCTAAAAAAATTATAAATTTAACTAAAAAACCAGAGGATATTTAAAATTATGTTTACTATTTTACCAATCAAGGGTTATATTGATCAAATAGATGGATTTTTCTGTGATGGAATTCACGCAGGACTTAAGCCAAATGGAAATAATGATTTAGGATTTATCTATAGTGATAAACCTTGTACTGTTGGAGCAATTTTTACAGAAAATAGATTTCAAGCAGCACCTTTAAAACATTTTTTACAATATGGCGAAGATTTTAAAACAAACTTTGTTTTAATAAATTCTAAAAATGCAAATGCATTAACTGGAAAAAAAGGTATTGCAAATATTAATACACTATTTTCTCAATTAGATTTTGGTTTAGTAAATCCAATTATGAGTTCAACTGGTGTTATTGGAAATCCATTACCTATTGAAAAAATTGTAGCAGGTGCAAAAAGATTTGATTTAACTTCTAAAAATGGTGAAAATCTTAGTCGAGCAATTATGACAACTGATGCCTATCCTAAAACTTGTATGTATGAAGTAAAACTTGAAGATGGAAGTTCATTTAAAATTGGTGCTGTTGCTAAAGGTGCTGGAATGATAAACCCAAATCTTGCAACTATGTTATGTTTTATTTGCACAGATGCAGCTGCTCCTTACTCAGATATTATGGAAGCATTAAAAGTAAATAGTGAAACAACATTTAATGCAATTTCAGTTGATGGAGATACTTCAACAAATGATACAGTAATGGTCTTAGCAAATGGAAATTCAAAAGCTTATGACAAAGAAGCATTTTTAGAAGTTTTAAGACTTGTAATGTTTGATATGGCTATGTTAATGGTAGCAGATGGTGAGGGTGCAAAAAAAGTTGCTGCATTTGAAGTTATTAATGCTGTTTCAAATGAACAAGCAATGATTGCTGCAAAAGCTTTATCAAATTCATTATTAGTAAAAACAGCACTTTTTGGAGAAGATCCAAACTTTGGAAGAATTGCTTCAACTATTGGCGCATCAAGAATTGATTGTGATGATGAAAAATTAGTAATTTCTTATAATGATGTAGTTGTTTTTAATAAAGGTGAAATCTGTTTTGATGCAACAATTGAAGCAAAAGCTGCAGATGTTTTAAAAAAAGATAAATATAAAATTATTTGTGATATTGGATTAGGTGAAGGTAAATTTACAGCTTATGGATGTGATTTAGGTTACAAATATGTAGAGATAAATGCTGATTATAGAAGTTAATAAATAATTTTTTACAAAAAATTAAGTACTTAGTTAGTATAATCTTTATAAATTAAAAAATAGGATGTAAAATGTTTCACGAATACAGAGATCTAATTACAGAGTTAAAACAAAAAGATGGACACTTTCATAAACTTTTTGAAAGACATAATGAGTTAGATGACATTATTGCAAAACTTGAAGAATCGCATGCTGATCAATTTGAAATTGAAGCTAGTAAAAAAGAGAAGCTAAAATTAAAAGATGAAATTTATTCTATAATCGTTAAATATAAGAGTGAAAATTAATTTTTTAGTTAGCTAAAAATAAAGGGATGAAAGTTTAGGCTTTTGTCCCTTTTTTTATATTTATATTTTTATAAATTTTATTACAACTTATGCTAAGCGCATTTTAGATATAATAAATCAATTTTATATTACAAAGGCCTTTTTTTATGGAAAACCTTTTCGAAAATCAAGATATTATAGACATAAATATTGAAGACTCAGTTAAAGCTTCATATTTAGATTACTCAATGAGCGTTATTATAGGTAGAGCATTACCAGATGCAAAAGATGGTTTAAAACCAGTACACAGAAGAATTTTATTTGCAATGCACGATTTAAATATTACTTCAAAATCTGCTTATAAAAAATCAGCAAGAATTGTTGGAGATGTTATCGGTAAATATCACCCTCATGGTGATACTTCTGTTTATGATGCACTTGTAAGAATGGCACAAACTTTCTCAATGAGAGCACCACTTGTGGATGGTCAAGGAAACTTCGGTTCTATTGATGGAGATAGCGCAGCTGCTATGAGATATACAGAAGCTAGAATGACAAAAATAGCTGAAGAAGTTTTAAGAGATTTAGATAAAGATACTGTAAACTTTACTCCAAACTATGATGATACGATGAAAGAACCTTCAGTTCTTCCAACAAGAGTTCCTACTTTACTTCTAAATGGAAGTGAAGGTATTGCGGTTGGTATGGCTACAAAAATCCCTCCACATAATATTAATGAGTTATTAAATGCTGTTTTATACACAATTGATAATCCAGAAGCAACTGCTGATGAATTAATGCAATTTATTCAAGGGCCAGATTTCCCAACAGGTGGAACAATTTTTGGTAGACGAGGAATTATTGATGCATATAATACAGGTAGAGGAAGAGTAAGAATTAGAGCTAAACATCATATTGAAACAAGAGGTAAAAAAGAGATTATAGTTCTTGATGAATTACCTTATCAAGTGAATAAAGCAAGACTAATTGAACTTATTGCAAACCTTGCAAAAGATAAACAAATTGATGGTATTTCAGAAGTTAGAGATGAATCTGACAGAGAAGGTATTAGAGTTGTAATTGAACTTAAAAAAGATGCGATGAGTGAAATTGTTTTAAACAACTTGTATAAATCAACTCCAATGGAAACTACTTTTGGAATTATTCTTTTAGCTGTTTATAACAAAGAACCAAAAGTATTTACATTACCTCAATTATTAACTGTTTTCTTATCACATAGAAAAACAGTAATTATTAGAAGAACAATTTTTGATTTAGAAAAAGCAAAAGCTAGAGCTCATATTTTAGAAGGTTTAAAAATTGCTTTAGACAATATTGACGAAGTTGTAAAAATTATCAGAGCTAGTGCAAATGATCAAGAAGCAAAAGATAGTTTACAAAATAGATTTGGTTTAAGTCCAATTCAATCTCAAGCTATTTTAGATATGAGACTTGGAAGATTAACAGGTCTTCAAAGAGATAAATTAGAAGCTGAATATCAAGAATTAATGATTTTAATTGCTGAATTAGAATCTATTTTAAAATCTGAAGAGAAATTAAATGAAATTATCAAAGAAGAATTAACTGATATTCAAGAGAGATTTGCAAGTGATAGAAGAACTGATATTGAAGATTCTTATGACGAAATTGATATTGAAGATTTAATTCCAAATGAGCCAATGGTTGTTACAATCACTCATAATGGTTATGTAAAAAGAGTTCCAATCAAATCTTATGAAAAACAAAGACGAGGTGGAAAAGGTAAAGTTGCCGTGACTACTCATGATGATGACTTTATTGAGAAATTCTTTGTAAGTAATACTCATGATACTTTAATGTTTGTTACAAATATGGGACAATTATATTGGTTAAAAGTTTACAAAATTCCTGAAGGAAGTAGAACTGCAAAAGGTAAAGCAGTTGTTAACTTAATCAACTTAAGACCTGACGAAAAAATTATGGAAATTATTCCAACTCCTGATTTTGATGAATCTAAATCTTTAGTATTCTTCACAAGAAATGGAATTATAAAAAGAACTTCATTAAGTGAGTTCTCAAATATTAGATCAAATGGTGTAAGAGCTATTGTTCTTGATGATTTAGATGAAATTGTAACTGCAAAAATTGCAGATGTTGAAACTCAATATTTAATGATTTTCACAAGCATGGGTCAATGTATTAGATTCGAAATTGAAAAAACAAGAGATCAAGGAAGAAGTACAAGAGGAGTTAGAGGTATCAAGTTTAAACATGATATAGACTTCGTTGTAGATGCTGATGTTGTAAGTAATGAAGAACAAGAACTTTTAACTGTATCTGAAAAAGGTATTGGAAAAAGAACAACTGTAAGTGAATATAGACTTACAAATAGAGCAGGTTCAGGTGTTATTTCTATGAAATTATCACCAAAAACAGGAAATGTAATCGGTGAAGTTTTAGTTGATGATACACAAGATTTAATGTTATTAACTTCAATTGGAAAAATGATTAGAGTTGATATGCAATCAATTAGAAAAGCTGGAAGAAATACGGCTGGTGTAATAATTGTAAATGTAGATAAAAATGATAAAGTTGTATCAATTGCTAAATGTCCAAAAGAGGATGAAGAGATAGAATTAGATGAAAATGGAAATATTATTAGATACACAGAAGATGGTGAAATTTTAGAATCAATTCCATTTGATCATGAAACAAATAAAACACAAACTTTATTAGATGTAATAGATTTAGAAGATGATAATTTAGAAAAAGGTGAGGAAGAATAGAAAGATGAGAAAGTTTAATGTTGCAGTTGTTGGAGCTACTGGTGCAGTTGGGGAAGAATTATTTAGAGTTTTAGAAGAGTATGATTTTCCTATTAATAAATTAATACCGTTAGCTAGTTCAAGAAGTGCTGGTTCAAAAGTTGAATATAAAAATAAAGAGATTACAGTTTTAGAATTAACTGAAACTTGTTTTGAAGAAAATGATGTTGAAATTGCATTTTTTAGTGCTGGTGGAAGTGTTTCTGAAAAATTTGCAAAATTTGCAGTTGAAGCAGGAGCTGTTGTAATTGATAATACAAGTCACTTTAGAATGGATCCAACAGTTCCTTTAGTTGTACCTGAAGTAAATCCAGAAGATATAGTATTATGGAAAGAATCAGGAATTATTGCAAATCCAAATTGTTCAACAATTCAAATGGTTTTATCATTAAAACCACTTGATGAATTATATGGAATTAAAAGAGTTGATGTATCAACTTATCAAGCAGTTTCTGGTGCTGGTAAAACTGGGATGGAAGAACTTGTAAAACAAATGCAAGCATTCTTTTCATTTACACTTGATGAAGCTGAAATAAAAGCTTTCCCTCATCAAATTGCTTTAAATGTAATTCCTCAAATTGACGTTGCTACGGATAATGGATTTACTAAAGAAGAGATGAAAATGGTAAAAGAGACTCAAAAAATTATGCACAAAGAGATGCAAATTGCAGCAACTTGTGTAAGAGTTCCAGTTCTAAGATCTCATAGTGAATCAATTACAGTTACATTTAATGATGGTGTAGATGTTGATTTAGAAAAAGTAAGAGAAGTATTAAATAACTTTGAAAATGTAGAAGTTATTGATGATTTAGCAAATAAAAAATATCCAATGCCAATTATTTCAACAGATACAGATATTACATATGTTGGAAGAATTAGAAAAGATATTTATTCTTCAAATATTATTCATTATTTTAATGTTGCTGACCAAGTAAGAGTAGGGGCTGCAACAAATGCAGTTAGAATCGCTCTAAAATGGGCTGATCTGGAAAATGATATCTAATGTTAGAAAAAATCTTTGAAAATGCGATGTGGAAAGCAAGACTTTTTGTTTTGCTTCCAGTTATTTTTGGACTTATTGGAGCTATAATACTTTTTGTTGTAGCTTCAAAAGATATTTTTGAAGTTTTAGTTTATACATTAAATGTTTATTTAAATGGGTTACATCCAGAAAATTTTCATGAAGAGATTGTAAGTAAGATTATTGGAGCAGTTGATTTATATTTAATTGCTGTTGTTATGTTGATTTTTGCATTTGGTATATATGAATTATTTATTTCAAAAATTGATGCAGCTGAAGAGACACAAGCTGGAAATAATATCTTAGCTATTCATTCACTTGATCAATTAAAAGATAAAATTGCAAAAGTTATTGTGATGGTTTTAATTGTTAGTTTTTTCCAAAAGGTATTACATACAAATTATGATGGTGCATTACAAATGTTATATTTTGCATTATCAATTGGAATATTATCTGTAGGACTTTACTTTTTAGGTAAAGTTGGAAAACATTAAATTTTTTGTTACTTTTAAAAAAGTAAATATATAAATTTTGGTCCCTTAAAATAGGGACTATTTTAAGGATAAAAATGTCAAAAATTTTTGTTGATGCATGTTTTAGAAAACCAACTCCATATACACCAGTTTGGATGATGAGACAAGCAGGAAGATACCTTCCTGAATATATGAATGTTAGAGCTCAAGCTGGAAACTTTTTAAATCTTTGTCATAATCCAGAACTAGCAGCCGAAGTTACTATTCAACCACTTGATATTGTAGGTGTTGATGCTGCAATTTTATTTTCAGATATTTTAGTAGTTCCAAATGAAATGGGAATGCACCTTGATTTTATTAAAGGTGAAGGTCCAATTTTTAAAGACCCAATCGTAACTGAAGCTGATGTTGATGCACTTTTAGGTGGAGAAGCTGCTGCTGATAAATTAACTTATGTTTATGAAACAATTAAAATTTTAAAACAAAGATTACCAGAAGATAAAGCTTTAATTGGTTTTACAGGAGCTCCTTGGACGCTTGCTACTTATATGATTGAAGGTCAAGGAACAAAAACATATAATCTTTGTAAAAAGATGATGTATTCAAATCCTGAACTTTTACACAAGATATTAAAAAAAGTAACTGAAGTTGTAAAATTTTATATGGAAAAACAGATTCAATCAGGTATTGATGTGGTTCAAATCTTTGATTCTTGGGCATCTGCGATTGAACCTGCTATGTATGATGAATTTTCATGGAAATATATGGTTGAGATTTCAGAGTATTTAAAAGAAAAATATCCTCATATTCCAGTAATTATGTTCCCAAAAGGAATTCCAGCATTTTTAGATAAAGTTTATGGAAACTTTGATGTGTTTGGTGTTGATTGGGGAACTCCTATGGCACTAGCTAAGGAAAAACTAGGAAGTAAGTATGTACTTCAAGGAAATATGGAACCTTGTAGATTATATTCAAAAGAACAAACAACAAAATGTGTTGAAGCTTTACAAAATATAATGCAAGGTGAGGGACATATCTTTAATCTTGGACATGGAATATTACCAGATGTTCCAGTTGAAAATGCAATTCACTTTGTAAAAGAGTGTCAAAGAGTAAGTAAAAAATAATCTAACTAACATAAGTGAGAATTTTCTCACTTATACTATCAGAAAGAAAAAATCATGTCATATTCAAATTCTATTATTTTTGGACCAATTCCCTCAAGAAGATTTGGTATATCTTTAGGTATTGATTTATCTCCTTCAAAAAAACAGTGTAATTTTGATTGTTTATATTGTGAATTAGAAGGCGCTAAAACAGTTGATAAAATGGATGAATATCCAAGTGTTGAAAATATTATTAACGAGATTAAAAATAGCTTCGAAATGCATCCTAAAATAGATGTTATAACACTAACAGCAAATGGTGAACCAACTTTATATCCCAAATTAGATGAATTGATTACTGAAATCAATAAAATCAAAGCAAATACAAAAACTCTGATTTTATCAAATGGAAGTACTATATATAAAAAAGAGATTTACGATGCTCTTTTAAAAATTGATATTGTAAAACTATCCCTTGATTGTATAAGTGAAAAATGTTTCAAAAAACTTGATAGGGTAAATAGTAGTGTTGAAACACAAAAAATAGTTCCTGCGATGATAGATTTTTCAAAACAAACAAAAAATGATTTAGTATTAGAGATTTTATTTGTAAAAGATTTAAATGACAAAATAGAAGAGATAGAGTTGCTTAATAAAGCGATAAATCAAATTAAGCCTAAGAGAGTAGATATAGGAACAATTGACAGACCACCAGCTTATGAGGTGAAACCTGTAACTTATGAATTTTTGGAAAATGTTGCTAGTGAGTTTAAAAATATTAATGTAAATATTGTTTACAAAAATAGACCAAAATCAATGCAAACATACTCAGAAGATGAAATAATTAAAATGCTAAAAAGAAGACCATTAACTGCTGAAGATATAGAAAACATGTTTGATAATCAATCAAAAATGACTTTAAATGACTTAATAAAAAACAAGATAATAACGCTTATAAATAGCAGTGGAGTTGAATTTTATAAAAATTTAAAGAAATAGTTTTTCTGCCTTGACATTAAAGCATTTTTTTACTATAATTCCAACCCATTAAAGATGAAGTCAAAATCCGGCATAGCTCAGCGGTAGAGTAGATGACTGTTAATCATTTGGTCCCAGGTTCGAATCCTGGTGCCGGAGCCATAACTTCTTTTTTAATGTTTAAATTTATAGATTCCGGCATAGCTCAGCGGTAGAGTAGATGACTGTTAATCATTTGGTCCCAGGTTCGAATCCTGGTGCCGGAGCCATTTATAAATTTTCAAAAAACAAACTTACAAGTTCCGGCATAGCTCAGCGGTAGAGTAGATGACTGTTAATCATTTGGTCCCAGGTTCGAATCCTGGTGCCGGAGCCACTTCCATTTCTTATCAAAAATAAATCAAATTACTAAATACACTTTTTGAAAAATCCCGTTTCAAACTAAAAAATATAGCAGTCATTACTGGACGGTAACTTCCATAATATTTTTTCAATTTTCATTGAACTATCTTTTTAGATTTTATTGAGGAAAACTATATTGATAGTTCTAATGATGTGTTTTAAAATTCTAACAGTTTTAGATATACTCATTTTAATAATTAAAATCTTGAGAGTTATATGATATATGAATATAAATTTATTGACTATACTGTTATTGGAATGCCAACTATTGAAGTATATGGAGAAAATTTTCATTATCAAGATTTATATGAATTAGTTGGGAAAAATCAATATATGACTACGTTTGATTTAAAAAATAATACTAAATCATTTGAAAATTATGGTAATTCAATAGTAGGTGTTATTTATTATGATAAAAAAAGTTTAGATAATTTAGAAATGTATTTGAATTTATCAAAAGAAATAATTGAAAATAAAATCTGCATTAAATCTCCTTCTTCTTAAAATATCTCTATTGAAAAAAATAAAATGCTAAAGTATTAAGGAATAGATATAAGGGATATTAGTAAAATATCTTTTTTGGTTTATTTTAAAGAAATAGAAATATATGAAACAGGTGAAAAGAAAGTTCCAAATATTATAGAAATAGAAACTGATTTAAGTGATATTGACGTTGATGTTCTACTTCAAAATTACTTTATTATGAAGTACAATCGAGGTACAAAGTTAATACAGTATGAAAAAGAACAATTAATTGGTATAACCTTAGCTTTTAATAAAGGAATAATTGATTCACGTATATTAAAAGAATTTGGCTTCTCAAAAGATAGTATAGAAAATAATGTAAATATGTTGAGGAGTTATTATAAAGTTAAAGCGAATCGTAATCTTTTAACAGAAATAGATAAAAAGTATTATTTGGAAATTAAAGATATTATTTATTTAGAAAAACTTACAAAATTTATAAAAGAATTAGAGAAAGCTAAAATTGCTAAATATTCAGATGAAATTAATAATCCAATATTTTCTGAAATATTTAGTGCTATAGAAACTTTTGATTCTTCAATTTTAATGCATACTAAAAGGCAAATTTATTGGGATGTTGATTCATATATTCATATTCTATTGAGACATATGAAAGATTATCAAGTTGGAATTTTTAAAGATAAAACACCATTCCCCTATAAAGAAAAAGATTTAAAATTATTGATTGAACAAGTCTTGAGTAGTATATGAAAAGAAATTGAACATCACTTTCAGAATACAAATAAAATTTTTACAAGACATGGGAAAATGGCAGTTTTTTATAATGGAGACCATTATCATCTGAGGATTAATGAGGAAGGGAAATTAATTCAGTTTCATATGGTAGATAATCAAATACATATTTAATCAATTATTCCTAGTTTTATTCTTTTGCCAAACTGAAAATAAGAATTGTATTTTGTCTGATAGACTAGTTTTATTTTATGAAGATGGAAAGGAAGTCTTTTTTAGTTGGAATTTTACAAAGACTATTATTAAATAGTCTTTGATATTAATGTGTTATTTCAACTTCTCAGCCACAAGCTCATTAATAACTTGTGGATTTGCTTTCCCACCCGTAGCTTTTAAAACTTGTCCTACAAAAAAGCCTAACAGTTTTGTATTTCCTGCTTTGAATTTTTCTACATTGTCTGGATTTTTTGAAATGATTTCATCAATAATAGGTAAAATAATGCTTGGGTCACTTATTTGAACTAAACCTTTATCTTCAACTATTTTTGAAGGATTTACTCCTGTTTGACTCATCTCTTCAAATATTTGTTTTGCAATTTTATTTGAAATTATTTCATCATCTACCATTTTGATAAGTTCAGCTATTTGAGATGCTGTAAATTTTAGTTCATTGGCTTGTTTTTCTTTTAGTTCTTTTGCTACTTCATTTACTACAATATTTGCAATTGAAACAGGGCTATTAAGCTTTGATAATGTTTCTTCATAGAATGATGAAAGTTTTTCATCACGTGCAAGAATATTTGATACTTCACTATTTAGATTAAGTTCATTTGTATATTTATCAAATAATGCTTTTTGATTTTCACTCATAGGTGCAACTTCACCAATAACTTGTAAATTCTTAGTTTCTTGTTTAGATATTACTTCTGTTTTATCTATATTTTCAACTACTTTTGTTTTTTTAGCCCAAGAATCTTTTAATCCTACAATTTTATTAAATACTGGTTTTTCATTTGTATAATCAATTGGGTCAGCATAAAAATACCCTTGTCTTTCAAATTGGAATCTAACATCTGCACTATCCGTGATAACAGCTGGCTCAACAAGTGCATTTTTGATAATGTGTAATGAATTAGGGTTTAAATCTTCTAGTCCATCAGGAGCTTCGCAAGAGTATAATCTGTCATATAGTCTTACTTCGATTTCTTTTGCTTGTGCTGCATCAACCCATTGGATTGCACTTTTAACTTTGATACCACTTGTATCTGAACCACTTTTTGAAGTAGGGTTATATTCTGCTTTTATCTCAACAATATTTCCATTTGCATCTTTTATTATCTCTTTACAAGTGATGATATATGCATGTCTTAAACGTACAGGTTGCTCAAGCGTTAAACGGTTGTAATCTTTTGGAGGATTTTCTTCAAAATCTTCTCTTTCAATATAAATCACTTTTGAAAAAGGTATTTTTCTTGAACCCTCTTTAGGTACATCATGTGGATAATATGAAGCTTCAATCTCTTCACTTCCTTCATAATTTTCAATAGTTACTTTAAGTGGCTCAAGTACACACATAACTCTTGGAACTTTTGTATTTAAATCATCTCTTATACAAAATTCAAGTTGAGAAACATCAACCATCGAGTTTGCTTTTGCAATTCCAATTTGGTCACAGAAGTTTAATATAGACTCAGGTGTATAACCTCTTCTTTTATATCCAGCAATTGTTGGAAGTCTAGGATCGTCCCAACCATTTACATAGTTACCATTTACAAGTTCTAAAAGTTTTCTTTTACTCATAACAGTATAGTTTATACCTAAACGTGCAAATTCATGTTGATAAGGTCTTGGTGGAACAAGATTAAGTGTATCTAATACCCAATCGTAAATATCACGATTATTTTCAAATTCTAGTGTACAAATAGAGTGAGAAACTCCCTCAATATAATCAGATAAACAATGTGCAAAGTCATACATAGGATAAATACACCATTCATCTTGTGTTCTAAAATGGTGTGCATGCCTGATTCTATATAAAAGTGGATCTCTCATTTTCATATTCGCTGCACTCATATCTATTTTAGCTCTTAGGATATGTTCACCTTCTTTGAACTCACCTTTTTTCATTCTCTCAAGTAAGTCAAGGTTTTCTTCAATAGAACGCTCTGCGTAAATACTTCTACGACCAGCTTCGTTAACAGTTCCTCTGTATTCTCTAATCTCTTCTTCATTAAGACTATCAACATATGCTTTACCCATTTTAACAAGTTCAACAGCATAATCATATATTTTAGGAAAATAATCAGAAGTGAAATATACATCATCATTCCAGTCAAAACCAAGCCATTTTACAGCATCTTTAAGTGCTTCAACATATTTTGTGTCTTCAGTAGTTGGATTAGTATCATCCATTCTAAGGTTACAATAACCATTATAATCACGTGCAATACCAAAATTTATGCAGATAGATTTTGCATGTCCTATATGTGGGAATCCATTTGGTTCTGGAGGAAATCTTGTAATTATTTTTTTATATTTGCCAGACTTTAAGTCCTCGTCAACTATTGTACGTAAAAAATCTTTGTGCTCACTCATTATTATTAAACCTTTGATTGTGAAACTATTATTAGGCTTGTATTTTATCAAATAAGTGCTTAGATAATGAGTTTAAGTGAGTTTTATAAAATAAGTGGAATTGATTAATCAAAAGTTTATATAAGTAACTTTTAGTCTTAGTATAATGAAGATTTAAAATTTATCTTTTAAATCTTCTCTAACTTTTAAGAATTTATCTAAATTTTCAAAAAAAATATCTATAAGTTTTGGATCAAAATGTTGGGCTCTTTCTTCTTTGAAAAAATTAAATATTTTTTCATCATCCCATGCCTTTTTATAACATCTATCACTTCCCAGCGCATCAAAAACATCTGCAAGTGCTGTTATTCTTCCATAAATATGAATCTCTTCACCTTTCAAACCTCTTGGATATCCTTTTCCATTCCATTTTTCATGATGTTCATAAGCTACAATTGAAGCTGCTTTTAATAACTTCCTATTTGAATGTTTAAGCATTTCAAAGCCCACTTGAGCGTGAGTATTCATAATTATTCGTTCATCTTCCTCAAATCGACCTGGCTTATTTAAAATAGCATCAGGAATTGCAACTTTTCCTATATCATGCATTGGGCTTGCTTGTTTTAATAGTTCAGCTTCATCTTGCGATAATCCATAATGTAAAGCCAATATCTTTGAGTATTCAGCAACTCTTTTTACATGGTTTCCAGTCTCTTTTGAACGGCTTTCTCCAATTGCACCCATTGTAAAAACAACTTCTCTTTGTGTATCTTCTATCTCTTTACTTAACGCTTCAATTTCTTGTAATTTTGTTTGAAGTTCATCATATTCGATTTGTTGTCTTTTATCACTTCTAGCCATGATTTTATCATGTCTTCTAATGTCTTTTATTAGCTTACTTGTTGTTTCATTAAAACTTTTTTTTAAATCTTCTATTTCTTGTATAAGTTTATTTTCACTAATCTCTTCCATTTTAATTCTTTATTGTTTTTTTATTAAGTTAAATTCTAAATTCTCAAAATCTTCTTTAAAATCTTCACCAGCTTCTAGTGCAGATTCATTATCTTCATGATAAAACCAATTTATTTCTATTTTATTATTCGCGTTTGCCTCTTCTAATAAATCAAAAAGATCAAAAAATAATTTTGAACTACTAGAATTAAAATAAATTATTTCAAGATTAATAATAGTTTTATCTTTTGCAGCTTCTTTAAAATATTTACTCATCCATTTCATAACTTGTTCATAAAATTCAAATGTATTTTCAGGGTATGATTTTCCTACTATAGATATTATACCGGTATCTTTATCCATCAATATTTCTGGTGTGTATCTAGTAGCTTCAATTTTTATATTTTCCATGTATTGTTCCCTTATTATTTAGTTGCTACTTCAGCTTTAAAATGAAAATAAAATTTATTTTCATTTATCTCTATAAATTCATAATTAATTTTATCACATCTTTTTGCTATTTCGTAAAATCCAATTCCCCCACCTTTCCCATGTGTATTTTTCCCACTTTTTCGTAACTCTCTGTACATTCTTTTAATCTCTTCCTTATCTAAAGTTAATATCTCTTTTAATTTAGGTTCAATTTTTTCTTTATCTTCTTTTCCAACAACATTTTGGCTATGAATATAATAGTTTAATTCATTATCTTTGCCAACAACTATTAATCCCTCCGATGCTAAGTCATTATTATCTTTTGATTTTGTTTTAGAATAATTCATCATATTTTGTGCAAGTTCAATAAATATAATAAAAATATTATTGGCATCTCCCATATTTAAATCACTTTGTTTTGCTTCTTTTTCAAGGGCTTCTGTCATACCTGAAATTAATGCTTGTGATAAAAAACCACCATATGTTAAAAATACTATTCCATCTTTTTTTACTATTTCTTGTATAGTACTTATATTCACAGAGAAGCTCCTTTTTTTAATTTATTTATTTCTTGTGCAAAATATTCAAAGGTAAAAGGTTTTTGAATAACTTTTTTAATCCCAATTTTAAGTGCATTTATCACTTCTTTTTTATCAACAATTGATGTTATCAAAATAATATTTATTTTAGGATTTAATCTTAATATCTCTTTTGAAGCTTCAATTCCTTTCATATTTGGCATTTCTAAATCAATAGTAATAACACTTGGAAGTAATTTTTTATATTTTTCAATTGCTTCAATACCATCACAAGCTTCATCGAGAACTTCATATCCAAGTTCTTTAATATAATCACAAATTCTACTTCGTGCGATTTTAGAATCATCTACAACTAAAAATTTCAATGTTAATCCTTATATTTTAATACCAACAATAGTAATATCATCGTTTCTTTCTTCCTCACCTTGATAAGCTTGCATATCGTATAATAATATCTCTTGTTGGTCTGCAAAAGGTAAATTATAATTCTCTTCTAAAATTTTTTTAAATCTTTTTTTACCAAATGGAAAGCTTTTGTCTCCTCCATTTTGATCTAAATATCCATCTGTTGTTAGATAAAATTGCATTCCATCTTTTACGTCTATTATAAACTCTTTAAACTCAAAGTTTGCATCAGATTTTTTATATCCAACTGAATGTCGACTACCTTTTATCATTTTTAATTCTTCATCTTCTATATAAAATAATCCAGTTTCTGCACCTGCAAATTTAACTATTTTTTCTTTTTTATTATAATATAAAATTCCTCCGTCAAATCCTGCATTTGAAATTGATTCATTATCTTCTTGTTTTAAGAGATGTTTCATACTTCTGTTAAAAATACTTAATATTTTCGCTGGACTTACAACTTCATTACTATTTATTATATTTGATGTTATTTGTCTTTCTATTGCTTTAACTAACATAGTTACAAATGCACCTGGAACTCCGTGTCCTGTACAATCTATTACCATTAAAAGACATTCATTGTCATTTCTAAGTTCTTCAAATAGATAGATGTCTCCACCAACTATATCTTTTGGATGCCAAATAGTTAAATAATCACTAAAATATTTTCTAAATAAATCATTTGATGGTATAAGAGCATGTTGAATTAATGATGCATATTCAATAGATTCTCTTGTATGTCTATGTATTGATTCAATCTCTTTTTGAAGTTCTTTTTGTTGTGTAATATCACTTGCAACTCCTAAAAAACAATCTTCTCCACCAAAAGATATATCAACTAAAGATAAAATAGCATCAAATTTTTTACCTTTTAAAGTTTTAAATGTAGTTTCAAAATTTTGAAGAATACCTTTACTATTTAATTCAGCTAATATGGTATCTCTTTGATTATCAGATGTATAAAATACTTCAATATCCAATCCAATTAATTCATCCAATGTAGTTTCATATTGTTCTTCTGCAAAAGTATTTGCATAAACAATTTTTCTTGTTTTTTTAGAAGTAATAATCATAGGTAAAAGTACAGATGACAGAATCGTATCAGTTTGTTTCTTTTTAAATTCCAGTTCTGTAATATCTGTAAATACTGCTGATTTTATTGTACCATCACCTATTGGCATAACAGCAGCAGTTACACTAAATATTCTTTGAATGTTGTCTTTTTCCATTACTACTTTATTGGTTTTATTACTATTTTTAATTACATACTCTATCCAACTTAGTTTTTTCATATCTTTTTGTAAATAAGTATTTGTTTCATCTATTACAAATTTATCACAAATACATTCATAATCTTTTGTAAATTCATTTATATTTTTAACATCGAAAAATTCTAAGAATTTTTTATTTACGCTTCTTAAAGTTTTACCCTCTTTAGTGATTACTATTTGTTCTTGAGAGTCTAAAAGAGAATTGAGGAAAAGTTTATTTTGTGATATAAGTTCTTGGGCGTTTTTTGCATCTTGAATATCTAAATTTACTCCATTAAATTCTATAGCTTTACCGTCTTTATCTCTTTGTGCAACTCTTCCTATATCTAAAGACCACATCCAAGAGCCATCAGCTTTTTTCATTCTGTATTCTGATTTATATAAATTTGTCTCTCCATTTATATGAGCATTAATATTTTCAGCTGTTTTTTCTCTATCTTCTTCATGTATAAGTTGTTCCCAAAAAGCCAAACCATCTTTAAATGGTTTAAACATCTCATTTTCACAACCAGCAATTAAAACTTCATTAGCATCATATCCTAGCATTTGAACAAAGGTATCATTAACTAATAAATCACCAACTTGAGGATTAAATGTCCAAAATCCAAGATTTGCATAATGAGATACAAATTTCATTTGTTCTTGATTTTGTTTTAATTGATAGGTTCTTTCTTCAACTTTTTGTTCAAGATTTTTACTTAATTCTTCAACCTCTTTTTTAGCAGTAATATTTTCTCCTATTACACTAAATGCAATGATTTCTTCATTATCATCAAATTCAGGAGTAATAATTATATCTAACCAATAAAATCCAGCATCTTTTTTGGCATTCTTTAATTCACCTTTCCAGATTTTTCCATTTGTTATTGTTTGCCATAACTCTTCAAATATCTCTTCTTTTGTATCTGGATGTCTTACGATATTTTGTGAACTTCCAATTAACTCTTTATTTGAATATCCACTTATTTGACATAATGCTTTACTAGCATATGTAATATTACCTTTCAAATCAGTTCTTGATGCAATTACATTTGTATCAAAAGATTCTAAAAGTGATTGTAATTGAGCTGTTTTTTTAGCAACTAATAATTTAAGTTTTCTATTATAATAAGCAAATAGTAGAACTATAGAAATAAATGCTGCAGAAAATTTCCATATTAGTGAGTAATCAGTTTTATCTTCAAGTTTTATACCAATCCATCGCTTTTTAATAGTTTGAAGTTCTTCTGGGCTTATTTTTTCTAATGCTTTATTTATAATTTGAATAGCTTCTTTTGGATATTCTTTATTTATAGCAATTTTTACAGCTCTTTTCTCATTTAGGCTAAGGGCAATTTTTAAATTAAAAAAAGATTCCTGAAAAATTAAAAATGAAGAAACTTCCAAATTTCCAATATATGCATCAATTTTTTTTGAGTTAAGTTGTTCTAAGCTATTTTTTACTCCCTTAATTGGGATTAAGCTCAACTCTGGATATTTATCTTTAATCGTTTTTTCAAGTCCATTCCCATCTGGAATACCAACTTTTAATCCTTTTAAATCTTCTAATGAAGAGATAAAAGGAGCATCACTTCTCATTATTACACCGTCATTTAATTCAATGCTTGTATGGGAGAAATTTAAAAATTTTTCTTTTTCTGGAGTTACACTTACAGCAGATAACATATCTATTTTTTTTGATTTTATTAAATCAATTGACTCACTCCATGTATTTGTAGGGATAAGTTCAAATTGCATTCCACTTAGTTCTTTGATTTTTTCGATTATATCACTGATCATACCTTGATATTTCCCAGTTTCTTTGTTGATTCCTTCTATTGGAAACCAATTTGGATCTACACTGAATTTAATAGTTTCTTTTTTATTTAGCCATGTCTGCTCTTCTTTAGATAAATTTAAACTATTTTGGTCTTTTTTTTGTATTGGTTCTAAGAGCCATTTCTCATCTAATTTTTGTAGTTCTTCTTCCGTTAAACTATTTATAGCTTTATTTAATAATGACACCAATATTGGATAATCATCTCTAACTCCTATTCTATAACTATGCACAAGATTTTTTGAAGAAAATTTAATTTGATCTATAATCTTTAAATCTGGTATTGTAAACTCATTTTTTAAATAATTTGCAACTGCCATATCTAAAATTGTTGCATCACTTCTTTTCAATGCAACATTTTTTAAAGATTCAACATATCCATCTGGTTCAATGATTTTTGCATTAGGAAAATTATCCTTAATAGAAATTAATATCGAATCACCTTTTGGAATACTAATAGTTTTATCTTCTAAATCCTTTGAACTTTGTATATTAGTATTATCTTCATGTACATATATTGCATTTATAACAGTTTTATATTTGTCTGTATAAAGTACACCTTTTTTTGAATTGTTTTTATACATTGTATGCAAAAGATCAACTTGTTTATTTTCAAGTTTTTTATTAAGATTTCCCCAAGAATCTTGAACAAATTCAATTTTCACGCCAAGTTTAGATGCTAATAATTTTATATAGTCAATTGAATAACCAAGGGGTTCATTGTTTCTATTAAAATCCCATGGTGCATAATCAGGTTCATTTCCAACTTTTATTATTAAATGTTCATCAAGCCATTCCTTTTCTTGGCTATTTAAAGAGATAAAAGTTTTTTTCTTTTCTTTAAGATATATTCTATTTTGTAGTTCTAATAACTCATCTTTTGGAATTATTTCATAAATCTTGTTTATAATATTTTGAAGTTCAGGATGTTTTTTACTAATTCCAATTGAAACTTCACTATATTTATTATAAATATTTTTAACTATCTTTAAATCAAAACTATTAATCAAATCAGTATCAGAAACAAAATCGAAAATAGCTTCAGATTTTTGACTTTGTGATAAGTTATTGAACATAGAAATTTCATCACTAATATCAACGATATTACTTGAAGGAACTTCCTCCTCAAGTATTTTTCTAGCAATTGATTTTTCCCTTGTATAAACTGTTTTATTTTCTAAATCATTAAGAGATAGGATATCAGTATTTGTTTTTTTAACAATTAATTGGCTTGGAGTAAAATTATAAGCTTTTGTATAATAAAAATACTTGTCTTCTCTTTCTTGACTCCAGCTCAAATTTAAAATACCATAAGAATTAATTCCATTGATTGAATCATTGTATGCATCTTTCCAAGTCTCATATTTAATTAATACGATGTTTAAGTTTCCATATTTATTAAGAAGTTTTATAACATCAGTATTGATATTTTCAAATTGTGTCCAATAGTTTGTTATTGCAATTTTAATTACAGGGTTATTTTTTATCCATTGTTGTTCTTCTTTTGAAAGAGATAAGTTTTCTGTAATATTAGAATTTTGTTTTTGGGAAGCAAATAGAATATTTAATAGAATAAGACATGCAATAACGATTTTGAACATAAATACCTCTTTGTTGTTTATATGTAAGGTGAAGAACATTAATATAGTATAAATTATAATTAAATATCACTTGAATAATCTATTTTAATTTAAATTCTTAATTAAATTAAAATAAAAAAACGTATTAATTATACAAAAAAAGCAGAAGCAATGTTTAAAGCCAAGTAAAACATAGTAAAAGAGATGAGGTAGGGTGATTATATAAATTTAAGCCAAATTTAAGCGATAACCCCTTGACAAAGGAAAAAGAATCTATTATAATTCCCGTCCAATTTGACTGAAGCGCATCAAACGAAAGAATGATAGAAAGCGTTGTAATCGAAACTGGATGATCTTTAAAAATAATTATAACGTTTGTAAAGTAATCTTTATAAACCGAATATGAGACTCTTATAAAAATCTGTTATTTATTACAGATGTAAAATAAGAATAAATGTTAAAAATATAAAAACAAACAAGAACAATATGGTAAAACATATAACTTGTCTATACTATGAGTGATAATTTTGTAATAGTAAAATAATACAGAAGAAGTCAAGTTCAAAAACTTCAATTTATGGAGAGTTTGATCCTGGCTCAGAGTGAACGCTGGCGGCGTGCTTAACACATGCAAGTCGAACGAGAACGGATTATAGCTTGCTATAATTGTCAGCTAAGTGGCGCACGGGTGAGTAATATATAGGTAATGTGCCCTAGAGAAGAGGATAACAGTTGGAAACGACTGCTAAGACTCTATATGCCTTTAAGACAGAAGTCTGCAAGGGAAATATTTATAGCTCTAGGATCAGCCTGTACAGTATCAGCTAGTTGGTGAGGTAATGGCTCACCAAGGCAATGACGCTTAACTGGTTTGAGAGGATGATCAGTCACACTGGAACTGAGACACGGTCCAGACTCCTACGGGAGGCAGCAGTGGGGAATATTGCACAATGGACGAAAGTCTGATGCAGCAACGCCGCGTGGAGGATGACACATTTCGGTGCGTAAACTCCTTTTATATGGGAAGATAATGACGGTACCATATGAATAAGCACCGGCTAACTCCGTGCCAGCAGCCGCGGTAATACGGAGGGTGCAAGCGTTACTCGGAATCACTGGGCGTAAAGAGCGTGTAGGCGGATAAATAAGTCAGAAGTGAAATCCAATAGCTTAACTATTGAACTGCTTTTGAAACTGTATATCTAGAATGTGGGAGAGGTAGATGGAATTTCTGGTGTAGGGGTAAAATCCGTAGAGATCAGAAGGAATACCGATTGCGAAGGCGATCTACTGGAACATTATTGACGCTGAGACGCGAAAGCGTGGGGAGCAAACAGGATTAGATACCCTGGTAGTCCACGCCCTAAACGATGCACACTAGTTGTTGTGAGGCTAGACCTTGCAGTAATGCAGTTAACACATTAAGTGTGCCGCCTGGGGAGTACGGTCGCAAGATTAAAACTCAAAGGAATAGACGGGGACCCGCACAAGCGGTGGAGCATGTGGTTTAATTCGACGATACACGAAGAACCTTACCTGGACTTGACATAGTAAGAACTTTCTAGAGATAGATTGGTGTCTGCTTGCAGAAACTTATATACAGGTGCTGCACGGCTGTCGTCAGCTCGTGTCGTGAGATGTTGGGTTAAGTCCCGCAACGAGCGCAACCCTCGTCATTAGTTGCTAACAGTTCGGCTGAGAACTCTAATGAGACTGCCTACGCAAGTAGGAGGAAGGTGAGGACGACGTCAAGTCATCATGGCCCTTACGTCCAGGGCTACACACGTGCTACAATGGGGTATACAAAGAGCCGCAATACGGTGACGTGGAGCAAATCTCAAAAATATCTCCCAGTTCGGATTGTAGTCTGCAACTCGACTACATGAAGTTGGAATCGCTAGTAATCGTAGATCAGCTATGCTACGGTGAATACGTTCCCGGGTCTTGTACTCACCGCCCGTCACACCATGGGAGTTGAACTCATTCGAAGCGGGGATGCTAAAATAGCTACCTTCCACAGTGGATTCAGCGACTGGGGTGAAGTCGTAACAAGGTAACCGTAGGAGAACCTGCGGTTGGATCACCTCCTTTCAGAGAATTGAGACTAGATTCGTTTCTAGTCTTAAAACTAAAAAGAAAGAGTTTTTATATTCGGTTTATAAAGATTATTTAAATAGGTAGAAAAATGGGCCTATAGCTCAGCTGGCTAGAGCGCTCGACTGATAATCGTGAGGTCTCAGGTTCAAGTCCTGATAGGCCCACCATTAAATAATCTTAAAAGATTAATCAGTGTGGGGAATTAGCTCAGCTGGGAGAGCGCCTGCTTTGCACGCAGGAGGTCAGCGGTTCGATCCCGCTATTCTCCACCACCTATTAAAAATAAGCTAAAAGTTATAATTAGAAGAAATGATAAAAAAGTTAAATATAAGTTCAAAAAGATTGAATTTATATTTGATTTTCGAATCAAAAATGTTGCCTTGAAAAGATGTAAATTTTTTTAAGTAACAATGATATTTAAAAATATAATGTTAAAGTCTTTAATTTTTTCGTTTAATTAAAAGAACTAAAAGAATTTATTCTAATAGAACTAATAATTAAAAACAAAAATTTTAATTATCTAGAAATAGATAGAACACAACTAATTTTATTGATATATTTTAAATAATATGTTTAATAAGATAGTAGCCAAAGAATATTATCAAAAATGCGATAGAGTTTAACTCTATTTATTAATAAGCTATTAAGGGCTAATGGTGGATGCCTAGACTGTAAGAGGCGATGAAAGACGTATTAGGCTGCGATAAGCCTCGGGGAGCTGCCAAAGAGCTTTGATCCGGGGATTTCTGAATGGGGCAACCCAGCATAGTGAGAACTATGTTACCCTACGGGGAGCTAACCTGGTGAAGTGAAACATCTCAGTAGCCAGAGGAAGAGAAATCAAACGAGATTCCGTCAGTAGCGGCGAGCGAAAGCGGATTAGGACAAACCCAATGCTTGCATTGGGGGTTGTAGGACCATGATATGAGACTAAAGAAGATAGATGAAATACTTGGAAAAGTGTAGCATAGAAGGTGAAACTCCTGTAATTTAAATTTTCAATAGCTCTAATGGTATCCTGAGTAGGTCGGAACACGTGATATTTTGACTGAAACTGGGGGGACCACCCTCCAATCCTAAATACTACTTACAGATCGATAGTGAACAAGTACCGTGAGGGAAAGGTGAAAAGTACTCCAGCGAGGAGAGTGAAATAGAACCTGAAACCATTAGCTTACAATCATTCAGAGCCCTATGATTTATCAGGGTGATGGACTGCCTTTTGCATAATGAGCCTGCGAGTTGTGGTGTCTGGCAAGGTTAAGTCAAGTACGAAGCCGTAGCGAAAGCGAGTCTTAATAGGGCGAATTAGTCAGATGCTGCAGACCCGAAACGAAGTGATCTATCCATGAGCAGGTTGAAGCTGGTGTAAGAGCCAGTGGAGGACCGAACCGATAGGCGTTGAAAAGTCTCCGGATGACTTGTGGATAGGGGTGAAAGGCCAATCAAACTTCGTGATAGCTGGTTCTCTCCGAAATATATTTAGGTATAGCCTTGTGTTGTAGCATATAGGGGTAGAGCACTGAATGGGCTAGGGCTGCTTACCGCGGTACCAAACCCTATCAAACTATGAATACTATATGTGGAATCACAGGAGTCAGGCGATGGGTGATAAAATCCACCGTCGAGAGGGGAACAACCCAGACTAACAGCTAAGGTCCCTAAGTCACATCTAAGTGGAAAACGATGTGGAGTTACTGTGACAACCAGGAGGTTGGCTTAGAAGCAGCCATCCTTTAAAGAAAGCGTAACAGCTCACTGGTCTAGTGATTCTGCGCGGAAAATATAACGGGGCTAAGATGTGCACCGAAGCTTTAGATTCGAATTTATTCGAGTGGTAGGAGAGCGTTCTATTCAGCGTTGAAGATGTACCGGCAAGGAGCGTTGGAGCGGATAGAAGTGAGCATGCAGGCATGAGTAGCGATAATTGAGGTGAGAATCCTCAACGCCGAAAACCCAAGGTTTCCTACGCGATGCTCGTCATCGTAGGGTTAGTCGGGTCCTAAGTCGAGTCCGAAAGGGGTAGACGATGGCAAATTGATTAATATTTCAATACCAACATACAAGCGCGATGTGGGGACGCATAGAGTTAATCGAGCTCACTGATGGAATAGTGGGTCGAAGGACGTAGGCTGTAACTTAGGCAAATCCGGGTTACATTAGGCCGAGATCTTACAGGCTCTTGACACTCTTCGGAGGAGATGGAGAATCGATGATACTGTCGTGCCAAGAAAAGCCACTAAGTATATTGTATGTTGCCCGTACCGTAAACCGACACAGGTGGGTGGGATGAGTATTCTAAGGCGCGTGGAAGAACCCTGGTTAAGGAACTCTGCAAACTAGCACCGTATCTTCGGTATAAGGTGTGCCTACTTTGGTATATGGACTTGCTCCAGAAAGCTAGAGAGGTTGCAACAAAGAGTCCCTCCCGACTGTTTACCAAAAACACAGCACTTTGCTAACACGTAAGTGGATGTATAAGGTGTGACGCCTGCCCGGTGCTCGAAGGTTAACTGATGATGTCAGCGCAAGCGAAGCATTTGATTGAAGCCCGAGTAAACGGCGGCCGTAACTATAACGGTCCTAAGGTAGCGAAATTCCTTGTCGGTTAAATACCGACCTGCATGAATGGCGTAACGAGATGGGAGCTGTCTCAACCAGGGATCCAGTGAAATTGTAGTGGAGGTGAAAATTCCTCCTACCCGCGGAAAGACGGAAAGACCCCGTGCACCTTTACTACAGCTTGACACTGTAGCTTGGATATTCATGTGCAGGATAGGTGGGAGGCTATGATGACTAGACGCAAGTAGAGTCGGAGCCATCCTTGAGATACCACCCTTGAATATTTGAGTTACTAACTGCGTACAATTATCTTGTATCAGGACAATGTCTGGTGGGTAGTTTGACTGGGGCGGTCGCCTCCTAAAAAGTAACGGAGGCTTACAAAGGTTAGTTCATGGCGGTTGGAAATCGCCAGTTGAGTATAATGGCATAAACTAGCTTGACTGTGAGACATACAAGTCGAACAGAGACGAAAGTCGGTCATAGTGATCCGGTGGTTCTGTGTGGAAGGGCCATCGCTCAAAGGATAAAAGGTACGCCGGGGATAACAGGCTGATCTCCCCCAAGAGCTCACATCGACGGGGAGGTTTGGCACCTCGATGTCGGCTCATCGCATCCTGGGGCTGAAGTAGGTCCCAAGGGTATGGCTGTTCGCCATTTAAAGCGGTACGCGAGCTGGGTTCAGAACGTCGTGAGACAGTTCGGTCCCTATCTTCCGTGGGCGTAGGAAAGTTGAAGAGATTTGTCCCTAGTACGAGAGGACCGGGATGAACGTACCACTGGTGTACCAATTGTTCTGCCAAGAGCATCGTTGGGTAGCTACGTACGGATGTGATAAGAGCTGAAAGCATCTAAGCTCGAAGCCAACTCTAAGATTAACTTTCCCTGAAGTTCCCAGTAAGACTAACTGGTTGATAGGCTGGATGTGTAAGCGTTGTAAGGCGTTTAGCTGACCAGTACTAATAGAACGTTTGGCTTATTTAACAAATTCTTTGGTTTACTATCTTATTAAATATATTTCTTATATTTAATACAAATTGTGTTTTTTTAGAAAAAACTAGCGTTACCTTGAAAAAATGAATATTTTTTTAAGCGCGTATAAGACTTTAACATTATTTTTTCTTAACTCCTTTACGAGTTGAGTGTAAAGAGCAATACATATTGATTTATCTTATGTTTATTTACTTTTTACACTCAACTTTGCTGGTGGCTATAGAGAAGTGGAAATACCCAGTCCCATTCCGAACCTGGAAGTCAAGCACTTCATCGCCGATAATACTGCCGGGTCCCCTGGTGGAAACGTAGGCCGCTGCCAGCTCTTGAGTTTTTTTAAAGCTTAGCTTTTTATACTTACCAAAGTATTCAATGCTAAGCTTTTTTTTTAACCCGCTTTTTAGGTTATTTTTATATTCATCTTTTATTATCCTAGTATAATTGGTCTTTATTTTTACACTAACTCTATCCACATATTCTGTTAGTTCTTTATTATTCTCTTTTGCTTGCATAGCTCCAACGGTAGAGCAATTCCATGGTAAGGAAGAGGTTACAGGTTCAAATCCTGTTGTGAGCACCACCATCCCTAACTTTTACTTTATTTAGCCTTTATTTAATGTTGTTTCTTTTAATTATTTTGAAATTCTGGATAAAATAAATAAATTCTGATTTAGTTTTATTCTGAAATGATTTATGATTATAGTTATTAAAATATAAGGAGAAGTGACTTTAAAAAATAGAGAACTTATTCTCTATTTTTTAATTTATATAGTTAGTAGTCTAGTTACATTATATGCAATGAATGATAAAATCCATGCACTAGTAGTTGTAAAAATAAATAAATAAGCTAAATACTTCCAATTGCCTGCTTCTCTTACAAAAACCATTGAGGCAGCTAAGCAAGGCAAATAAATCATTACAAAAACAATAAATGATATAGCTGACTCAAATGGAATATTCGTTTTTATCTTTTCTATTAAACTTGCTGATGATTCATCATTATCGCTTCCTAAACCATACAATATAGATAATGTTGATACTACAATCTCTTTTGCAGCTAAACCTGTTTCTAGTGCTATTGTCATCTTCCAATCAAATCCTAAAGGAGTGAATAATGCTTCTGATGCTTTCCCTACATATCCTAAATACGAGTGCTCTAGATTATATTGTGCTAATTCATTCTTTAGTGCTGAAATTTCATCACTATCTTTAGTTAATTCTATTTTATTATTGTAAGATATTTCTATATCTATATGTTTAGGATAGTTACTTGCAAACCAAATTAATAGTGAAGCTGCCAATATATATGTTCCTGCTTTTTTTAAATACATTTTTGCTTGATTTGATACTGTGTGCCAGATTAACCTAAATGAAGGAAGTCTATATTTTGGCATTTCCATTACAAAAGGTTCATCTTCACTTTTAAATACTACTATTTTTAATATTTTTGCTGCAAATAAACCAAAAATTGCACCACTTATATATATACAGAATAAAATATTACCTGCATTATGTTCACTAAAAAAAGCACCAACGAAAAGTACATATATTGGTAATCTTGCACCACAAGACATAAATCCTATAATAAACAGGGTTAACAGTCTATCTTTTTCATTTTTTAATGTTCTTGCTGCCATATATGCAGGAACTGAACATCCAAATCCTGTTACTAATGGTATAAATGATTTTCCATGTAATCCAAATTTATGAAAAAAGCCATCTAATAAAAATGCAACTCTACTCATATATCCTGTTGTTTCAAGTAATGCAATTCCAAAAAATAGAATAACAATATTTGGTAAGAATAAAACAACTGAACCAACTCCTGCAATTGCACCATCTGCAATAATAGATGAAATTTGATTATCACCCATAAGTTCTTTTGTTTTATCAATTATCATTGCAAAAAATGAATCTATCATATCCATTGGAATATTACCAAGTACAAAAGTTAGTTGAAATAATCCCCACATAAAAAATAGAAATATTGGTAATCCAAAGAACTTATGTATTAATATTGAGTCAAATTTCTCAGTTAATGTTTTCTCAGTAATATTTTTTTGTTTTACAGTTTCAACTACTGCGCCTTTTGCAAATGCAAATTTTTCTTCATTAAAAATATCTTGTATATTTTTTGTATTAAAATGAATAAATAAATGCTCAAAAGCCTCATTTAAAATTGGTTGTATTCTAATCCAAATAGGTACATCTTTTAATTGTTTATAAACATTTTTGTCTTCTTTTAATAAATTAATAGCAATACTTCTATAAGTTTGTTTTGTAGAGAAATTATTCTCTTTTAAGACTTTTGAAATATTTTCAATTTCTTCTTCTATTGGATTTGAGAAAAATAGTTTATTTGGAAGTTTATTACTTTGAAATTTATATAATATTTCATCTAATAATTGAGTGATTCCTATTTTTTTTGCTGCGCTTGTTTTTATGCAAGGTTTTCCAAGAATTTTACTTAATTGTACTTCATCAATTAATATTGATTCTTTTTGTGCTTCATCAATCATATTTAACGCAATTATCATTTTTTTATCAATAGTTAATAATTCAGATGTTAATAGAAGATTTCTTTGTAAGTTTGTAGAATCAACTACATTTAATATAATGTCATACTCTTCATTATTCAAAAAATCTTTTGTAACTTTCTCTTCAATTGTGTAATCATTTAAGGAGTATGCGCCAGGTAAATCAACTATTTGAATATGAAAATCTTTATAATCAATAAATACTTCTTCTTTTGTTACTGTTACACCTGAGAAATTTCCAACTTTTAATCTTGCATTAGAGATTGAATTAATAAGCATTGATTTACCAACATTTGGTTGCCCAACTAAAGCAATTTTTATATTACTTTTCATAAGCGACTTCTATTTTAGATGCTTCATTTAATCTCAAAGCAATTTTAGATTGATTGATTTTTATCTCAATTGTACTTTTTGAAAGTGTTAATTCTACTATTTGCACTTCAACTCCTCTACTAATTCCAAAAGAATATAGTCTACTTTTTAATATTTCATTACAATTAATTGCTGTAATTACTGCTTTCTCATTTATGTTTAATTGGTTTAACGTCATTCATAGCCTCGCTAAGATTAATAATGATTATTATAATACAATTAAACTTTCTTATCATTTATATATCAAAAAGATGCAATATTTGTAAATTTTTGTTAACTTTAGGTATACTAGATAGTTATAAAATTTTAAGGGTGAATTTTAATGTTAAATGAAAATACTAATGAAGAAATTATTGATGAATTAAAAAAGATTGTTAAACAAAAAGGATTAAAATATACAGAACAAAGAGAGATTGTTCTTAGTATTTTATTACATGCAAAAGAACATTTAACTGCAGAAGAAGTATACAATGAAATCAAAAAAAGGTATTCTGATTCTAATATAGGGATTGCAACAGTATATAGAGCTCTTAGTTTTTTAGAAGAAGTGGATTTAATTGCTTCAATTACTTTTGGAACTGATGGTAAAAAATATGAAACTAATTCAAAATCTCATCATGATCACTTAATTTGTACAAGTTGTGGAAAAATAATTGAATTTATGGATGATGAAATAGAGAAAAGACAAGATAAAATTGCAAAAAAGAATAAATTTAAAATTTCAAGTCATTCAATGCAGTTATATGGGATTTGTGAAGCTTGTCAAGAATAAAGATTAAGAGGAAATCTCTTAATCTTATAGTATATTTATAAAATCTCTTCTCTTATTGTATTGGCCCAATCTTTAATTCTTTTATCTGTTAAATCACTTTGATTGTCTTCATCAATTGCTAATCCCACAAATTGATTATTCAATTGTGCTTTTGATGCATCATGATAATAACCATCACTTGAAGTAAAACCGATTATTTTTGCTCCTGAATTTGCAATTTGTTCATAAATTATTCCCATCGCACTACAGAACTCGTCACTATAACTCTCTTGATCCCCAAGACCAAATAATGCAATTGTTTTATTAGATAAATCTAATTTTGAAAAATCTCCCCAAACATCTTCCCAATCATCATTTAATTCACCATCTCCCCAAGTTGAACCACCAAGGATTAACTTATCATATTCGTTTATTTTATCAATTTTTGTACCTGCTAAATCAAATACTTCTATTTTATTTAATTCCAATGAGATTTTATTTGCTATCTCTTCTGAATTTCCTGTACTACTTGCAAAAAATATCGCTGTTGCCATTTTATTATTTTCCTTATATTTTAATTTTTAATTATTGATCTTAAAGAGTATGGAATTGCTTTAATTTGATACTCTTTATTTTTTAATTCATCTACAAAAACAGGAATCTGTTTTGTAAACTCATTATTTTTTGGATAAGCTAAATATATTTGATAATATTCACCTTTTTTAATAGATTTAATTGCATCTTCAAGTTCATCTTTGATGTTTGGTTTTTTAACTTCAATATCTTTCCATGAAGTATAAATTTTTAATCCAACAAAATCTTGTGATTTTATACATATTGAATCACCTAAATCAATTACTATTTTGTCACTATGAAGTTTTTTTATTTTTTTCAAAACAAATTCATGGAATAGTAAATGTTTATCAATAAATAGTTGCATTTTATTATTTATAAAGCAAAGTGAAATAATTTTTGCAACTGGAAGTAAATTTTTGTTTGAAATAACAATAGAATGTTTTGTGTTTTTATTTAAATAATTATTAATTATTTTTGTTGAATTAACACATAATTTAAAATTATTTATATTCTTTTTTTTAGTTGTTTTTATAAAACTAAAAGGCATCAATTCTTTTATTTTATGTGAAAATGCTTCTTTCAAATTTACTTTAGATAATTTAATTTGCTCATGTTTTGTGAAATGACATGTTGATTTCAAAATATTATTACTTAAACTTAAAAATAATTGTCTTAATCTAATTATTGAATTAAATTCATCAAAATCTTTTGGTAAGTACTCTTTGTTTTCGTCAAAACCTATAAAGTTATTATTTAGCATTTGAATCTCCATTACAATTTGCATAACAACTCGAACAGTCTTTGATTCCCATAATTTTCACATATTCTTCGTACACGCAAGAGATAGATCTTTTTGTACAGATAAAAGGAATATTTTTCTTTTTTGCTTCATTTTTATATTTAAGCATTGTATTATGATTCAAAAATGATGTAATCATTACAATGCAATCAGTATCTTGCGGAACTTTTTTCTTTGGTGCAGAAGATTTCTTTCTTGCATCCCAATGATTTATAGTTGTTGCACCTAAATCTTCCAACATTGAAGATATTTGCGAAATTTGATCACCACCAATAATTAGTACACTCATTTTTAATCCTTTTTAACAAGTACAACCAGTTGGTTTAACTAAGTCATTCTTATTTTTTATATCAAAACAATTATTCATTTCAAATCCTTTATATTGATAATCATTATTGAAATAATACACCAATGAATCTTAATTCTAAATTAATATTAAGAATGATTATCAAATATAAAAATAATAAAAAGAAGAATTGGAAAATAAGGAAAATTTGATGACTTGAAAGTAATGAAAAATTAGGTGATTAAAATATTATGAGTTTTAAAGAAGAATAACTAGGAAAATCCTAGTTAAATATTAAACTTCAACTTTTTTAAGTTCTCGAATAATTGAAGCTATGTCTTCAGAGTATTTTTTAGCTGCTTCTGAGTTATATTTCCAACCACCGTTGTAGCTGCTCCAAACTTTTGCCCAATTGTTATTATGAACTTTTTTCCAAAATGTAAGTTCATCAATTGCATTTTTTGTAGCAAATTGAAAATCTGAAATAAGTTTCATTGCTAAAATATTTCTATTCATAGAAGTATCTTTAGCATTTTCTCTACTAATAACTGTTTTTATATTCGCTTGATATAAACCATAATCTTTTGTATCTACATTTACTAGGTATTTACCCAATCCAGATTCTTTAATTGCAATTGCCATTAAAGAGTAACTTAAACCGTTTTTCTTACCATGTTCTTTTATTTCTTTTAGAGTATTAAGCTCTTGTGGTGTAAGGTTATTTATGTCAAAATCTGATGCAAAAACATTAGATATAAATATCAGAGATATTAAAATAATTTTCAATCTCATTGTCTTCTCCTTTGTTTTTTCTTAAATTAAGTGCGTGATTATACTTTAAAATGAAAATATTGTCAAATATTACTATGATTTGCTTGTTTTTAGGGGTTCGCTTAATAAATTATTTAGCTTCATATCAATATAATTCCAAAAAAATTTAACGAAAATGAAACACATTGGAAAAGAAAGAGTTTAAAAAAATAATTAAAGAAATTGGCTTTTCTTCTCAAGGTAAATTTGCAGAAGAAATAGGTGTAAAAGCAACAACTTTTACGACATATAAAGTGATTCCAACTCATATTAGAAGAATTACAAAACTAGCATTATTAGCAAAACAAAATGGAGTGAGTTTGGAAGAAATAAGAAATTCACTAAAAGTAGATTAGAGAAAAATCTCTAATCAATACAAAATTATCTATCTAAACCAATATTTATATATTCTCTAACTTTTTTTATCTCATTTAAATCAAAAAAATCTTCAATTATCTCTTTTTTATCATCTTTTCTTACAATTCCAAATGGATTTATAATCGCACTTCCTTTTGCCATATCATCATCTGCACTATTACATGCTATTACAAAACATTGATTTACTAAAGCAAGAGATTTAGAAATAGTTTCATAATGGTCTTTTCTTTTTAACCCCCACATTGCAGGATTTAAAATTATATCAGCACCTTTTATTTTTCCCCAAAGTTCTGGAAATCTAAGTTCAAAACAGATTAATGTAGCTATTTTTAATCCATTTATTTCAATTATCTTAATATCTTCAATATTTCCAGCAGAAAAATGCTCAAGTTCATTTCCTAATGGGAAAAGTTTTACTTTTGATTGGCTATGAATAATTTGTTGATTATGAAAAATATGTAAAGTATTAAAGAATTTTTTATTTTCTTCTTTTATAAATGTTAAAGCAATTGTTTTATTTTTACTTAACTCTTTTATCTCTTCAATTGCTTTTATAGAAAAATCAGCAGCTTCTTGCATTTTGTCATAGGCAAATCCACTTAGAGCTAATTCTGGAGCTAAAATAAGTGAATTATTTTCACAAGAATTTATAAGCTCTTGTAAGTGGGTCAAATTATCTTGAAAATTTGGTGTTGTTTTAATTTGTAGTGCTATTAATTTCATCTATTACCTCATTTAATAAATTTTCTACAGCCTTTTTATAACTCATCGCTGTGGCAAAGCTTGTGGCTTCATATTTTGTCATTATTAAAGCATTTGTGTTTGAAGCTCTAATCAACGCCCAACCATACTCAAAATTGATTCTAAGGCCATCTATTTTTAAAATATCTTTGATTATTGGAAAACCTCTTTGAATTTCATTTAGTTTATTTTCTATTTTTTCTATGATTAAAAACTTTTTATCTTCTAAAACTTCTATTTCAATATTTGAACTTGTATAAACTTTCGGAAGTTTATCTAACTCTTCATCTAAATCTATTCCTTTATATAAAAGCTCTAAAACTCTAAATGTTGCATATATTGCATCATCGAAACCGTAATATCTATCATTAAAAAAAATATGCCCAGAAACTTCGGCAGCTAAATCAGCATTTAACTCTTTTAGTTTTAATCGCAAGTTTGAGTAGCCTGTTTTATCCATAATAGTTTTAGAAGTTTGATTCATTTCATTGAATACATTTTGTGAATAGGTTACTTCTCCAATAATTACTGGATTTTTCATAGTTTTTGAAAAAAGTAGGGCTAACATATCACCTTTGATATTGTATTTTTGTGTTAATACAGCAATTCTATCTGCATCTCCATCATAGGCAAATCCTAAATTACAATCATCTTTAAGTAGAGTTTTTAAATCTTCAAGATTTTTTTCATTTGTCGGGTCTGGATGATGATTTGGAAATTCTCCATCAGGAATTAAATGCAAAGCTTGATAGTTTAGATTTAATTTATCTAAAATTTCACTCAAAACTGTATTTGCAACACCATTTCCACAATCAATTGCAAAAGGTACTTTAAAATTTTTTAGATCTGAAAATTGATTTACCATATAATCTACATATAAACTTTTTGCATCTGTTTTTATGCAAGAAAAATTATCAGGGATTTCTATAGTTTGATTTTCTAGGATTTTGTAATATAAAGCTAAAAGTTCATCGCCAAAAAATGGTTCATTATTAATTGTGATTTTAAAGCCATTATATTTTTTTGCGTTGTGACTTCCTGTTATCATAATTGAAGCATTTGGTTTTATTTTATTCCCATCTATTAAAAACTCTTGATAAGAGGCAAAATAGTTTACACCAGTTGCCACAAGTCCAATATGTAAAACTTTACAAGCAGATAAATTTAATCCTGAAATCAAAGCTTCAAATAACATATTTGAGTGGGTTCTTACATCATAACCTACAACAATATATGGAGTTTGTTGAACTTTTTCTTTTATATAAAGACCTAAATAATATCCAATCAATTTTGAATTTTCATAGGTCAACTCTTCATTTACGATACCTCGAATATCGTATTGTCTAAATATCGTTTTATTTATCATTCTTCTCTAACTTTAATAAAAATTCTTTTTTTTCAACACCACTACTATATCCACCAATTTCCCCATTAGTTGAAATCACTCTATGACAAGGAACAAGTATAGCTATCATATTTTGTCCATTTGCATTACCTACAGCTCTATAAGCTTTTTCTTGATTTATATTTTTTGCTTCATCTTTATAAGTTATTGTTTTTCCATAAGGAATTTTGAGTAACTCTTTCCAACATTTTATTTGAAATGGTGAACCGATTAATTGTAAAGGTATTTCAAATGTTGTTCTTTGTTTTTTGAAGTATTCTTCAAGTTGAGTTTTTAAAGCTTCAAATATTTCACAATTGCTAGGAATTACCTCTGCATCCAAAATATTTTTTAAAGTTTGGATTTTAGCTTCAAGATGAAAAGGCATAAAAAATGTAAGCATTACAATACCTTTTTTTGAAGCAGCAGCAAACATTTCACCAATTGGGGTTGAAAATGTTGTTGTTAAAATTAACTCTTTTGTTTGGGTTTTATATTCTCTCATGGCGGAATTTTATCATAATCATTTATAAGATATAATTTCAAATGATAAAAAAATTATATAAAAATATAAAAATTTTGTATGTTGAAGATGATGAGATTGCAAGAGAAAATGGTATTGAGTATTTAGAAAACTTTTTTGAGCAAATCTATGAAGCAAGTGATGCAATTATTGCTTTACAATTATACGAAAAACATAAACCAGATATTATAATCACAGATATTCAAATGCCAAAATTAAATGGTTTAGAGTTTGTAAAAAGAATTAGACAAAAAGATAAAGATACTCAAATCATTATTATCACTGCTTTTTGTGATAAGGATTATTTATTAAAAGCAATTGAGTTAGGACTTGTAAAATATCTAGTAAAACCAGTACGTGAAAAAGAGTTTGAAGAAGCTTTGTTTTTATGTATAGATAGTTTAGAAAATAATCAATCAAATATTGTAAAACTACAAGAAAATATATATTTTGATATGTTTAATAAAAACTTAGTAATTGAAAATGAAATTGTAAAACTAAGAGCAAAAGAGCTTGTTTTTTTAGAGCTCTTAGTAAAAAATAGAAATAGATATGTAAGTTATGAAGAGATAGAAAATTATGTTTGGAGCGATAGTGTTATGACTAAAGATGCTTTAAAAACATTAGTTAAAAATCTAAAAACTAAAATCCCTAAAAATCTAATTTTAAATCTTACAAATAGTGGTTATAAAATAGATGTCTGAAATAAATCTCATTCTTTTTTATGGTATAACTTTTGGTATATTAATAATGACAATAATATATACATTTATTAGATATGTATATTCAAAAGAGATATTTTATATAAGTTACTGTTTTATGCAAGTTTTTTCTTTAGTTTATATTGTCTCTTATAGTAAATTATTTAATATTGCAGTTTTGGTTCAAGAGTTATCTTTAGTATTTGCAAGTCTTAGTGCTATGATTTTTGCTATAAATTTTTATGAAGGAAAGTTTTTACCAAAAATCACAAACTATAAAGAGTTAATAATTAACACTTTACTTTTAAATGTTGTGATTTTAACAGCTGTTTATCACTATCTTTTATTTGAATATATTCCTTATACTATTATTTATGCAATTTTATTTATTTCGATTATTTTTAACTTAAAAGATGGATTTAAACCAACACTCATTTATGTAATTGGTTGGTCTGTTTTATGTATTGTTTTATTTGTTTTTGATTTTAAGGATTTTTATATTCAAAGTGGATATTTTGATATTGTTCTTGTTGTTTTTACACTAGAAGCAATACTTTTTACAACTTCAATAGCTGCAAAATATAATGAATTAAAAAATGAAAATAAAAGTTTTGAAAAGATGATTTTACAGCAATCAAAATTTGTAAAATCAGGGGAAATGATTGCTAATATAACCCATCAATTTAGACAACCTTTAAATAATATCTCATATATATTAATGAATCTGAAAAAAAGGTTTAATACTCAAAAATTAGACGAAGAGTATTTTGATAAAAAAGTTTTACAAGCGAATGAACAGTTGCAATTTTTATCAAAAACAATAGATGATTTTAAAGATTTTTATACGCAAGATAAAGAAAAAAAGCTTTTTAGTGTTAAAGATGCAGTTCAAAATGCTACAACAATATTAAGTGCAGATTTAAAAACTAATAATATAACTTTAGAATCAAAGTTTGAAGTTTATGAAGAGATTAAAATATTTGGAGTAAAAAGTGAACTTTCACAAGTTTTAATTGCAATTATTTCAAACTCTATTGATATTTTGAAAAACATAGAAAATCCTAAAATAAAAATTAATATATCAGCAAATCAAGCTGAGGTAATAATCTCTTTAGAAGATAATGGTGGCGGAATAAAAAGTAAAAACTTAAAGAAGATATTCGAACCATATTTTACAACTAAAGAAGAAGGAACTGGAATTGGCTTATATCTTTGTAAAATGATTATTGAAGAGAGTTTTGCAGGAAAAATTTTTGTTGAAAACAAAAAAGAGGGTGTTTTATTTTCCCTCTTTATTGAAAAAGCTCTTTAGTTTTTTGGATAAAAGAAAGCTATTTGTCTTAAGATTTTTATTTTCTCATTTTCTTGTGTAAATATTTCTATCGAAACTTTTGATGGTTTTTTCTCTAATTTTTTGAAATCATCTGTAGTTTCTAAAAGTAGAATTTTTTTAGTTTTTTCACCAGCTTTTAGTTTAACACTTTCAAATCTTTTTATTTTGAAATCTTTGTCATCAAGTAATCTAATATCAAAAGTATAATCTTTATCTTGAGTATTATGAATAGTTAAAATATAGTTGTTTGAAATAGTACCATTTTCTTTAACGCTATAAAGTTCTGTTGTTTTATTAACATTTACTAAAAAATTCTCTTTTTCTAGTGAGAAATAAAATGCTAAGAATATACATAAAAATAGAGATACAAAATATGTTGTATTCTTTTTAGTAAAAATAGACACATTCTTTTTGTTTAAAATTTTGTTTGTACTTCCCCAATGAATTAGTGACTCTTTATTTAATTTTCCCATAACACTAGCACATGCATCACTACACTCAAGGCAATTTATACACTCAACTTGTAAACCTTTTCTAATATCAATATGAGTAGGACAAACTTTTACGCAAGCTTCACAAGTTGTACACTCTTCATTTTTACTCCACTCTTTTACTTTAAAGATTGATTTAACATTATTCTCATAAACTTTTCCACCTCGGTTGTAATCATAATTTACTTGTTTTGTGTCATCATCATATAAAACAGATTGAATTCTAGAATATGGACAGATATAAACACAGAAATTTTCTTTCATAAAAACTATATCATATACTAAAAATAGGGCAACTGTTAAAATAAATATAATCATAAAACTGTGATCTAATGGATTTTGTAAATAAACAAAAAAGTCTTCAGGTGGAATAAAATAAAGCATGAAATTTGAAGAAATTATTAAAGTAATCACAAACCATAATAAAACTGCAATATATTTTTTTATTTGATTTGAACCTTTACTATAATCAATATCTTTTTGTTTATTTTTAATTCTTCTTAAATCAAGAATTGTACTTTCGATTAAATCTCTATAAATTACTCTAAACATAGTTTGTGGACAGCTCCATCCACACCAGATTCTTCCGAACATTGAAGTTAGGGCAAAAATTCCTATGAATAAAAACATAAGTAAAAATGGCATAACATAAAGTTCACTAACACTATATACAAGACCTAAAAAATGGAATTGTAATTTATCAAAAGACAATAATAATAAATGATTGTCATTTATTGTTATAAAAGGCACTAACATTATAAATAGTGTTAATGCAAAGTAGACAAAATATCTTTTTTTAGAATAAGTCATAAAAGCTCCTTTTATTTTTATTATATTAAGTAAAAATAGTGTTCATTTGGTGGTATTTATTAAATTTTTGTATTGCTTTATTTAGGGGATTAGATGTATAATTCGCTCAATTTAGACAGAGGATAAAAGAGTGGGAAAATCAAAATATATTTTTGGATTTTTATTATTTGGGGTAGTTGGTTTATTTGCTCAATCAAATAGATATGATATTAAATCAGCTATTGTTGAGTACGAAATTTCAGGTAATGGTGATGTTATGGGAAGTGAAGCATCAGTGAGTGGAAGTAGTAAGTTATACTTTAAAGATTATGGACAATTAGAATTATCAGAAGATAAAATAGTTCAAATTGTAACAGATGATAAAGAAGAAGAACATAATATTACAAAAATAGTTGGTAATAAAATTTATAATGTTGATTTTGATGAAAAAGTAACTTATCAACAAGAGATGGTTGTAGATGAAGAGAATCCTTTCTTAAATTTAAAAAATAGCGAAACATTAAGTTCTATGGGAGCTAAAAAAATTGGTTCAGAAGAAATTTTAGGTTACAAATGTGATATTTGGCAATTAGGTGAAGATAAAATTTGGATTTATAATACAGTTCCATTAAAATTTGTAAGTAAATCTTTGGGAATTATTCAAATACAACAAGCAAAATTAGCTGTATTTAATATTGATATTAAAGATGATAAATTTAAATTACCACCATTTCCTGTAAAAGTTATGGATGATGTATTAAATAATAATTCAGAAGTTCCTGAATTAAGTCCTGATCAAGAAAAAATGGTAGAAGATATGATGAAACAAACAGGGAAAACTTACTCAAAATAGATAAAAATTTGTACTAAGATTTATAAAAAAGATTATAAATTTAGTACAAAATATTAATAGCAAAACCTAAGAGTTTAAAACTTTTAGGTTTTTTTCTTTACACAAAATCATAGTAGTTAAAATAAATGCTATTGATCCTACAATTGTATTAAACATCATAATAGCAAAAATAGATATAAATAAAGCAGCAAGTATAAATTGTTTGTTTCTAGTAACTAAAGCAATAATTGCACTAAAAATAGCAATAATTCCAAACACTCCAATATATCCTAAGTATCCAATTTCATTTTTAAAGCCACAAAGCAATGTGTCATCATTTAAATTACATTGAGCGATAATATCTTTATCTGAAACAAATCCATATCTAAATGAAGCTGCAATTGCAAAAAATACTACAATATACTTAATTACATTTTTTAAACTACTAAATGAAGTATCTTTGCTTCCTCTAAATAGTATAAAAGTGAAAACTAAAGCTATCATAACCCAAATATTTGAGAAAATATTTAAAGAACCTTCATTATAAAATGTGATTGCTGTTGTTATTAAAAGAATTAAAAATGATAATTTTTCAAACTCTTTAAACTGCATATTTACAAATTTCCCACCATAAAGTAAAACAAATGAAATAGCAGAAATAGCAAATATATAAACTTCAAAATTTCTATATCTTCCTTCAAATGCAAGGATTATTGTTGAAATTAATACAAAAATAAATGATGAATAAAATAACATCATTGGCAAAGTATTTGTATTTATATGTTTATCTTTGATAATTTCTCTAATAGCAATAATTTCAGGTTTTGTATTTTTAGCAATACTTGAAAGTGCAAAATAGTAGATGAAAATATGTGTTATTAAAACCAAAGTTGCCCAAACAACTTCTCCACTTGACCTAACTGTTATATCAAACTGTTCCATTTGTAACATATATAAAATTGCAAAAAGTGTATTTACAACACTAAATAGAACTACTTTTTTTGTTGAAATAGTTGAATTTTTTAATAAAAATGAAAAAACTAAAACAAGTAATAGTGAACCAAATCCTAAATATTTATAATTTGGAAAATCTGAAACATCTCCTGTAAATACATGTTTATCAACTCTGTCTTTGTCAAAAAATCCCCAATATCCTCCAACAGCACCTTCACTTTGTCTTTTCCATGGTTGGTCAAAAGCTTCAATAATGTTGTAATTCCAGTTTTTTTCTTGTGCTAATTTTACAAATTCTCTCACAAAGATGGCTTGATTAGTTTTACTTGGAAGTGCATCTTCCCTCATTCTTCCCTCAGATGGCCAACCTGTCTCTCCAATTAAGATATTTTTATCTTTTAATATTGCTTCAACTTCTTCTCTTACATTTGCTAAATGTTTAATTGAATCACTAATATTCATTGGATCATCTTCCCAATAAGGAAGAATATGAATCGTTACAAAATCTGTAACTTCTCTAATATTTGGATATTTAAGCCAATATTCCCAAACATCTGCATAAGTAACTTGAGTATCAGGAAGTGCTGTCTTTACTTGTTTGATATATTTATAAAGTTGTTTATCAGATAAATCACCTCTTAATAAGGCTTCATTTCCAACAATAACCGCATTTACTATATCTTTATTCTCACTTGCTAGTTTAATTAAAGTATCTAGCTCTTTTTGTGTTGATTTTTCATCTCCATTTACCCATGCACCCATAAGCATTTTTAGATTATGTTCCCTAGCAATTTTAGGAACCATTTCTAAACCTACTGTTGAATAAGTTCTAATACAATTTGTGTATTTAGAAAGTAATTGCAAGTCATTTTTAATAAGCTCTTCTGAAATTACTAAACCTTTATCCATCATAAAAGGTGAATCATCTTTTCCAAATGGAGCATAAGATACACATTGAAGTTTTGAAAAAGTACTTGAATTATCTTTTAAAACTAAAACAGCCCCTAAAATATACCAAAATAGTACAACAACAAATAAACTTGCTAGTGTTAATGATACTTTTTTCATTATATTTTCACTATAGCTTCAAATGAAGCTTCTACATAATTTTTCTTTGACATTTTTTTCCTAATTATAAAATTATCTAACTTGACCAGAACCATAAATTTTGTATTTAAATGTTGTTAAGTCACTTATTCCCATTGGTCCTCTTGCATGAAGTTTGTTTGTTGAAATACCAACTTCAGCCCCTAATCCAAAAGCTCCACCATCAGTGAATCTTGTACTTGCATTTGCATAAACACAAGCTGCATCAACTTCATTTAAAAATTTATTTACAGTTGAATAATTTTCACTTAAAATTGCTTCTGAGTGTCCTGAACCATGTCTTTGAATATGAACAATTGCTTCATCAACATTTTTTACAAGTTTAATATTTAAAATATTAGCTAAATATTCTGTATCATAATCTTCAAGTGTTGCTGGAATTACTCTAATATATTTTAGTGTTTCACTACAACCTTTTAAAATAGTGCCTTGTTCTGCAAATGCATCTTCAAGTCCAGATAAAATATATGGTGCAATATCTTCATGTATTAAAAGTGTTTCCATTGAATTACAAGCACTTGGTCTTTGACATTTTGCATTTATTGCAATATCAATTATTTTCGCTGGTGCTGCATCTTTATCCACATAAATATGACAAATACCTTTATCATGTTTTATAACTGGAACTGATGAGTTTTCACTTACATATTTAATTAAAGCTTCTCCACCACGAGGAACAATTAAATCTACGTATTTGTTTTGTTTTATAAGTTTGGCTACACCTTCTCTACTAGAATCTGGAAGTAAAGATATTGCTTGCTCTGGAAGTTTGTTTTTTGCTAATACTTCTTTTAAAACAACAGCAATTGCTTTATTTGAATGTTCAGCTTCTTTTCCACCTTTTAAAACACATACATTTCCACTTTTAAAACAAAGTGCTGCTGTATCACTTGTAACATTTGGACGGCTTTCATAAATAATTCCAATTACACCAATTGGAATAGATACTTTTTGGATGTTTAAGCCATCTTTTGTAACCCAACCATCTAAGATTCTTCCTACTGGTTCAGTTTGTGATGCAATTTGTCTAATTGCATCTGACATCTCTTTTACTCTCTCTCCTGTTAAAAGTAATCGGTCTTGTAAAGCTTCACTTAAATTATTTACTCTTGCATCTATCATATCTTTTTCATTGTGTGAAATGATAAAATCACAGTGATTCATTAAAGCATCAGCCATTTCATTTAAAACTTTATTTTTAACAGCAGTACTTAGGTTCGCAATAGTTCGGCTAGATCTTTTAGCCTCTTCTAAAAATGCTTGCATAATAATTCCTATAAAATTTATTTTTTGTTGTCAGGTATAAATTTAAAAAATAGATATAAAACACCTAACATAACTATGATTGTAATAATACTCATAACATTTATTTCAACTTCAGGACCAACACCTCTTTGGTAGTTTTTAGGCATAAATAAAAACATGGATGAAAGTAACATAAAAGACGAGGTAATAACTGCAATTAAATGTGCAAAAATTTTATGAATTTTAGTGATATAAAAATCTTTTACCATTTTCCATGTTAAAAATGCAGATGTAAGTACTATAAGAAGTACAATAATTTTTTCATATTGTGGTTCCAATAATAATCCTTTTTATAATTTGAGTATTTTATGTATAATATACTTAAATAAGCCTTTTTTAAAGCTTTCTAGCATAAAAAATTATTCTAATATTGTAAGAATTTATTTATTATAATCATTTATATTTTAATCTAATAATTTATATTATTTACAAATACCACTATCTTTTAAAATCTCTTTTATTTGTTTGCATTTTTTATTATCAATATATAAATTTAGCCAAGATTCAACCCAATATGGAACATTTCGTCCATTATTTCCCCATGAGTTTACACTTTGATATTTTAATCCTAAATATTCTGAAAATGTTCGTTTATTAAAATCGGCTTTTTTTAATAATTTTTTGAAATTTTCTTTTTCCATATTTCTCCACCAAATAGTATGCAAAAGTATATCATAAATTAATAATAAGTATGTAAATAAATATATATTTAAGTATATTATTATTTTAATAAGCATATAATTTGCGTGTATAAAAATCAAGGAAAACAACATGAGAATTAAAGCCTTTTTAACAAGTGGTAGATTTAAGATTATTAGTGTGTTTAAAATAGATGACATAAAAAACATAGCTGCTGTTTATCCTAGATGGGAATATGTTTTGTAATTACCCTATATATTTATAGTTATTATTTCATTAATGTATAAATGTTAGAATAAACAAAAAAATTAATGGATAAATTATGGGAATTAAAGAGATACTAAAAGAGAACTCAAATAAACTATTAAGTATTGCTAGTGAAAATGCTACAAAAGCTTTTGATTATCCAAAAATTAAGAGTCAACAATTAAAAGAATCAATAAAACTAAAAATAAGAGAAAAAGCCATATTAGCTACAAAAGCTAGATTAGTTGAAAATCATAAAACATTTGATGATTATAGTGATGAACAATTAGAAATTATAATTGCAGATGAAGAGAGAAAAATTATTGATGATTTAAAAACCAAATCCCTTGTTGTTGCCCTTGCTGCTCTTGGGCTTAACTTTATTGTATAGAGTATAAATGTTTAAACAAGTTAAATCTGCATTTTTTTGGTACTACTTATTTAAATTTAGAAGAAGAGTTATCTTAATTGTTTTACTTTTAATAATTGCTTTTTTTGCAAATGCAATTTATGGCGATGTTATTGAATATTTAAAATTAAAAGATAAGTTAGCTTATTTAGAAATTGCACTTATTTCAAAATGGGTAATTATTATTTTTAATATTGTTTTTTCAGTTTATCTTCTTTTGACAATGTTTAAAAAAGAAGATAATAGTGATGACAAAAATTTAAAAAAAGACAAAAAGACAAAAATCAAAGAACCTAAAAAAGAAGAGCAAAAAGAAGAAAAATTTACTCAAAGAGAAAAAGAGTTTTTATATAAAAAAACTCTTCAAACCAAAGCTGATTTTTTAGTAAAAAAATAAGATTAAATATTTTCTTCTATTTTCCCATCTTGTTTCATAAATATAGTTTGTGTTGGATATGCAAATTCACAATTGTTTTTTTCAACAAGTTTTGCAATTCCTATCATAACATCTTGTTTCGTATCAAGCCATTCTTCCCATACAGGACTTTTTGAAAAACAATAAACTAAGATATTTATAGATGAGGCATCAAATTCATCAATAAAAACTAAAAGAGTGTTTTTAATACCATATAAATCTTCTCTTTTTATTGCTTCAAAAGCTTTTGTTTGTGAAATATTTATATTGTGATTAGTAGCAATTTTTGGATGAGATAGTAACATATCAAAAATATCATTTTTAAGATTTATAATATCTTTCATTTTATTTTCATAACTAACACCAATTGACATTTTTATTCGTCTTCCAATTACCCTTTTTGACCAATTTAAAATATGTGCATTTGCTATTTGAGAGTTTGGTACAGTAATCATTGCATTGTCAAAAGTTCTAATTCTTGTAGTTCTCATTCTAATATCAACAACAGTTCCCTCGAAATCTTTTGTTTTAATCCAATCACCTTGAGAGAATGAGTTATCAGTCATGATATTTAATGAAGCAAAGAAGTTAGCTAATGTATCTTTAGCAGCAAGTGCAATAGCAATACCCCCAACTCCAAGTGATGCTGCGATTGCTTTTACATCAATTCCAAGTTGCGTGAATAAGAATAAAATTACCACTAATATAAGTAAAACTTTGATTATTTTTAGTATAAAAACAATCATTTCTTTTCTAACATTTTGATATTTTTCTAATAAATTCTGTGCATAGATTGTAATACTATTATTTAATATAGAATATATTGCCCAAGTTAATAAAGCCATATACATTGTATTTATCCAAGGAATAATATGATTTAGTAATGTTTGGTCTTTTATTAAAATAAAAAGAGAAAGTTGAATAGAAAGAAGATATAAGCTATAAATTAAAGGTGAATTAATAGCATCTTTTAAATAAAAGATTACACTTTCTTCATCTGCTGTTTCTTCTTTTATAAATATTCTTGAAATGAAATTTGCGATTAATGCAATTACATATTTATTGATTAATCTAAAAAATAAAATGATAAATAAAACAACAACTGCTTCCCCAATTGAAAAATTTAAATGATATGAAGTTAGTGAAGATAAGAAAGAGATTCCTCTAATATTATCAATTTTATTTATCATATATTTTAGATTAAATTCATCAATAAAAAAGTTTGAAGTTCTTATTTTTTGCATATTTGTGTATAAGTATTGTAAAACAAATAGTTGTGTATGTTTTTGGTTATAAAGATCAATATAATTATTTACAAAATCACTTGAAACTTTATTAGTACTATTTTTTGACTCACTTTCATAGATTAAAGTATAATCATCAAGTTTAAAATTTTGAATTAATCTAATATTATCGAGTAGGGTATCTTCAAAATATTTCTTATTTCTAAACTCTTGTTTTCCGATAATAATATCTTTTAACGTAGTCTCATAAGCTGATTTCTCTTTTAAGTAAGCAACTCTTAGTTCATCTCTTTTTATTGCTATTGAATTGTTTTGAATATTATTAGCATTTATTCTATTGTTTAAAAAAAGAATCTCATTTTCATAATAAGTTTTATCAGGAAGACTTGTTAAATAAGATTCATTATTTATATTATCAATTACATCATTTATTAGTTGAGTTTGTGCAGCTATTTGGTCTTCTATTTTTTGAGCAATAGGAGCATTTATGCTCTCCTCAACTGGTGTTGGTTCAACTGCTACAGTAGTTGGTGTTACTTCTTTTATTAATAATTTTATTGGAGTTGTGGGAATATTATCTGAAAATAAAAGAATTGGGATTATTAAAATAAAAAATATTTTTAATAAAATTTTTTGGAACATTTAGTTTTCCTTTTGGATTTATAATTTGCAATTATATTGTTATTAGGCTTACTTTAATATATTTTCATGGTATCAAAAAGTTATAAATGAATAGTAAATAGCATGAAAATAAAGGGATAATATCTAATTTATTAATACATAGCTTTATATTTAAAAAAGAATAACCATGATTTTGAAATAAAAGTATAAAAAAACATGTGACACCGCGTGTGACACTTTTTTGATAGGATATTGGTTGATTATTGGGGAAGAGTGGTATTTTTAAGTTTTGGATTTATTTTGATTGATGTTTTGGTCAGAATTTTAGAGGTATTAGAGTTGTAGAGAACTAGCTCAGAAATTAAGTAAATAATGAAGATATATTTTTACATAGGGACTTATCAATAGAGAGAATTGAATAGAATGTTTGAAATCTGGTATGAATTTATTAAATTTTTATAATATATAACAAAGGAATAATGTGAAAATAGAAAGTATAAAAATAAAGAATTTTAGGTTATTAAAAGATTCTGTATTAGAAATGAAAGATGGTTTATCTTTACTAATAGGAAGAAATAATAGTGGGAAAACTTCACTTTTAGTTTTGTTTGAGAAGTTTTATAACAATGAAAATTTTACTTATGATGATTTTAGTATATCTTTGCGTCAACAAATTGATAATATTGATATTTATACAAATATTTTAGAATTAACTATACAAATGATTTTAGAAATAAAATATGATGAATCTGATAATCTAGAACATTTATCTGAATTTATTTTGGATTTAGACCCAGCCAGTAATACCGTAAAAATACTTTTTGAAGTAACAATAAAAAAAGAAAAAATATTACCTATTTTAGAATCTTTAGATAGCCAAGATAAAAAAACTAGATATTTAAAGAAGAATTTACAAAATCATTTAAAAACAACTATTTATTCATTTGAGAATGATGATGATTTACTAGAAGTAAATCGTTATAAATTAATAAAAAAAGATTTGAAGCAAATTAAAAACATCATAAATTTCCAAATAATTCATGCAAAAAGAAATGTTTCAAGTTCAGATGATAACAAAGGTAAAAAAATACTTTCAAGTATGACTACTAAGTATTTCAATCAGAAAAATTTAAATAATCCAAATTTTTCTAATATAAATGACCAAATGATAACAATGGATGGATTGTTAGATATTGAATATACTGAAAAATTTAAAGATTTTCTAAAACTCGGTAAAGATTTTTTAAATATTGATACACTAAAAGTTGTATCTGACCTAGAATCAAATGAGGTTATTAATAATTCTTCAAAGGTTATTTATGGTGAAAGTTCTAATCATTTACCTGAACATTTAAATGGATTAGGTTTTATGAATATTTTGTATCTTCTTTTAGATATTGAGATGAAAAAAGAAAGTTTTAAAGAAGAAAAAAAAGCTATAAATTTACTTTTTATTGAAGAACCAGAAGCTCATACTCATCCTCAAATGCAATATAAATTTATTGATAAAATTAAAGAAGTTTTTAAAAGTATTGAAAATTTGCAAACAGTTATAACAACTCACTCTGCACAAATAGTATCTAAGTGTGATTTTAAAGATATAAGATATTTATTAAATATCCATGAGAATATAAAAATCAAAAATTTTCATTCAGAATTAAAAGAACTATATGGAACTGAAGAGGAAGAATTTCAGTTTGTTGAACAATACTTAACACTTCAAGCCTCAGAATTATTTTTTGCAAATAAAATAATATTTATTGAGGGAACAACAGAAAAAATGTTACTTCCATATTTTATTAATAAATTTGATAATGACAGAAAAGATATTCCTAATTACATACCTATTTCTTCTCAAAATATTTCAATTTTAGAAGTAGGGGCTAATGCAGAAGCTTTTGATAAATTAGTAAGATTCTTTGATATTCAAACTTTAATAATCACTGATATCGACACAACATTTAAAACTCAAAATCAAACGGGAAGAACTATTTACAAAGGACATAAAGTTGATGGTGCAACACATACAAGCAATCTGACAATAAGAAAATATTTTAGTTCACCTGATGTTAATAACAATACTTTTGCTAATTGGTTTGAAAATTTAAAAAAAGAATCTATATCAATTAATAATAGAAAAATAAAATTGTCATATCAAATTGAAGAAGATAATTATCATGCAAGAAGTTTTGAAGATGCTTTTATTAAAGTGAATTTACAAAAGCTAATTGATAATAAAAGCGTTTTACGAGGTTTGAAAAATGATGATGAATTAATAATTAGAGATGATATTTATGAATTAACTGAAGAAATTTTAGATAAAAAATCAGATTTTGCATTTTCTTTATTGTATTTGGCATTATCAAAAAATATAGATTGGGCAATGCCTCTTTACATCAAAAATGCTTTAGAATGGATTCAAAATGACGCCTCTTGATAGTATTAAACAATGTATTGAAGATAAAAAATGTTTTGTTCTTCAAGGTGGTGCTGGTAGTGGTAAAACAGAAACATTGAAAAATGTTTTAGAATATATATCTGAAAATCATCCCAATAAAAAAGTTGCTTGTATAACACATACTAATTTAGCAGTTGGTGAGATAAAATCTAGAGTTGGTGATAAATATACTATTAGTACTATACATTCATTTCTAAATTCAATAATCAAAGATTATAAGAAGAATATTTTTCAATGTATTTTTGAACTTTTTAAAGTTGAACAAATTGAGCGTAAAGAGATAGAATTTTATAGTGGTAATGTAACTGAACAGAGAAAGAAAGAACACGAAAAATACAAAAAAGTTTTTGAAAAATATGCTAATAAGCTTTTTACTGTCACTACTGAAAAAATAGGTAATCCCGAAGGAAAAAGAATTTATGATGTTGATCCAGTAACATATAATACAAATTTAAATACTAAAATTGAAGCATTAAATGAACTTATAAAAAGCCAAATAGAAGCAAAAGACTACAATAAGATTCAATATAATGAAACTCGATTTAATAGTTATAATGATTTAACTTTTGGACATGATGGGTTATTAGAAATTGCGTATCAACTTTTTAGCTCTTTCCCTAAAATTGGTAAAATTCTTCAAGATAAATTTGATTATATTTTTATTGATGAATATCAAGATACCAATGAAAAAATCATAAAAATCTTTTTAGAGCATTTGCTTCAATCTGATACAACAGTAATAGGATTATTTGGGGATGCAATGCAGTCGATTTATAAAGATGGAATAGGAGATGTTCAAAATTATATTACTGATGAAACTTTAGAAGAAATAATTAAAGAGGATAATTATAGATGTTCTGTCCAAGTAGTTGATTTTATCAATAATATAAGAACAGATGGACTAAGCCAAGAAGTTCAACTAAAGCATGATGAATCTACTTTGGATGAAAGACAAGGCAATGTTACATTTTATTATTCTATTGTTGATAGTAAGCCTACAACTTATTCAACTCAAGAAATCAAAAATCAATATATCGAAAAAATAAACAGTTTAATCGAACTTGCAAAAAACAATCAGCCCAATTCAAAATTTTTAATGTTAACAAATAAATCTATTTCGATTGAGTCAAATTTTCAAAATCTTTATGAAACTTTTGCACAAAGATATCAAGAACCAAAAGAATATATTGATAAAGTATTGATAACGTTACAGCTTATAGATTTAGTAGAACTTTGTCAATCCTATGAAAAGGGGAATTTTAATTTTATATTGAGTGAATTGAAAAAAGTTGGATACCCAATAAGAACTATAGCAGATAAGCAAAAATTAAAAGAAAATATTGAATATTTGTTAAATTTTACAGGTGGTGCAATTGAAGCAGTAATTTATGCTTTTGAAAATAATTTAATTAAAAAATCTGAGTCTTTTGATGCTTTTTTATCAAGAAGAGATGTCTTTTTAACGAGTTTAAATAATGATGAGTATAGAACGTTTAAAACAAATTATACTTCTGAACAAAATACATATACAAGAATGACAACTACTGGAGTCGAAATAGAAGAAGAACGATTTAAAGAGTTAGAAAAAGAATTAAAAAAAGAAAAATTGTTTATAGATTTATTTTCACCAATTGTTACTTTTGAGGAAGTGGTCAATTATTATAATTATATTAGTGAAAAAGTTGAATATATAACAATGCACAAAACAAAAGGCTCTGGAATTGAAAATGTAATTGTTGTTTTAGATGAGTATTTTTGGAATGAATATGATTTTAGTAAAATTTTTGATACTACAATTAATGATGTTAAAAAAATTGCAAGTCAAAAACTTTTTTATGTTGCTTGTTCACGAACCAAAAAGAATTTGACTTGTATAAAGTTAATTACACAAGATGAAGAAGTATTAATTAATCAATTTTTCTCAAATGCAACGGCGGTAAGTTTATAATTTTAAAGTTTAGTTATATAAAGATAAGAAAATAGAAGAGGAATCCAATGGTGGAATGAAAATGATATTTTTGAATTCATAGATTGAAGTAAATGGCAACAAAAGAAGTATAAATATAGACCAAATACTAAAATTTGGAAAGATGGCTCAAAATATTATTTAGAAGTTGAAGGTATGGATGAAAAAATAGAAGTAATCCAACTATAAAATAGGATTGGGTATCCCAATAGAAAATTTTATTTTTAAAACAACAGTTAATTATGAATCCTCCAACATTACTAAAAGTTAGTACACCAGTACTAACTTTTAGCTTATTTATCTTAAATAATTTCAGATAATCTTACGACAAAAAAGCTTTTTTAAAGAAATTAGAAACCTCTTTATATTTCCATGAGGTGATTATAAAATTTGAGTTTAATTCACCATAACTTTTGACCTCTTGTTCGATTTCAAAACCACCAAATTTTGAGTAAAGTTTGAAATGCTCATTTTTTATAACGGATACTGCTAAATCCATTTCATTTTGTGAAAGGATGAGGTAGGTTCCTTTTGTGAGATTTTTAAAGTCAAGATTTAATCCATTTTGTTCATGTTTTATGATTAATCTTGAAACTTCTAGGATTTTTTTGTAGTCTTCTCTTAGATTAGAAAGAGAAGTTTTTTCTTCGATTGGGAATCTTTTGGATGAATCAAAAATTAATCGGCACGTTCCTGAGATTTGTTTATTCGATTTAGTATATAAAATTGCTGCATTTTCATCATAGTTATCAAAGTTTAGTCCATCTATTAAATCTGGAAATTCTCTATTATAATTCAATCTACAATAAACATCACTTCTTAACTTATAAACTTCTATTATTTCTTCTGCGGTTGTGGCTAAGTGGATATTTTGATTTTGATTATCCCAAGATAATCTTTTAGAAAATTGAATATTTTCTTCAATAATTTCTTCTAAAATAATTTTTTTTTAAAAATATCCAAAGCTTTTTGTTGTTCTTGATAAGAGTTGTCTGGAAAATAATTCAAATTATTTAACATAGTTCTTTCAACTAACTCTTGTAAAGTATTTAAAGAAAGATTTCGATTGATGTGTACCATATTGGTCCTTTTTTATAAATTTAAGGAACAATATTGCAAAAAAGTGTCACATTTCATGTCACATAAAATATATCTTAATACTAAAAAAATTAATTCAGAATTATTAATACAAAAAATAAGCATAATTAAAATACAATCTACTTTTAAATATCAAGTAATTATCAGGAATTTTTTTGAGTATACTCAGAGTGTTGGTGCTTCTTTTTGTCTTTTTTGTATATTCAAATGCTTTTGAGATTTCATCAAATGTCCAAAAATATAATATATTAGATAAATCTGATATTTATATTGATTATTCACAACAGTTGAATTTTGAACAAATTAAGAGTAAAGAATTCACTAAAAACAGTGAACAATCATTAAGTTATGGATATTCACCAAAGTTTAATGTTTGGATAAAAATCACACTTTCGAACTTGGAAAATAGTACTCTACATAAAATTTTAGAATATTCAAATCCTTTAACAACAAATATTGAACTTTATGATTCTTCTGAAGGTTTAATAAAAAAAGAGGGTTTATTTAATATAAGTGAAAATAGAAAATCTTTAAATCCAATCTTTAGAATCAAAATACAACCTTATGAAACAAAAACTTATTATTTTAAAATAAATTCATCTATTACAACTTTGATAATAAATTTAAACCTTTGGGAATTAGAGCCTTTTTATCAAAATGAGATTTTGCATCAATCTATTTTAAATTTCTTTTTTGGCGCAATGGCGATTCTTGCTATGTATAATTTGTTTATTTACTTTTTCACAAAAGATAAAAATTATTTATTTTATGTATTTTATATTGTTGGTATCATCTTTCATCACTTATTATATGTGGGAGTAGGTTATTTGTATATTCCTAATGCTAAAATAATTGAAATAGTAATTGGCTATTCCTCTGTAATCGTTGGAATTCCAGCCTTTGCATTGGGTTTATTTACAAGGTCATTTTTAGATACAGCAAAATATCCAAGATTTGATAGAATACTTAAAATATATCTTTATCTTTTTCCTTTCATGATTTCAATTTTTCTTATCACGAATGATTTTAATAAATATCGTAATATCTTTTCTGTTGTATTACTCATACTTTTGTTTATTATTACTATTTATGCCACATTCAAAAAGAATAGACAGGCTTATTTTATATTGTTTGGTTGGTGTATTTTTATATCTGCTGGAATGTATATGTATTTAACAAGTTTAGGGTTATTTAATGGATATAAGATTTTCCCATATTATGTAGAAATATCTTTAGTTTTAGAAGCAATAATCTTTTCAATTGCTCTCACAGATAAAATCAAACAATTACAAAAACAAAAAGATTTTATTGCAAATAAATTTTTGATTCAACAAAAAAATGAAAAGCAAAGATTACAAATAATTGTAAATGAAAAAACAAAAGACTTAACCTTCGCTCTAGAAGAAAAAGAGTTGTTATTAAAAGAGTTAAATCATAGGGTTAAAAATAATATGCAAACAATTATCTCTTTGATTAGATTGCAGTGCATTGATATTGAAGATGAAAAAATACAAGATATATTCTTAACTGTTCAAAATAGAATAAAAGCTATGAGCCATTTACATGAACTTTTACATGGACAAAATAGTGTAACAACAATTGATACAAATGAATATTTTAAAATATTAATTGAAGAGTTACAATATAGTTATGAAAAAAATATTAAAATAATTTATGACATAAAAACAAATCTTAAAATAGATAAAGCAATTTATTGTGGTTTGATTTTAAATGAACTTATTACAAACTGCTTTAAACATGCTTTTAATTCTCAAGAAGGAACAGTTCATATTTCATTAACTCAGACTGATTCTTTAATTGAATTAAATGTTAAAGATAATGGAAAAGGTTTTGATAACGCTAAATCAAGTGATTCATTAGGATTAGTTTTAGTTCAAACTTTAGCAAAAGAACAATTAAAAGGTTCATTTATTATTGAAGCTAAAAATGGCACAAATGTGATTATTTCATGGAGAGATAATGGATAAAATTAAGATAATGATAGTTGAAGATGAAACAATTGTTGCATTGGAAATAAAAAAATCTCTTATCAAGTTAGGGTTTAATATTACAAATAGTGTAACAAATTATTATGATGCAATAGCTTTTGTTTTAGAAGATGAACCAGACATTATAATTATGGATATAAATTTAAATAATAGTAGAGATGGTATTGAAACTGCAACTGATATAAAAAAAGTTAAACCAGCTGTGGATATTTTGTATTTAACAGCTTTTAACGATAATGAAACTCTAAAAAGAGCTTCTTTAACAAATCCTGTTGGGTATCTTTTAAAACCTTATAGTTTTGAAGAGTTAAAAACAACTCTTTATTTGGCAATTTATAAAAAAGAAAATAAGTATAAAAAACTAAACTATGTTTCTGAAAATATTATATTGTTTGATGAAGATTATTATTTTGATAGAAATTCTGATGAACTTTATTATAAAGAAGAAAAGATTAAACTTACACAAAAAGAAGTAATTCTACTAAAAATTTTAATAGAAGCAAAAGGCAATATTGTGCCATTTAATGTGCTTGAGAATTATGTTTGGCAAGATGAATTGGTATCAAAAGGTGCTTTTAGAACTTTATTATATAGATTAAGAACTAAGTTAGAACATAAATTTATAGAGACTTTTCATAGTACAGGTGTAAAAATAAATATTACTAAATAATATATATGAAGAAGAAAGTTTGTTTGAAATAAAAAGTGGTGCGGTTAGCGAGATTTGAACTCGCACACCCGTAGGGCACTACCACCTCAAGGTAGCGTGTCTACCGTTCCACCATAACCGCACTTCTTAAATTTAAGTTTTAAAAATAAGGTTGGAATGTTACTATCATAATACTTCATATAAGTTTAAGTATTATGATAGCTTGTTTAGAAATAATAGATAAATTCTATTTATTTCTAAACTCTTTTTCATTTACAGTTTCTAAAATTCTTTTTGCAATATTTGATGTATTTATTGCAATATCATGGGTTTGTGTAGCAACTGAAGCATTATTTTGTGTTTGTCTATCTAATCTATTAACAACATCATTTATTTGCTCAATACTTGTTCTTTGTTCACGAGATGAAATTGAAATGTCATTTATAACTTGAGTAGTTTTACTGATATTTTCTTTTAATTTTACATATCCATTAATCATATCATCAGCAATTTTTTTACCGCTGTTTGTTTTACTTGTAGCATTTTCAACAAGTTCTTTTATCTCTTTAGCTGCTTCTGCACTTCTTGACGCTAGGTTTCTCACTTCTGCTGCAACAACTGCAAATCCACGTCCAGCTTCTCCAGCTGTTGCTGCTTCAACGGCTGCATTTAAAGAAAGAATATTTGTTTGGAATGCAATTTGGTCAATAATAGTAATAGCATCGGCAATCGCTTTTGTTTGCTCATTAATTGAATCCATTGATTCAACTGTTATGTTTGCTAGTTTTTGACCCTCTTCAATAGAAGTAGATAATACTTTTGAGTGATTAGCCATTGTAGCAATTCTTTCAGTATTATTAATAACTGTACTTGTAATTTCTTCAAGAGCAGCAGCAGTTTCTTCTAACGAAACAGCTGTTTCATTTGATGATTTATTTAATATATCAACATTTTCTAATAAAACCTTTGAGCTTTCATCTAGTGTTAAACCATTTGTTTTATTTTCATGAAGCATTTGATTAATAATATTTGATAGATTATTTAATCCAATTGCCACATTTCCACTTGGATTTGAAATATTGTTAACGAAATTTAATTTTGAATATTGTTCAAGTGAAGATAATATAATGTTAATATCTTCATTTACATTACCTTTGATTGTAGTAATCATATCATTTAACATATTTTTTAATTCATTTAATGATAAGTTAGAAGTTTCATTTTTGATTTGTAAGTCCAAACGTCCTTCTTTAACTCTATTTACAACATTTTTAACTTCTTCAATTAATTTTTTATCTTCATTTAAATTATGAGAAATTAATTCCATTTGTTTATCTATTTCAACAGCCATATTTCCAAACTCATCATTTGTTTTAATGTTAAGTTTATTAATACTTTTTTCTTCACCTTTTAAATATCTAAAGAAGAAATTTAATCCATCTTCAAGAGTTTTCAATGGTGCTAGAATTTTAACTAATGCAAAAAATAAAATAGCTAAAATGATAATTAATAAAACAATATATAAAATAATATCTTTTATTAAATTAGCGTTTATTTTGTTTGAGATAGCTTTTTTATCTAATTGAATTACTAATTTCCAGTTTGTAATAGGAACTGAACTATAAGCGATTAGTTGAGGACTACTTTCATCTAAAGCTTCATCGAAATGTAATTTATCATCACTTTTAATTTGTTCATAAATTTTATTTTGAGTGTTGAATAGTTTAGCATCTTTATGAATTAGTGTTTTACCTTGATTATCTATAAGATAAGCAAAACCTTCTTCTCCAAGATTAACATTTAAAACTGTATTTACAACAGTATCAAGTTGAATGTCTGAACCAATAACGCCAATAATTTTGCCATCTTTTTTTACTGGTGCTGATACTGAGATAACTAGTTTTTTTGTACTAAAGTCAATATATGGTTCACTAACTCCAGCTCCATCTAATTCAACTGCTTTTTTGAACCAAGGTCTAGCTCTTGAGTCATAATCATGGGTTTGTGGTGTTCTAAAACTTGCATCAAATTGTAAAAAATTACCATTTTCTGCTATTCCTAAGTACAATCCTGAAAATTTACCTGATAAATTACCTAGACGTAATTTATCAACTATTTCTTTGTTTTTTACATCAAGTGTTAATGCTGATACTTCATTCGCTACTGCTTCAACAATATCAATTTTTGATTGAAGGTAGTTATTAATAGACTTTGAAGTCTCTTTTGCTAAATCTAACTCTTTTTGTTTGATTAAATTATACTCTGAAGTATAGTTGTTATAGGCATTATAAAAACCTAAGATAATAAAGGAAATAGATATGCTAAAAAGGGTTAGCATAAGAAGTTTATTTTTAATTGTACTATTTTTCAATTTTGTGCCTTTTTATAGTTTAAAAGACTATTGTACAACTAAATAGTGTCATTAAGGTGTCATTTTGAATAAAAAAAAGGGTCAAAAAGATAAACTTTTTGACCCTTGGAAGTTATTAAATCTGTAGATTTAAAGATTATCCTAAAAATGGATTTGCATATAATGCAATCATTGCAACAACAAGTGCATAAATAACTTGAGCTTCGATCATCGCTAATGCAATGAACATAGTTGTCATTAATTTTCCACCTAAACCTGGGTTTCTAGCAGTACCAGCAATAGTTGCAGCAGCAGTATTACCCATACCAATAGCACCACCAAGTGCAGCAAGACCTAATCCAATTCCAGCAGCTACTACAGAGTAAGCTTTTAAAGTTTGGTTAGCAACTTCAGCATCAGCAGCGAATGCAACAGCAGCGATAGCTAACATTAAAAGAACGATTTTTTTCATTCTAGATTCCTTATATTTTATTATTTCCAAAGTCTGTTCGGCTTGCGTATCCCTACTTAACACTTTGAGTTCGTGATTATATACAAAAAAAAATAAAATAAAGCTAAAAAAATCTATTTTCTTTTTATTTACCATTGTTTGATATAATCGTCTCATTTATCAAAAAAAGGTTACGAATGAAAAAAATATTTTTATTACTTACTCTTATAATTATTCTTATATTAGGTTCAATTTATGGGTTGTTATTTACAAAATTTGGAAACAATATTGTTTCATCATATATTGAAAGAAAAGTTAATTTAGACCAAAAAGATGTTAAGTTAAAAGTAAATGATTTTACATTAACTTTAAATTATCTAAATTTTGATGCATGGATAAATGATAATTCAAAAATTAATATTTCAGGGGATTTATCTATTTTAAAAAAGAGTGTTGATTTAAAATATGATATAAAAATCAATGAATTATCAACTCTTAAAAATTTAACAAAATTAGAGTTTAAAGGACCATTCTCTACAAATGGGATTTTTATTGGAAATGAAAAAGAAGCCATAATTCAAGGTATTTCAGATATTGCACAAAGTCAAACTAAATACTATTTTAATTTAGAACAATTTGAAGCACGAAATATAAATGTACAAATAAAAAATGCAAAAATTGAAGATTTATTGGTTTTATTAAATAAACCAAAATATGCTAAAGGTGATTTAAATATTTTAGCTGATATTAAAGATGCCAATATTTCAAATTTAGATGGAATGATTGTATTAAAAATTATAAATGCAAAAATCAATAATGAAGTTATAAATAAAGAGTTTAACCAAACATTTACATCGCCAATTAGTTTTCATAGTGATATAAATGCACTTTTATATCCAAACAAAGCAGAAATTAAAACCGACCTGATTAGCTCAATTGCTGATATTTTTGTGAATAAAACTTCAATTGATTTATTATCAAACAAAATAGAATCTGATTATAAAATTGATGTTAAAAACTTAAGTAAATTAGAAGGACTATTTTCTAAAAAATTAAATGGTGAGTTTTCTACAAATGGAAATATAAAATCAGCTGATGATATTGTAGAAATTGATGGAACTTCTAATATTTTTGAAAGTACAACAAAGTTTGATACTAAATTAAAAGATTTTAAACCATCATCTTTTGAATTTTCTATTGAAAATGCTAAATTAGAAAAGTTATTACAAATGTTAAATGAACCAATTTATGCATTAGGTGATTTAAATATTCAAGGTGATATAAAAAATGCAAACTTAGATAAATTAGATGGAACAATTAGTTCAAAAATAACTAATGCATCAATTGTAAATGAAGTTGCAAACACTGTATTTAAAGAAAACCTACAAGAAAAAGTAAATTTTGATTTAAATGTTAATACAAATTTAGTACCAAATCAAGCTGTATCAAAAGCAACTTTACAAACTACACTTGGTAATTTAACAACACAAAAAAGTGTGTATGACTTTGGTGATAAATCTTTTGATAGTGATTATTTATTGAATCTTCCATCTTTAGAAAAAATGAAAAACTTTTTAAAAATTAATTTAAGAGGTAAAATGGATATAAATGGAAATATCTCAAATAAAAATGATATTTTTTTGTTAAATGGAAAATCTAATACTTTAGGTGGAAATTTAGACTTTAATTTAAATAATAATAAATTAAACGCAAATTTAAAAAATGTAGATATTCAAGAGTTATTAAATATGTTAGCTTATCCAAAAATCTTTGATTCAAAAGGAACTTTTGTATTAGATTATGACTTATTGGTAAAAAAAGGTGAGTTAAAAGGAAATTTACTTAATGGGCATTTTTTACCAAATGACTTTTCTATGATACTTGATAAATTAGCAAAATTTGATTTAACAAAAGAAGTGTATGAAACTTTTGATATAAACAGTCAAATTAACGATAAAGTACTAACATCTGATTTACTTATGAAAAGTGTAAATACTCAAATTGATATAAAAGACTCTATTTTAGATTTAGAACAAAAACAAATAGATGCGAAAATTAATGCAACAATAAAAGATAAAACTTTTGTTGTTGGTGTAAATGGAGAAACTTCACATCCTAAAATCTCTTTTAATACAAAAGATTTAATAAAAGAAGAGATAAATAAACAACTTGAAAAAAAGAAAGATAAAATTGAAGAGAAGTTAAACAAGGTTTTAGGTGGAAACAGTGAAGATGACAAAGCCAAAAAACTTATTGAAAATTTAAAATTTTTAATAAAATAGAGTATTAAACTCTATTTTATTATTACTAGCAAACTTAAAAATACATAATTTTTATCCCTAATATCCTTTAACTTTATACTCATTTAAATTTAATATACTGAAAATAATATTAATTGCTAAATTGTTATGATAATTATTATCAATTTAAGATAAATAAAAGTTTTATTTAGCTTTAATTCATTAATGATAATTAATATTAAGATTAAAAAAAAGGAATTAAATGTTAGATTTTAGTAAAAAAGTACTAGTTTCTCTATCTGTTGTTACTGCTGTTGCATTAACAAGTTGTGCTGCTTCTGAAAATGGAGTTCAAAAGAAAGAAATGACAAAAAATAGTTCGTTTTTAGATGCGTATTCAGATATTGCGTTAGCAAATTATACTGATGCTGTAAATGACGCAATTGCTTTAAAAACTGCAATAGATGCATTTGCAAAAAATCCAACTCAAGAAAATATAGATAAAGCAAAAAAAGCTTGGTTAAATTCAAGAGAATCTTATGGGCAAACAGAAGCTTTTAGACTTTCTAATGGTCCAATTGATTCTGAAGATGGTTGGATAGCTGAAGCTTATGGTGCACCTGAAGGACAAATCAATGCTTGGCCACTTGATGAAAATATGATTGACTATACAATTGACGCAGATGGAAAATTAACTTCTGGAAATATTATTGACACAGTTGGAAAATTTAATCCAGGTGGAGAAGAATCAAAAGAAGTTGATGTAAGTAAAATTACTGTTGATGCAATCACAGAGTTAAATGAAAATGGTGGAGAGGCAAATGTTGCAACTGGTTATCATGCTATTGAATTCTTATTATGGGGACAAGATCAAGATTACTCTAATTTCCTAAAAGATAGTGTAACTCCTGGTGCAATGACAGCTGGACTTAGAACTTTAAAAGATTTTACAACTGAAAAAAATGCAGATAGAAGATTAGCATATTTACAAGCATCAGCTGAAAAATTAGTTAGTGATTTAGAAACTATAAAATCAGCTTGGGAAAAAAATATAGATGGAACAAAAGGTTTATATCAAGCTGCATTAAAAGGTAAATTAAAAGGAGATAATGCTTCTAAAAATATCGAATCAGCACAAGCTTTAAAACAAATCATTGCAGGAATGGGTGTTTTTGTTAAATCTGAATTAGCAAATGAAAGAATTGCAGTTGCTGTTTTAACTCCAAGTGAAGAAGATGAACACTCTTGTTTTTCTGATAATACACATAGAGATATCTTAAATAATTATATAGGATTTAAAAATATATTAACAGCAACATATAAAGGTAAAAAATATGGTCCTTCTTTATTAGATGCTGTTGATGCTAAAACAAAAACTAGAATTACAAATTTAATGAAATCTATTGAAGAAAAAATTAATAGTATTGATGAAGTTGCAAAAACTAAAGAGCACTTCGATTATCAAATCAGACCAGAAAGTTCTCAATCTAAAGTTATTGTAAAACTTAAAAATGAGTTGAGAAAACTAGGTGATGAAATGGTAAATGTTGCAGCTGCTAATAAAATTAGTTTAAGTACAGATGATGTTACAGATCCAGAAGAAACAAAACTATAATTTGTTAAAAAAAGTTATTTTATTAAAAAGCCTTGTAGCAATATTTGCTACAGGGCTTTTTGCCGTTGATAGTAGTAGTAAATTTTTATCAAATGATAAAAGTAATTCAATACTTCTAAAACCTATTGATAATTTAAATAATGATGAATATGACAAATTTATGTTAGGAAGAAGTTTTTTTTCAATTCCTTGGGTTGAAGCACCAGCTATTACAACTGCAAGAGATGGTTTGGGCCCACTTTTTAATGCAAATACCTGTATTAGTTGCCATCCAGGAAATGGGAAAGGTACACTATTTAATAAAGATGGTTTTGTTTCAAGATCGTTAGTTGCTAGATTATCTGTAGAAGCAACAAATTCCAACCAAGATCAAGAATTATTGAAATATAAAGGTTTTGTTCCACATAGCATTTATGGAAATCAATTATCAATAAATGGAATTTATGGAGTAGATTTTGAAGGTAATATTAAAATAGATTTTGAAGAAAAAGAAGTTTTATTTCCAGATGGAGAAAAACAAATTTTATTAAAACCAAAATACTCTTTGGCAAATTTAAATTATGGAACTTTAGATAATGGAAATGTTTCATATAGATTAGCTCCAACGTTAAATGGTATGGGTTTAATTAACTTAATTTCAAATGAAGATATTTTAAAAAATGAAGATATAAATGATGCCAATGGTGATGGAATATCAGGCAAAGCAAATTGGGTATATTCTAATATTACAAAAAAAGATGAATTAGGAAAATATACTTGGAAAGCAAGTGTTTATTCTTTAAAAGAGCAAGTTGCAGGTGCTGCAAATAATGATATGGGATTAACTACATCAATATTCCCAGATGATAATTGTACTCCAACTCAAAAAGCTTGTAATGAAGCACCAAAAGCCAAAGATGCAATTGATATACCTGATGAAAGACTTGATGCAATTACATACTATTTAAAACATATAAAAGCTTATGCTCCAAAAATTACAAAAGAGTATAAAGAAGGCTTAGAAATTTTTGAACAAATCTCATGTGCAAAGTGTCATATTAGTAGTTTTGAAACAAAAGAAGGTTTTAAAGTTTTCCCTTATTCTGATTTTTTACTTCACGATATGGGTGAAGATTTAAGTGATGGAAGAGTTGAATTTAAAGCAGACAAAAATGAGTGGAGAACTGCTCCTTTATGGGGATTAGCATTACATGAAAAAATAAATAAACAAAAACCTAGACTTTTACATGATGGAAGAGCTAGAAGTTTTCAAGAAGCGATTTTATGGCATGGTGGAGAAGCAATTCAAAGTAAAGAAAATTTTATGAATCTGCCAAAAGAACAAAGAGATAAATTACTTAAATTTTTACAGGAGTTATAATGAAAAGAGTGTTGTTTTTAGTGTTGTTATTTTCAAGTGTTGTTTTTGCCAATGAAAGAGTACTTGTTAATATAATAAAAAATGTATCAATTCCAAATGTTGAGACAGCAATAAAAGACGCAAAAATTTTACAAAAAGATGTAAATGCACAAAATTTTACAAATTTTTTAACGGATTGGAAAAAGGTTGAGGCTTTTTATATTGCTGGTGATTTAGATGAGAATTATGCTGATACACCAAGATATATGGATATTTTTAATAATCTAAAAGAGGATTTAAGTGTTCAAATGCAAAGGGTTATTGAATCAAAAGATGAGGCAAAGATTGCTTTATTTAAAAATTCATTTAAAACTATAAATGCTTTAGAATATGTTTTATTTAATGATAATGATATTTCACAAAGAGAAAAAGATTTAAGTGTTGTTATTTTAGATTCAATGATTTCTTATTTAGAGGGAATAAAAGGAGTTTATAAAACATATTTAACAGCTCCTGCAAAAGATGAAAAATGGGAAAACTCTTTAGTAATTAATACATTGATTGCTAGTTCATATAGATTAAAAGAGTGGAGAATTGGTAATCCAAGTGGATTTGCTGGTAAATTTAAAAATGATCCAAAAAATGAAAGAGCTGAATATTTTTTAAGTCAAAACTCATTTAATGCAATTGAAGCAATTTTAGAAGCTCATAAACAAATAGTTGAAAAACATCAATATTATGACTTTGCTGCATATGCAATGAATAAAGGTGCAGCAATTCAACTTTTAACGGTAATTGATGACATTGCACAAACTCAAGATGAATTAAAAAAACTTAAAAAAGATGATTTCACAAATGCAAAAGCACTTTTTAATAGCGCAAAAGATTTACATAATGCTTATTATTCATCATTAATTGGTCAATTAAGTGTAACAGGAAAAATTTTAGATGCTGATGGAGATTAAAAATTGAACGATTTTTTTGCACTAGAATATTTAATAAATCCAAATAAAAGACTCTTTTGGATTTATATAGTATCTTCAATATTATTGGCAATGGTGTATTTTTATGTTAGTAAAAAAAATACAAGGGTGATTTTTTCTTCAAAACTTTGGTTACATCCAAGTGCAAAGTTAGATTATTACTATTTCTTTTTATCATATTTTATAAATATTTTTCTGTTGATACCTTTTATATTAAGTGCAAAAACTATCGCTTTTAGTGTAAATAAATTTTTATACGAGCAGTTTGATTATTTTGAAAATAGCTATTTCTCATATGAAATGATTATTTTTATGTATACAGTTAGTATTTTTTTAGTTAGTGACTTTTCGAGATATTGGCTTCATAGATTTTTGCATACAATTCCATTTTTATGGGAATTCCATAAAGTTCATCATAGCGCAAAAGTTTTAACACCAATTACATTTTATCGAGTTCATCCAGTTGAAAATTTTCTTTTTGGATTGAGATACTCTTTAAGTATTGGATTTGTTACGGGAATTTTTATCTATTTTTTTGGTGCAATGATAGATATTTATATGGTTTTGGGAGTTAATGTTTTTCTTTTTATATTTTCTATATTTGGCTCAAATTTGAGACATTCTCATGTGCCATTTTCATATGGAAGTTTAATAGAAAAATGGTTTATGTCTCCAAAACAGCACCAAATACATCATAGTAAAAAGCATTTTAACAAAAACTATGGTGGATATATTGCTATTTGGGATAGAGTTTTTGGAACTTTATGTTTATCAAATAGTGTAAAAGTTATGAAATTTGGACTAAGGACTGAACAAATGAAAGATTATCTTTCATTAAAAGATTTAATATTTAGACCAATTAGAAATTTATTAAAAAATAGGGGGATTTAATGAAAAGTTCGAAATTATTAGTTGCTATGTTAATAGCTTTTTCAAGTATTAGTTTAAGTGCAAGTGATGCCTTATCAAAAGAGGAGCTAGGTCAAATTTTATTTTTTGATAAAAATTTATCAAATAATAGAACACAAGCTTGTGCAACATGTCACAACCCAGAAAGTGGTTTTGTGGATAACAGAGATAATGGTGTAAAAAAAATGGCATCAATGGGTGATAATAATAAGTCAATTGGAGATAGGGAAGCTCCAACTGCATCTTATGCAAAATTTTCACCAGCATTTCATTTTGATGAGAAAAAACAAAAATATATTGGTGGACAGTTTTGGGATGGAAGAGCATCAACTCTTGAAGACCAAGCTGGAGGTCCACCTTTAAATCCAGATGAAATGGGAATGATAAGTAAAAAAGAAGTTGTAAATAGAATAAAAGAAAATGAATTATATGTAAATGCTTTTAAAAATCTTTTTGGAAATGATATTTTAGAAAATGAAGAAAAAGCTTATACTGCATTAACTCAAGTAATAGGTGCATTTGAAAGAACAGATGAGTTCTCTCCTTTTGATTCAAAATATGATAGATATTTAAAAGGTGAATATGATTTAACTCCTACAGAAGATTTAGGAAAATCATTATTCTTTTCAAATAATAATAACTCTTGTTCAACTTGTCACGTATTAAAAGGTGAAGATAAAGAGGGTGAAACATTTACAAACTATGAGTTTCATAATATTGGAGTTCCAGCAAATCAAACACTAAGAGCAAAAAATGGTGCAAAAGATTTAGATAAAGGTCTTTTAAATAATCCAGCTGTTACAGATGAAGCTCAAAGGGGAAAATATAAAGTTCCAACTTTAAGAAATGTGGCAGTAACAGCTCCATATATGCATAATGGTGTATTTACTGATTTAAGAACTGTAATTGAGTTTTATGATAAATATAACAATAAAAATAGAACTATAAATCAAGAGACTGGAAAAGTTTGGGATGAACCAGAAGTAAAAGAGACTATTTCACTAAAAGAGTTAAAAGCAAAAGAGTTAACAGACAGAAAAGTTGATGCTTTAGTTGCATTTTTAAAACTTTTAACAGATAAGAGGTATGAACATTTATTAGAAAAATAGGTCATATAAAAGTTATTTTTTAATATTCTATTATCTAAAAGATGATAGAATACCTAAAAAAGGCTTGCAATGACATATAAAATAATATTATTTTTTATTACTTCTTCTTTGTTTGCTAATGAAAACACATTACTTGATTTAGAAAAAGAAAAAAATGGACTAATAAATAAATACTATGAAAGAATTGATATAGCAAGACAAGATAATCTAGAAGATAGAGTTAGATTGTTGGATGTTACGTTAAATTGTTTTATAGATTCAAAGAGTAAAAGAGATATTTTAAATTGTAAATCAGATGAGAGAAAAAGAATTATGGATATAGTTAGCGGGAAAAATTACTAATTATTTAAAACTCAAAAAATATCTCGAATTAGGGTAATATACCTCATATTACCCTGAAACTTTTATAGCACTTATTTTTCATTATCTACTGAATAAATTCTACTTACATGTTAAATTACACATTATAATTTTTTGATTTTTAGATATATAAAAAATGTTAAGCTGTGAAATGAATAATAAGAGTACACTGAAATAATCATGGTGATGAAAAAGGGTATAAAATGATTGATCAACAGCTTCTATTTTTAGGAATTATTGCTACATGCATGATAATCATCACTGGAATAATTATCTTCTGTGCTATTCAATATGCAAAAACTATGAATAAAGTAAATAACTTTGTTCATAGTGGAGAAGATAAACTTTCTATTCTTTCTAGTAATATTTCTTTAATCATTAATGAGAGTAGTGATTTAATCGAAAAAATAGGAAATGAAAGTCAATTATTAACTAATGGGGTCGTTAAATTTACAAATGCCTCTCTTGCACTTAAGGCATTTTCTCAGTTTTTTAAAAAAAATCCAGAAAGAAAAGAGGACAATATGAACAAAAGTAATCTACTAAGTTTCACAGTTGGTGCCGCAATCACCGGTATTAGTGCCTATTATGTTTTCAAAAATAAAGATGAAATTTCAAAAAAAATCAATGCTCTTGAAGAGACTTTGGTAGATGATTATGGAGAAGTTGTTAATAAAGCAAAAGAGAAACTTGAAGAATTAATGAAAGTATTTCAATCTACTGCACAAGAATTTTTACATGGTGGAATTGTAGATGGAATTAAAGAGAATGAAATTAAGTTAATGGTTAAAAAACTTGATAAATTACAAAAAGAGATAGAATCACTTAGTATAAAAAGTTAATTTTTATCTAAGTGGGTTTTCTCATGCCTAAGGCTTAATTGATTGGTTTTGCGGAAAGTCATAAGAGTTGTAATTGCTAGTGCAATAATTGCAGGTCCTAAGATAAATCCCCAAAACCCAAAAGTTGCCAATCCACCTACTATGGCAAAAAATATAATAAACTCATTGATACGATGTTTGTTTTTGCTTAGTTTTTTATTTATAAAATTTAAAATGAGAAGCTTGACAACATTGTCAATGAAAAATGACATCATGGCATATGAATAAATAGAGATAATAAGTGCATTAAAAATATTCCCTTGAAGATACTCGTTTATAGCAATTGGAATCCAAACTATCCCCGTTCCTAAAACTGGAATAATTGACATAATACCTACTATAAAGCCAAGTAATAAAGCATTATATCCATCAAAAAAAGCAATAAAAATTCCAAATGCTAATCCTTGTGCAATCATCACACCTACTAATGTATAGAAAACAACCGATACCATAATTGTCATCTCATTAAAAAAATCTCGTTTGAGTGGACGTGATAGGGGAATAATAGGCATAAAAAACAGAATAAGTTTTCTGCTGTATAAAGTTAAAAAGAAGAAAAATATAACAATCATCATCATATCTCCTAACATTAGCATAAAGTCTTTTAATCCATTTCCAAGCCACCCTGCAAGAAAGGCAGTAATTTCTTCTTTTCTAGTTACTATCATTGGAATTATAGTATCAAGGGGAGTTCTAATCCACTCTAAATAAGATGGAATATGCTGACTCAAATTATCAATTTTATCTACGAAAGATAGAATTATTGTTATGCTATCTGTTGGATGACTAAAAAGATTAAATAAAAATATTGATATGGGCATAAAAACAATTAATGAAACTATCAAGGTAATAGTGCCAGCAGAAATTACAGGCGCAAAAGTTTTTAACTTTTCATATTGTTTAATTTTTGTTTCAATAAGTTGGAATAGGGGAAAGGTAGCTATTACCATTAGTGATGCCACAAAAAAACTTTTTAAAAAAGGGAAAAATAACCAAATTATAAGCGCAAAAACTCCAAATCCAATCCAGCGTAAGAAATAATCTTTTTTCATAGTAGTTACCTTTTTGATATTTAATTAAAAAGAGTGTTATTTCTGCTTAAAATTCATTATAGCACATTTATATCTAATCATAATTTGCTAAATATATTAAATACTAATATATAAATAATTATCCTCAACTCTCGTTTCATAAACCCCCGTGCAACCACTATCATTTCCCAAAGCTTGTCCTGTTTTTAAATCTATTTCCCAGTTGTGTAAAGGGCAAGTTACTATTTTGTCATGAACTAAACCTTCACTTAGTTTTCCTTTTTTATGGGGACATACATTGTTTACAGCAAAGATTGCACCATCTCTTGTTTTAAAAATTGCGATTTCAGTTTCGCCAATTTCTACTTTTCTTGAACCCATTTCAGGGATATTTTCAACTTCTGTGATTTTGTACCATTTTGACATATTAAATTTGCTCCTTTGCTTCAAAACTAAAAGATTCTTCTGGGTTTATAACAATTGAATTAAACTCTTTTGTAAATCCATCTTCAATTGCTTTTGCCCAAGGATCAACTTGTGCTGATTTTTGTGATATTTCAAATCTTTGGGCATAATATGCCACTTTTTCTTTGTTTAACAGCACATCTTTTACATATTGTAATCCAGTTCTTTCAACCCAATGAGCTGTTCTTTCTAGATAATAAGCATCTTCTCTATAAAATTGCATAAAGGCTTTTACATAAGTTAATAACTCTTCATCGGTTTCCACTTTACAAAGGAAATCTGTAACTCTCACTTTTATACCACCGTTTCCAGCGATTGAGATTTCCCAACCAGAATCAACTCCAATAATTCCTAAATCTTTGATAGTTGCTTCCGCACAATTTCTAGGACAGCCTGAAACTGCAATTTTAAATTTGTGAGGAGTCCAAGATCCCCATGTTAGTTTTTCAATAATCACACCCATATTCATAGAATCTTGAGTTCCAAATCTACACCAAGTATTTCCAACACAAGTTTTTACAGTTCTCAGACCCTTTGCATAAGCTTGACCTGATACAAAACCAGCATCATTTAAATCTTTCCACATAGGTTCAAGTTGCTCTTTTTTTACTCCCAACATATCAAGTCTTTGACCACCTGTGAATTTAACAGTTGGAACATCGTATTTAACTGCAATATCTGCAATATCTTTTAACTCTTGTGGACTTGTAAGTCCTCCCCAAATTCTAGGAACCACAGAATAAGTTCCATCTTTTTGGATATTTGCAAACATTCTATCGTTTACAAGTGCACTTCTTTTATCATTTTTATATTTATCATCATTATATTTTACAAGTAAGTAGTAGTTTACTGCTGGTCGGCATTTTGAACAACCTTCCTGCGTTTTCCACTCTAATGATTTAAAAACGTCATAAACAGTTTCAAATTCACCCTCATCAACTGCTTTTTTAATATCTTTGTGTCCAAGTGTTGTACATGAACAAATTCCCTCTTCAACAGCGTTGTATTCATCACCCAAAGTATTTACTAAAATTTGCTCAACTAAACCTAAACATGAACCACAAGAAGCTCCAGCTTTTGTGCAAGATTTTACATCGCTTAGTGATTTTAAATCTTTATCTTTGATGGCAGATACAATGTCACCTTTACAAACTCCATTACATCCACAAACTTCTTCATCATCACTCATGGCATTTATGTCATTTCCACCATGACCGCTATCTCCAGATATTGCTGATTTTCCAAATAGGATTTTTGTTCGTAAATCTGAAATATCAGTATGTTCTTTTAGAAGTTTTAAATACCAAGAAGCATCACTTGTATCTCCATAAAGTACAACTCCAATGATTTTGTTTTCATAGATTACAAGTTTTTTATAGATTCCAACTTTTTCATCAAGTAAAATTAAATCCTCAGTTGTAACATCACCTAAATAATCTCCTGCACTAAACAAATCAACACCTGAGATTTTAAGTCTAGTTGATAAAGTTGAACCCTCATAACCTTCAGTTTTTTTATCTGCTAGAACTTTTGCTAAAACTTTTGCTTGTTCATAAAGTGGGGCAACTAAACCATAAGTATTTCCATTGTGTTCAACACACTCTCCAATGGCAAAAATAGAATCATCTGAAGTTTTCAAAAAATCATTTACAATGATTCCTTTTTTTGTTTCAAGTTCTGCTTCAAGAGCTAGTGCTGTGTTTGGAATAATTCCAGTTGCAAATACAACTAAGTTTGACTCAACACTAACACCATCTGTGAAACTCACTTTTTCAACAATTCCATCACCACTTATCTCTTGGATAGTTGTGTTTAATTTAAACTCTATTCCATAAGATTCAAGATTTTTTTGAAGTAATTTTCCACCAGTTGAGTCAAGTTGTTGAGAAAGGATACTTCCACTTCTATGAACTAAAATAGTTTTAATTCCATGTTTTGCAATTCCATAAGCAGCTTCAAGTCCAAGAAGTCCACCACCCACAACAACGGCAGTTTTATCTTTTCTAATTGTGCTAATAATTGCATCAACATCGGCTTTTGTTCTAAAAGCAATTACATTTTCAAGGTCACTTCCTTTTGTTTTAGGAACAAAAGCTCTTGAGCCAGTTGCTATTAGAAGTTTGTCGTAAGATTCAGTTTTTCCACTATCACTTTTGATTGTTTTACTATTTTTATCTATTGATACAATCTTATCGCCTTTGTGTAAAGTGATATTGTTTTGTTCATACCAAGATAAATGATTGATGATTGTATCTTCAAAAGTTTTTTCTTGTGAAAGAATATATGAGAGCATGATTCTATTATAGTTTACATGAGGTTCTTCACCATAAATAGTGATGTCATATTTATCTTTATTTATTTCTAAAAGGTCTTCGATGGTTCGAAGTCCACTCATCCCATTTCCGATTACTACTAGTTTTTCTTTCACTTTGAATCCTTTTATTACGTTAAATAATTATTGCATAAAGAATTCTTTTGTGATTTGAAATTTTGTATATAAAATATTCAATATTCTTAATTTTTAATTAAATTTATTTAATATATGGTTTTTATTGAGATTTATAACTAATATAAATATATTTAAACTTATTTTTACATTAAAATATTGATTTTGAATATTTTTACTGAATTCTGATTTGCAAATTAATTCTTAAAATTATTGTTAAATAAGTTGACAAATAAAAAATTATAGATTATAATTATCACCAATTTAGTAGGTGTTAAATGAAAGTATCAAAAAAAACAGATTATGCTCTTAGAGCTTTATTCGCAATAGCAGAGTTAAAAGGGGAGTCAATCTCAACAAAAATTCTATCTGAAAACATTGATGTTCCAAGAAGATTTTTAGAAAATATAATGCTTGAAATGAATAATGCAGGTTGGGTGAAAAGTATTCCAGGAAGATATGGTGGTTATGCACTTGCAAAAGATGCAAATGAGATAACATTAGGTGAGGTTATAAGACACTTCGAGGGAATGATTGCTATGATTTCTTGTGTTAGTGTTTCAAATTATGAACCATGTTCTCAAGAGAGTAAATGTTATTTTAGAAGAGTTTTTTTAAATATACGAAATTTAACAGCTCAAATTTTGGATAAGATGACTATAGCTTCATGCTTGGGTCAAAAACCAATACAAAAAGAAGATATTTATAAAGAAGAATTTATTGGTGGTTTAGGAATCTAAACCGTCAATTTTTTTTAATTTTTAATATTCATCAATCTAGTGTATATTATATTAAAAGGATTAAAATGATGTGCGACATGTGTAAAAAATTGTTATAAGAAAAAGTAAGAGGTGAGATTTTTTTAAATCTTTAATTATCACACATTTAGTGTACATTATATTTGAAAGAGAAAATAAAAATGAAAAAAATAGTAAAAAATTTAAGAAATATTGCATTAAGTGCATTATTAATACCAGTATTAGGGATTTCAAGTGAGAGTTATGATTCAAAAGCAGAGGCAGCAAAAAAGTCATTAGAGATTTTAAATGTTTCTTATGATCCAACAAGGGAGTTATATGCTTCATATAATAAAGATTTTGCATCTTATTGGAAAGAAAAAACAGGTCAAGATTTAACAATCAAACAATCACATGGTGGGTCTGGAAAACAAGCAAGGGCTGTAATTGATGGTTTAGGTGCTGATGTTGTTACTTTGGCTTTAGGTTATGATGTAGATGTAATAAGTCAAAAAGCTGCTTTATTTCCAAAAGATTGGCAAGCAAAATTAGAAAATAATTCATCGCCATATACTTCAACTATTGTATTTTTAGTTAGAAAAGGAAATCCAAAAGGCATAAAAGATTGGGATGATTTAATAAAAGATGGAGTTTCTGTGATTACTCCAAATCCAAAAACTTCAGGAGGTGCAAGATGGAACTATTTAGCAGCTTATGCCTATGCTTTAAAAAAAGAGTTGGGTGATTTAAGTAAAGTTGATAAAAATTCACAAAAGTATAAAGATGCTGATAAAAAAGCACTTGAATATATCTCTAAGTTATTTAAAAATGTTCCAGTTCTTGATTCTGGTGCAAGAGGTTCTACAAATACATTTGTTCAAAGAAAAATTGGAGATGTGTTGCTTGCTTGGGAAAATGAAGCATTCTTAGCTATTAATGAGTTGGGAAAAGATGAATTTGAAATAGTTGTTCCAAGTATATCTATAGTTGCTGAACCTCCTGTTGCTGTTGTTGATGAAAATGCAAAAAAACATGGAACTTATGAAGTATCAAAAGCATATTTAGAATATTTATATTCACCAGCAGGTCAAAAATTAGCAGCAAAAAATTACTATAGACCATATAAACCAGAACTTGCAGACAAAGAAGATATAGCAAGATTCCCAAAACTTGAACTTGTAAAAATCAATAATGTATTTGATGGTTGGGCAGTTGCACAAAAAATACATTTTGATGATGGTGGAACTTTTGATTCTATTTATAAAAATTAAAATAAAAGTATCTACCAAATTTTGGTAGATACTTGAAAAATATAGTTTAAAACTTTACAAAGGAAATTAATGAGATTAAATTTTGGAATACTAAAAAGGCAAAAATCACCCATTCCAGGCTTTGGATTAACTATGGGATATACAGTTTTTTATCTAAGTATCATAGTTATGATTCCTCTAATTGCGCTATTTTCTGAAGCTTTTAGTATGGGATGGCAAGCATTTATAAATGCAACAACAAGTGATAGGGTAATTGCAAGTTATAAGCTTACTTTTTTTACTTCATTAATTGCAGCTCTTGTAAATACTGTTTTTGGTTTGATTGTCGCTTGGTGTTTAGTAAGATATACATTTTGGGGAAAAAGAGTTTTTGATGCAATTGTTGATTTACCTTTTGCACTTCCAACAGCAGTTTCAGGAATTGCACTTACGACTTTGTATTCGACTCAAGGTTGGTTTGGACAATATTTAGAACCACTAGGAATAAAAGTAGTTTTTACTCCAATTGGAATTACTATTGCTTTAATTTTTATAGGACTTCCTTTTGTAGTTCGAACAATTCAACCAGCCCTTGAAGAGATTCAAATTGAGCAAGAAGAAGCAGGTTCAAGTTTGGGAGCTACGAGATGGCAAATATTTTATAAAGTAATTCTTCCTACTATTTTCCCATCTGTTTTGACAGGTTTTGCTTTGTCATTTGCAAGAGCTCTTGGTGAATATGGTTCGGTTGTTTTTATTGCTGGAAATATGCCAATGAAAACAGAAATAAGTACACTTTTGATTATTACAAAACTTGAACAATATGATTATGCAGGAGCAACTGCAATTGCTGTTGTGATGCTTTTGATTTCATTTGTAATGTTGTTATTAATTAATATGCTTCAAAGATGGAGCTCAAGAAGAAAAGGAATGGAGGCTATATGAAAACTATTAGTAATTCAAAATCATCACAAAAAGAGTCGAAATTAGTTCAATATTTATTAATAGTAACTGCGGTTACTTTTTTATTGATTATGTTAGTTGCTCCTTTGATAACAATTTTTGCAGAAGCTTTTAGAAAAGGTTATGAAGCATATTTTGAATCATTTACAAATGAATATGTTTTACAAGCAATAAAACTTACCTTTATAACAGCTGCTATTGCAGTGCCTTTAAATTTAATTTTTGGAGTGGCAGCTTCTTGGTCAATAGCTAAATATTCATTTTTTGGAAAAAGTTTTTTGATAACTTTGATTGATTTGCCTTTTGCAGTTTCGCCAGTAATTTCAGGATTTGTTTATGTTTTACTATTTGGAGCGCAAGGTTGGTTTGGACATTGGTTAATTGCAAATGATGTTCAGATTATTTTTGCAGTTCCAGGAATTGTACTAGCTACTATATTTGTAACTTTTCCCTTTGTTGCAAGGGAGTTAATTCCACTTATGCAAGAACAAGGAAATGATGAAGAACAAGCTGCACTTTTATTGGGAGCAAGCGGTTTTCAAACATTTTGGTACGTTACACTTCCTAATATAAAATGGGGTTTAATTTATGGAGTAATTTTATGTAACGCAAGAGCGATGGGAGAGTTTGGAGCAGTTTCAGTTGTTTCTGGACATATCCAAGGTGTTACAAATACAATGCCTTTGCAAGTTGAGATTTTATATAACGAATATAATTTTGTAGCAGCTTTTGCTGTTTCAACACTTTTGGCAATTCTTGCTCTTTTAACTTTGGTTCTAAAATATATTTTAGAGTGGAAAGTTCAAAGACAATTAGACAAATTAGATAAGCAATAATAAACTTTAGGAAAAAATGATGAAAATTGAAGTAAAAAATTTAACAAAATATTTTGGAAACTTTGTTGCTCTTAAAAATATAAATTTAGAGATAATCCCAGGTGAATTACTGGCACTTCTTGGGCCATCGGGAAGTGGGAAAACTACACTTTTAAGAATGATAGCAGGACTTGAAACAGTTGAAGATATTGATAGTGGTGAGATTTTATTTAATCAAATAAACGTAGCAAAAAAAGATATAGCTCAAAGAGATATTGGATTTGTATTCCAACATTATGCACTATTTAGACATATGACAGTTTTTGAAAATATTGCTTTTGGATTAAGAGTAAAACCTAAAAAACAAAGATTATCAAATGATGAGATAAATAAAAAAGTTACAAAACTTTTAAATCTTATCCAACTTGATGGATTTGCAAACAGATTTCCTTGGCAACTTTCAGGTGGTCAGCGACAAAGAGTTGCACTTGCGAGGGCTCTAGCTGTTGAGCCAAAAGTTTTACTTCTTGATGAGCCTTTTGGAGCTTTAGATGCAAAAGTGCGTTCAGATTTGAGAAGATGGTTAAAACAGCTTCAAGAAGAGTTGAAAATTACAACGATTTTAGTAACCCATGACCAAGAAGAAGCACTTGAAGTTGCAGATAGAATTGTAGTAATAAGTAAAGGAAAAATCGAGCAAGTAGGAACGCCTGAAGAGGTATTTCATAATCCTGCAAATGAGTTTGTTATAAACTTTTTGGGAAATGTAAATCTGTTTCATGAAAGAAAAAATGATACGGAGCAAAAATATCATATCAGACCACATGAGTTAGAAATAGTTTCAAGTGAAGATAAAGATATTATTTCAAAAGCTAAGATTAAATATATTCAACTAGCAGGTTCACAGGTTAAAATTGATTTAGAAGATGTGGAAGATACTACAAAAACCATTTTAGTTGAAATCTCTCACCATGAATTTAAAAATAAAAACCTTAATAAAGGTGATATTATTGGAATAATTCCAAGAGAACTAAGAACATTCCAAGATGGGGCAGGTATTTAGCCCCTTTTACATAAGATATATCATATTAATTTTCTATTGATTCTAATCAAGATAAAAAATTTCCTATTCTATTATACTTCGCGATATAAATATTATAGGAGATCTTATGTTTAATTTAAAATCATTATATTTTAGAATGACAATAGTACATTATTTGGGAATTATAATACTTCCTTTGAATGCATTTTTATTTACTACAACAACTATTTCACAAATTGTTCAAATCATTATTGCATTAGCACTTGTTATTCATGAGTTAGATGAAAGAAAAAATGGAAAATTATTATCAAAAGAGTTAGTTAGCTTTCTTAAAAATATGGATAATAAAAATGTTAGTTTTGAAATAAATACTACAATGGCCAGTGAATATACTGAAATAAAAGAAGTTATAGATAACAGAGAAAAAGAACTTATTAAAAAAGAAAAAGAAGAATCATTTTTAATTGAAGAAGCAAAATCTGTAATGGATAAGGTAAAACAAGGTTTATATTCACAAATCATAACATCAACAACATCAAACAAATCATTAGAAGAGTTTAAAAAAGGTGTTAATGAAATGATTATTGAAACAAGACAAAATTTTTTAAATGTTAATAGCATTTTAGAAAAATATACAAATTATGATTATAGAGATACTTTAGAATTTAAAACTATTTCTTCAGAGGGAGAGTTTCAACATTTAGTAGAGGCTGTTAATAAATTAAAAGAGGCAATAACTCAAATGTTATTGGCAAATAAAACAGATGGTGTATCTTTACAAAATTCATCTGAAAGCCTTTTGGATAATGTGGATAAATTAAATTTATCTTCAAATGAAGCAGCAATAAGTTTGAAAAATACAGCACTTGTATTGAGTGAAATAACTCAAAATGTTGATAAAACTTCAACTCAAACTATTCAAATGTCAACCCTTGCAAATGCAGTTGTAGGTTATGCAAATGAGGGTTTATCTTTAGCTTATAAAACGACCACAGCAATGGATGAAATAAATGAAAAAGTAAGCGCCATAAATGAATCAATTACAATAATTGACCAAATAGCTTTTCAAACAAATATTCTTTCTTTAAATGCAGCTGTAGAAGCAGCAACTGCTGGTGAAGCAGGAAAGGGATTTGCTGTTGTTGCACAAGAAGTAAGAAATTTAGCAAATAGAAGTACAGAAGCTGCAAAAGAGATAAAAGATCTTGTTGAATCTGCAAATATAAAAGCAAATAATGGAAAAAAAATAGCAAATGATATGATTGATGGTTATACTATTTTAAATACAAATATTGATAAAACTATTGAATTAATAGGTGATGTAGCAAATACATCAAAAGTACAACAAACAGGAATAGTTCAAATAAATGATGCAATAAATATACTTGAAAAACAAGTTCGAGCAAATGCTGAGGTATCATCTCAAGCAAATAATATTGCAGTTAGAACATCAGATATTGCCAATAAAATTGTGGATAATGCAAATCAAAAAGAGTTTTTAGGGAAAGATAGTATTGCTTGTAAACGATGCAGTTAATGGGAAATAAACTATGGATTTAAGTTATAAAAAGTTATTAAAAAACTATAAATTTAATGAAGAAGATGCCTCATCTTTAAAAGAATTAGAAAGTATTGCTCGTATTTATACCAAAGAATTATTAAGTGGATTTTATGAGTTTATATTTGAATTTGACCATGCACGTATGTTTTTACATAATAAAGAAATTCTATCAAGACATGAAAGAGGAATTGAACTTTGGTATCTAAATCTCTTTTGTGGATTATATGATGAAAACTATTTCAAGAAATTACATACGATTAGTGAAATTCATGTTCGTATAGGTTTACCAGCTCATTATGTTAATGCAGCATTTAGTTATGTAAGAGGATTTTTAAAAGAGATTTTAATTAAAGAAAAAAGATATGAAGTATTAAAATCTGTGGATAAAATAATAGATATTAATTTAGATATTTTAACAATAGCATATAAAGATGAAGAACAAAGTAAACTCTTAAGTGATATTGTATTTTTAAAAGATGTAGTTGAAAGTTCATCTATTGAACCATATTTTCAAGCAATTTTTGATACAAAAACTTTAGAGATAAAAAAATATGAATCTTTAATGAGATTAATCAATCCCAAAACTAAAGAGGTATTTTCTGTTTTTGCATTTTTACAAACAGCTAAAAGAATAATGCTGTATGAAAAAATGATGCGAATTATGATAAAAAAGAGTTTTAAACAATTTAGTTCTTTAGATATAGAATTTAGTATAAATCTTTGTTATGAAGATATAGCAAATAAATCTTTTAGAGAATATATTTATAAAAAAGTTAGAACATTCCATAAAGCAGAAAATATTATATTTGAAATACTTGAATCTGATTTTATTGAGGATTTTAATATTGTAAAAGATTTTGCTACATATGTTAGAAAATTTGGTTGTAAAATAGCCATTGATGATTTTGGAAGTGGATATTCAAGTATGGAAAATATTTTGAAACTGAAACCAGAAATTATTAAAATTGATGGTTCTTTAATAAAAAATATTGATACCTTATTAGAATCAAAAACTATAGTAAAAAATATTGTTAATATGGCAAAAGAGTTAAATGCAACAACTGTTGCTGAATATGTACATTCAAAAGAAGTTTTTGATATTTTAAAAACCTTAGATATTGACTTTTTGCAAGGGTTTTATTTGGCTGAGCCTAAAAGGTGGCTTTAATTGAAGGCTAAAAAAAACAAATTAAGAGTGACTTAGCTATTATAAATTAAAATAAATTTATGGATAAAGATTTGGAACAGTATACTTATTTTAAAGAAATTAGTATACCATCCTATGAACTTTTAATCTATGAAGATTAAGGTTTAGATATTAAATTCATACTTTTTATTTTTTCCAATAAATCCATATCACTCTTTGCTCCATCCATAGTTAAAGATGGGTTGAGTTTGAAAGCTTCTAAATTTAATGTCATCAACTCTACTAATAACTCTTTAGATTTTACCGTTTCTGTATCGTTAAGTTTTTCTATTTCTGTTTTGTATCTTTCAAAAGATTTTGCTAATGACTCTTTGTGAGAATACTCTTGCTCTAGTCTAGCATACTTATTTAAATTTAGATTTGCAACGGTTGCTATCCAAATAAAAGGAGCATTTATCATAAATCTTACAGTAATAGAAATTAAATCAATTTCTTTTAAGTTTTTAAAATCAATTGTATTAAAATTAAAACATCCCATTACAATCAAAACAAATACAAAAACTCCTAAACTTATATATTTATTTATTTTTGCTTCTTTAGCCTTTTGAAAAAATCCTCCACCTAATCCCGCATCACTTGATAAATTTATTACTTTTCTTGCTTCTATTTCTGTTTCTTTTAATTGAGATAATCTTAACTCTAATTCGTCTTTTAATGAGTTAATTTCTTTTTCTTCATCTCCAAATATTTTTTTATAAAATTTATCTAATTCTGTTTGCTTGGTTTTAAAATCTTTATGTAAATTTTCAACTTCATTACTTATTGATTTTTCATTAGAAATTATAGATGCATATTTCTCTTCAAATTTATCAATATGTGCATTTAATATTTCAATTTTTACTTTTTCACCTGTTTTATTAACAAATAAATCATTATAAGCATTTTTCGTTTTTTCATACATTTCATTGTATACATCACTTAGATTACCGCTTTGAGTCTCAAATATATTTGTATAAGCTTCTTGTATAGCTACTTTATTATCTTCTAGTTGATTTATAGTTTCATCTGAAAGTAAATTCTTTGCATTTTGGAAGCGGTTGTTTTCATTTAAAAAAGAATCAATTTCTTGTGCCTTTTCTAAGATACTTAAAGATTTAGTTGCATTATTTTTTATTAAAGCTATCTC